>CAWFQO010000053.1:0-86916 GCA_963817865.1 uncultured Solirubrobacterales bacterium | reverse complement strand
CCGGCTCTACCCCTGCCCCGCCCGTCTCAGCCCGCCGCGCCCACCCGCTGGCGCCGGCGGCGGGGCCGGGCGGCCGCCGGGGCGGGGGCGAGGAGCGCGGCGAGGAACTCGCCGGTGTGGGAGCCGGGGACGGCGGCGACCTCCTCGGGCGTCCCGTGGGCGATGACCAGGCCGCCCTCGTCGCCGCCCTCCGGGCCCATGTCGATCAGCCGGTCGGCCGACTTGATCACGTCGAGGTTGTGCTCGATGACGACGACGGTGTTCCCGGCGTCGACCAGCCGCTGGAGGACCTCGAGCAGCCGCTGGACGTCGGCGAAGTGGAGGCCGGTCGTCGGCTCGTCGAGGATGTACAGGGTCCGGCCGGTGGCGATCTTCGAGAGCTCGGTGGCCAGCTTGACCCGCTGGGCCTCGCCCCCGGACAGCGTGGTCGCCGGCTGGCCGAGGCGGATGTAGCCGAGCCCGACGTCCCGCAAGGTGACCAGGCGCCGGAAGATCTTGGGGATGTGCTCGAAGAAGACGACGGCCTCGTCGACCGGCATCTCGAGGACGTCGGCGACCGTCTTGCCCTTGAAGCGGACCTCGAGCGTCTCCCGGTTGTAGCGCCGGCCGTGGCACTGCTCGCACGGGACGTAGACGTCGGGGAGGAAGTGCATCTCGATCCGGATCTGGCCGTCGCCCCGGCAGACCTCGCACCGGCCGCCCTTGACGTTGAACGAGAACCGCCCGGGCTTGTACCCGCGCGCCCTGGCCTCGACGGTCTTCGAGAAGAGGTCGCGGATCACGTCGAACAGGCCGGTGTAGGTCGCCGGGTTCGACCGCGGGGTCCGGCCGATCGGCGACTGGTCGACGGCGATGATCTTGTCGAGCTGCTCGAGCCCGCGGATCTCCTTGTGCGGGCCCGGCCGCTGGCGAGCCCGGTGGAGCCGGTTGGCGACCGCCTTGTAGAGGACCTCGTTGACCAGGGTCGACTTGCCCGAGCCGGAGACCCCGGTCACGCAGGTCAGCGTCCCGAGCGGGATCCTGACGTCGATCCCCCGGAGGTTGTGGGCCGCCGCCCCGACGATCTCGACCGACCCGGTCGGCCGGCGCCGGGCGACCGGGACCTCGACCCGGCGGGTCCCGGCGAGGAACTGCCCGGTGAGCGACTCGGCGACCTGCTCGACCTCGGCCGCGGTCCCCTCGGCGACGATCCGCCCGCCGTGCTCACCGGCCCCGGGACCGAGGTCGACGAGGTGATCGGCCGCGCGCATCGTCTGCTCGTCGTGCTCGACGACGAGGACGGTGTTCCCGAGGTCGCGGAGGCGCTCGAGGGTGGCGATCAGCTTGGCGTTGTCGCGCTGGTGGAGGCCGATCGACGGCTCGTCGAGGATGTAGAGGACGCCGACGAGCGACGAGCCGATCTGGGTGGCCAGGCGGATGCGCTGGGCCTCCCCGCCGGAGAGGGTCGCCGCCGCCCGGTCCATCGAGAGGTAGCCGATCCCGACGTTCTCGAGGAACCGGAGGCGCTCGTTGATCTCCCGGAGGATCAGCCGGGCGATGTGCCGGTCGGTCGTCGAGAGCTCGACCTCCTCGAGCCAGACGAGCGCCCGCCGGGCCGAGAGGGCGGTGAACGCCTCGATCGGCGTCCCGGCGACGAGCACGGCGCGCGACTCGGGTCGCAGGCGGGCCCCGTCGCAGGCCGGGCACGGCCGGACGCTCATGAACTCCTCGATCCGCTCGCGCGTCCACTCGGAGTCGGTCTCCTTGTAGCGGCGCTCGAGGTTCGGGAGGATCCCCTCGAACCGGGCGGCGTAGGACCGCCGCCGGCCGTAGCGGTTCTTGTAGGTCACCTGGACGGGGACCCCGGCCGTCCCGTAGAGGAAGAGATCCCGGTGCTCCTGGTCGAGCTCCCGCCAGGGCCGCTCGAGGTCGACCCCGTACTGCTCGGCGATGCCGAGCGTCATCTGCTCGTAGTAGTCGGAGGCACTCGCCGACCACGGGGCGAGCGCGCCCTGGGAGATCGAGAGCTGCGGATCGGGAACGACGAGCTCGGGGTCGATCTCCCGCTGCGACCCGAGACCGTGACAGCGCTCGCAGGCGCCGTGGGGCGAGTTGAACGAGAAGATCCGGGGTTCGAGCTCGGGCATCGACGTCCCGCACTTCAGACAGGCGAACTTCTCTGAGAAGGTCATCCTCTGGGGCGGTTTCGGGTTGTCGGCTGCCCCGACAAGCTCGATGGTGACCAGTCCCTCGGCCAGGGCAACGGCGGTCTCGACGGAGTCGACGAGGCGCTTGCGGACGTCCTCGCGCATGACCAGGCGGTCGACGACGACGTCGATGTCGTGCTTGTAGCGCTTGTCGAGGACGATCGGCTCCTCGAGCAGCCGGATCTCGCCGTTGACCGAGACCCGGGTGTAGCCCTCGGTCCGGAGGTCGTCGAACAGCTTCCCGTACTCGCCCTTGCGGCCGCGGACGACCGGGGCGAGGACGAGGAAGCGGGTCCTCGGGGGAAGCTCCATCACCTGATCGGCGATCTGCTCGATCGTCTGCCCGGCGATCGGGGCCCCGCACTTGTGGCAGTGGGGCTTGCCGATCCGCGACCAGAGGAGGCGGAGGTAGTCGTAGATCTCGGTCACGGTCCCGACCGTCGAGCGGGGGTTCTTCGAGGTCGTCTTCTGATCGATCGAGATCGCCGGCGAGAGCCCCTCGATCGAGTCGACGTCGGGCTTGTCCATCTGGCCGAGGAACTGGCGGGCGTAGGCGGAGAGCGACTCGACGTAGCGCCGCTGCCCCTCGGCGTAGATCGTGTCGAAGGCGAGGCTCGACTTGCCGGACCCGGAGAGGCCGGTGATGACGACGAGGGCGTCCCGCGGGAGGACGAGCGACACGTCCTTGAGGTTGTGCTCGCGCGCCCCGGAGACGACGATCTGGCTGGTGGAGGCCAAGGCGTTATGGATTCTACCTGGGCGAACAGACGTTCGACTCGATGACGGCGTCAGGGGTGGAACCCGCGCCCGTCCCCGGCCATCGGTCCCGTCCTCGCGCCTGGCTCGAGGACCTCGTCGCGCGGCGCTCTAAGCCTGGCCGCGAGGTGCCATTCGGAGACGGCGCTCGCGCTCGTTCACCTCAGCTGTGCCCGATCGACCTCGACACTCCCGCACGAGCACGCCGCAGATCGCTTCACCCCACCTACGAGTGGAGCGCCCCCCGTTCAGCGGCTGTCTCGAGCCTGGCCGCCTTCTTGTAGCCCACGATCTTGGCGAATTCGGCGGCCTTGGCGCCTGGCGCCTGGCTATTCAGGTGGTTCTTCAGCGCAGTCGGGTCTGAGAGGTTGGCCAGTATTTCGGCGATCACCTCCTTGTCAACGGCTTCGTGGAACTCGCTGTCGGTGAGATTGTTGGTCACGTTCGCGATGCGATCGCTTCGCTCAATCCGGAGGATATCGAAGGGTGCGTTCTGGTCCGCGATCCAACCACCTTCCGACCCGCTCGAACCCTTGGTCAAGTATTTGCGCTTGATCCAGGATTGTGAACACGTAGCCGTACCGAGCCTCTCCCGCAAAGAGCCTCGAGATGTCCGGCTTTGTAGAGAATTCGATGAGCTTCGTGGCCCCGGGGGTACGTCGTTGACTTACGTAGTCGTCTGCGTCCGTCTTGTCCGGCCGTATAGCATCTGGCTGCTGGTGGTCGCCGGCCTGGGCCATCATTTTCTGGAAGCTGATGAATGAGCCCCGGATCATCTCCGTGTCGAGATACTTCTTCTGCGTTGGTGTCACTCCGCGCGCGAGAAGCACTTCCTCCTCGCTGTCGGGATCCATCTCATCGAGTTGCTTTTCAGTGGTGCAATCCACCGTTTCCCTCTGCAGAGCGAGGCGCCCCTTCGCTTGGATGACCGGTGCGGGGACGCCGCCGGCCGGGGCCGGACGCCTCAGCGCGATCGCTCCGGTCTGCCGCGCCTGCGAGGCCTGGGCGCCCATCACATCGGCCTCGTGCTCGAGACCGGGGTCATCGTTGATGGCCCTGCCAGGCTTGACGTACGCCGTCGGAGTACGCGCCCTTGCGCCTGCTGGACGGCGTGCCACGCCTCATGGGGCAGGTGCCGCTCGAAGCCTGGCGCGATGTGGATCTCCTCGCCGTGGGCGCAGGCCTCGGCGCCTACCTGCGCGGGGAGCGGTGAGCCGAACCGCACCCGCACCTCGTCCAGGGCAACTCCGGAAAGCGCCTCGACGCCAGACTTGAGGCGGTCCGGAATGCCCGTGTGGTTTGGGCGGCGCGCCGGTTCGCGCTGCCCTCTGGCCGTCGCGCGAGCCACGGCCGTTCGCGGCGCACCGACCTCTTCTCTGGGCAGCGCCCGAGACATGCCGGCCGCACCCGTCCAGACCGTCGTCGCCCGGTCCAGTCCTGCAGGGCGGGGACAAGGCACTCTGGCCCAGACGAGCGCCCCACCGGTGTGACCCGCGCCGGTGGGGGGACGCCACGCGCCGCGCGCCGGACATCGTGAGCTCCCCGGTGGATCCGGGACACCCGCGGCTCGCTCCGGCCCGCCGCGGGCGCCGACGCCGCGGAGGCGGGCCGCCGACGTCAGCCGAGGGCGGCGAGAACCTGGTCGGCCAGGGCGAACGGCTCGGGGAGGCCGAAGCGGCGGCCCAGCTCGCGGCCGATCTCGTCCCGGTCGCTCCCGCCGAGCGCCATGTCCAGGGCGACGAGCCGCGCGTCGGCCACGGTCGACGGGTCGACCTCCGCCGCCGGCGCGGCATCGCCCGGGACGCCCGGGGGCGGCGGCGGCGCCGGAGCCACGGCCTCCTCGCGCGGTGGCGGCGGGACCCCGGTGGCGGTCGCCTCGGGCCCGAGCGCCGGGCGGGGATCGACCGGCGGCCGTGGGGCTTCCGATCCGACCGGGTCGGCGCCGGACCCGGAGGCGGCGGGCGGCTCGGGGCTCGGCGGACCCGGGGCATCGTCGAGATCGAGCAGCCGGTCGAGCGTCTCGCTGATCGCGAGGCCCTGGTCCCGGAGCGAGGCCGAGACGTTCCTCAGCTCGACGCGGAGCGCGCTGATCTGGTCGAGGAGAAGCCGCCCGGCGGCGAGGAGGGCGTGGTCGGCCGCGGACGCGCCCGGCCCGGACGGAGCGTCCGCGACGAGGGCGGCGACCGCCTCGAGGTGGGCGTCGACCGCGGCCGGATCGTACCCGTCCGGCGTGCGGAGAAAGTCGCGGCGGACGATCCGGTCGGGGCTCGGGTCCATCGCCCGAACAGTAGTCCCAGCCCGCCGGGGCAGCCGAACCGGCCGGACCGGCGCGCCCGCCGTCGTCGGTCAGCCCGGCGTCGGCGCCTCGTGGCGCTGGACGTCGCCCAGCGCCCGGCGGAGGTCGCGCAACTCGTCGCGCAGCCGCGCCGCGTACTCGAAGCGGAGGTCGGCCGCCGCCTCGAACATCTCCTCCTCGAGCTCGATGATCGTCCGCTCGAGCTCGTGCGGCTCGACGTTCTCCGTCTCCCGTCGCGCCCGCCGCCGCCGTTTCGGCGTCTTCGACTCGGCGGTCAGGAAGTCCGAGATGTCGGACACCCCCTTGACGATCGACGCCGCCGTGATCCCGTGCTCGACGTTGTAGGCCAGCTGGATCTCCCGCCGCCGGTCGGTCTCCTCGAGCGCCGCCTTCATCGCCTTCGTCTCCCGGTCGGCGTACATCAGCACCGTTCCCTCGATGTTCCGCGCCGCCCGGCCGATCGTCTGGATCAGCGACGTCTCCCCCCGGAGGAAGCCCTCCTTGTCGGCGTCGAGGATCGCCACCAGCGTGACCTCCGGGAGGTCGAGCCCCTCGCGCAGGAGGTTGACCCCGACGAGGATGTCGTACTCGCCCAGGCGCAGCCCCCGGATGATCTGGATCCGCTCGAGCGTGTCGATCTCCGAGTGGAGGTACCGCGTCTTGAAGCCGAGCTCGAGCAGATAGCCCGACAGGTCCTCGGACATCTTCTTGGTCAACGTCGTCACCAGGACCCGCTCGCTGCGCTCGACCCGGAGGCGGATCTCCCCCATCAGGTCGTCGATCTGGTGACGGGTCGGGCGGACCTCGACCACCGGGTCGACGATCCCCGTCGGCCGGACGATCTGCTCGACCACCTTCCCCGACCGGGTCCGCTCGTACTCGCCCGGCGTGGCCGAGACGAAGACGATCTGCGGGGTGATCGACAGGTACTCCGCGAACTTCTGCGGCCGGTTGTCGAGCGCGCTCGGCAGGCGGAACCCGTAGTCGACGAGCGTCTGCTTGCGCGACCGATCGCCCTCGTACATGCCCCCGAGCTGGGGCACCGTCTGGTGCGACTCGTCGATGAAGCAGACGAAGTCCTTCGGGAAGTAGTCGAGCAGGCAGTACGGCCGGTCGCCCGGCTGGCGGCCGTCGAGCACCCGCGAGTAGTTCTCGATCCCCGAGCAGAAGCCGACCTCCCGCATCATCTCCATGTCGTACTGCGTCCGCTGGCGCAGCCGGTGGGCCTCGAGCAGCTTGCCCTCCGCCTCGAGCTCGGCGCACCGCTCGTTCAGCTCCCGGCCGATCTCCGCGACCGCCCGGTCGATCGTCCCCTCGGCCACGTTGTAGTGGGTCGCCGGCCAGATCGCGATGTGCTCGAGGTCGGTGGCCAGGAGCTCCCCGGTCAGCGGGTCGAACTCGGCCAGCGACTCGACCTCGTCCCCGAAGAGCGCCACCCGGTAGGCGGTCTCCGCGTAGGCCGGGAAGATCTCGAGCGTCTCTCCCTTGACCCGGAAGTTGCCCCGGGCGAGGACCGTCTCGTTGCGGGTGTACTGGATCGAGACGAGCTTGCGCAGGAGCTTGTCCCGATCGATCTCCTCGCCCCGGCGCAGGAGCTGCATGTTCATCTCGTAGACCGCCGGCGACCCGAGGCCGTAGATGCACGAGACCGACGCGACGATCACCACGTCGCGCCGGGCGTGGACCGCCGCCGTCGCCGAATGCCGGAGCCGGTCGATCTCCTGGTTGATCGACGAGTCCTTCTCGATGTACAGGTCCCGGCTCGGGACGTACGCCTCCGGCTGGTAGTAGTCGTAGTAGGAGACGAAGTACTCGACCGAGTTCTCCGGGAAGTAGGTCCGGAACTCGTTGCACAGCTGGGCGGCCAGCGTCTTGTTGTGGGCGATGATCAGCGCCGGCCGCTGAACCTCCTCGATCACCCCGGCCATCGTCATCGTCTTGCCCGTCCCGGTCGCCCCGAGCAGGGTCGTGAAGCGGTCGCCGGCCTCGATCGACGCGGCGATCTCCTTGATCGCCTGCGGCTGGTCGGCCGCCGGGGTGAAGACCGGGTCGAGCTTGAACGGGGGCATCACATTCGAGGCTACACGTCCCGGCCCGCCAGTTCCATGGCCGCAATCGGCGGCCCCGCCTCCAAACCGCCGACCCCGCCCCCCGGCCGTCTCACTCGGCGTCGCGCCGCGGCACCCACGAGAAGCTGAGCAGGGCGACCACCAGTCCGCCGACCCCCCAGGCCCCGAGCACCAGGAGCTTGCCGGCGCGAAGCCCCGCACCCGCGGCGTGCCGGTTGAAGCAGGCGAAGAGCGCGTCGTTGAGCGGCTGATCGGGAAGGCGTCCGCCACCTGCGCCAGCCAGTGGGGCAGCGACGACGTCGGGACGAACACGCCCGAGATGAAGTAGAGCGGCAGGACGACGGCGTTGGTCATCGCCGGCGACGCGTCGACCGACGGGATCAGCCGCGAGTAGGCGATCCCGACCGCGCTCAGCGCCATCGCCCCGAGGGCGAGCGTCACCAGGAACGCCGGGATCCTCGACGTCTGGATCTCGACGCCGTAGAGAACCCGGCCGATCACGAGGAGCACCAGCGAGACGAACAGCGCGCTCGTGATCGCCACCCCCACCCGCCCGGCGAAGACGACCCACGGCGGGACCGGTGTCCCCCGCACCCGCTTGAGGATCGCATCCTCCCGGGCGCGGACGATCCCGACGGCGAGGCCGAGGAACGACGCCGACGTGACCGCCAGCGCGATGAAGCCCGGGACCTGGAGCGTCGCCACCCGCTGGCCCGTCCGCTTGTCGATGTCGTTGCCGAAGATCGCCACGAACAGGACCATGAAGACGACCGGCAGCATCGCCGTGAAGAACATCGCCGCCGGGTTGCGAACGAACTCGAACAGGTCGGCCCGGAGCTGGGCGCCCGCCCGGCGAAGGTCGCTCACGGGGCGCCCGTCAGCTCGAGGTAGACGTCCTCGAGCGATGGCCGGCTCACGCTCAGCTCCGCCAGCTCGCCCCCGTGCCCCGCCGCCCAGCCGGCCAGCGTGCCGAGCGCCGCCGTCGGCCGTTCGCTCCGCAGCGTCACCCGGCGGCCGCTGAGCCCCGCCTCCCCGGCCAGCTTCCCCGGCAGGTCGGCCGCCTCGATCCCCTCGGGCAGCACGAAGCTGATGACCGCGACCCGGTCGCGCCCCGGCCCGAGCTCGCCCGGCGGGCCCTCGGCGACGATCCGCCCGTCCTTGACGATCGCCACCCGGTCGGCCAGCACCTGGGCCTCCTCCATGTAGTGGGTGGTCAGGAAGACCGTCGTCCCGAGGTCGCGCAACCCGCTGATGACCCCCCAGAACTGGCGCCGGGCCTCCGGGTCGAAGCCGGTCGTCGGCTCGTCGAGGAAGACGAGCTCCGGGTTGCCGATCAGCGCCATCCCCACCTCGACCCGCCGGCGTTGACCGCCCGACAGCCGCCCGATCCGCGCGTCGGCCTTCTCCTCGAGCCCGACGAGCTCGATCACCTCGGCGACCGGGCGCGGCCCGTCGTAGTAGGCCGCCCAGAGGCCGAGCATCTCCCGCACGGTCAGCGTCCGGGTCAGCTCGCCGCTCTGGAGGACGATCCCGATCCGGGCGCGCCACGCTCGGCCCCCGGCGCTCGGGTCGACCCCGAGGACGCTGACCTCGCCGGCCGTCCGCGTTCGGTAGCCCTCGAGGATCTCGACGGCCGTCGTCTTCCCGGCCCCGTTCGGCCCGAGGAAGGCGAACACCTCGCCCCGGCGCACATCGAGGTCGATCCCCCGCACCGCCTCGACCGCCCCGTAGCGCTTGACCAGCCCGCGAACGGTGATGGCAGACTCGTCGGGCATCGGGCCCGATCCTACGCCCTACCCCGACGCCAGGCCGAGCTCGGCCGGGTAGTTGGCCCGGTAGTCGCGCTGGGCCTGCTCGACCTTGGCCACGTAGGCGCGCGTCTCCGGGAAGGGGATGCTGGCCAGGCCGAAGCTCTGGTCGGCGGCGCGGGCCTGCGCGAGCCAGCCGTCGACGTTCCCCGCCCCGCCGTTGTACGCGGCCAGGGCGAGCGTCTCGTCCTGGTGGTAGCGGTCGAGCAGGTAGCGGAGGTAGTAGCTCCCGTAGGCGATGTTGACCGCCGGGGTCCCGAGGTCCGCCGTCGTGAACGTCGTCGCCCCCGACCGGTGGGCGAGGAAGGCCGCCGTCGCCGGGAGGATCTGCATCAGCCCCTCGGCCCCGGCCGACGACTGCCGGGGGACGAACTTCGTCTCCGCGTAGATGACCGCCGCGATCAGCGACGCGTCGAGCTGCTTGGCCCGCGCCTGCTGGCGGATGATGTCCGCGTGCTCGAGCGGCAGCGTCAGCTTGCGCAGCTCGGTGTGGAGCGCCGGCCAGGCGATGGCCAGACCGACCGCCGCGGCGAGGGTGAGGGCGACCAGCCGCCGGAGCACGATCGCCCCGCGAGCTCGGCGCCCGCCTCACGCCGTGATCTGGGCGAGCACCACCGCGAGCTGGCGCTCCAACTCTTCGAGGCTGCCGCTGTTGTGCACTACGTGGGTGGCTCGTCGCCCCTTCTCCTCCTGGCTGAGCTGGCGGCGCTCGCGCTCGGCGATCGCCTCCTGGCCGCGTCCTCCCGCCCGCCTGCCCCGGAGCTCGTCGGCGGCGATCACCGCGATCGTCGCGTCGTAGCCTCTCTCCAGCCCCGCCTCGAACAGTAGCGGTGTCTCGACCACGACGGCAGCGGGCGGCGGCACCCGGGCCTGCGCCTCGGCCCGGAAGGCGGCGACCCGCTCGCCGACGAGCGGCCAGAGCAGGCCCTCGAGCCAGCTCCGGTCGGCGGCGTCGGCGAACACCCGGCGGGCGACCTCGGGCCCGCTCGACCTGCCCGTCGACGACCACCTCCTCGCCGAGGCGCGACCGGACGGCCTCACGCACCGTCTCGGTCGCGTAGAGCTCGTGGACCACCGCGTCGGTCGAGATGACCGCCGCGCCGAGTCGCCCGAGCACGGCGAGCGCCGTCGACTTGCCCGCCCCGAGCCCGCCGGTCAGCCCGACGAACGGGACCCGCGGTTCCCGGTCAGCCGGCGTCCGGCGGGGCGGCGGTCGCGGCGGGTTGGGCTGGCTCGGCGACCGGCTCGGCCACGTCCGCCGGGATCGCGACCGGATCGCCGGCGGTGGCTGATTCGGGAGCGGTGGCCGCCACGTCCGCCGTCGCCGCTCCGGCCGGCGCACCGTCCGCCTCGGCCGCGTCCTCGTCGCCGTCTGGCGCCGGCTCGAGCGTCCGGACCGGAAGGATCTGGTTCTCGACCCGCTTCACCGACAGCGACAGGCGCCGGCGCTCGGAGTCGATCTCGAGGATCTTGACCCGGACGTCGTCGCCCGGCTGGACGATCTCCCGCGGGTTCTCGACGTGGTGGGTGGCGAGCTCGGAGATGTGGACGAGCCCCTCGACCCCGTCGAGGATCTCGACGAACGCCCCGAAGGTGACGACCTTGGTGACCTTGCCGGCCAGCTCGTCGCCGACGTTGTAGGTGTCGACGATCCGCTGCCACGGATCCTCCTGGGTCTGCTTGAGACCGAGGGAGATCCGCTGGCGGTCGCGGTCGATGTCGAGCACCTTGACCTGGACGGTGTCGCCGATCGAGAGGAGCTCGCTCGGGTGGTTGACGTGCGACCAGGAGAGCTCGGAGATGTGGATCAGCCCGTCGATCCCGTCGAGGTCGACGAACGCGCCGAAGTCGACGATGTTCGAGATCTGGCCCTCGACGACGAGGCCCGGCTGGAGGCGGTCGAGGATCTGCTGGCGGATCTCCTTGCGCTCCTCCTCGAGCACGGCCCGGCGGGAGAGGACGACGTTGTTGCGCGAGCGGTTGAGCTCGATCACCTTGCACTCGATCTTCGTGCCCATGTACTCGTCGAGGTTCGGGACCCGGCGGATGTCGACCAGCGAGGCGGGCAGGAAGCCGCGCACCCCGAGGTCGATGATCAGCCCGCCCTTGACGACCTCGATGACCGTTCCCTCGACCGGCTCGCCCGACTCGGCCGCCGCCTCGATCCGGCGCCAGGCCTTCTCGAAGCGAGCCCGCTTCTTGGACATGATCAGGCGGCCGTCCTGATCCTCCTTGGTCAGGACGAGGGCGTCGACCTCCTCGCCGAGCTCGACCTCGTCATGCGGGTCGACCGACTTGCGAATGGAGAGCTCATTCGCCGGGATGACGCCTTCCGACTTGTAGCCGATGTCGACCAGGACCTCGTCCTGGTCGATCCGCACCACGTGACCGGTGACGACCTCGCCCTCTTCGAAGGGGCGCAGGGTCGCGTCGTAGTTGGGAACGATCTGCCCGTCGATCTCGAGCAGTAAGCCATTTGAGCCTTCGACGATCGAGGCCGAAGGATTGTCGATTAGTGTCTGCACCGGCCGATCGTAGCGCAGCCCGCGCGCCCGGCTCTCCCCCGCGGCTCCGTATCATCCGGGCTGATGGCGGTCAGGGCGACAAAGCGCGGCGCCGAGCGAACGCCCCTCGACCGCGACTGCGACGTCCTCATCTGCGGCGCCAGCTTCGCCGGTCTCGCCGTGGCCCGCGAGCTCGAGGGCGCCGGGGCCGACGTGCTCATCGTCGATCGCTACGAGGTCGGCGAGCGCCAGACCTCGGCCTGCGCCGCGCCGACCGAATGGCTCGAGAACCTCGACCTCGGCGGGTCGATCCGCCAGACCTTCGACGAGCTGGTGATCCACACCCCGCAGGACTCGTTCCGCTACCCCCTCCCCTGGACCTTCTCGACCTTCGACTACCGCGAGATCTGCCGCCTCCTGCGCGAGCAGTCCCCGAGCGCCGAGTTCGAGACGGCCAAGGTCGAGGGCATCGCCCCCGGCCACGGCACGTCGTGACCACCGACCGGGGCGAGCTCCGGTCGCCGCTCGTCGTCGACGGTCTCGGCTGGCGCCGCGTCCTCGCACCCGGGTCCGCCGTCCAGCCGCCGGACGCCCGGCTCTCGCGCGGCCTCGAGGTTCACCCGCACGGGTCGGGCGAGGATCTCGAGATCTGGATCGACCGCCGCTACATCCGCGCCGGCTACGCCTGGAGCTTCCCGGCCGCCGGGGAGCTCCGGGTCGGGGTCGGCTCGTTCGAGCCCCGCGATCACGTCAAGGCCGGGACGGTCCGCCTGGCCGGCGAGCTGTCGGTCGACGCCGTCCGCTACCAGGGCAACTGGATCCCCCATCAGCTCCGCCCGGCCGTCGAGGGCGGCGTCTTCTTCGTCGGCGACTCGGCCGGCCACTGCCTCCCGCTCACGGCCGAGGGGATCCGCACGGCCCTGTACTTCGGCCTCGCCCTCGGTCGCGAGCTCCGGCTCGTCGCCGCCGGCCGCCAGACCCGCGACCAGGCGCTCGACCGCTACGGGGCGTTCAGCGCCGAGCACGCCTGGCAGTACGCCTGGCTCCTGCGCGCCCAGCACGCGGTCGGGCGGATGACCGACCGGCGGGCCCTGCCTCGAGCGTCCGGACCGGAAGGATCTGGTTCTCGACCCGCTTCACCGACAGCGACAGGCGCCGGCGCTCGGAGTCGATCTCGAGGATCTTGACCCGGACGTCGTCGCCCGGCTGGACGATCTCCCGCGGGTTCTCGACGTGATGGGTCGCGAGCTCGGAGATGTGGACGAGTCCCTCGACCCCGTCGAGGATCTCGACGAACGCCCCGAAGGTGACGACCTTCGTGACCTTGCCGGCCAGCTCGTCGCCGACGTTGTAGGTGTCGACGATCCGCTGCCACGGATCCTCCTGGGTCTGCTTGAGACCGAGGGAGATCCGCTGGCGGTCGCGGTCGATGTCGAGCACCTTGACCTGGACGGTGTCACCGATCGAGAGGAGCTCGCTCGGGTGGTTGACGTGCGACCAGGAGAGCTCGGAGATGTGGATCAGGCCGTCGATCCCGTCGAGGTCGACGAACGCGCCGAAGTCGACGATGTTCGAGATCTGGCCCTCGACGACGAGGCCCGGCTGGAGGCGGTCGAGGATCTGCTGGCGGATCTCCTTGCGCTCCTCCTCGAGCACGGCCCGGCGGGAGAGGACGACGTTGTTGCGCGAGCGGTTGAGCTCGATCACCTTGCACTCGATCTTCGTGCCCATGTACTCGTCGAGGTTCGGGACCCGGCGGATGTCGACCAGCGAGGCGGGCAGGAAGCCGCGCACCCCGAGGTCGATGATCAGCCCGCCCTTGACGACCTCGATGACCGTTCCCTCGACCGGCTCGCCCGACTCGGCCGCCGCCTCGATCCGGCGCCAGGCCTTCTCGAAGCGAGCCCGCTTCTTGGACATGATCAGGCGGCCGTCCTGATCCTCCTTGGTCAGGACGAGGGCGTCGACCTCCTCGCCGAGCTCGACCTCGTCATGCGGGTCGACCGACTTGCGAATGGAGAGCTCATTCGCCGGGATGACGCCTTCCGACTTGTAGCCGATGTCGACCAGGACCTCGTCCTGGTCGATCCGCACCACGTGACCGGTGACGACCTCGCCCTCTTCGAAGGGACGCAGGGTCGCGTCGTAGTTGGGAACGATCTGCCCGTCGATCTCGAGCAGTAAGCCATTGAGCCTTCGACGATCGAGGCCGAAGGATTGTCGATTAGTGTCTGCACCGGCCGATCGTAGCGCAGCCCGCGCGCCCGGCTCTCCCCCGGCGCTCCGTATCATCAGGGCTGATGGCGGTCAGGGCGACAAAGCGCGGCGCCGAGCGAACGCCCCTCGACCGCGACTGCGACGTCCTCATCTGCGGCGCCAGCTTCGCCGGGCTGGCCGTGGCCCGCGAGCTCGAGGGCGCCGGGGCCGACGTGCTGATCGTCGATCGCTACGAGGTCGGCGAGCGCCAGACCTCGGCCTGCGCCGCGCCGACCGAATGGCTCGAGAACCTCGACCTCGGCGGGTCGATCCGCCAGACCTTCGACGAGCTGGTGATCCACACCCCGCAGGACTCGTTCCGCTACCCCCTCCCCTGGACCTTCTCGACCTTCGACTACCCCGAGATCTGCCGCCTCCTGCGCGAGCAGTCCCCGAGCGCCGAGTTCGAGACGGCCAAGGTCGAGGGCATCGCCCCCGGCCAGCGGCACGTCGTGACCACCGACCGGGGCGAGCTCCGGTCGCCGATCGTCGTCGACGGTCTCGGCTGGCGCCGGGTCCTCGCACCCGGCTCCGCCGTCCAGCCGCCGGAGGCCAGGCTGTCCCGGGGCCTCGAGGTCCACCCACACGGGTCGGGCGAGGATCTCGAGATCTGGATCGACCGCCGCTACATCCGCGCCGGCTACGCCTGGAGCTTCCCGGCCGCCGGGGAGCTCCGGGTCGGGGTCGGCTCGTTCGAGCCCCGCGATCACGTCAAGGCCGGGACGGTCCGCCTGGCCGGCGAGCTGTCGGTCGACGCGGTCCGCTACCAGGGCAACTGGATCCCCCATCAGCTCCGCCCGGCCGTGGAGGACGGGGTCTTCTTCGTCGGCGACTCGGCCGGCCACTGCCTCCCGCTCACGGCCGAGGGGATCCGCACGGCCCTGTACTTCGGCCTCGCCCTCGGTCGCGAGCTCCGGCTCGTGGCCGCTGGCCGCCAGACCCGCGACCAGGCGCTCGACCGCTACGGGGCGTTCAGCGCCGAGCACGCCTGGCAGTACGCCTGGCTCCTGCGCGCCCAGCACGCGGTCGGGCGGATGACCGACCGGCGCGCCCTGAGCGCGGTGATCGGGACGCTCGGGCGGCGGCGGCTGATCGACTGGTCGTTCAACCACTACCTCTCGATCGCGCCGCCCTCGTTCGCCAACGCCGGGGCCGGGGCCCGGCCGGTCGCGCGGGCCGCCGCCTCGGCGCTCTCCGCCGCCTAGTTCCTCGCGGCGCGGGGCGCGTCGAGCCCGGCTTGACCGTCAGTAGGCGACGAGCGGCACCGGCGTCGGGACCCCTGTCGCGGCCGGGAAGGCGGCGAACGCGCCCGGGGTGAGGCTGTCGAGGCTCGAGGCGAGGACGCCGCCGTCGGAGACGGTGAACAGGCGCGGGCCGACGACGACCGACCGGCTGATCGGAGGGACGTAGCCGGCGGCGAGCGCCGGGTGGGCGATCCGGCCGATCTCGGTGATGCCCGAGCGGTCGACGTGATACCCGATCGCCCCGACGAAGGCCGCCGGCGACGGGGCGATCGCCGGCGCCGACGGCGGGATCACCCCGGTGGTCGAGACCGGCGTCGGCGTGTAGATCTGGACCGGGAGGACGGCCAGGCCGGTCGGCGGCCAGTAGAGGAACGCGTGGTGGTCGGACTGGACCTCCGACGACGATCCGCTCCCGACCAGCGTCCGCTGGACCAGCCGCGGCGCGCTCGGGTCGGACACGTCGAAGAGCTCGAGTTGGGTCCCCCCCGGCTCGTTGCCCGGACCGACGGCCTGCCCGATCCCGAGGAGGAGCCCCGGTCGCGAGCGGGTGGAGGTAGGCCGAGTAGCCGGCGAGCTCGAGCTGCCCGGCCACCCGCGGGGCGGTCGGCGAGCGGAGGTCGATCGTGTAGAGCGGGTCGACCCGGCGGAAGGTCACGACGTAGCCGGCGTCGTCGACGAAGCGGACCGAGTAGATCTGCTGCCCGGCCCCCAGCCCACCGACCTGGCCGACCGGGGTCAGGACGCCCCCGCGCTGGGCGAGGACGGTCACCGCGCTGCTGCTCGACACCGACGGCGGCCCCCCGCCCGCCCACCAGATCGGGCGGCTCGTCGTGGCCACCCGCAGATAGCCGTTGTACTCGGAGAGCGAGAACTGGTTGAGCAGGTAGCCGGGCACCGTCCCGGTCGCGACCAGGGTCGTCCGGGCCGGATCGCTCACGTCGAAGCGGCTGATCAGGGTCGCCTGCCCGGAGGGCACCCGCCCGAGCGCGAGCCGCGGGTCGGTCCACCGCTGGGTCGCGACGTAGAGGCTGGTCGTCGACCCGTAGACGATCTGCGCGTCGGCCATCACCGCCTGGGTGTCCGCCGTGTAGAGGCCGCGGTCGAGGTCGAGCGTGAAGATCGTCAGCATCCCCAGCCCGGAGAAGACGCCCGGCCGGCGGATCGTCCGGCACGGGGCGACCGGGCGCACGTAGGAGTGTCCGGTGAGCGCGCTTCGGAACCGACGACTCGGCACCCACGCCGCGGTGGCGGCCCGGCGGCCGGCGGCGAGCGCGATCGCCTGCGGGGCCGAGCTGATCACCAGGCGCGCTGTCGCCCCGTTCTGGCGGGCGTCGATGAACGACCCGTCGATGGTCATCGTCCGGGTCACCTTCATCGCCGCCGGGTCGCGGACGTCGACCTCGCGCACCGTCGTCGTCACCCCGAAGTTCGGCGGGAACGCCACCGCCGCGCCGGGAAGACGGCCGGCGAGCGGGCGGGCGAAGCCCCCGCCCGAGGAGATCACGATCAGGCGGCCCCCACGGAGCAGGAGCTGCGCCCCGTAGCCGTCGCTGCCGAGGTCGAGCGATCCGACGAGCCGGGGCGCCGTCCCCCCCACCGCCACCGCCCGGAGCTTGCCCTGGGCGACGGCGAACAGCGTCGTCCCGTCGGTCTTGACGACGTCCGGCTCGTCGACCCCGGCCTCCTGGTCGTTGGTCGTCGAGAAGGTCGGCGACCCCGACGTCGAGGTCGGCGCCGCAGGCGCGGCCGGAGCCTGCTGGCCGGCCGCCAGCTGACTCGTGCTCTGCGGCGCGAACGGGGCCGGCACGGCGACCCCGACCGGCGGCTCGGCGAGACCGCCGGTGACCGCGAAGTTCCGCCGCGCATAGCCGACGAGCTCGGCGCACGACGCGAACGACTGGAGCCGGGCGCTCGACGGGCGGTGCGCCGCCGCGCCGGCGGCGGCCGGGTCGGCGGACGCGGCCGCCGGGAGGCAGAGGACGATCAGGCCCGAGACCAGCCGACGACGCCACCGCATGGCTTGAGCCTACTCCGGTCGGCGGTCGCCGACGCCGGTATTCGCGCCCTGCCGCGGCGGCGCCCTACTTGGCCTCGAGCCAGTTCGCCCCGACGCCGAGGTCGACGGCCAGCGGCGGATCGAGCTCCCACGCCCCGGTCATCTCGGCGCAGACGATCCGACCGACCGCGTCGGTCTCCTCCGGCGGCCCCTCGAAGAGGAGCTCGTCGTGGATCTGGAGGATCAGGCGCGTCGCGAACGGCTCGAGCGCCCGGGCGCACCGGACCATCGCCACCTTGATGATGTCGGCCGCCGTTCCCTGGATCACCGTGTTGACGGCCAGCCGCTCGCCGAGCGTCCGCTGCTGGTAGTTGCGCGCCCGGAGCTCGGGGATCTGCCGCCGGCGGCCGAGCAGGGTCGTGACGTAGCCCCGGTCGGTCGCCTCGGCGATCGTCCGCTCGATGAAGGCGCGCACGGCCGGGAAGCGCTCGAGGTAGCGCTCGATGAAGCCGGCCGCCTCGGCGCGCTCGATCTGGAGGCGGTCGGCCAGGCCGAAGTCGGTCAGGCCGTAGACGATCCCGTAGTTGACCATCTTCGCCTTCGAGCGCATGCCCGCGTCGAGCTCGCCCGGCTCGACTCCGAAGACCTGGCAGGCGGTCGCCGTGTGGACGTCCTCGCCCCGGTGGAAGATCTCCTTGAGCACCGGCTCCTCGGCCAGCTGGGCGAGCACCCGGAGCTCGACCTGGGAGTAGTCGGCCGAGGTGAGCAGGCGACCGGGCGCCGCCTCGAAGCAGCCGCGGATCTCCCGGCCGAGCGGCGTGCGGATCGGGACGTTCTGGAGGTTCGGGTTGGTCGACGACAACCTCCCCGTCGTGGCCACCGTCTGGAGGAACGTCGTGTGCAGGCGCGACTCCCCGTCGACCAGCTCGGGAAGCGGCTCGAGGTAGGTCTTGACCAGGGTCGACAGCTCGCGCCAGCGCTCGACCATCGGAATGATCGGGTGCTCGTCCCGGATCGCCGCGAGCACGCGGGCGTCGGTCGAGAAGCCGGTCTTGCCCCGGCGCTTGCGCGACAGGCCGAGCTTGACGAAGAGGATCTCGGCGAGCTGCTGGGGCGAGCCGATCACGAACTCCTCCCCGGCCGAGCGGTGGATCTCCCGCTCGAGCCGGCCGACCTCCTCGCGCACCCGCGCGGTGATCCCGGCCAGCCGGTCGAGGTTCAGGCGCACGCCGCAGCGCTCCATCTCGCGCAGGACCCCGACGAGCGGGAGCTCGACCTCGCGCAGCAGCGGCTCGAGCCCCCGGTCGCGGATCTCCGCCCGCTGGAGCTCGGTGAGCGCCCCGACGAGCAACGCCTCGGCGACGGCGGCGTCGTCGACCGCCGCGGCCAGGCCGCGCTCCTCGCAGAGCTCGCCCAGCGGATAGCCGCGCCGGGCCGGCTCGAGCAGGTAGGCCCCGAGCAGGGTGTCGTGCGACGAGCTGGTCGGGCACCCGGCCGAGCGTCTTGGCGTCATGCGCGGTCACCGGGCGCCCGCTGGCGGCCAGGACCAGCTCCGCGGGATCCACACACTCCCCGGCGACCACATCGGAGCCTGCCGCCGCGGCGAAGCTCCAGAGCGGGCTCGCCCCGAAGAGCGCCCCCTCGGGGACCTCCGGGGGCCGGACGGCGACCGCGATCTCGCCCGCGGGCAGGCCGGCGACCTCGTCGACCGTCCCCCGGCGGACCCGCGCCGCCAGCTTGCGGTCGGCGGCCGGCGCCGGCGCCGCCGCCTCCGCCCCCCCGAGCGCCTCCTCGAGCCGGCGCAGCGGGTCGCGGAGCTCCCATCGGCGGAAGACCTCGCGCAGCTGCGAGCGGTCCGGCTCGCCGTCGAGCATCTCCGCGACCGGGAACGGGAGCGGGATCTCCCGGTTCATCGTCGCCAGGCGCTTGGAGATCCGGGCGTTCTCGGCGTGGCTGGCCAGGTTCTCGCGCCGCTTGGCCCCGCCGACCTCGTCGATGTGCCCGAGCACCCCCTCGAGCGTCCCGAACCGCTGGAGCAGGTCGGAGGCGGTCTTGTCACCGATGCCCGGGACCCCGGGGATGTTGTCCGACGTGTCGCCCTTCAGACCGTAGAAGTCCGGGACCAGGGCCGGCGGGATCCCGTAGCGCTCGACCACCGCCGGGTGGTCGTAGAGCTTCGTCTCGGTGATCCCCCGCGACGTGGCCATCACCTTGACCAGCCCGGCCTCGTCGATCAGCTGGAAGGCGTCGCGATCGCCGGTGACGATGGTCACCGAGATCCCCTCCTCCCGGGCCCGCTCGGCGATCGTCGCGATCACGTCGTCGGCCTCGAAGCCGTCGACCCGGACGTTGCGGTAGCCGAACGCGTCGACCAGCGGCTCGAGCGCCGGCCACTGCTGCTTGAGGAGGCTCGGCCGCGACCGGCGCTGGGCCTTGTACTCGGCGTAGACCTCCACCCGCCCGGAGGTGCCCGCATCCCAGACGACGATCGTCGGCTTGACCCCGTGGTCGGTGACGATCTTCACGAGCATCGACGCGAACCCGAAGATCGCGTTCGTCGGCTCGCCGGTCGACGTCGCGATCGACTCGGGCAGGGCGAAGAAGGCGCGGTAGACGAGGCTGTTGCCGTCGATCAGGAAGAGCTCGGACATCTCGAAGCCACTCTAGGCGCCCGCCCGCCCGCGGGCCCGGGCGGCGCCTCTCGTAAGATCAGGGCCGATGCCCGACCCCGCCGTGATCCGACGCCGCCGCCCCGCCCCGGGATGAAGGTCACGATCACCGGCGCCAGCGGGCTGATCGGTCGCCCGCTCGCCGCCGCTCTGCGCGCCCGCGGCGACGAGGTGACGGCGTTCAGCCGCGACCCCGAGCGCGGCGTCACCTGGGATCCGCTGAGCGACCCGGCGCCGCCCGACGCGCTCAGCGGCCGGGACGTGGTCATCCACCTCGCCGCCGAGAACATCGCCCAGCGCTGGACCGACAAGGCCAAGCGGATGATCCGGGAGAGCCGGGTGATCGGGACCGAGAACCTCGTCGCCGGGATCGAGGCCGCCTCGCCGCGCCCGCCCGTACTCCTCAGCGCCTCGGCGGTCGGCTACTACGGGAACCGGGGCGACGAGCCCCTCGACGAGGACGCCGCCCCCGGGGACGACTGGGTCGCCCAGGTCTGCGTCGACTGGGAGCGGACCGCCGCGGCCGCCGCCGGGCTCGGGGTCAGGGTGTGCATGCTCCGCACCGGCGTCGTCCTCAGCCCCGACGGCGGGGCCCTCGCGAAGATGCTTCCCCCCTTCCGCGCCGGGGTCGGCGGGCCGGTGGCCGGCGGGCGCCAGTACATGTCGTGGATCGCCCTCGACGACGTCGTCGGCATGTACCTGGCCGCGGCCGCCGACGCCCGCTTCGCCGGGCCGGTCAACGCCACCGCCCCGACCCCGGTGACCAACGCCGAGTTCTCGAAGGCGCTCGGGCGCGCGCTCCACCGTCCGGCGCTGGCGCCCGTGCCCAAGGCTGCGGTTCGGCTCCTCTTCGGCGAGATGTCCTCGATCGTCACCGGCGGCCAGCGCGTGCTTCCCCGGCGCGCGGCCGAGCGCGGCTACGACTTCCGCCACCCCGATCTCGACGGGGCGTTGGCCGCCGCCCTCGCCGATTGACGGAACGGCCGGCGGGGATCGAGCTCGCCGGGTGAGCTCGACGAGGCGCACGCTCGCACTCCTCGGCCTCGTCTCCCTCGTCTCGCTCGGGGCGCGGGCCGCCTGGCTCGGGCGCCCCTGCCCCGGCTCGTGCCGGACCCCGGCCGCGCACCGGCTGATCTTCGACGAGACCTACTACGTCAACGCCGCCCGGGTGATCGCCGGCGTCGCCGTCCCGCCCGGTCAGCCCTACGCCGGGGCCCCGGCCGGCGACGATCCGAACTCCGAGCACCCGCAGCTGGTCAAGCTGATCATCGCCGGCTCGATCGACCTCCTCGGCGACGGACCGCTCGCCTGGCGCCTCGGCAGCCTCGGGTTCGGCACGCTGGCCATCCTCGGCATGTTCGCGCTCGCCCGCTCCGCCGGCGCGAGCCCCGGCCTCGCCCTCGGCGCGGCCGCGCTGATGGCGCTCGACAACCTCCTGCTCGTCCACGGACGCATCGGGACGCTCGACATCTACGCCGTCGTCTTCATGGTGTGGAGCGCCGCGCTCTACCTCCGCGGCCGGCCGCTCGCCGCCGGCCTCCTCCTCGGCCTCGGCGCCAGCGCGAAGCTCGTCGCCCCGTACGCGCTGTTCGTCTTCGCGCTCCTCGAGGCGGCCCGCCTGCTCCCGGCCGGGTCCGCCGCCCGGGCCGGCCGGCGGGCGGCGCTCGGGCGGCTCGCCGGGTGCGCCGACGGCGACCGCGGCGACGTTCCTCGGCCTGCTCGCGCTCTTCGATCGCCTCGCCCCGCCCTACGACCCCGGGGCCGGGAGGCTCGTCGTCGGGGGGGTCTTCGGGCACGTCGGGCACCTGCTCGGCTACGCCGCGGCCCAGACCAGCCCCCACGGCCCGACCGGGATCGCCTCCTATCCCTGGGAATGGCTGGTCGACTACAAGCCGATCGTCTACCTCAACATCGACACCGGCCACGCGACCCTCGTCTCGACGGCCCACTTCCTCGGGCTCGTCAACCCGTTGATCCTCGTCCTCGCCCTCCCGGCGTTGGGCCTCGCCGTCCGCCGCGTCCGGCGGGGCGCCCCGGAGATCGACCGCCTCGGCGTCGCCTGGTGCCTGGGCACGCTCGTCCCGTTCGAGCTGCTCAGCCTGATCTGGCAGCGGACGACCTACCTCTACTACATGGTGATCGTGATGCCCGGCGTGTACCTGATCGTCGCCCGCCTCCTCGCCCACCCCCGGATCCCGCGCCGGGCCGTCGCCGTCTGGATCGTCCTCGCCCTCGCCGCCGCCGTCCTCGCCTATCCGTTCACGCCGCTCCCCGACCTCAGGCTCGCCTGAGATGACTTTCGCCCGCCCGCCGAGTCATCACCGGCGGACCCCCGAGACCAGGAGACGACATGACGCAGATCACGCAGGTTGGCAGGATGATGGTTCCCGTGAGCGACCAGGACGCGGCGATCGCGTTCTACACGGGCAAGCTCGACTTCACGCTCGTCGCCGACGTCCCCTTCGGCGAGGGTGAGCGCTGGGTCGAGGTCACGCCGAGCGGCGGTGGGGCCGGCCTCGCCCTCGTGCCCGGACGCGGCGACTACCAGCCCGGACGGATGACCGGCATCGCGCTCGTCTCCACCGACCCGCGCGCCGACCACGCCGAGCTCGCCGGCAAGGGCGTCGACGTCGACGCCGAGACGATGGGCGGAGACGGCACGGTGCCGCTCCTGTTCTTCTTCCGCGACCAGGACGCCAACCACCTGATGATCGTCGCGGCGCAGTAGCCCCGCCGGCCGAGCGACCGAGCTGCGCCGGCTCGGGACGGGGCGGGGCCCGGCGGCCGATGCCGCCGAGCCCAGCAGCCCTCGGGTGTCGCGATTCAGCGGCGCCCGACCACGTCGGCGAAGGCCTGGAGCCCGGCGGCCCACCCGCCGGGCGAGCCGACGGCGTCGCGGTGGCCCTCCCAGCCCTCCCCGTGGCGCTCGAGGTTGCGGTGCTCGAGCTCGACCCGGGTCCGGCCGTCCGCCTCGGCGATGAAGCGCACCTCGACCTCGCTCGTCTTCTCCGGGTCGGTCTCGACCTTCCACTCGGTGTTGATGTCCCAGCTGAACACGACCCGGTCCGGCGGCTCGTAGGCGAGCACCCGCGACCACCGGCACTCGCTCCCGTCGACGGCCCGGTCGTAGAGACGGCCGCCGACCCGCGGCTCGAAGACCATCTCGGCGAGCTCGCCCTCGATGATGTGGTGCTCGGGGTTCCACCAGGTCCCGATCCCGTCGGTGAACACCTTGAACGCCCGGTCGATCGGCGCGTCGACGACGATCGCCGTCCGTACGGAAGTGGCTGCTGTCTGCGTGGTCATCGGACCTCCTCGTCGGTTTGCTCGACGGCCGCCTTGAAGGCCGTCAGGGACTGGTTCCAGAACTGGTCGAGGTAGACGCGGAGCGCGCCCACCCCGGCCGGGTCGACGGAATAGATGCGGCGGTTTCCGTCCCGGCGGTCGGCCACGAGCCGGGCGGCCTTCAGCACCTTGAGGTGCTGGGAGACCGCCGGCCGGCTGATCGGCAGCTCGCCCGCCAGGTCGCCGACGGCCCGCGGCCGCGCGGCCAGGCGCTCGAAGATCATCCGCCGCGTCGGGTCGCCCAGCGCCGCCAAGCCGTCGGGAACTTGGTTAGTCATGGCTTACGGTAAGCCTACACTTACCCAGGGCGGGATGTCAACCAGCACGTCCCGGCGTCGGCCGCCGGGCCGGGGCCGCCGCCCGCCTCAGACCTTGACGAGGAGCTTGCCGGTGTTCCCACCCGTGAACAGGAGGTTGAGCGCCTCGGGCGCCCGCTCGAGCCCATCGATGACGTGCGCCGCGTGCTTGACCTGCCCGGCGGCCACCCACCCCGCCATCTCGGCCTGGCCCTCCGGGAACCGGTCGAGGTAGTCGAGGATGAGGAAGCCCTCCATCCGGCCCCGCTGGCGGATCAGGTTGAGGTAGTTCGACGGGCCCGGACCCGGCTCGACGTCGTTGTAGCGGGAGATCGCCCCGCACACGACGATCCGCCCCCGGAGGGCGAGCCGAGCCAGGCAGGCGTCGAGAATCGGACCGCCGACGTTGTCGAAGTAGAGGTCGACGCCGTTCGGGCACTCCTCCCGCAAGCGGGCGCCGATGTCGTCGCGCCGGTAGTCGATCGCCGCGTCGAAGCCGAGGTCGTCGACCAGCCAGGCGCACTTCTCCGGCGTCCCGGCGATCCCCACCACCCGTCCGGCGCCCTTGACCCTGGCGATCTGCCCGGCCACCGACCCGACCGCCCCGGCCGCGCCCGAGACGACGACCGTGTCGCCCTCCCGCAGGGCGCCGACCTCCAGGAGCCCGAAGTAGGCCGTCATGCCCGTCGCACCGAGCACGCCGAGCGCCGCGGTCGGCGCGACCCCCTTTGGAATCACCGACATCTCCCCCCGCCCCTCCCCGATCAGGGTGTAGTCCTGCCAACCGGTCAACCCGGCCACCGTGTCCCCGACCCGGTAGCGGTCGCTGTTGCTCGCCTCCACCTCGCCGAGACCGGCGCTCCGGATCACCTCGCCGATCCCGATCGGCGGGAGGTACCCCGGGGCGTCGTTCATCCAGCCGCGGATCGTCGGGTCGATCGACACGTAGCGGACCGCCACCAGCGCCTGCCCCTTTCCGGGCTCGGGTACCGGTCGCCTGCTCGAGCGCCACGACGCCCGGCTCGACCATCCCGGTCGGCCGGCGGGCCAGCACGAGCCTGCGATTGGTGTCCACTAGCCCGCGCTCAGCATCCGGTCGAGACGCAGCCGCCCGTGCGGGCCGATCCGGTAGCCGGCCATGTTCCCGAGCGTCGTATCCCCGGTCGCCGCCACCGAGTAGCGGCCGATCGGCGAGTCGCGCAGCCCGAGGTCTGAAGTAGGCCCGCACGACGCTCGCCCGGTCACCCCCGTGCGACCCGGCCGCCCGGATCGCATCGAGGATCGACTGCATCGCCTCGTAGCCGTAGAGGGTGTACGCGGTCGGCGCCGTCCCGAAGACCAGCCGGTAGCGCTTGAGGAGGACCTGGGCCTTCGGCGGATAGCGGCCCGGATCGAGCACCGGGCTCGTGACCCGGGTCATCGCGGCGGCCGGGCCCGTCGCGGCGACGAAGGCCGGCGTGGCCAGCGCGCTCGCGGCGAAGAGCAGCGTCCGCGGCGCCGCCGCGTGGAGGGCCTGCCAGAGCGCCCGCACCCCGGGACTGTCGGTGGCGCCGACGAGCACCGCGTCGGCCCGGGCCGCGGTGACCGCCGCCGCCTGCGCCCGGTAGTCGGACGCGGCCGACCGACTCGGGCGCGTGTCCACCTCAGCCCGTCCGGCCAGGCTGATCCCGCTCCCCCGAGCCAGCCTGGCGGCGATCGCCGCGATGTCCGCGTCGAAGACGTCGCGATCCTCGAGGACGAACAGGCGGTGCACGCCGAGGCCCTTCATGTAGCCGACCATCGCCCGCGCCTCGACCGCGTCGGACGGGGCCAGCCGGGCGAAGCTCCGCGGCCCGATCGACGGGTAGTAGCGGTCTGGCTCGCCCCGACCGTCGGTCGGCGCCGCCTGCGTCAGCCCGAGGTACGTGCTCGCCGGGCTGACCTGGAGGATGCCCCCCTCGTTGAGTAGGGGGAGCGAGATCGCCGTCGCCGGTGAGTCGAAGTCCCCGATGTAGGCGATCGTGCTCCGGTCCGACGACGCAGTCCGCGCCGCCTGGAGCGTGTCGCCCGCGGTCGCCGACCCGGCCTGCGCGTCGGAGTCGGTGAGCGAGGCGAAGCTCACGTGGAACGGGCCGACCCGGCCGCCGGAGTCGGCCAGCGCGAGCTTCTCACCGTTGACGATGCTCTCCTGGCGAACCTCGTCCGAGCCCTGGACCGGGAGGCTCGAGTAGATCGTCAGCGTCTGCGCCGAGTCGGGCGCCGTCGCGCCCCCGCCGAGCGTCCCGCAGCCGCTGAGGACGACGGCCACGGCGGTGCCTGCTGCTGCCGAACGGAGGTGGCGCAAGGGGGACTCCCATCCACGAGGGCGGCCGCTGCACCCCGTCCCGCCTGACCGGGCGCGTCCTGCGGGGCCAACCGAGTCTATTCGCGGCGGCCGCTGCCCGGCAGGTAGCGGGAGACGATCCGTGCGGTCGCCCCGATCAGGATGACGAACGCGGCCACCAGGAAGGCATCGAACCCCTTGCTGCCGAGCGCCCAGAGGACGATCCACAGGATCATCCCGAAGGTCGTGGTGAGAACGAGCCCCATGGGTGCGGGGTAGCTTAGCTACGTCAGACCGACGCCGCGACGGCCAGGGCGGCGACGAACTCGCCCACCAGCACGCCGACCGCCGCCGCCGGATCCTCGGACTCCCCGGCCGCCCGGACCAGCCGGCTGCCGATGATCACCCCGTCGGCCCCGGCCTCCGCCGCCTCGACCGCCTGGGCCGGCGTCCCGATCCCGAAGCCGACGGCCACGGGGACGCTCGTGAACCGCCGCGCCCGGGCGACGAGCGGTCCGAAGGTCGCCGACAGGGCCCGCCGCTCCCCGGTCGTCCCCGTCAGCGACACCGTGTAGAGGAACCCGCTCGCCCCGGCTCCGATCGCCGCCAGCCGCTCGTCTGTGGTCGTCGGGGCGACCAGCGGCACGAGCGCGACCCCGACCGCGGCGCAGGCCGCCGCCACGCCGGCCGCCTCCTCGAGCGGCAGGTCGGGCACGATCAGCCCGCTGATCCCGGCCGCGGCCAGCGCCCCGGCGAAGCGGTCGGGTCCGCGGGCGAGGATCGGGTTGACGTAGCACATGAGGACGACCGGGACCTCCGGCGTCAGCGCCGCCGCCAGGTCGAGCACCCGGGCGATCGTCGACCCGCCGCGGAGCGCCCGGGTCCCGGCCGCGTGGATCACCGGGCCGTCGGCCAGGGGGTCGGAGAACGGGACGCCGAGCTCGACGATGTCGGCCCCGGCCCCGGCGTAGGCCAAGCCGATCTCGATCGAGGCGTCGAAGTCGGGGAAGCCGGCCATCATGTACGGCATCAGCGCGGCCCGCTTGCCCGACCCGGCGAAGGCGGCGGCGATCCGCTCGTGGCTCACGGCTGGGCCAGGACCTCGGCCAGGTCCTTGTCGCCCCGCCCCGAGAGGCAGACCAGGTCGAGCTCGCCCCCCGGGTTGGCGAGCACCCAGTGGAGGGCGTGGGCCGGCTCGAGGGCCGGGACGATGCCCTCGAGGCGCGTGACCTCGCGGAAGGCGGCGATCGCCTCGGCGTCGGTCACCGCCACGTAGCGGGCCCGCCCGCTGTCGCGCAGATGGGCGTGCTCGGGCCCCGAGCCCGGGTAGTCGAGGCCGGCGGAGATCGAGTGGGCCTCGAGGATCTGCCCGTCCTCGTCCTGGAGGACCGCCGAGAGCGACCCGTGGAGGACCCCCGGCGGTCCGCCGACCGTGAGCGGCGCCCCGTGGCGCCCGCTCTCGATCCCCTCCCCGGCCGCCTCGACCCCGATCAGCTCGACGCCCGGATCGCCGACGAAGGCGGTGAACATGCCGATCGCGTTCGACCCGCCCCCGACGCAGGCGATCACCCGGTCGGGGAGGCGCCCCGTCCGCTCGAGCAGGGCCGCCCGCGCCTCGTCGCCGATCGTCCGCTGGAGGTCGCGGACGATCACCGGGTAGGGGGCCGGGCCGACGGCGCTGCCGATGATGTAGTGGGTCGTCTCGACGTTCTCGACCCAGTCGCGGATCGCCGCCGAGACCGCCTCCTTCAGCGTCCGCGCCCCGGCGGCCACCGGCTCGACCCGGGCCCCGAGCAGCTCCATCCGCTGGACGTTCGGCTCCTGGCGGCGGATGTCCTCCTCGCCCATGTAGACGATGCACTCGAGCCCGAGCAGGGCGCACGCCGTGGCCGAGGCGACCCCGTGCTGCCCGGCGCCCGTCTCGGCGATGATCCGCCGCTTGCCCATCCGCTGGGCCAGCAGCGCCTGGCCGAGGGCGTTGTTGAGCTTGTGCGAGCCCGTGTGGTTGAGATCCTCCCGCTTGAGGAAGACCCGCCGGCCGGCCCGCTCGCTGAGCCGCTCGGCCTCGTACAGGGGCGTCGGGCGGCCGGCGAAGTCGCGCATGAGCACGGCCAGCCGGGCCTGGAAGGCGGCGTCGACGCGCGTCTCGAGCCAGGCGGCCTCGAGCTCGGCTAGCGCCGGCATCAGCGTCTCCGGGACGTACTGGCCGCCGAAGCGGCCGAACCGGTGGGCGACCCCGGTGACCGGCACGGCGCTCATCCGATCGGCGCCGGCTCGGGGGCGCCGCTCGGGGCGGCGGCGGCGGCGGTGGCAGCCGGGGCGGCGGCGGCGGCCGGGGCGGCGGGGGCCGGGGCGGCGGGGGCGGCGAGCGCGGCGAAGAAGGCGGCGAGCTTGACCTCGTCCTTCACACCCGGCGCCGCCTCGACCCCGCTGGCGACGTCGACCGCGTACGGGTGGACCGCGGCGACCGCCGCGGCCACGTTGGCCGCCGACAGGCCGCCGCTCAGGATCGCCGGGACGGTCGACCGGCGGCCGGCCAGGAGCTCCCATTCGAAGACGCGCCCGCCGCCACCCCGCAGGCCCGGGGACGTGGCCGTCGAGGAGGTGGAAGTCGGTGTGGAAGCGCTCGAGGTCCTGGAGCGCCCCCGGCCCGCCGATCGGCGCCGCCTTGATCACCCGGGCGCCGGTCCGCCGGGCGACCTCGGCGCAGAAGGACGGGCCCTCGTCGCCGTGGAGCTGGACCAGGGTGAGGCCGAGGCGCTCGCTCAGCCGCCCGACCTCGTCGAGCGACGCGTTGACGAAGACGCCGGCCAGCTCGGTCCGCCGCCGCAGGGCCGCCGTGATCCGCTCGGCCTCCGCGACCGTGCACGACCGGGGCGACGGTCCGTAGAACACCATCCCGACCGCCCAGGCGCCGAGGTCCGCCGCGAGGAGGGCATCCTCGAGGCGGGCGACCCCGCAGATCTTGACGCGTGTCGTGGGCACCCGAGACACGGTATCGGGGTCGGCCGTGCGGCGGGCTCCCCCGGACCGGGCGGGACGGACGTCCGGACCGGCGGGTCAGCCGCCGGTCGTCGCGAGCGTGTTCGGCCGGGTCCCGAGCTTGACGGTCACCGTCTGGTGCTTGGTCCCCCGGATCAGCTCGATCGTCACCGACTCGCCCGGCTTGTGAGCGCTGATCAGGGTGCCGAGGTCGTTGGCGGCCGTGACCGGCTTGCCGTCGACCGCGACGATGATGTCGCCGCCGAGCTGGATCGGCCCGCCATTGATCTGGGAGGAGACGGTCCCGGCCCTGATCCCCGCCTGCTCGGCCGGGGAGCCGCTGTTGATCGACTCGACGAGGGCGCCCGCCTTGACCGGGAGCCCGAGCGCGCCGAGCGTCCCGTCGATCGTCAGGCTGGTCAGGCCGAGGTAGGCCCGCTGGATCGTGCCGCCGTGCTCGAGCTGGGGAATGACCTGCTTGGCCGTGTCGATCGGGACGGCGAACCCGATCCCGACGCTGCCCGACCCGCCGCCGGTCTCGATCTGCGAGTTGACCCCGATCACCTTCCCCGTCGCGTCGATCAGCGGCCCACCGGAGTTGCCCGGGTTGATCGGGGCGTCGGTCTGGATCACGTTGTCGATCTGGAAGCCGTTCGGCGCCTTGATCTGGCGCTGGAGCGCCGAGACGACGCCGGTGGTCAGGGTCCGGTCGAGGCCGAACGGGTTGCCGATCGCGATCGTCGGGTCCCCGACCTGGACGTTCTTGCTGTCCCCGAGCGGGAGCGGGTCGAGGGTCAGGCCGTCGGGCGCGACCTTGAGCAGGGCGAGATCCGAGTTGAGGTCCTTGCCGATCACCTTCGCGTCGACGATCGACTGGTCCTCGAACTGGACGGTCACCTTCTGCGCCCCGTCGATCACGTGGGCGTTGGTCAGGATCGTCCCGTTCTTGTCGATCACGAACCCTGATCCCGTCGCCACGCCCTGCTGAGACTGGGGGCCGAGGTCGAACGGCGACTGGGTCTGCTGGGAGACGGCGGCGCGGACGAAGACGACGCCGGGCGCCGCCCGCTTGTAGATCTCGCGCGGGGTCAGGCCGCTCGAGGAGGCCGAGGCGCCCGAGGCGGCGGCGAGCGGAGCCTGCTGGACGATCGTCGTCGTCGTGTTCCCGCCGCCCCCGACGCCGACCACGAGCAGAGCCACGGCGACCAGCGCCCCGCCGAGCAGAGCGGCGGAGAATGAGCGGACCGTGGACCTCATCGGGGCGGCAGTGTCCAACGGGGCCCTGAACTCGGGCTAAAGCCCGGCAATGGTCAGCCTAAATTGTGTGACGAACGTCACACAACGCCGCGGCGGTCCCCCGTATCGTCCGCTACGCGGGCAGGAGCCGCAGCCAACGTGACCCGGGGCGGGTCACGTCGCGGCTCCCGCCCACGAGAAGCCGGGGGTTTGGCGCGACCGGGGGGGCCGGTCGCGCCAAGGCTTGGGCAGGACGGAGCACGACCCGGGCCGGCCGCGACGGTCGCCCGGGGCTCCGCCCCGCCCCGCTCCCCCGCCCCGGGGCTCCGCCCCCGCCCCGCTCCCCCGCCCCGCTCCCCCGCCGCCGCCGCTTCAGCCGCGGAGCGCGCGCAGGGCGCCCGCCGGGTCGGCCGCGCGCATCAGCGTCTCGCCGATCAGGGCGGCGTCGATCCCGGCCGCCCGGAGCCGGGCGAGCTGGGCGGGCGAGTCGAGCCCCGACTCGGAGACGACGACCGTCCCGTCGGGGATCCGGCCGGCGAGGAGGAGCGTCCGGCCGACGTCGACCGAGAAGTCCCGGAGATCGCGGTTGTTGACGCCGACGATCGCCGGGACGAGTTCGAGCGCCCGGTCGAGCTCGTCGGCGTCGTGGACCTCGACGAGGACGTCCAACCCGAGGGCCACGGCCCCGGCGTGGAGCTCGGCGAGCCGGCCCTGGTCGAGGGCGGCCACGATCAGCAGGACGGCGTCCGCCCCGGCGGCGACCGCCTCGCGCAGCTGGTAGTCGTCGACGACGAAGTCCTTGCGGATGATCGGCAGCCCCGGGCAGGCGGCCCGGGCGGCGGCGAGGTCGGCGAGCGAGCCCCCGAAGTGGCGCTCCTCGGTCAGGACCGACATCGCGGCCGCCCCGCCGCGGGCGTAGGCGGCGGCGACCTCGGCGACCGGCGCACCCGACCCGATCGGCCCGGCCGACGGGGAGCGGCGCTTGTGCTCGGCGATGATCGACAACCCCGGGGCGGCGAGGGCGTCGCGGAAGGCGTGGCGCGGACGGTCGCTCGCCCGCTCCTCTCGAGCGGGCGCTCGGCCCGCCGCCGGGCGACGTCCTCGCACGTGGTCGCGAGGATCTCCTCGAGGACGCCGGTCGCGCGGCCCGGGGCCCTCATGCCGGGGCGAGCTCGACCGTCGCGGCGACGAAGCGCTCGAGCGCCGCCCCGGCCGATCCGTCGTCGATCGCCCGCCGGGCGAGGGCGACCCCGCCGGCGATCGTCTCGGCCCGCCCGGCCGCGTAGATCGCCGCCCCGGCGTTGATCAGCGCCACCGCCCGCGACGGGCCGTCCTCCCCGGCGAGGATCGCCCGGGTGGTGGCCGCGTTCTCGGCCGGCGTCCCCGCCGGGACCGCGCTGCCCTCGACCGGGTCCAGCCCGAGCTCGGACGGGCTGACCGTGTACCGGCGGATCTCTCCCCCGTCGACCTCGATCACCCGGGTCGGCGCCGCCGCGCTGAGCTCGTCGAGCCCGTCCTCGGAGCTGACCACGAGGGCCCGGGTCGCTCCGAGCGCGCGCAGGGCGCCGGCGATCACCTCGGTGAACGCCGGGTCGCTGACCCCGATCAGCTGGCACCCGGCCCCGGCCGGGTTGGTCAGGGGGCCGAGGAGGTTGAAGATCGTCCGGACGCCGAGCGCCTTGCGCACGGGCACGACGTAGCGGGTCGCCCGGTGGTGGGCCGGGGCGAACATGAAGCCGAACCCGGCCTCCTCGATGCACCGACCGACCGCCTCGGCCCCGAGGTCGATGCGGGCGCCGAGCGCCTCGAGCAGGTCGGCCGACCCGGAGAGGCTCGTGGCCGAGCGGTTCCCGTGCTTGGCCACCACGCACCCGGCCCCGGCCGCGATCAGGGCCGCGGTGGTCGAGACGTTGAACGACGCCCGGCCCCCGCCGGTCCCGGCCGTGTCGAGGAGCTCGGCCGGCCGGGCGACGACGACGGCGGTGGCCAGGGAGCGCATTGTCCGGGCGAAGCCGACGACCTCGTCGACCGTCTCCCCCTTCGTGCGCAGGGCGATCAGGAACCCCGCGATCTGGGGCTGGGAGACCTCGCCGGACATGATCCGCCGGAGCACGTCGCCCGCCTCCTCGGCGCTCAGGTCCCGCCCGCGGGCGACCTGGTCGAGGGCCCGGGTGACCAGGGCGTCGGGCGCCTCGGTCACGCCCGCCCGATCCCCCCGCCCCCGCCGGCCACCCCCGCCCCGGCCGGGGTGGCGAGGAACGTCCGCAGGAGGGCCATCCCCTCGTCGGTGAGGATCGACTCCGGGTGGAACTGGACGCCCTCGGCCGGGAGCTCGCGGTGGCGGATCCCCATCACGACGCCGGCCCCGGTGGCCGAGATCTCCAGGCAGTCGGGGAGGTCGGGGTCGACGACGAGCGAGTGGTAGCGCCCGACGGTCAGCGGGTTCGAGAGCCCGGCGTAGATCGTCCGCCCGTCGTGCTCGATCTCCGCCGTCTTCCCGTGGATCGGCTGGTGGCGGACGACCTGGCCGCCGAAGGCCCGGGCGAGGGACTGGTGGCCGAGGCAGACGCCGAGAGCCGGGACGCCGGCCTCGGGGAAGCGGCGCATCACCTCGACCGAGATCCCGGCCTCGGCTGGGGTGCACGGGCCGGGCGAGACGACGACCCGCTCCCAACCGCCGTCGAGGAGCTCGTCGACCGTCGCCCGGTCGTTGCGGACGACCTCGATCTCGGCCCCGAGCTCGCCGAGGTACTGGACGAGGTTGTAGGTGAAGGAGTCGTAGTTGTCGACGATCAGGGTCCGCATCGTCGCACCGTATCCCCCTTCAGCACCCGGCGCGCGCCCGCGGGTGGACGGTCATGGGCAGGCCGCGGAGCGGGCGGAGGGTGATCGTCGGGTCGAGGACGACCTTCGACCCGGGGATGAAGTCGAGGGTGTAGCGCTGGGCGATCGTCGCCGCGAGGATGGCCGCCTCCATCATCGCGAAGCCCTGCCCGACGCACACCCGCCGGCCCCCGCCGAACGGGAAGTAGGCGTGCCGGGGCCGGGTCCTCGCCGCGTCGCCGAGGAACCGGCGGGGGTCGAAGCCGGCCGGGTTCGGCCAGACGGCCGGGTCGCGGTGGGTCGTCCACGTCGAGATCAGCACGACCGACCCGGCCGGGACCGGGTGGCCGGCGACGACGTCGTCGGCGAGCGCCTGGCGCTGGACGTGCCAGACGGGCGGATAGAGGCGCATCGCCTCCTGGAAGCAGGCCGTCGTCCAGGGGAGCCGGTCGACCGCGTCGGCCCCGGGCGGACGGCCGCCGAGGACGTCGTCGACCTCGGCGAGGAGCTGCTCGCGGGCGGCCGGGTGCTCGGAGAGGAGGTACCACATCCAGCCGAGCCCGTTGGCCGTCGTCTCGTGGCCGGCGGCGATGAACGTCATCAGCTCGTCGCGGACCTGGGTCCGGGACATCGGCTCCCCGGTCTCCTCGTCGCGGGCCGACATGAGCAGACCGAGGAGGTCCTCGCCGGCCCCCGCCGCCCCGGACCCGGACCGGGATCCGGACCCGGCGGCGCGGCGGTCGATCAGCCCGGCGACGACCGCGTCCATCCGGTCGACGGCCGCCGCGTGGGCGCGCCACCGGGGGACCTGGAGCTTGAACGCCCGCTCGGGGCTGATGCCGGGCAGCCGGGAGCCGACGACGTTGATCGGCGAGCGTCCGGCCGCACCGATCTGGTGGTTGGCCGTGGCCGCCGCGGCCGAGAACCCGGCGTCGAGCACGCTGACGTCGCCGCCGAGGAGCGCGCGCCCGACGACCTCGAGGGTCATGGTGACCATCTCGGCCGCCGCGTCGACCCGGCTCCCGGCCGGGAAGCGCCGATCCCAGCCGGCGAGCGAGGCGGCCGCCGCGGCGACCATGTGCGCGGCGAACGGCACGAGATGCCGCTGGGCGAACATCGGCTGGACGAGCGAGCGCTGGCGCTGCCAGGACGCCCCCTCGTTGGTGACGAGCCCCCGGCCGAGGAGGCGCCGGGCGAGCTCGTAGTGCTGGGACTTGACGTAGTTGTCCTGGTTGGTCAGCAGGATGTGCCTGACCGCCTCGGCCCCGCGGACGATGAACAGCGGCCCGCCGAGGATCTGGAGGAGCACGACGTCGCCGTAGACCTGGGCGACGTGGTCCATCGCCTCGAGCGGGCTCCGGCCGATCATGGCCAGGACGCGGGCGAGCTCGCGGCCCCGCGGCCCGGGGGCCCGGGCCGGACCGGCCGGGTCCGGCCGGCGAGCGATCTTCGCGCGGACGGCGGTGGCCACCGGCTAGTCCCAGTCGCCCTGCTGACCGGCGAGCTCGACGGCCCGGAGGACCGCGCGGGCCTTGGCCTCGGACTCGGCGAACTCGTAGGCCGGCTTGGCGTCGGCGACCGTGCCGCCGCCGGCCTGGACGTGGGCGACGCCGTCCTTGACGATCACCGTCCGGATGTGGATCGCCGTGTCGAGGTCCCCGGCGTACGAGAGGTAGCCGACCGCGCCGCCGTACCCGCACCGCTTGACCGGCTCGAGTTCGTCGATGATCTGCATCGCCCGGACCTTCGGCGCGCCGGAGAGCGTTCCAGCCGGAAGCACCGACCGCAGGGCGTCCATCGCGCCGACGTCGGCCCGGAGATCGCCGGAGACGGCCGAGACGATGTGCATGACGTGGCTGTAGAGCTCGACCTCGAGCATCGCGTCGACGGTCACCGTCCCGTACTCGCAGACCCGGCCGAGGTCGTTGCGGCCGAGGTCGACGAGCATCAGGTGCTCGGCTCGCTCCTTCTCGTCGGCGAGGAGCTCGGCGGCGTTCTCCTCGTCCTCGGCCGCCGTCGCCCCGCGGGGCTTGGTCCCGGCGATCGGCCGGGTGAACACCCGGCGGCCCTCGACGGTGATCAGCGTCTCCGGACTCGCCCCGGCGAACTGGAAGTCGCCGAAGTCGAGGAAGTACATGTACGGGCTCGGGTTGATCGCCCGCAGGCCGCGGTAGATCGAGAAGGCATCGACCTCGACCGGGGCCGACCACCGCTGGGAGGGAACGACCTGGAAGGCGTCGCCGGCGTAGACGTAGTCGATGATGCGCTCGACGGTGGCCTCGAACTCGGCGCGCGACATGTTCGAGCGGAAGTCGGGGAGCGGGCGGACCGGGCGCGGCGTCGCCGGGAGCGGGACCGGTCCGGCCAGCGCCGTCCGGACTGCGGCGATCACGGCCGAGGCCTCCCGATACAGCTCCTCGAGATCGCCATCGCCGGCGAAGACGTTGGCCAGGACGGTGACCGTGTGCTTGAGGTGGTCGAAGACGACGAGCGAGTCGCTCAGCATCAGCGCCATGTCGGGCAGGCCGAGGGTGTCCGGATTCGGCGGGCCGAGGGGCTCGACCGTGCGGACGAGGTCGTAGCCGAAGAAGCCGACCGCACCCCCGGCGAAGGGGGCGAGCTCGGGGGCCGGCACCTGGCGGTAGCGACCGACCGCCTCGGCGGCGACCGCGTAGGGGTCGCCGGGGTCGCCGAGCGACCAGCGGATGATCTCGCGCGGGTGGTGGCCGATGAACGAGTAGCGCCCGAAGCGCTGCCCCTGCTCGGCCGACTCGAGCAGGAAGGCCGGGTGCTCGCCGCGGAGCTTGAGGAACGCGGAGACCGGGGTCTCGGTGTCGGCGATGAAGCTGTGGCGCAGGGGGATCAGGTTGTACTCGCCGGCCAGGGAGCGGACCTCCTCGAGCGAGGGCTCGATCTTCAGCGGAGCGGTCATCGCCGGGCCGACCGGGTCGGCCCTACCGGCGGCGGGCATCGAGCACCCGCTCGATGTCGGCGAGGCTCCGGCCGCGGCCGGCGAGGAGCACCAGGAGGTGGTAGATCACGTCGGCCGCCTCCTCGTCGACGCGGTCGTCGGTCTCCTCCCGGGCGGCCCGGGAGACCTCCTCGGCCTCCTCGCGAACCTTCGCGCCGGTGAGCTCGGGGTCGTCGAGGAGCGCGACCGTGTAGGACCCGGCCGGGCGCTCGGCCACCCGCCGGCGGAGCGTCCGCTCGAGCCCGGGGAGGGCCTCGTGGGGGGCTGGGGGGTCGAGCTCGCCCCGGTGGAAGCAGGTCCGCTCGCCGGTGTGGCAGGCCGGGCCGGCCGGCTCGACGAGGGCGAGCAGGGTGTCGCCGTCGCAGTCGAGGCGCAGGGCGCGGACGGCCTGGGTGTTGCCGCTGGTCGCCCCCTTGTGCCAGAGCTCGGCCCGCGAGCGGCTCCAGAGATGGAGCTCCCCGGTCTCGCGGGTGCGCCGGAGGGCGAGCTCGTCCATGTAGGCGACCATCAGCACCTCGCCGGTGTTCCAGTCCTGGACGACCACCGGCACGAGGCCGCGCTCGTCGTAGAGGATGTCCGCGTCCATCGAAAGGCGATTCTATGGGGCGGGCTCCGGTTCGCGGGATGGGGACGGCGGGGGGCGGAGTGTCCCGGTGCGCGGCCATGGGCTGGTGGTAGCGTGCGCCCGGTGATCGGCGAGCGGATCTCGATCGAGGACGCCCGCCGGGCCGTGCGCGAAGAGGTGCGGCCGGTCGGCTCCGAGACGGTCGGGCTCGTCGAGGCGCTCGGGCGGGTGCTCGCCGAGGACGCCTCGGCGCCGAACGACGTCCCGCCGTTCGCCTCGTCCTCGATGGACGGGTTCGCGCTCCGGGCGGGCGACACCGCGCACGCGCCGGTGAGCCTCCCGATCATCGGCGAGGCCCGGGCCGGCGCCGGATCGGACGTCCGGGTGCGGGCGGGCACGGCGATCCGGATCTCGACCGGCGCCCCGATCCCGGCCGGGGCCGACGCGATCATCCGTCAGGAGCTGACCCGGGTCGACGACGGCGTCGTCGTCGTCGAAGCGGCGGTCGGGGTCGGCAACGACATTCGGCGGGCGGGCGAGGACATCGCCGCCGGGACGCTCATCCTGGGCGCCGGGACCGTCCTCGGCCCGGCCGAGATCGGCGTGCTCGCCTCGGTGAACATCCCCCGTCCGGCCGTGGCCCGCCGCCCGCGGATCGCCCTGGTCAGCACCGGGGACGAGCTCGTCGAGCCGGGTCGTGACCTCGGTCCGGGGGAGATTCGCGACTCGAACGTGCCGACGCTCACGGCGGCGGCCCGCGCCGCCGGCGCCGAGGTCATCTCGAGCCGCCGGGTCGGCGACGACCGCGAGGAGACGGTGGCCACGCTGGCCGAGGCCGTGGCCGGGGCCGACATCCTGATCACCTGCGGCGGGGTCTCGGTCGGGCCCCACGACCATGTTCGTCCGGCGCTCGCGCGGCTCGGAGCCCGGGAGGTCTTCGCCCGGGTGAGCCTCAAGCCGGGCGGGCAGGTCTGCTTCTACGTCGCCGCGGACGGGACGCTCGTCTTTGCCCTGCCCGGCAACCCCGGATCGGCCCTGACCGCCTTCCGGGTCCTCGTCGTCCCGGCCGTCTACGCGATGCAGGGCCGGACCCTCGTCCAGCACACGGCGCGCGGGATCGCCGGGGTCGAGCTCCCGGGGACGATCGGACGCACGACGGTGGTTCGCTGCCACGCGGAGATGCACGACGACGGCTGGCACGTGACGCCGAACGGGGCTCAGGGGTCGCACATCCTCACCTCGATGCTCGGGCTTCCGGTCCTGGCCCTCGTCCCGGAGGATCGCGATCGGCTCGCGGCCGGCGAAGCGGTCGACATCGAGTTCGTCGCCTGACCACCGGGCCGGGTGTGATGCATGTCATATAGGGCGGTGCTGCCGCCGGCCTCCACCGTGGGCCGCGCGGCGCGCGTGCGGTGACCGAGCGGTCGCGCGCGGCCGAGGGCTGACCCGGGCGAATTTGTGTGGTGTCACATTTTGTTGGCTCGTGTCGAGCCGGCGACTCACACCGTTCTCACAGCCCCGCCCGCGGCTCCTCCCGCGGCGAATGCCCGGTCGTGACGACCGGCCGCGCCAGCGACTAGCATGAGCAGAAGAGGAAGAAGACACCTATCCGCACCACCCTGAACGCTTCCCCGGGTCCCGAGCGGACCGTCGGAACCACGTCGACGCCGGGCGCGGATCGAGCCGAGGCCGACCGCTTCACCCTCCGTGCCCTCGGAGGACTCTACCTGGCGGGCGCGCTGCTCGAGCTCGTCGGGACGGTCTTCGGCGCCTCGGGACGGGCCGAGGTGGCCGGACTGGCGGCGGTGTTCGTGGTCGCCGCCGGCGTCGGCGGCCTCTTCTGGCTCGGGGCGGCACGCCTTCCGGTCAGGCTCGCCCCGGTCGCGGTGGCGCTCGGAAGCGTCCTGATCGCGGCGGCGATCCACTGGAGCGGGGAGGGCGTGAGCTCGTTCGCCTTCATCTACCTGTGGGTCGGCCTCTACTCGGCCTACTTCTTCAGCCGCCGCCAGACCGCCGGCCAGCTCGGACTCGCCGGGCTGACCTACGCGGCTGTGCTCGCGAGCGAGCCGGCCGGGACGGCGCCGGCCGTGCGCTGGCTGATCAGCATGGCGACCGTCGTCGTGGCCGTCTTCCTCATCCGCGTCCTGCGCCACCGGGTCGACCGCCTCGTCGCCTCGGTCACCCGCGACCGGCGCCGGCTCGCCGAGGCCCAGGCGGTGGCGCGGGTCGGCAGCTGGGAGTGGGACATCGCCGCGGACCGGATCGACTGGTCGGACGAGCTCTGGCGGATCTACGGCCTCGAGGCCGGGAGCCGGGAGCTGAGCCTGGCGGACCTGCGGGAGCTCGACCACCCGGATGACCGCGAGCGGGCCCGGGGCGTGATCGAGGCTGCCCGGACCAACGGCGAGCCGTTCTCCTTCGAGCACCGGATCATCCGGCCGGACGGGACCGTCCGCCACCTCCAGGGGCACGGCGAGGTGATCGCCGGGCCGGACGGCCAGGCGATCGGGATGCGGGGCACGGCCCAGGACATCACCCGGCGGGTCGACCGGGAGGCGGCGCTGCGCCGGAGCAGCCGGTACTTCGAGGTCTCTCGCGACCTGATCTGCACGGCCGGCTTCGACGGCTACTTCAAGGAGCTGAACGCCGCCTGGACGCAGACGCTCGGCTGGAGCGAGCCGGACCTGCGTGGGCGCCCGCTGATCGAGTTCGTCCACCCGGAGGACCGCGAGTCGACCCGGGAGGAGATCGCCGCGCTGATCGGCGGGGCGAGGACGGTCGACTTCGTCAACCGGATGGAGACGGAGGCCGGCGGCTGGTGCTGGTTTCACTGGAGCGCGATCGTCGCCCCGGACGAGGAGCTGATCTACGCGTCGGCGCGCGACATCACCGAGCGCAAGGGGGTCGAGGCGGCGCTCGCCGAGAGCGAGCGGCGAACCCGCCGGGAGGCGGCCCGCCGGCAGGCCGACGAGCGCTTCCGGACCGCGTTCGACCGGGCGCCGATCGGCGTCTGCCTGGTCGCCCTCGAGGGCGCCGACCAGGGGCGCCTGCTCCAGGTCAACCGGGCGCTGGCCAACATCCTCGGCCGGTCGGTCGCGGAGCTGACCGGGGTGCCCGTCGGGACCCTGACCCACCCGGAGGATCAGGCCGGCCTCGACGCCGACCTCCGCGAGATGGCCGAGGGGCGCCGGGGGCACGTCGAGCGGGAGCAGCGCGTGATGCACAAGGGCGGTCACTTCGTCTGGGTGCTGATCAGCGCGACCCTCCTGAGCGACACCGACGGGCCGCCGAACGTGGCGGTGACCCACGTGATGGACATCTCCGACCGCAAGCAGTTCGACGGCCGGCTCCAGCACCTGGCCGACCACGATGCCCTGACCGGCCTCTACAACCGGCGGCGCTTCACCGAGGAGCTCGAGCAGGAGCTCAAGCGCTCGCGCCGGTTCGCCGAGTCGGGGGCGGTGCTCTTCCTCGACCTCGACGGGTTCAAGTTCGTCAACGACTCGCTCGGGCACGCCGCCGGGGACGAGATGATCATCCGCGTGGCGCGCCTGCTCGGGGCGACCGTGCGGGAGACCGACACGCTCGCCCGGGTCGGCGGCGACGAGTTCGCCGTGCTCCTCCCCCGGTGCGACGCCGGGACCGCGTCGCTCGTGGCCGAGAAGCTGCTCGCCGCCGTCCGCCGCCACGGGCTGGCGATCAGCGAGAACCGCTACGCCCAGGTCTCGACGTCGATCGGCATCGCCCCGTTCAGCGGCGGCGACGACCTCAGCGCCGACGAGGTCGTCGTCGAGGCCGACATCGCGATGTACGACGCCAAGGAGGCGGGCAAGGACCGCTACGTGATCTACGAGCGGGCCCACGGGCGGCGCGAGCGGATGCGGGTCGACCAGAACTGGAACCAGCGGCTCCGGCGGGCCCTCGAGGAGGACCGCTTCGTCCTTCACGCCCAGCCGATCATGCCGATCTCCGCGTGCGGGGCCCCGGGGTTCGAGATCCTCCTCCGCCTCCCCGACGCCCACGGCGACCTGATCCCCCCGGGAAGCTTCCTCTCGAACGCCGAGCGCTTCGGGCTGATCGACAAGATCGACCACTGGGTGCTCCGCGAAGCCGTTCGCCACCTGAGCTCGAGCCACGCGGCCGGGGCCGACCTGATGCTGACGGTCAACGTCTCGGGCAAGACGATGGGCGACGCCGGCCTCGGGGCCTACGTCGAGAGCCTGCTCGTCGACCACCCGATCCGGCCGGACCGCCTGGTGATCGAGATCACCGAGACCGCGGCGATCATCAACATCGAGCGGGCCCACCACCTCGCCCAGGAGCTCCGGGCCCTCGGGTGCCGGATGGCGCTCGACGACTTCGGGGCCGGCTTCGCGTCCTTCTACTACCTCAAGCACCTCGAGTTCGACTACCTGAAGATCGACGGCGAGTTCATCCGCAACCTCTGCGCCACGCCGACCGACCAGCTCGTCGTCCAGGCGGTGGTCACGGTCGCGGCCGGACTCGACACGACGACGATCGCCGAGTTCGTCGGCGACGACGAGACCCTCGGCCTGCTCAAGGACCTCGGCGTCGGCTACGGCCAGGGCTACCACCTCGGCCGGCCGGCGGCGCTCGCCCAGACCCTCCCCTACCTGATCTCGGCGCGCTCGAAGACCTGACCGGCACTCGGTCGCCGGGCCGCCGGGCCGGCGAGCCGGCGGGTCTGCCGGGTCGCCGGGCCGGCGCCGGCGCCGGCGGGTCCGGATCAGGCGGGCGTCCCGTCGGGGCGGGAGGCGTCCGAGAACTCGTGGACGTCGCCGGTGACGATGAAGGCGGCCTGCTCGGCGATGTCAACCGCGTTGTCGGCGATCCGCTCGAGGCTGCGGGCGATCAGCATCTGCCGCATGGCGACGTCGCGTTCGAGCTCCCCGCCGTCGGTGTAGACGGTCGCGGCGAACACCTCGCGGTTCAGGCGATCGACGAGGTCGTCGTCGTGGCCGACCTCCCGGGCGAGCTCGGCGTCGCGGTGGGCGAGGGCGGTCGTCGCCTTGGCCAGCACGGCCGCCGCCTGCTCGGCCATGCGGACGAGGCGGGCCGCGGTCTGGGCGACGGCCGGGACATCCGGGTCGGTCTCCATCAGCTGGGCGGTGATGAGGACGAACTGGTTGGCGATCAGGCTCTGGTGGTGGGCGATGTGCATCAAGGCCATGGTCAGGCGCAGGTCGCCGGCCACCGGGGCCTGGAGGGCCATCGTGGTGAGGACCTCGAGGTCGGCCGCCCGGGCGCCCTCCTTGAGCAGCTGGGCCGAGGCCTCGATCGAGGAGGGGGTCGGTGCGCTCGTGTCGGCGACGACCGCGGCGATCACCGAGAGGGTGGCGATCGCCAGCTCGAGGTCGCCGATGATCGCTCGCTCGATCGCGGCGAGCTGTTCGTGGAAGAGCGCCCTCATCGCTCCCCCAGCCTAGCCCGCCGAGCGAGATGTTCAAACGCCGGCGGTCGGAAAACGTCGCGCCGGACGGGCGATTCTCGCTCCCCCCGGCGGCCGGGCGTCAGTCGACCCCGAGCCGGTCGGCAGCCCGTCGTCGGCCCGGCTGGGGTCAGTCGATTCCGAGCCGGTCGAGCAGCCCGTCGTCGGTTCGCCAGTGGCGGCGGACGCGGACCGAGAGGTCGAGGTGGACGCGGGTGCCGAGCATGCGCTCGAGCTCGCGCCGGGCGGCCGTCCCGATCGCTTTGATCATCCGCCCGCCGGCACCGATCAGGATGCCCTTCTGCGACTCGGTCTCGACCCAGACGAGCGCGCGGATCCGGTGGAGGTCGTCGTGGACGGACTCGAGGTCCTCGAGCACGACGCCGACCGCGTGGGGCACCTCCTGGAAGGTGCGGCGGAGGACCTGCTCGCGCACGAGCTCGGCGAGCATCTCCTCGAGGGCCATGTCCGACCGCTGGCCAGCCTCGTAGAGGGAGGGGCCGGGGGGCAGGAGCTTGACGAGGTGGGCCACCAGGGGCGCCACCCCGACCCCGGTCCGCGCCGAGACGGGGAAGATCTCGGCGTTGCCGGCGCTCAGCTCGGCCGCGTCGATCAGGGCCTGCGCCCGGCCGGCCGGCTTGAGGCGATCCATCTTGTTGACGGCGATCGTGATCGGGACGCGGGCGCCGCGGAGGGCCTGGGCGATGTAGCGGTCGCCCGGACCGACGCCCTCCTGGCCGTTGATCAAGAGGAGGGCCGCGTCGGCGTCGGCGACTGCGTTCTCGACGCTCTTCTGCATCCGCGCGGTCAGCGCGTCGAGCGGGCGCTGGACCCCGGGGAGGTCCACGAGGACGAGCTGCCAGTCGGGGCCGTTGGCCACGCCCCGGATCGCCCGCCGGGTCGTCTGCGGCCGGTCGGAGACGATCGCCACCTTGGCTCCGACGATCGCGTTTGTGAGGGTCGACTTGCCGACGTTCGGGCGGCCGGCGAGGGCGACGAAGCCGGCCCGGCTCACCACGAGAGGAGCTCGCGCTGGACGGCGAGCATCTCGCCGTCGTCGCGCTCGTGATCCATGCCGACGAGGTGGAGCACCCCGTGGACGACCGCCTCGCGGAGGTCCCCGGTGTGCTCGGCGCAGATCACCACGTCGCCGAGCTCCCGCGGCCCGTGGGCCCGGCCGTCTTCGTCGACCGGAAAGGAGAGGACGTCGGTCGGGCCGGCTTTGCCCCGGTACTCGTGGTTGAGCGCGGTTATCCGGCCGGCGTCGACGAACTCGACGGCGACGTGGCCCTCCTCGACCCCGGCGGTCGCCGCGGCCAGGGCGCATAGGCGCTCGATCTCGACCCGCTCGAGGACGCCGGGCATGAGCGGGGGGGCGACGATCTCGACCTCGAGCATCAGCGGGCCGACGCGCTCGAGTCCGGCCCCTCCCCCGTTCGGACCGACCGCCCCGGATCGGTCATCGGTTGCGGCCCTCGCCGCGCCGGCGGTCGGCCGGGCGCGCGCGCTGGGCGGCGAGGTCCGGCCGGCTCTCCTGTGCGTGCTGGTCGTAGGCCTCGACGATCCGGGCGACCAGCCGGTGGCGGACGACGTCGGCGCCGCCGAGGCGGACGAACTCGACGCCCTCGACCCCGTCGAGGATGTCGCCGACCACGACGAGCCCGGAGCGCTCCTCGCGCGGGAGGTCGACCTGGGTGATGTCGCCGGTGACGACCATCCTCGACCCGAACCCGAGCCGGGTGAGGAACATCTTCATCTGCTCGGGCGTCGTGTTCTGCGCCTCGTCGAGGATCACGAACGAGTCGTTGAGGGTCCGCCCGCGCATGAAGGCGAGGGGTGCGACCTCGATCACCCCGCGCTCGAGGTGCGCGGAGACGCGCTCGGGCTCGAGCATGTCGTGGAGGGCGTCGAAGAGCGGGCGCAGGTAGGGATCGATCTTGGCCATCAGGTCGCCCGGGAGGAAGCCGAGCCGCTCGCCGGCTTCGACGGCCGGGCGGGTCAGGATGATCCGGGTGACCTCGCGGCGGGTCAGGGCCGCCGCGGCCATGGCGACGGCGAGGAACGTCTTGCCCGTCCCGGCCGGGCCGATCCCGAAGGTGATCGTGTTGTTGCGAATCGAGTCGACGTAGCGCTTCTGGCCGACCGTCTTCGGCGCCACCCGGGTCGAGCGATGCCGCCAGACGACGTCGTCGAGGACGGTCGACGGGGAGGCGTCGGCGTCGATCGCCCCGCGCACGGCGGCGACCGTCCCGGCGGCGACCGGATGGCCGCCGGCGACGAGCTCGCCGAGCTCGCGGACGATCCGCTCGGCCTCGGCCACGGCATCCGGCTCGCCCTCGAGGGTGATCAGGTTGCCCCGGAGGTACACCCGGCAGGCGAGCTGCGCCTCGAGCGCGCGGAGCGTCGCGTCCTGGTCGTCGGCCAGGGCGGCGGCGACGTCGTTGGGGAGCTCGAGCTGCTTCCTCATCGGGAGGCGCGCCCCTCGGCGATCCCCGGACGGGTTCGGCGGTGGCCGGCGCGGCGGTGGGTCACCCGGCGAGCGCTTCCCTGACCTGCGCGGACACGCGGCGGCCGTCGGCTCGCCCGGCGACCGCGGCGAGCGCCAGGGGCATGACCCGGCCGATGTCGCGCGGCGAGTCGGCGCCGGCCTCGGCGACCGCCCGGCGGACGAGCTCGCCGAGCTCGTCGTCGCCGAGCTCGGCCGGGAGGTACCCGCCGATCAGCTCGGCCTCGGCCAGCTCGGTCTCGGCCAGCTCGGGGCGGGCGGCCTCGCGGTAGGTGCGCTCGGCCTCGAGCCGGCGCTTGCGCTCCCGGCGCAGGACGGCGAGCTCGTCGGCGCCGCCCTCCTTGGCCGCCTTCTGGAGCTCGGAGAGGATCATCCGCAGCGCCCCGACGCGGTCGCGCTCGCCGGCCTTCATGGCGCTGACGAGGTCGCTCTTCACGTTCTCGATGACGGTCATCGGGGGCTCGGCACGGTCGCGGTCGGACTGGTCATGCCCCTAAGGATACGCCGGCCGCGGACGCCGATCCCGCGCGGGGCCCTGGCCGGCGAGGGGCGTAGCCTTGACGGCGTTGCCACCACTCGGACGATCGCCGCTCGCCGGCTCGGGCCGACGGGCCCGGGCGGTGCTGGCCACGCTCGGCGTCGTGGTGGCCGCCCTGGCCGGGGGCCTCCTCGCCGTCTGGTCCTTCTCCGCCGAGCGGGGCCTCTCGGTCGGGACGATCTCGCTCTCGGTCAGCCCGTTCCACCCCGGGGCGCTCGACGCCTACGTGCCGGTGGTCGACTGGGGCGTGCGCTTTCCCGGGGTGCGCCTCCCGGCCCGGCTGATGATCGAGCTGCGAACGGTCGATCGGACCGCCGTGGCCGGGGTCGTCCACAGCGGGCTGGGCGCCGCCCGCCAGGTCCGCGGCCAGGTGCGGGCCGCGGTCGTCTCCTACCTGACCGAGCTGGCCCTCCTCGCGACCGGAGGGTCGTTCGTCCTCGGCGCCCTGATGGCCGCCGCCCTGCGCCCCCGGCGCCCCCGGGCGCGGTGGCTGCTCCTGACGAGCGGCCTCGTCGCCGGGGCCTGGCTCGGCGCGATCGCCGTCCTCCTGGCTCCGCGGGGGAACCTGGGCAACCCGGTCTACTACGCCCACGGCAGCGACATCCCGGTCGCCCTGCGCGCGGTCGAGGCGGCGTCGAAGGCCCCGGGCCACCTCACCGAGGAGGTCGATGCCCAGCTGCTCGGGCTTGCCCGCCTGGTCACCGATCCGGCGGGGCGGGTCGAGCTCGCCGGGCTGCCCCGGCTGACCCTGGCCTCGGACCTGCACAACAACGTCGTGGCGATCCCGGTGCTCCGGGGGGCCGCCGCCGGCGGCCCGGTCTTCTTCCCGGGGGACCTGACCGACCGCGGGACGCCGCTCGAGATGCGCGCTGTCGGCTCGGCGGTGACGACCGGCCGGCCGTTCGTCTTCGTGGCGGGCAACCACGACTCCGACACGGCCTCCCTGGCCCTCGCGCGGGCCGGGGCGATCGTCCTCACCCGGCGGGGCCAGCTCCTCCCGAGCGGCCGCTATGGGCCCGGGGTGGTCGACGTCCTCGGCCTGCGGGTCGCCGGGTACGAGAGCCCGAACGAGCGGCGGGCGACCGACGGCTACCGCGACCGCGGGGCGGCGGTCACCCCGGCCGAGCAGGCTGACTTCCAGGCGTGGCTGGCCGGGCTGGTCGGGCGCGTCGACATAGTGATGGTCCACGAGCCGGCGCTCGCCGCCCCGGCCATCGCCGCCCTCCGGGCGGCGCCTTCGCTGGCGCCTCTGCTCGTCCTCGACGGCCACACCCACACGCAGTCGGTCGAGTCGCGGGACGGGGTCGCCGAGGTCAACGGCGGGACGGTGGGCGCCGGGGGGACCGGCAACCTGGTCGAGGGCCAGCCGATCGGCCTGGCCGTCGTGACCTACCGGCCGCGGCCGTTCGCCCCGCTCGCCGTCGACCTGATCCAGGTCGCCCCGGGGACGGGCTCCGGGGCGGCGCGCCGGCTGCGCCTCGACCAGGGCCCGGTCGCCGCGCCGCCGGGCAGCGTGCCGGCCCCGTGAGTCAGACGATGCTGACCGGGGTCCCGACCGTGATCAGCCGGTAGAGGCGGATGATCGCCGGGTTGGGGACGCGGACGCAGCCGTGGGACGGGCGCCCGGGGATCAGCTCGGGCTGGTTGGTCCCGTGGATTCCGACGACGCCGCCGCCGGGCCAGTCGCTGAGGATCGAGTAGGCGCTCGTGCCGAGGGCGAACGGGCCGTAGATCGGGTTGCTGCCGCCGAGGGCGACGAGCTTCTCGCGAATCCAGAAGTTCCCCCGCGGGGTCGGCGTCGTGGGCTTGCCGACCCCGACCGGGGAGCTCCAGATGACCACGCCCGCCCGGTAGAGGGTGGCCACGAGGTGCTCGCGGTCGATGACCAGGTGGGTCGACGTCTTGTGGACGGGCCCGAGGGCCCGGGCGAGCACCCACCCGGTCGTCCCGTTCGGGCGTCGGGGGACCCGGACCCGCAGCCAGGTCCGCTTGGCGCGGTCGACGTAGACGCGCAGGACGATGTAGACCTCGGCCGCCCCGTCCTCGGTCAGCAGGTGGAGGCGGGTCACCTGCGGCGCCGTTGATCGTCGGGATGGCGTGGACCACGCCGTCGCCGGCGGCGTGGGCCCAGTAGGTCTTCGTGCGCTCGTCGGAGAGCTGGTAGCCCCCGGCGGGAGGCTTGGCCGGGGGCGGGGCGGGGGCGGCGACGGCCGGGGCGGTGGCCGGCGGGCCGGGGGTCGTCGGGGTCGTCGGGCCGGTCGTCTGGGCGCGGGCACCGGGAGCGAGCGAGACGGCGAGGCCGGCCGTCGCGGCGACGAGCGCGGCGAGCAGGCGCGGCGCCCGGGCGAGACGGGAGGATGACGGGGCGCGAGGCTCCACGCACCAAGCCTAGGACAGTGGGCGGGCGGGCGGCGCCGGTCGGGCGTCGGCGGCGCCCAGGTGGAGGGCGGTCCAGCCGGACTCGTGGCGGCGTTCGCGCTCGACGAGCCCGTGGTGGCGGGCGAAGGCCGCGACCACCTCGTCGGCCTGGTCGTGGGTCAGGCCCCCGGCGATCAGGTGCCGCGGGTGGCCGGCCATCCGGGCGGCCAGCCCGACGAGGAGCGGAGCGAGGAGGTTGGCCGTGACGACGGGGGCGCTCGGCGGGCACTCGACGAGGATGTCGGCTTGCCGGGCGTCGACGGCGACGGCGTTGGCGGCGGCGTTGGCCCGGGTGGCGTCGACGCTCTCGGCCTCGTGATCGAGGCCGGCCACCGGCGACCAGCCGAGCTTGGCGGCGGCGATGGCCAGGACGCCCGATCCGCAGCCGATGTCGAGGAGCGGCCCGCCCGCCTCGCCGGCCTCGGCGAGCGCGAGGAGCAGGCCGAGGCAGAGGCGGGTGGTCGGGTGGGAGCCGGTCCCGAAGGCCTGGGCCGGCTCGATCTCGATGTCGATCAGGCCGGAGGCGGCCGGAGGCTCCCACGGGGCGCGGACCCAGAGCCGGTCGCCGACCCGGGAGGGCCGGTGGAACTCGCGCCAGCGCTCGGCCCAGTCGTCGGCGACGGTGGTCGAGCTGCAGGCCGAGGACGACGGCGCCGAGGGCGGCGCGGACGGCGGCCGGGGCGGGCGGGCCGCCGGCCGGGCGGTAGACGGCGAACTCGACCGTGCCGTCGGCCCGGTCGATCTCCTCGAGACCGGCGGGGACCAGGTCGAGCAGCCCGGCCAGGGCGACCTCGGCGTCGGCCCGGGCCACTCGGACGGCGAGCCGGATCACGCGGCGTGGGAGCGGAGGGCGCGCTTCAGCTTGGCGAACACCGACTCGTCGCCGCGCAGGTTCTCCTCGGTCATCGAGGCGGCCAGCTTCTCGACGAGCTTGCGCTGGTCGCGGCTCAGGCGGCGGGGAACGACCACGTTGACGACGACCCGCAGGTCGCCGGCCCCGGCGCGGCGCAGGCGCGGCATGCCCCGCCCGCGCAGGACGAGGACCTCGCCCGGCTGGGTGCCGGGGGCGACCTCGACCTCGGTCGGGCCGTCGAGCGTCTCGACCGGGACGCGGGCGCCGAGCGCGGCGTGGGGGGCCGAGACCTCGACGATCGTGATCAGGTCGTCGTCCTCGCGGATGAAGCGCTCGTCCGGGCGGACGCTGATCAGGACGTAGAGGTCGCCGCCCGGGGCCCCGGCCTCGCCGGCGTGGCCGCCGCCGACCAGGCGGATGCGCTGGCCGTCGGCGATCCCGGCCGGCACCTGGACGTTCATCTCGCGGCGGCCCATCCGCCGGCCCCGGCCGCGACATTCGTGGCAGGGGCTGGTCGCGACCCGGCCGTCGCCGCCGCAGACGTCGCAGGTGACGGTGCGCATCATCTGCCCGAAGGGCGTCCGGGTCACGGCCTGGAGGCGCCCGGCCCCGGCGCAGCGGGAGCACGTCTCGATCGGGGTGCCCGGCTCGGCGCCGTTGCCCCGGCAGTGCTCGCAGCGGTCGATCGCCTCGTAGGTCACGTCGTAGGTGCCGCCCTTGGCCGCCTCGGCGAGGTCGAGTTCGAGCGACGCGGCGACGTCGCCGCCGCCGACCGGCGCGCCCCGCCCGGCGACCCCGCCGCCGAAGAACGCCTCGAAGAGGTCGCTGATCGAGCCGAAGCTGTCGAAGTTGGGCTGGTAGCCGCCCGAGCGCAGGCCGTCGTGGCCGTAGCGGTCGTAGGTCGCCCGGCGGTCGGCGTCGGAGAGGATCTCGTAGGCCTCGGCCGCCTCCTTGAACTTCTCCTCGGCCTGGGGGTCATGGCGGTTGACGTCGGGGTGGAGCTCGCGGGCGAGCGTCCGGAAGGCCTTCTTGATCTGGGCGTCGTCGGCGTCCTGGGCGACGCCGAGCACCTGGTAGGGATCTCGGGGCATGGGCGTGGTCGGCAAGAGGCTAGGCCCCGTCGTAGACGTCCTCGACGAAGCTCGAGAGCTGGTGGGCGGCGGCCCGGACGGTCGACATGGCGACGCCGTAGTCCATCCGGACGGGGCCGATCACCGACACGGTCCCGAGCTCGCGGTGAGCCAGGCCATAGCCGGCCGCGACCAGGGAAAGCGACTGGAGGGCGGGAACGTCGTTCTCGCGGCCGATGCTCACGTAGACCCCGCGGCGGCCGAGCGCCCGGCGGAGGATCTCGAGGAGGGCGACGCGCTGCTCGAGGAGCTCCATCAGCTCGCCGAGCCTGTCGACGTCGGTGAAGATGTGGGTGCCGAGCAGCCGGGAGGTCCCGTCGTAGTAGAGCGTCTCGTGGGCCGTCCCCCGCAGCTGATGGAAGGCGGGCGCGAGCCGGTCGACGAAGGTGCGCTCGTGGATGCCGAGCGTCGGGTCGGCCAGCCGCTGCTGGACCATCCGGGCGCCGAGGGCGAGCCCGCGGAGCTGCTCGTTGAGGTACTCGCCGGCCCAGCCGATCAGGCCGGGGTCGACGGCCCGGTCGAAGCTGCGGACGTACTTGGAGACGTTGCCGGTCGAGGTGATGATCACGACCATGACGACGCTCGGCTGGAGGGCGAGCACCTCGATGTGGCGGATCGTCGCGCCGTCGACCGACGGGGCCGAGACGATGGCGAGGAGGTTCGTCACCTCGGAGAGGGTCTCCGTGGTCACCCGCATCGCCTCGTCGAGCTCGCGCCGGATCAGGGTCAGCTGGATCGCCGGAGCGGTAGCCAGGGCCTGGCGCTGGGCCAGAAGTCGATCTACGAAGTAGCGGTGGCCGGCGTCGGTCGGGACCCGCCCGGCCGACGTGTGGGGGTGGGCGAGGAGTCCATACTCCTCGAGCACGGAGAGTTCGTGGCGGATCGTCGACGGGCGGCAGTCGACCTCCGGGTCGGCGGCAATCGTCCGGGAGGCGACCGGCGCCCCGGCGGCGACGTAGTTCTCGACGACCTTGCCGAGGATGAGCTCCTGGCGGGGGGTGAGCATCTGCCCATTGTACGAAGCGGCCTCGACCGACCCGCGGGCGTCCGGCGCGCGTCGAGGCTCGGGGCTAGAGCTCGAGCTCGAGCTCGGCCGTGGCGTTGCGGATGATCTGGCGGCCGTCCTGCTCGGCCACCGTCTCGACGATCGCCCGCCCGCCGGCGTGCTCGCGAACCTTGCCGGTGACGGTGATCTCCCGCTCGGGGACGCCCATCCCGCGGAACTGGACGGCCAGCCGCTTGAGCTTCTCGGGGCCACCGGCGGCGTCGGTCTGGGCGCGGGCGACCTGGGCCATGGTGTAGAGGCCGTGGAGGATGCGCCCGGGGAGGCCGACGGCCTTGGCGAAGTCCTCGTCGTAGTGGATCGGGTTGAAGTCTCCGGAGGCCCCGGCATAGCGGACGGTGAGGTACTTGTCGGGAGTGACGCGGAGCGGGGGCAGGTCGCGGCCGGGCTCGAGGTCGGTCACGAGACTCCCCTGACGATGTTGGTCCAGGTGCCGCGGGAGACGAGCTCGCCGTGCTGGTTCTCGGAGACCGTCTCGAAGACGTAGAAGCCCTTGCCGGCGTGCTCGGAGATGTTCTTGACCGAGACCACCGTCGTCACCTCGTCACCGGCCACGACGAGCGGCCCCCACTCGAACTCCTGGCCGCCGTGGACGAGCATCGCGAAGTTGATCCCGACCTCCGGGTCGAAGAGCGCTGGCATCAGGCCGGGCGAGGTGTAGACGACGGCGAACATCGGCGGGGCGACGACGTCGGCGTGTCCGGCGGCCCGGGCGGCATCCGGATCGAGGTAGACGGGGTCGGTCTCCCCGACCGCGTGGGCGTACTCCTTGATCTTCTCGCGCCCGACGGCGTAGACGACGGGGGGAAACGACTTTCCGACCGCCTTGGTCTCGACTGGCAACGCCCATCTCCTCGACGTGGCTGTGGCTCCGGGCTGGGGTGCTCCGGGCTGGGTGCTCCGCCCGCGGCGGCCACGACCGCCGCCTGCGAATGGCCGGCAGTCTACGCATCTGCCCGCTCCCGGCCGGCGCCGCCCCGCGCGGGTGGGCGGCGCCGCCCGGTGGGCCTCGGAGCGGCTAGAAGACGAGTGCCTCCTCCCCGTCGGTCGCCGCCTCGGACTCCCGGGCCTCGCCGGCCGGCCGCTGGCCGCTCGGGAGGAACTGGACGGAGTCGGCGATGATCTCGACCGACGTGCGCCGCTGCCCGTCGGAGGTCTCCCACTCGTTCCATTCGAGGCGGCCGTCGACCGCGACCGGGCGGCCCTTCTCGAGGAACGTCCCGCACGCCTCGGCGGAGGCGCCGAAGACGGAGACGTCGAAGTAGTTGGGCTTCTCGTCCCAGTCCCCGGTGTCGGCGTTCCGCCGCCGGGTGTTGCAGGCGACGCGCAGCCGGCAGACGCTCGTACCGGATGCGAGGGCGCGGAGCTCGGGATCCTTCGTGAGGTTGCCGAGCAGGACCACGCGGTTGATGGTCGGTGCTGACAAGGTCGGCCTCCTTTGGTCGGGGGGCGGGCTCACGACCGGTGGTCGTGAGCCCGCGATTTGTGCTGTCCCCGGCGACGCTACGCGGCGCTTGGGACGGGACTCGTCGATCCGACGGCCGGCGAGGCGAGGCAGTCGGGCAGCTCGCCGGCCCGGTCGAGCCCGAGGATGTGGACCATGTCCGCGGCCTGCTCCTCGGTCACGGCCCGCCGGAGGGCGCGGGCCGCGTCGGGCGCGGCGTAGTAGACGACGCCCCCGACCAGGCGGCTCCGGGCCCAGCCCCGGACGATCGCCGCGAGCCGGGCGGCGGCCTTGACCGTGAGCTCGACCTCGATCGCCACGGCCGGAGCGCCCTCCTCGCCGGCTCGGCCGGTGGGCCAGAGGACGAGGTCGGGACGGTGGCGGGCGTACCCGCCGGCGGCGGCGAGACCGAGCTCGGCGCTGGCCAGCGGGCGCGGGGATCCGCGCTCCCAGGCGCGGAGCTCGCGCTCGCCGACCACCTCGACCCCGGAAAGGGCTCGCTCGAGGGCGACGGCCGTCCGGGCGACCGTGCGCAGGTGCGCGAACCCGCCGGGGCTGACCCGGCAGGGCTTGAGCGCGGTCAGACCGGCTTGGCGCAGTCCGGCGCCGGTGGCGACGTAGAGTGCCGGCTGGCGGTGGAGGAGGCGCTTGGCCTCGATCAGGCCGGCCCGCTCGAGCCCGGCGAGACGGGCTCGGGTGGCGGCGGTCGAGGCGCCCGCGCGGGCGGCGACATCCTCGGCCGCGGCCGCGCCGATCCGACCGATCCAATCGAGGATCGGCTGCTGTGCTGCGGTGGTCATGGTGCTCCTTTCGCTGTCAGGGATGGAAGATCCGCGCGACGTCGGCGCGGCCGCGGCCGGCGACGATCACCGCGGCGGTGCCGGTGGGCAGCGCCTTGATCGCGTCGGGATGGATCAGGTACTCGCGCCCGCGACGGCGCGTCCCGCGGGCGGTCGGCGCGTAGCCGTCGACCGCCTGACTGCTCAACCAGGCTCCCCGGGTACCGCCGATCGCGGCGATCAGGTCGGCCGAGTCGGGCACGCCCTGGCGGTGGGCGATGAGGCTGGCGAGGTTGCCGAGGACCTGCTCGAGCAGGGCACTCGACCCGCTGGCCCCGTGACCGCTCGAGGCGGCCGTGAGGTCGGCGAGCTCCTGGGTGGCCAGGAGCATGCTGAAGCCGGCCGAGCGGCCGCGCCCGAACAGGCGGGCGACCCCGTCGGCGGCGATCGCCGAGAACTCGTCGACGGCGACGATCGTCGGCGTCGGCTCGGCTTGGAGCGAGGCGGCCACGGTCAGGAGGTCCTGGACGATGGCCGCGGCCAGCATGCGGGCGATCAGGGGCAGCCGGTCGGCGTCGAGGCGGAAGTAGACGACCGCCCGCCAGCGGACCGCCTCGAGCAGGTCGAGGGTTGGCACGCCGGCAACGGTCGGGTCGAGCCAGCGTCCGACCTCCGACTCGGCGAGGATCGCCAGCCGGTCCCGGGTCCCGGCGAGCCCGGCCCGCTGACGCGGGTCGAGGCCGTCGAGGTAGCGCCAGGCGAGCCGCGCCCGGTCCTCGTCCTCGACCCGCCGGGCGAGCAGCTCGAGGGCGCGTGGATCCATCAGTTCGACGATCCTCGCCGGGCTCGGGGTGAGGCCGGCGGCCCGAAGGATCCGCACGGCGTGGGCGAGGTACCGCTGGGCCTGGCGCAGGTAGTGGGGCTCGGTGTAGGCCTCGGCGGCGAGGGCCTTGTCGGCGATCTCGCTGTCGCTGCCGTGGGCGTAGGGGTTGTAGGCCGACGGGCCGGTCGGCGTCCACTCGATGAACGGTCGGCCGGCGCGGGCGGCGGCCGCCTGGGCCTCGCGGCGGAGGAGGTCGTCCCCCTTGGGATCGACGATCACCGCCCCGTGCCCGGCGTCGATCGCCCGGGCGAGGATCCACGCCTCGGTGACCGTCTTGCCCGAGCCGGTGGCCCCGACGATCAGCGTGTGGGCGCCGCTGGTCCGGCCGAGGGGGATCCGGACGGGCGCGCCGGCGACGTCGAGACCGACGCTGAGGCCGGCGGTGTCGACGGCGGGCCGGCGGCGGGCCAGGGCGGCCCGGGCGGCATCGAGCGGGCCGCGCCGGTCCTCGGCGCGCTGAGCGAGATCGCCGCCGTCGGCGAGATCGGCGCGGTGCCAGCGGGCGCCGAGGACGACGGCGACGGCGCAGGCGGTGGCCACGGGCGTGAACGGCCAGGTCAGGACGAGGCCGCCGAGGGCCCAGGTCCAGCGTAGTCCGGCCCAGCGGAGGTACAGGGTGAGGGCGAGCCCGGCGAGGGGCACGCAGAGCAGCGAGAGCATGTGGCTCCTTTCGGTGGATGCGGCGCGGCCGGGTGGCCACGCCGATGGGACGACCGCGGCGGTGGCCGCGGAAGGCTTCGGTCAGTGGCCGCCGGCCGCTCCTGCGGAGCCGGTCAACGGCGGTCTACGGCGAGGCGCGCCGGGCCCAGCGGGCGGGCACGCGCGCCGGGGCGCTCAGCCGCCGAGGCGGTAGCCGACGCCCCAGACGGTGACGAGGAGGGCGCGGTGGTCGCCGAGCCGGCGGCGCAGGCGGGCGACGTGGGTGTCGAGGCGCCGGGTGGGGCGCCCGGGCGGAGCCGACCAGACGTCGCGGAGGAGCTCCTCCTTGGTGACCACGCGCCCGGGGGCGGCGGCGAGCCGGGCGAGGAGCTCGAACTCGCGCCGGGTGAGCTCGAGCGGCCGGCCGGCGAGACTCGCCCGGCGGGTGAGGGGGTCGATGGCGAGGGGGCCGACCCGAAGGCAGGGGGAGGCGGCCGGGCGCCGGAGGAGCCCGGCGACGCGGGAGGCGAGCTCGGCCGCGCGGAGAGGACCGGCGAGGACGTCGTCGGCCCCGGCGGCGAAGGCGTCGAGGATCGCCTCCTCGTCGTGACCGGGCACGAGCGCGAGGATCCGCGCCGCGGTCGACCAGGGGACCGCCCGGTGGTCGACGACGAGGACCGCCGGCTCGAGCAGCGGACGATCGGCCCGGGCCACGGCGCTTACCCGGTACCCGCGGGCTGCGAGCACGGCGACGATCCGCTCGCGGACGACGGCGTCGGGATGGACGACGAGGACCGACTCGGTTTCGAGGTCAGCCAAGCTCGACCTCGTGCGGGGCGATCCCGAGGCCGTTGCGAGCGATCAGGGCGAGGACGTCGGTGTGGACCCAGGGGTTCGGCCGGCGGCTGGAGTCGTCGGGGAGGAGGCCGACCCGCCGGGCGAGCCAGCTCGTCTCGCCCGAGTGCCGGCCGCGCTCGTCGAGCTTGGCCCGACCGCAGGCGAGGGCGATGGCGCTGAGGGAGAGGCCACGGCGGACGCTGGCGTCGACGACCGCCTCCCGGAGCCGGCGGTTGAGGACGATCGGGCTGGCGCCGAGCCGCCGGAGCTCGAGGCCGAGGGTGGAGACCGAGACGGCGGGATCGCGACGATGCCGCTCGACGGCGCCGGCGGTCAGCGAGCGGACCGGCTCGTAGTCCTCGAGGGCGCCGACGACCCGCCGGGCGCTGACGCACTCGGCGGCTCCGGCGGCCCCGGCCGGCGGCTCGCGCAGCCAGCGCAGCTCGGGGACCCGGTGCTCGGCCGACGGGATCGCCGCGAGGCGGAACCTCGTTCCGTGACGATCGACGAGGACCGGCCCGGGGACGAACGGCTCGGACGCGCGAGCGGCAGCCGCCGTCGCCGGGGCGAAGTCCGCGGCCGTGAGCCGTCGGCAGGCCGGGCGCCTCGCGTCGGCGAGGTAGAGGCCGGCGACGAGCGCGGCGTTGGCCCGGGGCTCGTCGGCGCCGATGTGGGCGACGATCCGGCAGTCGGACCCGTCGGGGGTCCGGCGGTCGACGACGAGGAGCGAACCGGCGGCCCCGGCGAGGGCGACGAGCTCGCGATCCTCACCGAGGCGACCGAGCTCGATGACGACCCGGGGGGGCGGCTCGGCCGATCGGCACTCACTCGGCGGCGGGCTCAGCAGGGCGTCCATCTCCACTCCTCGCGGTCGTTGGGGTCGGCCGCTCGATCCGGCCGCAGGCGGTTGATCGGGACGACCGGTGGGGCGGTGGAGGGTGGGTGCGGCCGGGAGGGCGGGTGTGCTTGGTTCGCGTGGGGCGGGCGGGTCAAACGGTCGGTTTCGCGAGGAGGGGCGGGGGTCGAGGCGAGGAGGGCGAGGAGGGCGGGGGTCGAGGTGGGGTCGAGGCGAGGAGGGCGGGGTCGAGGTGGGGTTCGGGCGATCAGCTGCGGTGGAGGGGCGGTGAGCGGAGGACGGGTGAGGCGGGGAATGGGGCGGCCGAGCCTAGGTTCGACAGGGGCCGCGGCCGGCCGGCTCGGGGGGACGGCGTCCCGATTTCCCGGGGCGACTGCGCGACATCGCGGGGCGACTGCGGCGCTTCGGGGGGCAACGGCAGCGCCGCGGGGAGGGCGACTGCGGGCGGGTCAGCTCCAGGCCACGAGCTCGGCGGCCGGTGCGGGCTCGGCGAGCGCGACGATCTCCTGGCGCCGGAGCGCGGCGGAGCGGTCGGGGCGGGTCGCCGGCCCGAGGGACGGGACGCGCCAGCCGAGGAGGCTCCCGTCGTGGAGGTCGCGCTCGGCGACGAAGACGACGCCCTCGCGTCCGGGGTAGGCCCACTCGTCCGGCGCCTGACCGATCCGAGCGAGGCAGGCGAGGAGAACGCCGTCGGCGAGGCGGGCGAGCGCGAGGGCCCGGTCGGGGTCGGGGCAGAGGATCGCGACGGTCGGGGGCGAGCCGAGCCGGGCATAGCGCGGGTGGAGCCGCCACCAGCCGGCGATCAGGTGGTCGCACCGCTCGAGCAGGGCGACGGCGGCCGTCGGATCGGACGGGGCGTGGAAGAGGAGCAGGTCGTCGGTCGAGGCGATCCCGGCATCGAGGACCCGGAGCTCGGCGACGGCGGCCGGCGTGAGCGGGAGGAAGCGGTCGACCGGCCGGCGGCGCCCGTTGTCGGGGTGGCCGGTGAGGAAGTCGCGGGCGTGGACCCCGGGACCGAGGTCGAGGGCGGCCGGCCCGGCGCCGGGGGCGAGGCGGGCGCGCCCGGGACCGAGGAGGCTGCGGAGGGCACCGCCGGCGCGGGCCTCGAGGGCGAGGAGCCAGCCGACGGCGTGGATGTCGGCCCGCAGCCCGTCGAGGGCCGCATCGGAGAGGACGGGCGGCCGCCGCCCGGAGACGCCGAGCAGCTCGAGCGCCGGGGCAGTGGCCGCGCAACCGAAGGGGACGCCGCCGCCGTCGCCGCCGTGGAGCTGGAACCGGGCGAGGAGGCCGGCGTCGGCGAGGCGCTTCAGCCGCCGCTGGGTGCTCGTCAGCGCCCGGCCCGGGCTGAGCCGGCGGTGGGCCTGGCTGCTGAGCGCGCAGCGGGCGGCGGCGATCCAGGCGAGGAGCTCGAGCTCGCCGGCGTCGAGCGCCGGCCGGGGCGCGGGCGGGGAGACGGGCAGCCACCGGACCCGGGTGGCCGCGTCGAGCGCGCAGAGCTCGGCGTAGCCCGCCGGACCGGCCGGCGTTCCGGACTCGGGCTCGGGCCGGTGCGGCGGCTCGGGTTCGGGTTCGCGCCGGCCTGCCCGGCCGGCGGGTGGCCTCGACCGGGGCGGGTCCTCGGGCGGCGGCCGGTCGCCGTTCCCGGGGAGGGCGGGCGGCCGGTCCGAGGGGAGCAGCTCGAGGCGGGGCGGGGGGGCGAGACCGTCGACCTCGCGGCCCCCGCGCGCGTGCTGCGCGCGGGCGATCCGGTCGATCCTGTCGCGGTCGACGACCAGAGGCAGGGTCCGGGCGAGGAAGGGCCGCTCCCGGCCGCCCGGCGTCGTCCAGCTGACGATCGCCGTGTGGCGGGGCAGGTGGAGGCGGACGTCGGGGGCGGCCAGGCCGGCGTCGGTCTGGTCGCCGGAGCGGAGCTGGTCGCTGAACTCGGCCATGAGCAGCCCGGCGGCGGCGCGGGCGTCGACGGCCGAAGCGGTCGCGAAGAGGACGCGGTGGGCGAAGAGGGCGTCGAGCTGCTCGCGGAGCTCGGGCGGCCACTGGGCGTCGGTCTGCCAGCAGGCGACGGTCTCGAGGCCGGCCGACCGCTTGAGGGCGAGCGTCTGGGCGAACGCCGGGTTGATCACGAGGGGGGCCTCGTCGACCTTGAGGGCGACGGCGGTCGTCGGGCCGTCGCGACGCCGGTCCTGGGCCCGGGCGAGGGCGGCATCGAGCATCCCGACGAGGAGCTGCATGAGGACGGAGACGTTGCCGGGGCCGAGCTCGCCGAGGGCGCCACGGACGATCAGGACCTCGCGTTCGTCGATCAGCCGGTCGAAGTCGACGGCGAGCGAGTCGTTGAGGAGGACGCGCTTGACCGAGCTCGAGTTGAGGACCCGGGCGAGCTTGTTGGCCGGGGCGTCGAGCTTGGCGGTCGTGCTGGCCCGGGCGTCGGCGAGCTGGCCGGGGAGCTCCTCGGCGAGGAAGGTGACGACCTCGGCGAACTCCGGCCGGGCGACGAGCCGGTCGGCGACGCGAGCGCGGAGGGCCACGCCGGCCGGGCCGACCTCGAGCAGGCGGGCGACGTCCCAGAGGGAGGCGCGACGGTCGTAGGCGAGGGCGGCGATGAGGGCGTTCCGGAGATACCGATCCGAGCTGCCGCGGACCTCGCCGTCGGCGAAGAGCTGACGGAGGGCGGCGACGACGTAGTCGGCGATCGCGTCGATCGGGGCGCGGACGGCGAGCGGGTTGAAGCCGCAGGTCGGCCGGGCGAGGTCGAGCAGGGTGCAGACGCGCCGGTCGGGGACGGCGCTGAGCGCGGCGTCGGCGGCGTCGCCCTTCGGGTCGAGGACGATCACGGCGCAGTCGGGGCGGCGGAGATCCTCGCGGACGCTGGCGACGAGATAGGAGGTCTTCCCCTGCTCGACGGTGCCGACGACGGCGGTGTTCTGGCGGCGGAGGGCGGGATGGATGGTCACCGGCCCGTGTTCGTCGGCGACGAGGCCTCCCGACCCGGAGATCCGGAGGATGCCGGCGGGCGCCGGGGCGAGCGGAGTCGGGCGGCGCCGGTAGGGCACGGCGGCGAACCCGACCGACGGGAGCTGCCAGAGGGCGGCGACCTCCTCGGCGGCGTACGTCCGCCGCAGCGGCGAGGGGAGCGGGTTGCCCTCGCCGCGGGCGATCCTCCGGGCGAACAGGCGTCGCCGAGGAGAACCGAGCCGTCGAGCGACGAGGCGGTTCGCGCGCGTGCCGAGACGGAGCTCGGCGGCGACGGCGGAAAGCTGAGCCTGACCGTCCCCGATCAGACGGAGGTCGCCGTAGAAGAATGGGGTATTCAGGGGGAGCGGCTCCCGGTCGGTGAGCGCCCCGGGGGGGTCGACGAGGGACTCGGGGTTCGGCCGTGTCGGGCGGCCGAGGAGGAGGGGGGCCGGGGTGAGGGCGAGCTGGACGGCCGAGGAGCCGCCGGCGGCGGCCATCGCCCGGAGGAGCCGCTCGACGGGCGGCCGGTCGGGGTCGAGGTCGGCGAGGCGGCGGACGGGGGCGGTGAAGGTCGACCGCTTGTGGAGCCGGACGACGGCGCCGCCGGGGCCGAGGGTGGCGGCGACCGGCCGCAGGGCGGCGTTGGGGTAGCTCGAGCGGAGGGCGGCCTGGGCCTGGCGCTCGAGTCCCCGGGGGACGGAGATCGCCAGCCAGGCGAGCGGGGCACCGTCCCGGCGGTGGTGGAGATGGACCTCGAGGGCGAGCGACGGCTGCCCGGTGAGGAGGCGGCGGGGACCGCGGGCGGCGACGAGCGAATGGAGGGCGATGATCGTCGCGAGCAGGGCATCCGGGCGGGTTCGGTCACCGCGGTAGGGGTCGACCATCAGCCGGACGTAGGTTCGCCGAGCCCGGGCGAGGAGGCGGAGGCCGGAGAGACCGGCGCCGAGGGCGACGAGGATCGGGAAGAGGCTCACGGCGGACCCGGGGCCGATCCCCGGGTGGGAGCTCTCTCCGACCGGGCCGGTGGGCCCGGACACCCGGGGGCGATCGTGTCGGTCGGGGCCGCGGGTCAGTTGGACGCGGCGAGCCGCCGGGCCTGGTCGCGGTAGCGACCGTACTCGGGGCGGTCGGGGCGCAGGCAGGCGGCGATGGCCAGGGGTCGGCAGGCCTCGCGGTGGCGGCCGAGGAGCTGGAGGGCTCGACCGAGGCAGAAGTGGGCGTAGTCGTTGGTCGGTGCGGAGTCGGCGACGGCTCCGAATTCCTCGGCGGCCTCCCGGTAGCGTTGCGAGCGGAAGAGGGCCCGGCCGAGCTCCTCGCGGATCGACGCCTTGTCCGGCTCGAGGTCGCGAGCCCGGGTCAGCGGGACGGTGGCGGCGGCGTAATCGCCGTGCTCGAGCAGCTCCTGGCCGCGACGGTAGAGGTCGTAAACGCTTTCCATCGCTGAGCAGGAGCTTAGACGCCCGGTCCGACGACCCGGCCGGTGAAAACACTTCCCGCGGGGCGGCGGCATGGCATATGGTCACCGCAACGGGGCTCGCCCGGCGCGAGCCACGTAGACCTAGGGAGGGAGCACCAATGAAGACGACGACGATCGCGGGCTGCCTCGCCGTGCTCGCGCTGGCCGCGGGCGTCAGCGCCTGCGGCAGCAGCAGCAGCAGCCTCGAACAGCGCGGCGGCGGGAGCTTCGGGCCTGTCACGGGCCGAGTTGGCGGCCAAGGCGAACATGATCTGCGCTACGGCCAAGGGACAGTCGGGCACGATCGCCGCGCCGGCGAACATCGCCGCGGACGCCACGGCGGCGGCAGCCTACTTCGACAAGGTCTTCCCGATCACCGACGCCGAGACCAAGGAGATCCAGGCGCTCCAGCCAGCGCCGGCGGCGGCCGCCGACTGGCAGTCGTTCGTGTCGGCCCAGGTGGCGGCGGACCAGCTGCTCCTGAGGCTGAAGACGAACGCCGACGCGAAGAACCCGAAGGGCCTGGCCGACCTGGCGAAGGTCCAGCCGGCCGGCCAGAAGGTGGCGGCGGCGGCTACCAAGATCGGCGCGACGACCTGCGCGAGCGGATAGGTCGATCGGCCGGATGGGCGGGCGCGGCGAAGGCGGCCGCGCCCGCTACCCGGTCGGGTCGACGACCAGGTGGGAGAGATCGTCGAACACGATCACGCCGCCGTGGGGGAGCCATCCGGGGGCGGCTTCGGGGCCGCTGAGGAGCGCGGCCTTGGCCAGGGCCTCGGCTTCGAGGGCGGTCGGGGCGAGGGCGGTGACCTGGACGACCCCGGTGTAGGCCGGGCGGCCGGTGGCCGGGTCGAGGAGGTGGTGAGCCGGCCTCCCGCGGTCGAGCCAGCTCCGCTTGGTGATTCCGGTCGTCGCGACCCCGCCGTCGCCGACCGGGAACTCGTGGAGGACGCTGCCGTCGAACGGGGCGACGACCTGGATCAGCCGCTTGGTGCCGGCGGCGCCACCGACCCGGAGGTCGCCTTCGCAGTCGATGGCATAGCCGTCGTGATCGGCGAGCCGGTGGCCGAGGACGTCGGCGAAGAGTCCCTTGACGATGCCGCCGCCGTCGAAGCGGAGTCCGGGGGGCCGGGCGACGAGGCCCCCGTCGTGGTCGACCTCGACGGCCCGCCAGGGCTCGGCCGGGTGGGGACCGGCGGGGCGGCGGGGCGGGGCGAGGGCGAGCGCGAGCGGGAGGGCGAGGGATGCGCGGAGGTGGTCGGCCTTGTACCCGGCCTCCTCGATCTGGTCGAGCATGGTCGCGTCGACGAGTCCGCCGGTCAGGTGGGCGCTGTCGAGGACCGCCTGGACGAAACGGGCCATGATCGGGGTGACGGGGACCTGATCCCGGGGATCGCGATTGAGCTCGGCGAGCTCGGAGGCGGGCTTGAAGCGGGAGAACTGGTCGTGCCAGAGGAGGAGCTGGTCGGTCGCGGCGGCCACCGCCTGATCGGCGGGTCCGCCGGGACCGGGACCGTCGACGAGCACGGTGCAGGCGCCGCCGAAGCAGGTGAAGGTGTTGGCGGTCTCGGTCATGGGTGCTCCGGTCGGGCGGTCGGGGCTCCGCACCCTACTCGGCGGCACGGGCCGGGCCGGGGTCCGGGCTGCCGGAAGGGCCGCCCGCCTCGGGAACTCAGCCTGAGAGGGGGCTCCTCGCCGACGACGTGACGGTAGATCTCGGCGAGGGCCCGATCCGGACCTCCGCTGACCGGAGGGACCGGCACTATCAGGACGCGCACGGGACGGCGGTGATCACGACGGTCGGCGAGAGGTTCAACGCCGGCTTCATCGTGTCTTCACCTTCTGAAGGGTGCGCCGAGCGACGGGCCTCGGACCCGGACGCAAGAACGCCCGCGGCTGCGGGCGTCATCGGATACCGCTACGGGGATTCGAACCCCGGTTTCCGCCGTGAGAGGGCGGCGTCCTAGTCCCCTAGACGATAGCGGCGCGGGGCCGGGACGAGCCTAGCAAACACCCGCCGAATGCCCTGGGGCACCGAGTGGGCTCGGGCGGATCCACGTCGCGAGGCGAGCGTCGCCGGCAGGTGGCGTGCGATATCGTCGGCGGCGCGGGCGGATGTGGCGGAATTGGTAGACGCGCACGGTTCAGGTCCGTGTGGAGGAAGCTCCGTGGAGGTTCGAGTCCTCTCATCCGCATCCGACGAAAGGCCCGCTAAGCGGGCCTTTCTTTATGCTCAGGTACAATCGTCGCATGGCGGCAATGCGTACATCTTGTTGTCACGTGACAACGGCGTACATTCGTGCGTACATCTGACGGGGATCGGAGGGCGCTTTGAGCCTGCGCGCGAGAGGGACGGGCTGGGAGGTCCGGTGGCGTGATGTCGACGGCCGGCATCGGGCACGGCGCTTCGCTTCCGAGGAGGCTGGCGCGCAGGCGTTTGACGAGGCGATCATGGAGGCCTCCCCCACTTCGCGGTCGACCGGTGCCGGAGGCTCGGGCACAGGCGCCGGCGTGTACTCGTATCGAACCGCCGCGGGCCTGCGATGGCGCTTCGTGGTGCGCCGCAGAGACGGGACGCAGACGACGAAGCGCGGCTTCACGAGCGAGCGGGCGGCGCGCGACGCCCGGCGGCGCCTGGTCGAGCAGGTCGAGCGGGGCGAGGTGCGCCACACGAAGGAGACGTTCGCGGACCATTGGGCCCGCTGGCTCGAGCGGCGGCGGCCGTATCTGGAGCCGAACACGTGGCGGGGTTACGACGTCGACGGGCGGATGCGGCTGCTGCCGGCGTTCGGGGCGATGCCGCTGGGACGGATCGGCGTCGACGACGTCCGGCGCCTGATGGCCGAGCTCGCCGAGCGGGTCGAGGCGGGAACGCTGTCGGCCAAGACGGTGAACAACACCTTGGGGACGCTGGTCGTCTGCCTGAACGCCGCGGCCGAGGACGGTCTGATCGCGGCGAACCCGGCGCTGCGAGTCGAGCGGCTGCCGCCGGCGCACATCGAGCGCGAGTACCTGCGGCTGCACGAGATCCCGGTCTACCTCGACGCCTGCGATCCGGTCTACCGCCCGCTCGCCGAAGTGCTCATCGCGACCGGGATGCGGATCTCCGAGGCCTTGGCGCTCCATGTCGGCGATGTCGAACTGGAGGGGACGGGCGGTTTCGTCACGGTCTACCGGTCGCGCAAGCGCGAGAAGATCGGCTCGACTAAGTCCGACCGCTTCCGGTCGGTCGAGATCGGGCCTGGCCTGGCGCGGGTCCTTGCCGACCAGCTCGCCCGGCGGGCGGAGCTTGCCGACGGCGACCAGCCAGGCGCGTACTTGTTCGTGATGCCGGTCCGGACACGCCACTACGGGCGCGGCCGATGGGCGAGCGCGGGGAAACCGGAGCCGCTCGATCGAACCACCGTCTCGCGGGAGTGGCACAAGGAGGCGCTCGAGGACGCCGGGCTGCGGCCGATGGCGCTCCACTGCCTGCGCCACACGGCGGCGGCGGCGTGGCTGGCGGCGGGCAACTCGTTGATGTACGTGCAGCGGCAGCTCGGACACTCGGACATCGCGACGACCGAGCGCTACTACGGGCACCTCGAGCGGCACGTCTCGGCGGCCGGTGCGGTCGCGACCGAGGAGGCGATCGCGCGGGCTGTAGCGCGGCGGACCGGCGCGACGCCGTGACCGGCCCTCGACGCTGAGCACCCGACCGGAAGCGCTGATGGAGTCCGCGCCGTCAGCAGAGCTGCTGCTGCTCGGCGCTCGGCGGCTCCGCCGCGCGCCGGCGAGCGCTCGACGGTCGGCTGGGGCCGTCGTCGGCTCCGCCGCTGCTGTTCCGGCGCCCGCGGCCGGGCGTCCAACCGGCGCGCGCCTCCTGAAGCCACCGGTCGATGTCGTCGGGCACGAAGCGGAGCGGCCCGTCGCGCCCACCGATCCGGACCGACGGAATGCGCCGTCCTTGGCTGCCTCGTAGACCCACGCACGCGAGACATTGAGCTGGCGAGCGACATCGGTCGGCCTCAGGAGATGGACCACGCGCTCCACCCTCGAACCGCGGGACGCCAAATAAGAGCAGCGCTTGGCGTAGTCGTATACGGGCGAGCGCGGAGTGCTGAGCGGTGCACCCACCCCGGCGGTGCGCAGCAGCGGCTCGCTGAGAAGCTCATGCGACTCGGATCGCTTGTCGTCGGCGCGGGACATGGCGACTTAAGACAATCTAGCAAAATGCGTGGTCTTTAGCTATGTCCGTCGGCCGTTTGGGATATCTTCCCACGGGACCATGAGCACCCCGGAAAACGTGTCGGCGGAGGAGCAGTTCGCGCAGGCGCAGGCGGCGTGGGCGGCCGCGGTGCAGGCGCACCGCATGGCGCCACCGGACGCGGGCTTCAGCGCGCGGCTGGCCGCGCTGTCGCGCGCGTGCCGCCTGGAGGCACAGGCATGCCGCGCGGCTGATCAGGCGGGCTATGAGTGGCCGCCGCACCGGGCGGGCCAGAGCAACCAGCCGTGGGAGCTGCGACCGGAGTCCGCGCGACGCGGCCCGGCGGAGCTGTGGCGGTTGTTCGATGTCGCGGTCAGCGAGCTCGAGCGGTCGGGAACGACGACGTCGCTGCTCGCCGTCGCGGCGGCCCATAAGCGTCTCGGTGACGCGGCCGCCGCGCTGGCGGAGGCGGTCGAGGCGGAGGATCGGCGCACCGGGCTGGTCCCGCCTGCACGTCGGCGTTCGCGGTCAGCCTAAGCGTCCTCTTGCCTGGGTGGCTGGGGCGGCACCGCGTCCCAGAGTGAGCGGGTGGCGTCGGGGTCGTGGCGGCGGGGGAGCGTCGTCGTCGCGGTCTGCCAGATGTCACGGCGGGTGGCGAGCGACCGGCTGTCGGCGCTCGCGCGGCGCAAGAGCTCGTCGACGTCGGCGCGGCGGACGCGGAACCCGCGGCCGATCCGCACGGCCGCGAGCGCGCCGTGGTCGATCCAGTTGCGGATCGTCTGCGCGGTCACCTGGAGCTCGGCGGCGACCTGCGGCACGGTCAGCATCGGCGGATCGGTCATCGCGCTGGCGCCCCCGGCAGTCGGCTCCGCGAGCGTCCGATGCTTCTGGCGCGCGTCGGGGAACCCATGACAGCGACGAAGGTACCACCGGTCGCGGCGGTCCTCGACTGGCACAGTCGCTGGCGAGAGTGCCGAGACAAGGCGGAGCTGGCGGAGGAAGCCGGCGTGCTGGAGGTCGCGGTCGAGCGTCAGGACCAAGCGAGCGGGCTGCCGCCGCGGCTGCGGCCGCCAGGGCTGTACCGGCCGAAGCCGTGGGCGCCGCGGGCGCGCGCGGAGTGTCAGCGTCGCTGACGTGGAACGAGCGCCGCTGCCGCACCCTCGCCGGGCGTCGGCCACATCGTCGCGGGTTCCGTCGCGCGGGCGCGCCGGGTGAGCCGTAGCTCCCGGGTCGGCGCGTCCCACATGTCGGGCGCGGGCGGCGGCCGCCGCTCGACTGCGGCCATCTCGAGCATGGCGTAGACGTCACCGCGGAGGATGTGGTGGCTCTTACCGACGCGCGACGCGCGCAGCTTGCCGTCGCGAATCCATGCGCGGATCGTCTGCGCGGTCACGTTGAACTCGGCGGCGACCTGGGCCACGCTGAGGATATCGTCGTTAGCCATAGCGTTGAATAGGAGGAATTAGCCGTGTTGCGCGATGCTTTGCGATATCTTACGCTACGACCGTGTCGGAAGGAACGGTGACCCCGCCCCGCAATCAGGATCGCGCCGGCGACGACGAGCTCGTAGCGCCAGTCATCGCGTTGCGCCGCCGGGGAGCGTGGGACGTCGACCCGCGGGACCTATGCCCGCCGGCGCCGGAGTACACGTTCTTCGACGCGCCAGACGACCCCGCGCCGATTCTCAGCGAGCGCAACATCTGGGACGGTCGCCCGGTCCAGCTCCGCCTGCGCCAGCCGCAGCCGGCGCCGTCGGAAGTCCTCGAACGCCCACGCCATCGAGCGAGGCACCCTCCACGCGAGCGGCTCGCCACGCCGCAACTGCTCGCGGCCGCGGCCGCTCTCGCGCTGCTCGCAGCCGTCGCGGCGATCGCCTCGCTCGGCGGCGGCCACTTACGCGCAGCGCGCGACCAGTCGCAGCCGACACGCGCAGACATCTCGGCGGCGGCCGCCACGGCCACGGCTCTCGCTGCCGTGCCGGCGCGCGGATCCAGCCCTCAGACGGCCGCTGCCCGAGCGCGGCCGGCTGGCGAGCGCTCGCTGCGCCACGTACGCGGGCGGGAACTCGCCGGCGCGAGTAGGCGCGCCGCTCCGCACGCAGCGGCCGCGTTGCCGACTGCTCCGCCCGGCGGGAACGCGCGGAGCTCAAGCGCCTGGTCAGCGCCTTCCGACGTGCCGAGCTCGAGCGGCGACCAAGAGAACCCGAAGAGCTCACCCACGGTCGCGCCCGCGTCGTCGGTCACCGATCCGAACCGGTGCGTGCCGGGCGACCTGGCATGCTGAGCCAACCGGGACGGACGAAGCCGACTGTAAAACGTCAGTCGCACGAGAGTGGCTCCGTCAGACGGCAGCGCCATCCAGTCTGGCACTCTCAAGCCGACGAGCCGGGAGCCGGGGATGCGCGCACGCCTCGTGGCCGATACCGGCGCCTACAGCTCGATGAGCCTCAGCGTCGGATCGAGCGCGGCAAGGTCCGCGGCGTCGCCGGTGAGGACTGCATGGCTGCGCGACCGGGCGCAGATCACCAGGGATGCATCGACGATGTCTGCGGTCCCGGTCCGTCCGCAGAGCGCCCCGGTAGCGCGAGCTTCGGCTTCGTCGAGCGGGACGGTAGTCACCACGTCGAGCCGCAGGAAACGGCTCAGCCGCGCCTGCCGAGCCGACGCGCGCCATGCCTGCGCCACGACACCCGCCGGGACGGCGACGTCCGCGCCGTTCGTGACGGCCTCATCGAGGAGCGCCTGTAGGCGCGGATCGCCGCGGTCGATGGCGATCAATGCGCCGGTGTCGAGCGTGATCCCGGCCACCGTCAGTCGAGGCCGAGTGCAGCGCGGGCCCATGTCCGGTCCGCGGCGGTAGGCGTCCCCGCCTCGGCCGACATCTCCTCCAGGAGATCGGCGAGATCCGTGTGGCGACCGTGCTGCTGGATCGTCTTGGCAACGAACGCCGAGACAGAGGCGCTCTCGCCCCGGTCGACGGCCTCGCGTGCCGCAGCGACTAGCTCATCCGGCAGGCTTACGGCGATCTTGGTGGTCATACCACGAGCATACCAGCGGATGGCGTTCGAGGGGCGCGAGCAAGTCGCGATCGTCGCCAACCGAACGCTGTGAGCAAATGGCCCACAACCGTCGGACGACCGTCCGCGAACGATCGTTCACGGACGCTCCAGAGGTGAGACGCGGGCAGCCCGCCAATCCTGACTCCGCAGTGTAACGCAACCCGTGTACTCGGCAACGTAACGCGCTCCCCCGTTCGTCTACACTCAGCGGATGCGGATCGGCTACGGGCGGGTGTCCACCCGCGATCAGAATCCAAACAGCCAGCACGACGCCCTCGCCGCCGCCAACTGCGACGAGATCTTCATCGACAACGCCAGCGGCAAACTCGCCAGCCGGCCAGACCTCGACAAGGCGCTGCTCGTCGCCAAGCGCGCCGGCGACAAGCTCGTCATCACCAAACTCGACCGTCTCGGCCGCTCACTCGAGCACCTGATCGCCCTTTCCCGCGAACTCCAGGCCCGCGGGGTCGACCTCGTCGTGCTCGACCAGGGCGTCGACACCTCGACCCCGGCCGGGCGCATGTTCTTCCAGATCCTCGGCGCGATCGCCGAGTTCGAGCACGCCCTCATGTCAGAACGCACGCGCGACGGCCTCGCAGCCGCCCGCACCCGTGGGCGCACCGGCGGCCAGAAGCCGAAGCTCACCCCCCGACAAGCCAAGATCGCGCAGACGATGTACGACGAACTCGGCGCCGACGGCCGACGAGCCCACACCGTCCAGCAGATCGCCGACGAGTTCGGCGTCACCCGCCCCACGATCTATCGCCACCTACAGCGCGCGGCCTGAGGGGCCGGCGGCTACTTGTCACTTGGTGCCGCGTTCCTTAACGGCACCCCTACCAGCGCCGCCGCCGACGCAGCTGCACCTCGCGGGCCAAGCGCCCGGCAGCGATCGCCGCCAGGACCACCAGCGCAAGCACCCCCGCGGCGCCGCCCCGGGCGAAGTGGTGACTGAGCGCCAACGAGGCCGTGGTCGTCATCGCGTTCCTTGCGCCGACAGGCCGTGGCAGCCGTTGTGCCGTTCAAGAGCAGCAGTCAGTCCCGCGCTAGCGCTAGCGGACCTGGTCGATGCTTTGCAGAGCGTGAAGCGCCCGGAAGAGGCCGCGTAGCGGCCGGCCGATTCCTCCGCATTCCCGCTGTCCGCCGCCGGCGGTCCGGAATTGGTTGACGGGTGCGCAGCGGTCTGCCAACGACGTCGCACGAGCCTTTAGAAGATCTCCGCCGGCGGCGGCTTCAGCGGCAACGGGTCGAGGCGCTCGCCGTGGCCCTTCTGCGGTGAGCAGCCCTTGAACGGGCCGTCGACGTCGAGCAGGACCCGCATGTGGTGATCGGCGTGGTCGCGGTACCACACCGACAGGCCCGTCGTTGCGTCGAGGCGTAGGTGCTCCCACGCGCGCCACAGCGCGTCCAGGCGGGCGATCGCCTCGGCGTGGCGCCACCACTCCGGGCACCACGTCAGGCCGGGCGCGCCGAGGTTGCGCCTGTAGGTTGGCGCGAGCAGCTCGGAGACGAACTGGAGCACGCTCTCGTAGTAGAGCTCCGGTGGCCCGTCGTCCTCTGGTGCGGGGCCGGCGAGGGCGGCGGCGCGCTCGATGTCGTCCCACTCGCCGTACTCGGTGCTCATCCCTCGAGGCCGATCCGCTCGCGCGTCTCACGGTTGGCTAGCGAGCTTGTCTGGTCAACTAGCGATGTGTCCGCGTCGTGGATCGTGCGCTCGGCCGCGGGGTCAAACCGCGCGATCGACGAGCGGACCGCCGCGGCGTCCGGGCCGGTCATCCACGGCATCGAGCGCGCGAGCGCCGGCGGTGCCCCCGAGGCGAACACCACGACGCGGCCGCGCTCCAGGGCGCTGAGGTCCGACACGTCGAGCGTGCGCTCGCGGCGCGTAGCGCGGGTCGTCGAGCGGCCTGCCTTGCCGTGCGACACCGACGTCGTCAGGAGGTCGTGGTCGCCGATCAGCTGCGAGAGCTCGGAGAGGAACTCGACCTCGGACACGCCGCCGCCGTAGACCTTCACGTTCGCGGCCGACCAGAGCTTGCGCATCCCCTCGCGGCCCCACACCTCGACGCCCTGCGACCACGACTGAAGAATCGTCATCAGCACGATCCCCCGCGACCCGTAATGCGAATACTGGTCGGGCAGCGCCCCGCCACCGGCACACGTTCGCGGCCTCGTCGAGCACCCCGACCAGCGGCACCGGCAGCCGGCCGCCCGGCGATCGCTTAGCGAGGTCCTCGGCCGCTTCAGTGATCGCGACCGTCAGCGCCGTGACGAGGCCCCGAGCTTGGGTAGCTGTCCCCAGCCGCAGTAGGCAGCCGACGTTCGGCCAGGCGTTCTCGCCTCGCCGAGGGGAGAATCTGCCGGAGCGAGCGGGATCATCTCGATCGCTGGGTAGCCGGCGGGCCCCGCTTGGCGGCATCGTTGTGTGATGCGCCGGGAGTGGGAGCCCGAGGAACTGATCGCGTGTTGGACGCTTGTAGGTGCCGACTGGCGGTTGGTGGCGAACAAGACCGGCGCGACACGACTCGGATTCGCCGTGCTGCTCAAGTTCTTCGAGCTCGAAGGCCGGTTTCCGCGGCACGCGAGCGATGCTCCCGTGGCGGCCGTGGAGTACGTGGCCGGGCAGGTCAAGGTCGCTCCCGCGGAGTTCGCGGAGGGCTACGCGTTCGAGGGGCGCACGGTCGAGTATCACCGCGCCCAGATCCGCACTGCGCTTGGTTTCCGTGAGGCGACCCGCGCTGATGAACAGCGCCTGTCCGCCTGGCTGGCCGACGACGTGTGCTCGGGCGAACCCGATGACGACCGCCAGCGCGATGCACTGTTGGGGCGCTGTCGCGAGGAGCGCATCGAGCCCCCGGGGCGCCTGGATCGCATTCTTGGCGCGGCTCGCCGGATGGCCTATGAGCGCTTCTGTGAAGCGACAGTAGGGCGTCTTTCGGTCGCAACGATCGCGAGGCTCGAGGAGCTCGTAGCCGGCGACGAAGCCATCACCGCAGCTGCGGATGAGGAGGCGCGCCTAGCCGTAGGAGGCGGTCCTGGTCTGCTGGCCGAGTTGAAGGCCGATCCGGGTCGGTTGGGGTTGGAGACGCTACTGTCCGAGATCGCGAAGCTTGAGCGGGTCCGCGCGCTCGGGTTGCCCGACGATCTGTTTGCAGACGTCTCCGAGAAGCGGCTGCTGGCGTGGCGATCCAGGGCAGGCGCCGAGTACGGTGGGCCCGGCGTGATGATCTACTGGCACGTCGAGCGCAAGAGCACCTGCATCTACAGCCAGCTCCGCGCCTGCTCCGCCAGCGAGGTCGCCGCGATGATCGAAGGGCTCCTGCGCCACTGCACCGACGCCGAGATCGAAGCGAACTACACCGACACCCACGGCGCAAGCGTCGTCGGGTTCGCGTTCTGCCACCTGCTCGGCTTCAAGCTGCTGCCCCGCTTGAAGAACATCGGCGCCGCCCGATTGTACCGCTCCGCCGACGGAATGACCTACCCGGGCCTCGAGGAGGTTCTCACAAGGCCGATTCGCTGGGAGCTGATCGAGCGCCAGTACGATCAGCTCGTCAAGTACGCCACCGCGCTCAGGCTCGGGACCGCGGAATCCGAGCAGGTTCTGCGGCGCTTCACACGGGGCGGCCCAGCTACCAAGCGCTCGAGGAACTCGGCCGGGCTGTCGGCACGTGCTTCGTCTGCGACTACCTCGCCCAGCCCGAACTGCGCCGCGAAATCCACGAAGGCCTCCAGGTCGTCGAGCACTGGAACAGCGCGAACAGCGTGATCTTCTACGGCAAGGACTCCGAGCTCACCGGGCCGGACCGCGAGACCCAGGAGATCTCGATGCTCGCGCTACACCTCCTCCAATCGGCGCTGGTACACATCAACACGATCCTCATCCAGCGCGTCCTCAGCGAGCTGGAATGGGCCGATCGCCTCAGCCACGATGATCGACGCGGCCTAACACCGCTGTTCTGGTCAAACATCAATCCCTACGGCACGTTCAGCCTGGACATGACCCAGCGCCTCGACCTCGACCGCGGGCCGGCTGCGAAGCACATCTGATCCGCCTCGAGCGCGCTAAGAGCAGCTCATCAACTGCGCCAGCCCGGCGGCCCCCGGTTTGGTCGATCGTCAATCCGTCCGACGGGTGGGAACCGCGTCATACTTACCGCACGCGGCACACGCCGGATCGCTGGTGTCGTCCAATAACGGGCAAGACCGCCACGGACGAGGCAGCGCGGGCCTTGCCACCGTCTCTAGCAGGAGGAGCGAGGTATGCGGCTAGGTCGCAGGAGTCCAATATCACCCTCGATGGGAGTCGCGATGGCGGCGCTCGCGGTCGCGCTCGGCGGCACGGCATTCGCAGCGGCAGGGGGGACGTTCGCGGGCAGTGACGGACTTGTGCAGGCATGCGTAGCGCAGGCGGACATCGTCAACTCGATCACGGATCCCGTCGTCGGCGCTGTGAACTCGGCGACGGGCGGCGCGCTGAACTCGGCGACCACAGCGATAACGCCCAAGGGAACGCTGATCGTCGTCGCGCCGGGCACCGACTGCCCGCCGAACACTGTGCCGCAAAGCCTGTCGTCGACTCCGGCGACGCCGGCGCCGAAGCACGACGCGGCACATTCCGCTGCGCAGCCGGTCGGCGCAGGCAAGACCGACCTTACGAGCCTGATGCTCCCGACCGGGACGCAGGTCGTCAACGGGAGGGTCACCGTCACCCAGCGCGGGACGGCCGCTGGCGATCAGACGATTAAGTGCGTCTTCGTCGACGCCGACGGCAGCACGATCCCCAACACCACGTCGACCGCGACGATCCCGGCCGGGTCGGCGGGCCTCCATCTGACGATCCCGCTCACCGCGCTCGTGACGCTCGCGGCGCCCGGAAAGGTCGGCCTGGCCTGCAAGCAGTCGGGCGGCGCGGCAGCGGGCACGAAGAGCGCCCACGCGGCCCGACCGAGCATAGACCGGATGGCCGCCCAGATGGACTATTGATACCGACGAATACGTCGGAGCGACCGAGCGGTGTCGTTTACCCGCCAGAACGCTGGTCGCGGGGAATAGGCCATTCCCCGCGACATCGGCCGTCTCGCAGGGCTGTGGCTGCTGGCGATCCGCGCCAGCAGCTACCGTCCTCACCGACGCATTCCCTGCGATGACAGGCCCACCTGGACGATGGAGCTGGCCGAGCACGAGGCAGAACAGACGATCGCGGTCGCGGTCGCGGCGTTCCTCGCGCGCGTGGATCTCGCACCGCAGCGCCGACGCTCGCCCAGACGCTGAGTCGTATAGCCGACCGGGCGTAGACGCCGTCGCCGCGCTGACCGCTGCGCACGACCTCGGGGTCGTCTGAGTAACGGCGATCGCGGTAGGGACCGCCGTTGCCGGCGGCCCCCCGCGCAGATCCCGGCGTGCGCGTCTAACGCACCGGGCTCCTGCCTTGGGTCTTGGCGTCGAAGCGGGCGTCGGGCCAGGGATGCTGGATGCGAGGGTTGGGTAGCCATCGGCGTGCGAGGCGTTGCATTCGTTCCCACGGCAGGCGGCTGCGCTGGCTGCGGCGCCGAAGCGCCTTGCGCCAGAAACGAACGGCCTCGAAGTGGAAACTCCTGATCGCCTTGCTGTTGTCGGGCACGGCGTAGTAGGCGCAGTGCCCTCGCACGACGCTTGCCAGCCATTGCCCTTGCTCGGGAATGGGTTGATGGCGGCGTCGCATCAGCTCGGTCTTGACCTCGCGTAGCTTCGCCCGCAACCGCTTCTTGCTCGTGACGCGTTTCAGCTTGAAACGCCCGTGCCTCGTCGTCGTGCAGATATGCGTGAAGCCGAGGTAGTCGAACGTCTCAGGCTTCGGGAGTCCGCGTGCCTTGCGGTTGAGGGCGGCAAGCCGCCCGAACTCGATCAGCCGCGTCTTCTCTGCCGCCAGCTCCAAGTTGAACGTCGCGAGTCTTTCGCGAAGCCCGTCCAGGAACCGCTGAGCGTCATCATGATGCTCGAAGCCCACCACGAAGTCGTCGGCGTAGCGCGAGACGATCATCTCGCCGCGCGCGTTCCGGCCCCTCCACTGGTGGACCCACTGGTCGAAGACGTAGTGCAGGTACACGTTCGCGAGGAGCGTCGAAACAGATGCTCCCTGCGGTGTTCCCTCATCGCACGCCGTCCACGTCCCGTCCTCGATGACTCCTGCTCTGAGCCATTTCTGGATCAGCCGCAGGACCCGCTTGTCCCCGATCCGGTGCTCGAGGAACTTCTCTAGCCACGAGTGATCGAGCTTGGAGAAGGAAGACTCGACACACTGCCCACCTCGATGGCTACCCGTCGCGGGTGCGGGTCGTGCGGGCGCGTCATGCTTGGGAGGGCTGTTCGCTTGAGTTGATGGGGTGGATGCGGCGGGGTGGGCGATTGGAGCTGGTCTTGGTGTTGCCGGATGGCAGCCATCTGATGATTCCGGCGGTCTGGACCGATCTCGCGGGCTCGTTCGATTCGGGGGAGCCGGGCGTGCTGGGGTCGTTGACTGATCTGCTGGCGGCCCGGCGGGTGTTGGAGCCGTTGCTTGAGCGTGTCGTCCTGGCCGAGGGGGATGATCGGTGTTCGAAGATCGATGGTTCAGCTGCGTCTCGAACTGGCGGAGAGCCCGGCGCCCGCGGCGGCGTTGTGGGAGCTGGTTGGCGAGGAGCAGCGCCAGACGGCGATGGCGCTGCTCGCGGTGTTGATCGCGCAGACCGTCGGCGGGGAGGCGCCGGATCGTGATTGAACGATCGGCGGGTAGGGCGACGCGGTGCAACCGGGGGGAGGGTCGGCGGCCCGCGCGCGGGGTTGTGCACCGATTTCGGGGGTGGGATCGGTCGCGGGGGGTGCGCGGAGGGCCGCAGATCGCGTCCTGTGAGCCCGGTTTCGCCGGCGCGGGCCGGATTGGCGCGATTCTCGCCGGTCGCGGGCGATGCGAGCTGGCGAGGCGACCGTTGGGGGCGTGGAAATGAGCGAGCACAGCAAGCTGAGCGCGTCGCATTTGCGCCGGCAGGCGTTTGTGTATCTGCGCCAGTCCTCGCAGGCGCAGGTTGAGCGCAACGTGGAGTCGACCGCTCGCCAGTACGCGCTCGTTGGTCGCGCGGTCGAGCTCGGGTTCGCGCACGAGCAGGTGGTGGTGATCGACGAGGATCTGGGGATCTCGGGCTCGGGGTTGTCTGACCGATCGGGGTTCGCGCGGCTGACCGCAGAGGTCGCACTCGGTCATGCCGGACTGGTGCTCGGCCTGGAGGTCTCCCGCCTGGCGCGCAACAACGTTGACTGGTATCGGCTGTTGGATCTGTGCGGGGTGACCGACACGGTGATCGGCGACGCCGACGGGCTGTATCACCCCGGCTCGTTCAACGACCGGCTGCTGCTCGGGTTGAAGGGCACGATGAGTGAGGCGGAGCTGCACGTGCTCCGAGCCCGCTTGGAGGGCGGGATCCGCAATAAGGCCGCGCGTGGCGAGCTGCGCCGCGGACTGCCGGTCGGGCTGGTGTGGGGCGAGGACGACGGCGAGATCCTGCTCGACGGCGACGAGGCGGTGCGCGGCGCGATCCAGACGATCTTCGCGCGCTTCAGCGAGCTCGGTTCGGTCCGCCAAGTCTGGCTGTGGATGCGCCGCGAGCGGGTGCAGTTCCCGCTGCGACGGTTCCCACACGGCGAGATCCAGTGGGTCGTCCCGACCTACCACCAGATCCACAGCGTGCTCGAGAACCCCGTCTATGCGGGGGCGTACGCGTTTGGCAAGACCCGCCGTGAGCGCTACGTCGACGCGCACGGCCAGCCGCGCCAGCGGATGCGTCGCCTGCCGCAGGCAGAATGGGAGGTCTTGATCTGGGAGCACCACCCCGGCTTCATCGACAAAGCCACCTTCGACGCGAACCGCGAGCGGATCGCCGCCAACACCCGCCCGCGTGCGCACGACGCCGGCGGCGCGGTGCGCGAGGGCGCCGCGCTGCTCCAAGGAATCGCGGTGTGCGCGCGCTGCGGGCGCAAGCTGAACGTGCACTACGACGGCCGGCGCGGTCAAGCACGCCCGAGCTACTACTGCCCCGGCAGCATCCTGGTCGAGAACCGCGGGAGTTGGTGCCTGCGCGTCGGCGGCATGCAGATCGACCACGCGGTCGCCGACGCGCTCTTGGCGGCACTCACTCCCGCCGGAGTGAAGGCGGCACTGCGAGCGGCCGAAGCGCTCGAGCAAGACCACGACGCCGCGCTCGGGCAGTGGCGGCTGCAAGTCGAGCGCGCCAAGTATCAAGCCGACCGCGCGGAGCGCCGCTACCGCCAAGTCGAGCCAGAGCATCGGCTCGTCGCGCGCGGCCTGGAGCGCGACTGGGAGACGGCGCTCGCGGCCCTGGCCGAGGCCGAAGCCGAGCTCACCTTGCGCGAGCAGCAGCGCCCGCGCGCGCTCACCCCCGCCGAGCGCGAGCAACTGCTGGCGCTCGGCGCTGACCTCGGGCGCGTGTGGTCCGCGGCCACGACCACCGACCGCGATCGCAAGCAACTGATGCGCACCCTGATCGACGAGATCATCGTCGACGTCGTGCGAGAGGAGCGGCGCGCGACGCTCACGATCCGTTGGCGCGGCGGCGCGATCACCGAACTCAACGTCCCGCTGCCGCGCCACCAGCCCGCGATCCGCACCGACGAAGACACAGTTGCGCTGATGCGGCGCCTCGCCGTCCACTACGACGACGCGACGATCGCCGGGATCCTCAACCGCCAAGGCCGCCGCTCCGCTACCGGCCAACGATTCACCGCCCAGATCGTCTCCAGTCTCCGCGGCTCCTGGAAAATCCCGCGCCACCAGCCGCAAGAAGTCCCGCCCGACGGCGAGCCGCAGCCAATCGCTCGTGTCGCCGAGATCCTCGGCGTCGCACCGTCCACGATCCATCGCTGGCTGAGCGACGGATTCATCGCCGGCGAGCAGGACACCCCCGGGGCGCCCTGGCGGATCCGCGTCACCGACGACCTGCGCCAACGCTTCGTCGAACAAGCACCCCAGGGCTGGCTGCCGATGCTCGAAGCCACCAAAGCGCTCGGCGTCTCCCGCCAGACCGTGTTGCAGCGTGTCAAGCGCGGCGAGCTCGAAGCCGTCCACGTCCGCAACGGACGTCGAAAAGGCCTGAGAATCCGGGTCCCACAAGCCGAACCCGCCCTCTTCGACACCACCCCCATAACCATTACGGCAGTGTGACGATGGCACCAAGAAGTCGCGGATGTCCGCGTCGAGCACCCAGTTCACCCTTCTCCTGGTGATCGCGACCGAGAGCGCGTCCAATGCATCATGCGGACCACGCTCGGGCCGAAACCCGTAGGAGAAGCCGAGGAAGTCGCTTTCGTAGATGGCGTTCAGCACCTCGACCACCGCCCGCTGAAGGATCTTGTCCTCAAACGACGCGACGCCGAGCGGCCGCAGCCGCCCGTCGGCCTTCGGGATGTACACCCTACGAGACGGCTTCGCTCGATACGCGCCCCTGTGAACACGGGCATGCAGATCCGCGAGGTTGCCCTCCAGATCCTGCCCGTAGTCGCGCCACGTCACGCCGTCCACCCCCGCAGCCGCGCCCGGACGGATCGCCCGGTACGCCACCCGCAGGCGATCGACGGTGACGTGATGCAGGAGCGCAGTGAACCTCGCGTCCTTGTCCTTCAGCGCTGCTTGGCGCACGCGATCCAGGTCGCTTGACACGCTCAAACCGGCACTGCGTCCGGAGCGTGTTTCGCTGGCCGCGTTCCCCTTGGCCAGGCCCCTTTCCTCGACCGCCTCCGCACCCACCGAAGCAGGATTGTTCGACGGCGTCTCAGGTACTACGGGCCTGTCAGACTTCCCGCGATCGTGCATCAAAGGATTACGGCCTGTCAATGGCCATCGGGTTCTCCCCAAGTACGGCCATCGGTTCTCCCCGCCGGCGGCCATGTTGTCTCCCCGCTGGTGGCCATGAAATTCCCCACGGCCAGGACAGACAGGGGTTTCGCGGTTTCGACGCAGCGGAGGCCGTAGGCCGCAGCGGAGTCGAGACCGCGGCGCGGCTTTCAGGCGAGGGGCATCACTCCTTTGCCGGCGGTGGCTTGGGCGAGGCGGTACCGGGCCTCCTGGCGTAGGCGTTCAGGGGGTCGTCGGGCTGGTTTGAAGGTTTCCTCGGACGTGCAGGGAATCTTGCAGTGTGCGGCGTGAGGAGATCGAGCTTGTCTGGACGGCTGGGCGGGATGCGGTCGTCGCGTTGATCGAGGCACAGGCGGTGCGCATCGATGAGCTGGTTGCGTTGAACGGGACACTGGTCGCGCGGGTGGAGGAGCTCGAGCGGCAGGTCGGGCGGTCGTCGCGCAACAGTTCGTTGCCGCCGTCGCGGGACTCGCCGGACGCGCGCAAGCAACGCTCCAAGAAGCAGTCTGGTCGCAAGCAGGGCGGGCAGCCTGGTCATCCCGGTCAGCATCGTCAGATGGTCGCCGACCCCGACCGCGTCGTTGAGCATTGGCCGTCGGCGTGCGCGGGCTGCGGGGAGCAGATCAGCGATCGCGTTGGCGACGGCGATCCGGTCGCTCACCAGGTCAGCGAGATCATCGTGCGGGTCGAGGTCACAGAGCACCGCCGGATGCGCGCGCGTTGCCGGTGCGGGTGCCGCACGCTGGCCGGTCTGCCCGCCGGCGTGCCGGCCGGGGCGTTCGGGCCGGCGGTCGCGGCGGCAGCCGCGACGCTGACCGCGGCCCGCGTCTCGCGCCGCGAGGCCGCACGGCTGCTGGCGGACTTGTGCGGTCTTCACCTCAGCGCGGCGTCAGTCGAGACGCTGGTCAAGCAGGCATCTGACGCGCTCGAGGACGCGTACGTCGAAGTGCTGGGCGCCGTGGATCAGAGCGCGGTTCGCGGCGCTGATGAGACAAGCTGGCAGCACGCCGGCAAGACACGCTGGCTGTCGGTCGCGACCGCTGAGCAGGCGGCGTTGTTTCAGATCGCTGATCGCCGCGACCGCGACAGCGCCAAGGCGTTGCTGGGCGAGGATCCCGCCGGCGTGATCGTCTCCGATCGCTACGCCGTCTACCTGTTCATCGACGACAGCCAACGCCAACTGTGCCTCGCCCACATCCTGCGGGACTTCATCGCCCTCGGCGAACGCGGCGGCGCCCCAGGACGCCTCGGCCGCAAGCTGACCCGCGAACTGGCCGACGTATTCACCACACTCAACGCTCCGCGCCGCGACCGCGCCGACCTCACGGCGCTGGCCGCCGACATCCAGCCCGCCCGCGACCGCATAAGCGAACTACTGGCCCAAGGCACCCGCTGCCGCGATCCGCGGACCCGCCGCTTCTGCGCCGGCCTGCTCGAGCACGAAACTGCGCTGTGGACGTTCACGCGAGTGCCCGCGGTACCCGCGACCAACAACGCTTCCGAGCGTGCCCTGCGCCACGCCGTAATGTGGCGCAAGACCAGCTACGGCACCCAGACCGACCACGGCGACCGTCTCATCGAACGCCTCCTGACCACGCGCGAGACCTGCCGCCTCCAAGGCCACCGCCTCCACGAATACATCACCGCCACCATCACCGCCAACCTCCACGGCCAGCCGATCCCCGCCCTACTCACCCCGACCTAACCGGCGGACCCCCTGAACGCTTACCTCCTGGCAGCTACCCGGACGGGACTCGCACCCGCTGGCGACGACGAGCTTATGTTGGATCAGCTAACCAATCAGCACCTCCAACCCTGGGCACACGCTGGAAGAAGTCCAGATGCCGCCACGTCTTCTGCTCGGTGTCGTGCACCGCGCAGTCGGATCGCTCGCACTCCGGGCACGCGAACCGGGCGCCCTTCGCGAAATCAAGGACCACTTCCAGCCGCCGCGCCTCGCCATCGAAGTTGACGCCCACGACGCTCCACGGCTCTTGTAGGCCAAGGGCTTGCTCGAAGAGGTCCGAATCGTGCAAACGAGGCTCCCATCATCGACGAAGAAGAAGCCCGTCGCTCGCGGCCGGCTCCGACGATACCCACACGATTCAGCGAGGAGCCTCTTTCTACCGTGCCTTGACAGGTCGCGGTCAAGGCACAGGGAATCGGAGCGGACGCGACGCGACGCGATGCGATTGTGCGTGGCGACCGCCTCGGACCGTAGAGCTCGAGATCGGCATCGCCGGGGTGGTCAGTTGGCTTCGTAGATCGAGAACGAGCCGTCTACCTCCCCAACGGATATCAGCAGGTGCCGGCCGGCGAACGTGATCGTCGGCGGTCGGGTCGTAGGGACGACGACGTCCATCGTGGTGCCACGCGTCAGGTTCTCGAGCTTGATAGCGAACGAGCGGCTCACCGTGGCGAGCGTGTCGGTGCCGAGGGCCGCGTCGGCAATCGGGCGCGGGTCGAGGACGTCGCCGAGTCGGCCGCATCGCCTCACGGCGAAGCCGTCCTGTTTCCTTTCGAGGATCCACGGGCCGGCCTTCGTGATCATCGCGTACCGCGTGTCATCAAACGTCCCCGCGTCGCTCGGGAGGCGGACCGTCGGGGCGCAGAGCCGCGCGCGCAAGCCCGGGGCGTTGAGGTCGGGATAGGCGCGAGGCCCGAGCGGGTCGGCCGACCCCAGGTAGACGGTCGCGCCGGTTCGCCAGTTCACCGCGACCGTCGTCGCGGTCTCGTTGTGAGGGTAGTCGAGCGGCGAGGTGTAGTAGCCGAGGAGCCACTGGGTTCCCAAGGCGAGCGGCGTGACGTCCCCGCTGGGCTGGCCATCGCTGAGCGCGTTCGCCGCGATGTCGACGCCGGTGACATTCCCGCTCGCGAGCCGCAGGATCAGCGCCGCCTTGACCCCTTGACAGCTCAGCGCGACGGCGTCACGCGCCAGAGCCATTGGCTGGCACCCCATCGACACCCCGTAGACGCGTCGCGTCCTCTGCTCCTGGACCACAAGCGACGTCGGGCTCTGGAGGTAGGCAAAGCCGCCGGCCGCGCCACCACCCACGGCAGCCGAGCCGGCGCTCGCGATGCGGCGCACCGGAACCGCCCGCGCCAGCGCGGAGCCCGCGCCGGTGATCGCCAACGCGACGATGGTCAGGGCGGAGCACAGCTTCCTCACGACCGCTGGAACGTCGGCCCGCCGCCAAAGTTGCGGGGCTCCGAGGGTGAATTGGGGTGGCGATATCGACGACGCGGAGCCCGGAAACGCTGGGATCATCCAGTCGGCGCCGGCGGTGTCGACAAACGTTCGTTTCCCGACACCCACGACGCGCCCCATTTGGCCCAGTGCTCGGGTCGGCGTCAGGAGCCGCAAGGTGGCGTCCACGAATGGACTCGGCACTTCGTCGACCTTGCCGGCGCTCTACCTTGCGGGCTGGGACACCGACCCCAGCACTGGGCCATGGACGCCTGTACAAATCGCGCGCCGTGGGATTGGACGCCGCGGCGGCGAGTCGGCAATCGACCGGCTCGCCGGCGGGCCTGAGCCTCGGCCGCGGCCTTACCAGAGGAGCATCGCCGCGATTTCGTCGGCGAGCGTGATGGGGTTGAACGGTTTGGGAATTATGCCGCGGACGCCGATCGTCGCGAAGTGGGCGCGAGCGGCGGGTTGCAGTTTGGCAGTCAGCAGGATGACGTCGATATCCCGGGTTTCGGGATCTGCTTGGAGAGACTTGAGGGTGGCCGGACCATCGAGGCCTGGCATCATGATGTCGAGGAGGATGGCGTCGGGATGGTTGGTAGCCGCGACGGTGAGCCCGGCGGTGCCGTTCGCGGCGATGTGCGTTCGATGTCCCCCGATGAGCTCGAGGCTTGCTTGCGCCACCTCGCGGATGTCGGGATCGTCATCGATGATGAGGATCACCTTCGAGATTTGCGCAGGCATGCCTGGCACCTGGCTTTCGGCAGGCGGTGGGGGGTGAGGCGCGTCGCGATGCTCTGGTCCGCGCAGGCCGGAGTCCCGCCCGCCGGGTGGAACTGCGGGCATCGCCACGTCAGCCGGCAGTTCGCATCGGGGTGATCGCCGGCAGCCGCTTTCGCTGCTGATCGCGAGCAGCGGGAAGGCCGGTGGCGTTGGCGACCGCCGCGAGCAGGGTCCTTGCGTCTATGGGCTTGGACAGCCAGTCGACGATCAGCCCGTCCGGCCGCTCGGCCCGGTTCGGATCGAGACCACTCAGGATGACGATGGGGATGTCGCGCGTGGCGGAGTGTTCCTGCAGCGCGGCGGCGGTCTCGCAGCCGTCCAGGCCGGGCATCATCAGGTCGAGCAGGATCGCGTCGGGGCGCTCGGCGAGCGCCCGGGCAACGGCCTGCTGCCCGGTCTCGGCGGCGATCGTCCGGAAGCCCCCGTGCTCGAGCATGGCGACGACGACCTCTACGACGCTCTCGTCATCGTCGCAGACGAGCACGACCGGCGCCGCGGTGTCACCGTCGTCGACGAGGTCGACGACATCGACGGCCGTGTCGTCGGGTTGCGCGTCTGGCGCGCGGGCATGGCTGCCGGGTCCCGGGAGGGTGAAGCGGAATGTACTGCCGTGCCCAAGCTCACTTTGCGCCCAGATCCGCCCGCCGTGCTGCTGGACGATGCTGCGGCAGATCGCAAGCCCGAGGCCGGTGCCGCTCTTCTGGCGCGAGTCCGTAGCGTCGATCTGGTGAAACCGCTCGAAAATCGCCTCCAGATCGCCGGCCGCGATACCCGGCCCCTCGTCGCGAACCTCGAACATCACGTCGTCGTGTCGCTCGACGCACGAGAGCCGCACCCGACTGTCCCGGGGCGAGAACTTCACCGCGTTACCGATCAGGTTCGTCAGTGTTTGGATTATGCGGTCCGGGTCGGCGCACACGTCCGCGGGTTCGGCGTCGACGACGAGCGTCACTCCGGCATCCGTCGCGAGCGCAGCGACCGCTTCGACGGACTGCTCGATCAGCTCACGCGCGTCGAGCCAAACGCGACGCATCGTGATCTCGCCCGAGTGGATGTGCTCGATGTCGAGGATGTCGTTGATCAGGCGCACCAGGCGATCGGTGTTCCGCACCGCGATCTCGACCATCCGCTGGGCCTTAGCCGACAGTTCCCCGAGGGCGCCGCTCTCGAGCAGCCCGAGCGACCCGCGAATCGACGTCAACGGAGTCCGCAGCTCATGACTTACGATCGACGTGAACTCCCTCTTGGTGCGCTCGACCTCCCGCGACTTGGTGACGTCCTGGGCGATCCCGAGCATCCTCACGACGATCCCGCCGGCATCGACGACTACACGCCCCCGCCCGTCCATGAAGCGAACCGCACCGTCCGGGCGCACGATGCGGTACTCGACCGCGTACGGCGCGCCGCTCCCATACGCGGCGCGCACGGTCGCATCAACACGTTCGCGGTCCTCGGGATGGAGGGTTGCCACGAATGCGTCATAGGACCGCGGATAATCTCCCGCCTGAAGCCCATGGATCCGGCACAGCTCATCAGACCAAACCAGCGCGTCGCCTGGAACATCCCACTCCCAGCTACCGCACTGCCCGATCTGCTGTGCTTCGATCAGTTGCCGCCGCTCTCGCTCGCGCGTGGCGGCGATGATCCTGCGCTGCGTCACGTCCTCGAACCGCACCACCGCATAGCTGTCGGCTCCCGACGGATCGATCTCCACCCTCCCCTGAACCGCGAGCCGCCCGGCGCCATCCGCGCGCTCGTACTCGACCGCCACCTCGCTGCTCCCCAGTTCCCCCGCCAGTAGCGCCTTCATCTGCGTCAAATCCTCCGCAGCGTCGGCATCCCACACCCCGTGCACCCCCCCCGCCAGCAGCACCTCCGCGTCGCGGACCATCAAGGCGCACAGCGCGCGGTTGCAAAACAGGAGCGTTCCTGGGCCCTTTCCATCCACACGCACGAGAACCAAGCCCACCGGAGCGCCTTCAAACACGGTCCTGAACATCGTCTCAGACTCGGGTGCGCTCTTCGGCACGACCTTCTTTCGCGGCCTGGTCATCATCCGCCACTCCCTTTCAGCGCCGCCCATCAGATCACGCCGCGGCCCCGTCGAGGACGGACACAACGACACTGGACAAATGCCAGCAAGCCCAATCGCGCAGAGCGCGGTTGTCCGACAGGATTCTATCGGCAAGGACAAGCCAGGGCTAAAGGATCTTCTAAGCGCTCGCGAGCAGGTCGCCTGCCCGGATCATCGAGCGCTCTCGCAAGCCAAGGCGACCGTGAGAGGCGTAGGTCGCGCCGGCGTGCTTGATGCGGTGACCTCGTTGCTGGGCGCACCCATCAACGCCAGGCCTCCAGCCAAGTCGTCTCGTTGACACAACGACCGTGGGTAGCGACCCAACAAAACAGGTCAGCGGAGAGAACCGATGGCCGCCCATGGGGAGATCACACGTCCGCCAGTGGGGAGATTCAACGGCCGCCTACGGGGAGATTCTCATGGCCGCCGTCACAGCAAGCGCGTCGTGGCTGCACGAGGCGCCCCTCGGCGCGCAGCCGCACGGTCCTGGGGCGTGCCCAGCCCCACGGCCGAAGCGGGCAGCGGCAGTCCGGGCACGCGATCACCCCGGCAGCGAGCGCGGCCTCCGGGGCGGCGTGCCCGTACAAGATCCCCGAAACCAGAAAGTGCTCCTTCACGCACGCGCGAGAGCAGCCCAGGCCCCGCGGCGCGGAGAAGGGGCGACTCGTGTTGCGATGACTACCAGGCCGCGAAACGCGCTGCAACCCCGCCGAGCACCGTCGCCGGGCGGATCCTCGCCATGAACGTCGCGGCCGTCCTCAACCAACTGGCGCCCTACACAAGCCCGCAATGCGCCTGAAACGTCCTGTGCTTCATCGTCATGCGGTCCAGTGCTTTCCCTGGCGCGCTTGGACCGAAGACAGGACGCTGACGGCAGGCCGCTGGGCGACGATTCGAGTGCCGTGGCCCGGCGGCCGGCGTCTTCTACGACGCGACCCCGAACCGGGAGGCGGCCGTGCCGGCAAGGACGGACCCGTGACCCACGGCATCCCTTGGCAGCGTGCCGTCTAATGCGAAAACACCTTGTCGAGACGCGGGCGTTCAGGCGGCCACCTCCTGCAGCGTGACGTGTTGTCCGAGGCGTTCGAGATGGGCAACGAGGCGCTTGATCTGTCGTTCGGGGTCGCGGCGGGTGTATCGTGGTCCGCGCAGCTCACGTTCACGACGCCATCCGTACGGCGTCTCGGCTTGAGCATCGACTAGCTCTCGGCGTGGCTTGAATCGCGATCACCTTGCACTGGCTCTCGCTAGGAACGCAAGCCGCGATTATCCGCATCCCCGATTTACGTATCCGCCCAGGATAGTTAGAGTTTTAGCTAACGATCCCCGGTTACTTAGGCTAGCGAGCTTGCAGACGGGATAGGATTCAGCCAGCAAACGATGCTTCGGGGTCGGCCTGTATCGCGCTCGGAGTGACACATGTCCGAGTTTCCAGACCGAAAATTCCGGGGCGTACCTTGCCGCGGAATAACTCTTGATCAGCGAAACGGCCGCGTCGTGGTGACGCGGCCGTTCGGTTCTGCTGAGTGGTGCTCTTGTCGAAGGAGCCGATCTAGTTTCTCAGGCGGCCCGGATGGCAAGCGTGTCAGCGTTGTAGGCGAGGATCGCCCAGCCCGGTCGTGATCTGCTGCCCCTGGTGGCCCTTGAGGCGGCTGCGGTTCAGTCCGTAGCCTCGCTTGAGGTGGCTGATGCGGCCTTCCGCGCCCGTTCGGTAGCGCTGCAAGCGTCGCTGCGTGCGCCGCGACCCAGGTTGTTGGCGGCCCGTGATGAACACCCGGTCGGGCGTGAGCGGGGTGAGCGCCTCGGTCGTGAGGTTGGTGTGAAAGCCGCCGTCCAAGGCGATCTCGCGCGGGGTCCAGGCCAACCTTCTGCAGCTCGGCGACGGTCGTCGGGAGCAGCGTGTTCTCGCCGGGGTTCCCGGGTGCTGTGGCGGCCGGGAGGATCAGGCCACGCGCGCCGCGGCGGGTGTTCTCGGTGACCTCCGCGATCTGCGTGACGTAGCCGAACTCGTTGGGTTTCCCGAGCTTGCCCTTCCTGATCGGCCGGGCGTCCGGATCTGAGAGGGACACGAGACGGTCCGGGATCGGCTCGCCGGCAACCCGTTAGCTTGATTTGGCGGGAGATCTTCTCGCACCGATCGGCGAGCTCCTCGAGCCGCGCTGGCGGCCTTCAGCTTCGCCTTCGCGCCGCGGCCCCTGGCCCGTTGGCGCGCTACTGCGGCGAGGCGCCTGGTGTCCCGGATCGACGCGTCGAGCAGCTCCCCGGTCTTCGCGGTCAGCTTGAGCACCTCGGCCTTCGCTTCGCCGGTGCGCCGCCGGATCGTCCGGCTGATCGCGCGCAACGTGCGGCCCATCGACTTGGAGCGATCCCGCACCCGCCGCGTCTTCTCCTTCACGAGCTTCGCCAGCTTGCGGCCCTCCCTGGCAAGCGCCCGCACCCCGGACGAGGCCAACCCGGCGTCGGTCGGGTACTTCACGTCGGCCTCGATCACCGTCGAGTCGATCCGCACCGCCCGCCCCCGGAAGCGCTTCTCCCGCACCGCCACCGTGATCAGGACACGCGTCAGCTCGTTGACCGTGTCCGCGCCGATCCGCCGCGTCAGCTTGCGCACCGTCGACTCGCACGGTACGCGCTCCGACAACGCAATCCGGCAGAAACGCCGCAGATGAATCGAGTCCGACACCTCCGCCATCAACGTCCGGTACCCCCACCGGTACCGCGTCTTCAACACCATCAACCGCACATACGTCTCGATCGCGATCGTCGGCCGCCCATCCGATAACACAGACCGCCCCGTCTCGACCATCTCGCGCCGCCAATGCGCGACGATCGGCGCCAACAACTCCTCGCCACCAAGCAACAAGTCGAGCCGCGCGAGATCCTCCGGCAGCTCCCTCACCTCGATCGGCAACGCCTCGTCCCACAGCGTCTCCACCTGCCCCGCCCGGAGCGTCAACATCCAATCCCCTCTCGACAAGAAACCAACTCACGAGCAGGGATTCTCGCGATCAAACCGGACAGAACCGCGCCCTCAAACCGACGACTTTTTCCTCGGAAAGTAGCTAGCGAGCTTCCAGACGGGATAGGATTCAGTCCAGCAAAGGATGCTTCGGGGTCGGCCTGTATCGCGCTCGGACCTTCTTCTCCGCTGCGCCGTCCCCTCGAGAGTATTCGTGTCCGACTTCCCAGCCCGGAAATTCCGGGCGTACCCGACCAAGCGGCCAGTCCCTGGCTCGCTCCTGGCCGCGATTCCGGGTTCCGCTCGGCGCGCGACTGGCGCCACGACCACCTCGAGGCGGTGTTCGAGCGGACCCGTAACGCGATGCTGATCGTCAACAACGCTCGCGTCTACGTGGACTGCAACCAGGCCAGCGGCCTGCTGCTGGAGTGCCCCCACGAGGAGATCATCGGCAAGCGAATCGATGACTTCACGCCTGACGAGGACCAAGACCTACTCGATACGACCTGGCCCGAATTCGTCTCGGCCACTGCCGCCCGTGAGGGTACCTGGGAGCTGTGCACGGCCAAATCCACGCCCATCACGGTCGAGTACAGTGCGACGCCGAACTTCGTGCCGGGCCTCCACCTCGTGATCCTGATGAAGCAGTCCGACCTGTCCTTGAAAGTCCCCGCTA
>CAWFQO010000052.1:0-37605 GCA_963817865.1 uncultured Solirubrobacterales bacterium | reverse complement strand
GGCGCTCCAGGCGCTCGACGCGGCGATCAACGGGTCGCAGGCGATCGGCACGCCGCTCCTGCACCTCGCCGTCCTCCTCGTCGCCTTCGCCGCGGCGGCGCGGATCGGGCTGCGCCGCTTCGCCTGAGCCGGCCCGGCCGCGCCGGTACCATCCAGGGACCGATGGCCTTCCCCCAGACCCGTCTGCGCCGCCTGCGCCGGACCGGAGCCCTGCGCGACCTGGTGCGCGAGACCGACCTGCGCGCGTCGTCGCTGGTGGCGCCGATCTTCGTCTGCGAGGGCCTGGCCGGGCGCGCGCCGATCGCCGCCATGCCCGGCGTCGAGCGTCTCGGCATCGGCGAGACCGTGGCCGAGGCCGGCGAGCTCACCGCCCTGGGCATCCCCGCGGTCCTTCTGTTCGGGCTCCCAACCGAGAAGGACGAGTCCGGATCCGCTGCCTGGGACGACGAGGGCGCCGTCCAGCTGGCGGCGCGCGCGATCAAGGACGCCTGTCCGGAGCTCCTGGTCATCACCGACGTCTGCCTCTGCGAGTACACGAGCCACGGGCACTGCGGGGTCCTGCGCTCCGACGGGGTGGTCGACAACGACGCCTCGGTCGAGCTCCTCGCCCGGGTCGCGGTCAGCCACGCCCGGGCCGGGGCCGACATCGTCGCCCCGAGCGACATGATGGACGGGCGGGTCGGGGCCCTGCGGGCCGAGCTCGACGGGGAGGGGTTCGGTGACGTGGCGATGATGGCCTACTCGGCCAAGTTCGCCTCCGCCTTCTACGGGCCGTTCCGCGAGGCCGCCGACTGCGCGCCCGCCTTCGGCGACCGCCGCGCCTACCAGCTCGACCCGGGCAACGGCCGCGAGGCGGTCCGCGAGGCCCTGCTCGACGCCGACGAGGGCGCCGACATGCTGATGGTCAAGCCGGCGCTCCCCTACCTCGACGTGATCGCCGCGATCCGGTCGGCGACCCGCCTGCCCCTCGCCGCCTACCACGTGAGCGGGGAGTACGCGATGGTCAAGGCCGCGGCCGCGGCCGGGGCGATCGACGAGCGGGCGGTCGTGCTCGAGACCCTGACCGCGATCCGTCGGGCCGGTGCCGACGTGATCATCACCTACCACGCCAAGGATGCCGCCCGATGGCTCAGATAGCACCCGGTAAGACCCGCAGCCGCAAGGACGGATCGGCGGTCCCCCTCGACGAGCTCGACAAGCGACTCCTGAATCTCATGCAAGGGAGCTTCCCGCTCGACCCACGCCCATTTGGAGCAGTGGCCGCCGCCGCCGACGTGTCCGAAGAGCTCGTGCTCACGCGGGTCGGCCGGCTGGTCAGGGAGCGGATCATCCGCCAGGTCACGCCGATCTACGACACCCGGGCCCTCGGCTACGGGTCGATGCTGGTCGCCGCCAAGGTCGACCCGGAGAACCCGTGGGCCCCGGCCAAGATCGTCAACTCCCATCCGGGGGTCTCCCACAACTACCTGCGCAACCACGAGTTCAACATGTGGTTCACCCTGGCCGTCGAGCGCGACTCGACGCTCGGGCTCGAGGGGACGCTCGAGGTGCTCCAGCGCCTGACCGGGGCCGAGTCGATCCGCCAGCTGCCGACCCTCCAGCTGTTCAAGATCCGCATGGACCTGGAGATGGAGGGGGACACCGGGGCGCTGAGCACGGCCGGGGTCGAGCAGGCGCCGGTCGACCTCGAGGCCGTGGCCTACGACGAGCGCGACGTCGCGGTCATCCGGGCGACGCAGGGCGACATGGAGATCGTCAGCGAGCCCTACGCCGCCGCCGCGGCTCGGCTCGGCTGGCCGGTGGAGGAGCTCCTCGTGCACATGGCCGGGATGCGCGAGCGCGGCCTCCTGCGGCGGGTGGCGGCGATCCTCTACCACCGGCGGGCCGGGTTCTCGGCCAACGGCATGGGCGTCTGGAAGGTCCCGGCCGAGCGGATCGAGGAGCTCGGACCGCGGATGGCCTCATTCCGGGGGATCTCCCACTGCTACGAGCGCCCGACCTACGCCGACTGGCCGTACTCGGTGTTCACGATGGCCCACGGCCGCTCGAAGGAGGAGTGCGACGCGGTCCTCGACGCGATCGCCGAGGACACCGGCATCACCGAGCGGGCGACCCTCTACTCGTCGACCGAGTTCAAGAAGATCCGCTTGCTGTACTTCACGGACGAGTTTCAAGGACTGGGAAGAGCGGTACGCCGAGTGAGCGCCGCCCGGGCCTTCGCCGCCCGGCTCGCTTCGCTCGGGGGCGGCTGCGTCCCGTCCGGCGAATCACCCGGCGTAAGCGCCTGCCAATGCTTCGTCCGCCGGTCTAAGCTCCGCGTCGCGGCTCTGCGTCGGGTGAGCGGGGTGGGTCCCAAGCTGCGGGACGTGCGCTCGGCGGAGCTGTATGCGCGGGCGGTCGGGGTGATGCCGGGTGGGGTCAACTCGCCGGTGCGGGCGATGCGGTCGATCGGGCGGAATCCGATCTTCGTGGCGCGGGGGGAGGGGGCATGGCTCCTCGACGTGGACGGGAACCGGTTCGTCGACTACGTCTGCTCGTGGGGGCCGTTGATCGCCGGACACGCCCACCCGGCCGTGGTCGAGGCGGTCGGGGCGGCGGCCGGGCGGGGGACGAGCTTCGGGGCGCCGACGGCCGGGGAGGTCGCCCTGGCCAGTGAGGTCGCCCGCCGGGTGCCGGGGGTCGAGCAGCTGCGGATGACCTCGTCGGGGACCGAGGCGGCGATGACCGCCGTGCGCCTGGCCCGGGCGGCCACCGGTCGCGACGTCGTGCTCAAGTTCGCCGGTGCCTATCACGGGCACTCCGACGGACTCCTCGCCGCGGCCGGGTCGGGTGTGGCCACGCTGGCGCTGCCGGCGAGTCCCGGGGTCCCGGCGGCGGTGGCCGGGCTGACGGTGGTCGTCCCGTGGAACGACCCGGGCGCCCTGATCGCGGCGACCGAGCGGTTCGAGGTCGCGGCGATCCTCGCCGAGCCGTACGCGGCCAACATGGGGCTCGTCCCGCCCGGGGACGGGTTCCTCGAGCTCCTCCGCGAGCGGGCGACCGCGGTCGGGGCGCTCCTCGTCTTCGATGAGGTGATCACCGGCTTTCGCGTCGCCCGGGGGGGTGGCCAGGAGCTCAGCCGGGTCGGCGCCGACCTCGTCGTGATGGGGAAGATCCTGGGCGGCGGGCTGCCCGCGGCCGCGCTCGGGGGCCCGCGCCGGCTGATGGAGCTCCTGGCCCCGGCGGGCGACGTCTACCAGGCCGGGACGCTGTCGGGCAACCCCGTCGCGGTGGCCGCCGGGCTGGCGACGCTCGCCCTCCTCGACGAGGACGCCTACGTCCGACTGGCGGCGACGACCGAGCGCCTGGCCGCCGGGCTGCGGGAGGCGGCCGGTCGGGTTCCGGTGGTGGTGGAGAGCGTTCCCGGCCTCCTGACCGTGTTCTTCACCGACCGGCCGGTCACCGACCTCGCCGGGGCCCAGGCCTGCGATCTCGACGCCCACGCAGCCTGGTGCCGCGCCCTGCTCGCCCGCGGCGTCTACCCACCGCCGTCGCAGTTCGAGGCCTGGTTCCCGTCCTTGGCCCACGGGCCCGAGCATCTCGAGCTGACGCTCGGGGCGGCCCGGGCGGCGTTCGCCGACGTGGCCGGCCGGGTGGCCCGATGAGCCGGACGCTCGAGCGCCTGGTCGAGGAGCTCCGGGCCGACGGCGGCCTGCTCGCGGCCGCGCTCGACGCCGACCCCGGTCCGCCGCCGGGGGCGCCGGGCGGGCCGGGGCGCCGAGCCCGGGGCGATCGCGGCGGTCGGACCGCGGGCGGCGGTCGACCCGGCCGAGTACGAGCTCCTGATCGAGGCGATCTACGAGGGCTACCTCCTCCACTACGGCGAGCCGCGGATCCTGGCCGGCGCCGAGGCGGATCTGCGCCTCCTGGCCGGGGACCGCCTGTTCGCGGCCGGGCTCGAGCGGCTGGTCGCCCTCGGCGACGTCCCGGCCGTGCGCGAGCTGGCCGACGTCATCTCCCTCTGCGCGCTCGTCCACGCCCGCGGGGCGAGCGACCTCGCCGAGGCCGTGTGGACGGCCGGCGCCCGGGCGGTCGGGTGGGGGGCGACCGCGGCCCACGCCGAGGCGAAGGCCCTCCTGCTCGCGGGCGACGAGCGCGGACCGGCGGCCCTGCGCGCGGCGGCGAGCGGGCGGTGAGCGCCCTCCGGGCGAGCTTGGGCGATAATCTGTGGCGCAGCTTTACCGAAGGACCGGAGACCCACTTGGCCGCCCGCCGCAAGCAACGAACCCCGAAATACACCAGCGATCTCCACGTCCCGGGAGCGTTCCCCGGCGAGACGATGACCCGCCGGCGGTTCATGACCGGAACGGCCCACACGGCCGGCGGGGTGGCCATCGCGGCGATCGCCCTCCCGTCGCTCGGCTTCACCCTCGGGCCGTTGTTCGACAAGCCGGTCGTTCGGTGGGAGACGGTCGGCTTCCCGAACGACTTCCCGAACGACAACTACGTGCCGAAGGTGATCACCGTGACCCCGGACGTCGGCGACGTCGGCAAGACGACGGTCTACCTCCGGGCCCGGAACCCCCTCTTCGACACGACGCCGGTCAACCAGTACAACCGCTTCATCGCGATCTCCTCCCGGTGCGCCCACCTCGGGTGCCCGGTCCGGTGGACGCCGGCGGCCGAGCGCTTCATCTGCCCGTGCCACGGCGGGGTCTACGACCTCCAGGGCGCGCGGACCGGCGGTCCCCCGGTGCGCCCGCTCGACCGCTTCGCCACCCGGATGATGAACGGGCTGGTCCAAGTCGGCCCGCGCTACAGCGTCAACAGCGAGCTCAAGGCGTTCTCCCCCCGGGACCCGGGCGAGCCGCTCGACGGCGTCGGCCAGTACGCCTTCCCGTCGCGTCCGACCACCCGCAAGCTCCCGGGGCTCTAGCCGATGGCCAAGTTCCCCCTTCCCCCCCTCCCGCCGGCCCTCGTGCCCCAGCCGCCGAAGCCGGGCACCGCCGGCGAGAACGGCAAGCTCGACAAGGTCGAGGCCGGCCGGAGCGTGGTCGACTGGGTCGACGAGCGGACGTCGCTCTCGGGCGGGGTCCGGTGGATGCTCTTCCGCAAGGTCCCGAAGGGCAACTGGGCCTACACGCTCGGGTCGGCCGCGCTGTTCGCCTTCATCTCGCAGGCGATCACCGGGATCTTCCTCGCCATGTACTACGACCCTTCCGCGATCCACGCCTACGACTCGGTCCGCTACATCACCAACGAGGCGTTCCTCGGCCAGTTCGTCCGCGGGATGCACAAGTGGGGCTCGTCGGTGATGGTGATCCTCGTCTTCCTCCACATGGCCCGGACGTTCTTCTTCGGGGCCTACAAGTACCCGCGCGAGCTGACCTGGGTGATCGGGGTCGTCCTCCTGATCCTGACCATGATCATGTCGTTCACCGGCTACCTCCTCCCGTTCGACCAGCGCTCCTACTGGGCGACGATCGTCGGCGTCAACACGAGCGTCGGCGGGGCCCCGTTCCTCGGGCCCTACCTGGCCGACTTCCTCCGGGCCGGACCGGAGTTCGGGGCGACCACGTTGCCGCGGTTCTATTCGATCCACATGCTCCTGATCCCGGGGCTCCTCGTCGCCCTGATCGGCTTCCACCTCTACCTGGTCGCCAAGCTCGGGATCACGGCGCCGCCCTACCAGAAGGCGCACCCGAACCCCGAGCTCAAGAAGGCCGAGGCATGAGCGCCGTCGGGCCCTCGACCGGGGACGCGGCGGCGTGAACCGGCGCGAGAAGGAGGAGTACCTCCGCGACTACTCGATCCAGAAGGCCGCCGGGAAGCCGTTCTTCCCGTATTCGGTGGCCAAGGACGGGGCGATGGCGGCGATCGTCGTCCTCGTCATCATGGCCCTCTCGCTGATCCTCGGGGCCGAGCTCGGGCCGAAGGCCAACCCGGTCACGACGACCTACACGCCGCGCCCGGAGTGGTACTTCTTCTTCCTCTTCGAGGTCCTGCGCATCATCAAGCCGCCGGCGTTCGTGCCTCTGGCGACGTTCGGCGTGCCGACGATCTGCATGATCATGCTCTTCCTGCTGCCGTTCTACGACCGCGGCCCCGAGCGCCGGGCCCACCGGCGGCCGATCGCCATGCTCGCCGGGATCCTCGTGATCGCCGCGATGGGCTACCTGACCTACGAGGGCGCCAACGCCGGACCGCCCGGGACGATCGACATGGCGACGCCGCCGACGGTGACCGCCCTCGGCCCGCAGATGGTGGCCCAGTTCAACCTCGGCAAGTCGGTGGCCGCCCAGTCGGGCTGCCAGGCGTGCCACAAGATCGGCGAGGACGGGAACTCCGGTCCCGGGCCGCCCCTGACCCACATCGCCTCGCGGATCGGCCGGGCCGGGCTCGCGCGTACGCTGGTCAACCCGACCGCGCCGATGCCGTCGTTCGCGAACCTCTCGCCAGACAAGTTCAACGCGCTCGTCACCTTCCTGGCCAACCTGAACTAGTGGACGCGTCGCGCGGAACTCCCGGACGCGCCCACAGGTAGCAGTGGATCGTTCCCGGGCGACCCGCTGAGGGCCAGATGACGGAGAACCCCGGCACGCTCGAGGCGGGCCAGGTGCGGGCGATGTTCGATCGGATCGCCGGCTTCTACGACGTGATGAACTCGGTGATGACCGCCGGGCTCCACCACCGCTGGCGGGCGCGCGCCGTCGACCTCGCCGGCGTCGGACCGGGGGACCGGGTGCTCGACGTGGCGACCGGGACCGGCGACCTGGCGATCGAGCTCGCCCGGCGGGTGGGGCCGGGCGGGGCGACGGTGGCCTGCGACTTCTCGGAGGCGATGCTCGACCGGGCGCGGGCCAAGGACCCGACGATCGTCTTCGAGTGGGGCGACGCGATGCGGCTCGACTACGGGGACGGCGAGTTCGCCGCGGCGACGGTCGGGTTCGGGGCCCGGAACTTCGACGACCTCGACCGGGGCCTGCGCGAGATGGCGCGGGTCGTCCGCCCGGGCGGGCGGGTGGTGATCCTCGAGATCACGACTCCGACCGCGCCGCCGATGTCGACCTTCTTCCGCCTCTGGTTCGACCGTCTGGTCCCGGCCCTCGGGCGCCTGGCCGGCGATCCCGCGGCCTACGGCTACCTCCCGAGCTCGGTCAAGCGCTTCCCCCGGGCCGCGGGGTTGGCGGAGCGGATGCACGGGGCGGGGTTGCGCAACATCCGCTATGTCCTGACGGCCGGCGGGATCATCGCGATCCACGTCGGCGAGGTCGCCGGGTGAGGATGGCCGTCGACCCGGTCGCGGCGATCGTCGAGCTCGGCGGCGAGGTGATCCGCGGGCGGATGGACGCGGTCGAGGCCCGGCTGCTCGAGATCTCCGCGCCCGACGCGGACGCCCGGCGGACGGTTGCGGCCGGGGGCAAGCGGCTGCGGCCGCTGCTCGTGTTCGTCGCCGGCTTCGACGGGCCGGACGACGGGCCGCTGGTCCGGGGGGCGGTGGCGGTCGAGCTCGTCCATTCGGCGACCCTGATCCACGACGACGTCCTCGATGGGGCGCCGCTGCGCCGGGGACGCCCGACCGTGTTCGCCGAGCGCGGCCGGGAGGCGGCCACGGCGGCCGGGGACCTGCTCTTCTCGCGGGCGTTCGCCGAGCTGGCCGGCAACGAGAGCGCCGCCCAGCTCGGGATGCTCTCGGCGGCGAGCTCGGCCCTCGCCCGGGGGGAGCTCGTCCAGCGGGAGGACGCGTGGAACGCCGCCGTGACGATCGAGCGCTACCTGTGGCGGTGCGAGCTGAAGACGGCGAGCCTGTTCGCGGCGGCCTGCCGGCTGGGGGCGGCGGGCGGCCGCCCGGCGGGGACGGAGTCGCGTGCCGCCGACCTCGGCGAGTTCGGCCGGGCGGTCGGAGTCGCCTTCCAGATCCTCGACGACGTGCTCGACGTCAGCGGGCCGGTCGAGCGGACCGGCAAGGCTCGGGGCACGGACCTGCTCGACGGGACGGTGACGCTGCCGCTGATCCTGGCTCGCCAGCGGGATCCCGAGCTGGCCGGGCTCGACCTCCGGGGGATCGATGACGCCGAGGCCGTGTGCGAGCGGATCGTCGCGACGGGCGCGGTCGAGGCCGCCCGGGAGCGGGCGCTGGCCCAGGTCGCCGCGGCGAAGGCCCGGCTGCCCGATGATCTGAGCCCGCGCCAGCGCCGGGGGCTCGAGCTGGTGGCCGACGGCGTCGTCGACCGTTACGCCTGAGCGGGTCCGCTCAGAAGTCGGCGGGGATGATGTGCCCGGCGTGGAGGGCGGTGACGAAGCGCTCGAGGCTCTCGGACATGTTCTCGAGCGAGATCCGCTGGACCTCTCCGGCGAGGATCGCGGCCCCGCGGTTGAGCTCGTCGTCGTAGCGGTCGACGACGTCCTGCTCGTAGACGCCGGTCCCCGACCATTCGCAGTTCGGGCACCGGAGGGTGACCGTCCAGTAGGTCTTGCTGGCCGGGGCCCAGTCGACCGGCTGGACGAACTCGCAGCCGCAGCCGCCGCAGCGATGGAGGTCGGGTTGGTCGGCCGCCGGGCGGGGATCGCCGGGCGACTCGAAATAGACGACCTCGATCTGGCGTCCGCTCGGGAGGGTCAGCTGCCGGGTGTAGTGCGAGCTCTTCGGCCGAGCATCCATGGAGCACCTATCGACCGCCGGGAGCAGGACTTGAGCCCGGTCTGACCCGAGGCGCCAGGGCGCCTGCCGGCCGGACGGGAGCGCTACGCTGTCGGCGCTGATGGCCACCGCGATCCGGACGATCAAACACGAGGATCGTCTGAGCCTGATCGAGCATCTCGACGAGCTCCGGACCCGACTCATCGTCTCGGCCATCGCCCTCGCCGTGGCCTTCGGCTTCTGCCTCTGGCAGAACCACGCCCTCCTGCACCTGATCAACAAGCCGCTCGAGAAGCAGACCCAGAAGCAGGTGAAGAGCGGAAACGGGCCGCTCGGTCAGGTGGCGCTCACCCAGAAGGCGCTGCTCGCGGTGTCGACGCTCGAGCGGGAGACGATCGCGACGCTCTCGGCCCCGGGGAGCGGGGTGAGCCCGGCCGCGGCGGCCAAGCTCGCGGCGCTCGCCGGGCAGATCGACACGGCGACCGCGAAGATCCCGCGGGTGCCGACCGGCGACAAGCCGGTCACCCTGGGGATCGGCGAGCCGTTCACGACGACGATCACCGTGACCTTCTACTTCGCCCTGCTCTTCTCCCTGCCGGTCATCCTCTTCCAGCTCTACTCCTTCATCCTCCCGGCCTTCAGTCCGGGCGAGCGCGAGATCGCCCTGCCCCTGATGCTGGCCATCCCCTTCCTGTTTGCCACCGGCGTGATCTTCGCCTACTTCGTGGTCGTCCCGGCGTCGGTCAAGTTCTTCCAGAACTTCAACAGCGAGCAGTTCAACGTCCTCGTCCAGGCCGGCCCGTACCTGAAGTTCGTCACCCTGCTGATGCTCGCCATGGGGCTGATCTTCCAGGTCCCGGTCGGCATCCTCGCGGCGACCCGGGCCGGCATGATTACGCCGAAGCAGCTGCGGTCCAACCGCCGGTACGCGGTCGTCGTCGCCGCGGTCATCGTCGCCCTCCTGCCCGGGGACCTGGTGACCATGGCCCTCGAGGCCGCCCCCCTGATCGTCCTCTACGAGCTCAGCATCGCCATCGCCTCGTTCGTCGATCGTCGGGTCAAGCGCCGGGAGGCGCGGGAGGCGGCGGCCGCCGCCGCGCGGACCGACGGTGGCCCCGGCGGTGCCGGTCGCGTCCGCGCCCGCCCGTCCGCCGGCGCCGCCGCCGGTGGCCGACGGACCACCCCCGGTCCCGCCGGCGGTCCCTCCGGCTCCGCCGGGGCCGGCGGCCGCGTCCGGCCCGTCGCCGAGCGCTCCGCCCAACTTGATCCCGCCGATTGCCCCGCCGATAAGGCCACACGAAGAGGAGGACGACGATGCTCTTTGACCTGCGCGGACGTGGACGGCGCCGGACGATCCAGGTCATCTACCTGCTGCTGGCGCTCATCCTCGGCGGCGGACTGATCTTCTTCGGCGTCGGCGGGGCGACGAGCGGCGGCCTCCTGAACGCGGTCGGGGCGAACGGGACGAGCGGTTCGACGACCGACATCTTCGCCAAGAACGTCAAGGCCGCGGAGAAGCAGGTGGCGGCGACGCCGAACGACGCGGCGGCCTGGGCCGCGCTCGCCCACGCCCGCTTCCAGGTGGCCGGGACGAGCGGCAACTTCGATCAGGCGTCGGGAACGTTCACCTCGTCGGGGAAGGCCGAGCTCCAGCAGGTCAAGCAGGCCTGGGACCGCTATCTCGCGCTGAAGCCGGCCCATCCGAATTCGGACACGGCGCGGGAGATGGTCGAGGTCCTCGGCCCGGCCGGGCTGAACGCGCTCCCGGGGGCGATCGTGGCCGAGGAGATCGTGGTCGCGGCCAACGCGACGAGCGCCTCCGAGTACGCCCGCCTCGCGCTGCTCTCCTACCTGGGCGGACAGACCCGGAAGGGGGACCTGGCCTCGGCGCAGGCGGTGAGCCTGGCCCCGAAGGCCCAGCAGACCGCGCTCAAGCAGCAGCTCGCCCAGGCGAAGACCCAGGCCCTGGCCCAGGCGCTCCAGAAGCAGACGACGACGACGACGCCCACCCTCCCGGGCGGCTGACCGCCCGGTCCGGCCGCCCGGCCGCCGGACGGCGTTTCGGGGCGAACGACTAAGATTGGAGATCGGTCGCCGGCGGGGAGCCGGCGCCGGCCTCCGGGCCGTTAGCTCAATTGGCAGAGCAGGGGCCTCTTAAGCCCAAGGTTGAAGGTTCGATTCCTTCACGGCCCATCGCATCGTCCGCACGGTCTCGATCCCCGCCGGTGCCGCCGACCTCGTCGGCGACCTCGCCCTCCCCGATCCCGGCCGCGGGCTCGTCGTCTTCGCCCACGGGAGCGGGAGCGGCCGGCACAGCCCGCGCAACCGCGCGGTCGCCGGCGCCCTGCAGGCGCGGGGACTCGGGACCCTCCTGATCGACCTCCTCACCGACGCCGAGGAGGCTGAGGACCTCCGGACCGCCGAGCTTCGGTTCGACATCGACCTCCTCGGCGCCCGGGTGATCGCCGCGATCGACTGGACCCGCCGGCATCCCGATCTCCGCCCGGCGCCCCTCGGCTGCTTCGGTGCCAGCACCGGGGCCGCCGCCGCCCTCCTCGCCGCGGCGGCCCGCCCCGCCGACGTCGGCGCCGTCGTCTCCCGGGGCGGGCGGCCCGACCTCGCCGGCGACCGCCTCGCCCAGGTCCGGGCCCCGACCCTCCTCGTCGTCGGCGGTGACGACCACCTCGTGACCGACCTCAACCACCAGGCGCTCGCCCGCATGTCCTGCGCCGAGACCGCCCTCGAGATCGTCCCGGGCGCCGGCCACCTCTTCGCCGAGCCCGGCGCCCTCGAGCGGGTGGCCGCCCTGGCCGGCGACTGGTTCGTCGACCATCTCCGCTGACCGCCTCCCGCGCCGCCAGCCCGCGGGCCCCCGGCCGAGGCCCTGGCGATTGCCGCGACCGACCGGTACTCTCGCCTCAAGCACCCCTTCGGGGGAGACGGCGTGCCCGGGACCGAACCACACGAGAGCGCAGGGAGACGGTGGGCGCCCGGAGCGACCGCGCTCGTCGCCGCGATCGTCCTCGCCGTCACGCCCGCACCCACGCCCGCGGCCGCGACCGCGGCCGCCGCGGGTCCCGGACCCTGGCCGCGAACGTACTCGCCGGGCTCGGCGCCCTGACGAGCGCCCCGGCTGACCCGAGCACGCCGATGGTCGTCGGCGTCGCCCTCCGGCGGCCCCACCCGGCCGGCGAGCGGGCCGTCTATCGCAGCCTCTACCGGCCCGCCAGCCCCGACTACCGGCGCTTCCTCACCCCCGCCCGGTTCGCTGCCCGCTTCGGTGTCCCGGCGGCCGCGTTCGGCGCCACGCTCGCCTGGCTGCGGGCCGGCGGCCTCGCCGTCGACACGACGTCGCGGTCCCGCGACTACGTCCTCGCCACCGGGCCGGTCGCCGCCGTCGAGAATGTCTTCGCCACGACGATCCGCCGCTACCAGTCGGGGACCACCGCCTTCCTGGCCAACACCGCCGCCCCAGCGGTTCCGGCCGGCCTCCCGGTCCTCTCGATCGTCGGCCTCAACACCTACCAGCGGTTCTCGGCGCCCGCCCATGCCGCCGCCCCGCTCGCCGCCCCCCTCGCCGGGCGTGCTCGCGCTGACCGGCGTCCCGAACCTGTTCACCACGACGCCCCAGGACCTCTGGTCGGTCTACGACCAGCCCGACGCCTACCGCGGGGCCGGGCAGAAGCTCGCCGTCTTCGGGTCGGGCGCCAGCGACGGGACGATCGCCGACCTCGCCCAGTTCGAGCGCCAGAACCACCTCCCGGCCGTCCCGGTCACCGTCACGAACGTCGGCCCCGGACCGTTCACCGACACCTCGGGCGCCGCCGAGTGGGACATCGACACCCAGGCGTCGACCGGGATGGCTCCGGACGCCGCCGGCCTGACCCTCTACTTCGGCTCCAGCCTCGTCGACGCGACCGTCGCGGCGATGCTCACGACCTGGGCCAACGACCCGAACGGTCCCGCCCAGGCCGACGCCTCGTTCGGCGAGTGCGAGCGCACGCCCCTCGACCCGGTCCTCCTCGGCCTGCCCGGGGACGTCAGCCAGGACCCGAACGCGACCGTCGGGATCGCCCTCGGGAACAACCTCGAGCCGGTCGCCGAGCAGACCCTCCGCCAGGCCGCGGTCGAGGGCCGCACCCTCTTCTCCTCGAGCGGCGACACCGGGTCGTCCTGCCCCGCCCTCCTCCTCCCGGTCGTCGGCGCCGGCAACGGCCTCCTCAACCAGGTCGTCCCCCTGACCTCCTACCCGGCGTCCAGCCCCTACGCGGTCGCGGTCGGCGGAACCGTCCTCTACACGAACCAGACGAAGCCCACCACCCGCTTCCTCGAGTACGCCTGGCCCTTCACCGGCGGGGGCGACACCCTCCTGATCGACGCCCCCGCCTACCAGCGGGGGACGCCCGGGCTGATCCTCCCCTGCCTGGCCACCCCTGATGGCCAGCTCACCAACACCGGCCAGCCCTGCCGGGGCATCCCCGACGTCGCGGCCCAGTCGGGTGACGCCCTGACCAACGGGTACGCGATCGTCGCCGCCGGCGCCCCGGGTCAGGGCGGCGGGACGAGCCTCTCGGCACCCCTCTGGGCCGGCATGTGGGCCCGGGTCAACCAGAGCGCCGGCGGGAGCCGGCTACGGCTTCGCCAACGAGACCCTCTACCGGCTCGGCCGGGCCGACGCGACCCGGGCCCGCGACTTCTTCGACGTCACGGTCGGCCTCAACGGGATCTACGCCGCCCTCCCCGGCTGGGACTACGTCACCGGGTTCGGCGCCCCCGACCTCGCCCACCTCATCGCCGACGCCCCCTGAGCCCCGCGCTCACCGGGGGACGATCACCATCAGCCCGGCCCCCGGGTCGACCTGGTCGCCGGCGCGGACCAGGACCCGGTCGACCCGCCCGTCGAGCGGCGAGTCGAGGGCCATCTCGGTCTTCATCGCCTCGAGGGTGATCAGCCGCTCCCCGGCCGCGACCCGGTCCCCGGCCCCGACCTCGACGCGCCAGACGCTCGCCGACAAGCGGCGCCTCGACGAGCACCCCGCCGGCCGGCAGCTGCTCGGCCGCCTCCGCGCGCCCGCTCGGCCGGGCGTCCGCGGGCCGGCGGCCCGGCCGCCGTCCAGGCCGCCCGCTCGGCCGCGAACGCCGCCGCCTGCCCGGCGCGGAAGGTCGCGATCGACCCGGCCTGCGCCGCCAGGAACGCCTCGTGCCGAGCGAGGCTGAACGTCCCCGGCTCGACCTCGAGGTCGAGCCGCCCGGCCGCCTGGTCGGCCCGCAGCTCGAGCAGCTCCTCGGCCCCGACCGGGTGCCACCGGATCCGGTCGAAGCAGCGCAGGAGCCACGGCGAGCCCGGCTCGAACGGCCCGCCCGAGCGATACCGGCTCCAGATCTGGGTCGTCCGCCCGACGAACTGGTACCCGCCCGGACCCTCCATCCCGTAGATGCACAGGTAGGCCCCGCCGATCCCGACCGCGTTCTCCGGCGTCCACGTCCGCGCCGGGTTGTACTTCGTCGTCACCAGGCGGTGGCGCGGGTCGAGCGGGGTGGCCACCGGCGCGCCGAGGTAGACGTCGCCCAGCCCGAGCACGAGGTACTCGGCCGCGAAGACCGTCCGCTCGACCTCGGCCACCGTGGCCAGCCCGTTGATCCGCCGGATGAACTCGATGTTCCACGGGCACCACGGCGCGTCCGCCCGGACCCCGGCCATGTAGCGGGCGGTCGCCTCCCGGGTCGCCGGATCGTCCCAGGAGAGCGGGAGGTGGATGACCCGGCTCGGGACCGAGAGCGACTCGCTCGGCGGGAGCTCGTCCTCGAGCGCGCAGACCACGTCCACGAGCCGGCGGACCGGCAGGATGTCCGGGTCGACGTGGAGCTGGATCGACCGGATCCCCGGGGTCAGCTCGATCAGGCCGGGCAGGCGTTCGGCCGCCACCCGCTCGGCCAGGGCGTGGACGCGCATGCGCAGGCCGAGGTCGAGGACCATCGGCCCGTACTCGACCAGGAGGTTGTCGTCCCCCGACCGGCGGTAGCACACCTCCGGCCTCCCGTCCCCGGCCGGACGCCGGCCGAGCACGCCGTCGTCGTACTCCGCCGGGCGCAGCCCGTCCGGCGGGAACCGCTCCCGGGAGACCGACCGCAGCCGCCGGGCCGTGGCTTCGGAGACCGCGACGAAGCGGACGGTGTCCCCCGGTCGCAGCTGGCCGAGCTTCCACCGCTCGGCCGCGACCACCGTCGCCGGGCAGACGAAGCCCCCGAGGCTCGGTCCGTCCGGGCCGAGGATGATCGGGACGTCGCCGGTGAAGTCGACCGTCCCCACCGCGTAGGGGGTGTCGTGGATGTTCGACGGGTGCAGGCCGGCCTCCCCGCCGTCGGCCCGCGCCCACTCCGGCCGGGGGCCGATCAGGCGCACCCCGGTGCGCGCCGAGTTGAAGTGGACCTCCCAGTCGGCCGCGTAGAACGCCGCGATGTCCGCCCGGGTGAAGAAGTCCGGCGCCGCGTGCGGGCCCTCGGTGACCGCGATCCGCCAGGCCCGCTCGAGCTCCGGGCGGTCGGTCACCGGCCCGACCGGCGTCCCCGCCGGCCCGCTGCTGGAGGACGTCGCCCGGGCGCAGGGCCCGGCCGCCGTGGCCGCCGAAGCGCCCGAGGGTGAAGGTCGATGCGCTGCCCAGGTAGGCGGGCACGTCGAGCCCCCCGGCGAAGAGGACGTAGACCCGCAGGCCCCGGCCGGTCGCCGGCCCGACGTCGAGGACCGCGCCGGCGGGCGCGGTGACCGGCGCCCAGACGGGGATCGGCTCCCCGTCGAGGGTGGGCGCGCACTCGGCCCCGGTCAGGCAGATCGTCGTCGCCGCGGTGAAGCGCAGGCGCGGGCCGACGAGGGTGCACTCGAGGCCCGGCGCCCCCTCCGGGTTGCCGAGGGCGAGGTTGCCCAGGCGGAAGGAGCGGTCGTCCATCGGTCCCGACGGCGGCACCCCGACCCGCCAGAGCCCGAGGCGGCCCGGCCAGTCCTGGACGGTGGTCAGCGTCCCCGGGCGCACGACCTCGATCCGCGGGTCCCGGTCGGTCACGCCGGCCAGGGTGGCCGTCGTGTGGGCGCCCCGGGCGAAGCTCTCCTGCGCGAGCGCGGCGCGCAGGAGCCCGAGGTTGGTGGCGATCCCGTCGATCCGGCACTCGTCGAGGCCGGCGGCCAGCCGGGCGATCGCCTCCGCCCGGGTCGGGGCGACGGCGATCAGCTTGGCCAGCAGCGGGTCGTAGGCCGTCCCGACCTCCGTCCCCCGCTCGACCCAGGTCTCGACGCGCAGCGCGGCCGGGAAGCGGCAGCCGGTGATCAGGCCGGCGCTCGGCTGGTGCTCGCGGCCCGGGTCCTCGGCGTAGACCCGGGCCTCGACCGCGTGGCCGCGCCCGGCCCGCCGCGGGCCGTCGAGCATCGTCCGGTCGCCCTGGGCCAGGCGCAGCATCCAGGCGACGAGGTCGATCCCGTGCGTCTCCTCGGTCACCGGGTGCTCGACCTGGAGGCGGGCGTTGACCTCGAGGAAGGAGAACTCCTCCCGGGCGGCGTCGTAGACGAACTCGACCGTCCCGGCCGACCGGTAGGCGCTCGCCTCGCCGAGGGCCACGGCCGCCGCGGCCATCCCCGCCCGGACGGACGCCGGCAGCCCCGGGGCCGGGGCCTCCTCGACCACCTTCTGGTGGCGGCGCTGGAGCGAGCAGTCCCGGTCGCCGAGCCCGACCACCCGCCCGCACCCGTCGCCGAAGATCTGCACCTCGACGTGGCGGGCCCGCTCGACCAGGCGCTCGACGAAGACCCCGGCGCTCTGGAAGCTCGCCGCCGCCAGGCGCTCGACCCGGTCGAAGGCGCCGGTCAGGTCGGCCTCGCCGCGGCACGGCGCCAGGCCGATGCCCCCGCCCCCGCCGGTCGCCTTGAGCATCACCGGGTAGCCGATCTCCGCCGCCGCCGCCCGCGCCGCCGGCAGGTCGCCGACCACCTCGCTCCCCGCGATCATCGGCACGCCCGCCGCCCGGGCCAGCCCGCGGGCGGTGTCCTTGCGCCCGAACTGGGCGAGCTGCGCCGGGGTCGGGCCGACGAAGTCGAGGCCGGCGCCCTCGACCGCCGCGGCGAAGGCCGCGTCCTCGGAGAGGAGGCCGTAGCCCGGGTGGACGGCTCCGGCCCCGGTCGCCGCCGCCGCGGCGAGGATCCGCTCCGCGCGCAGGTAGCTCTCCCGGGCCGGCGCCGGCCCGATCAGGACGGCGGCGTCCGCCTCGCGCACGTGCGGAGACCCCCGGTCGGCCTCCGAGAAGACGGCCACCGTGCGCAGCCCGAGCGCCTGGGCCGAGCGGTTGATCCGGCGGGCGATCTCGCCCCGGTTGGCGATCAGCAGCGTGTCGAAGGTCATCGGTCGGCCCCGGTGATGACCATCCTCACCGGGGTCGGGTCGAAGCCGTTGCACGGGTTGTTGATCTGCGGACAGTTCGAGATCAGGACGAGCGTGTCGATCTCGGCGCGGAGGACGACCGCCAGGCCGGGGGCCGAGCGGCCGTCGACGATGCCGAGGGTCCCGTCCGCGGTGACCGGGACGTTCATGTACCAGTTGATGTTGCTCACCAGATCCCGCTTGCCCAGGCCATGGCGGGCGCCCTCGAGCAGGAAGTTCTCGACACATGCGTGCTGGTGCTTGGTGTGTTGTCCGTAGCGGAGGGTGTTCGACTCCTTGCTGCACGCCCCGCCGATCGTGTCGTGGCGGCCGCAGTCGTCGCGGATCACCGTCATCAGCGGCCGCCCCTCACAGCTGCGCAGGACGCTCCCGGTGGTCAGGAAGATGTTCGCCTGGGCGGCGATCGTGTCGGGCGCGCTGTAGCGCTCCCGGGTGTCGGCCGCGCTGTAGAGGAGGCAGTCGACCGCCTGGTTGCCGCCGAGGTCGACGATGGTCAGCGTCTGCCCGGCCTCGACGACGGCCGACCACGGCGCCCGGGCGGCGACGAGGTCGTCGCGCACGACGGCGGCGCCGGGGGCGGCCGCCGGTCGGGAGGCGCTCGCGGTCTCGGGCATGCTCAGAGGCCCCGGGCCCGGGCGTAGTCGGCGGTGTTCGCGAACGCCCGCTCCCCCTCCGGGGTCGCGCTCCAGAGCTCGTCGTCGGGGCCGGCCGGAGCCCCCCGCCAGGCGAGGAGCTCGAGCGTCCCGCACGTGTAGCGCGGGCGCGGGTCGAGCGGGTGGGGGACGTTGGCCACGAGGACGATCGCCGGGAGCTCGACCCGCAGGGTGACCGCCGCCCCGGGCCCGGCCGACCCCGCGAAGGCGACGGCCCCGTCCGGGCCGATCCGCGCGCCCTGGAAGAAGGACAGGCTGGGCGCGAGGTCGCGCGGCCCGAGGCCGTGCTTGGCCGCGGCCAGGAGGAGGAGCTCGCGCCCGGCCGGGGTCGGGCCGTGGGCCGTGCCGTCGCCGTAGCGGGCCTCGTTGGCCGCGCGGGTCGAGGTCCCACACAGGGCGTCGTGGCGCCCCGAGGTGTCCGCCGTGATCGAGGCGAGGACGCGGCCCTGGTCGGAGAGGAGGAGGTGCCCGGCGCCGAGGTAGGCCTGCCAGAGGACCTTGACCGTGTCGGCGACGTTCAGCCGCTCCCACGGCTGGTCGGCGTTGTAGAGGAGGACGTGGGCGCACGCCTCGCCCCGGAGGTCGCGCAGGCGCAGGCGGGTGCCGCGGGCGAGGACCCGCGAGGCGTAGCCACCCCCGGCCACCGTCTCGGCCCAGGTGAGGTCGTCCGGCGCGACGCCGGGCGGCGGCTCGGGCCACGCGCCGGCCGGGACGGTCGGCATCGCCTCGGCCCGGGCCCCGGCCTGGGCCCGGGCGTGGTCCCGGGCCGCGGCCGGCGTCTGCGTGCTCGGTCTCACTCGGCCAGCTCGGCCTGGACGGGAGCGTGGTCCTGGAGGGCGGCGCGCGCGCGCAGGACGGCCGGCCGCGGGGCCGGCTCGCGGCCCATCTCGCCGCGGTGGCGCAGCCAGGCGAGGACGCCGACCGCGAGGGTGGCGCCGACGAAGACGACCGAGAACCACTGGAGGTACCAGTGGCCGCCGGCCGGGTCGTAGACGCTCGCCCGGGGCCAGGCGATGTTGACCATCATCAGCCCGCCGTAGAGGACGGCGGCCACGTTGACCGGGAGGCCGAGGCGGCCGAGCGAGAAGAGCGGCTTCCCGTCGGCGGTCCTCGCCCCCACCGGCGGGAGGCCCTTGATGCGGGCGAGGAGGAGGGGGACGGTGACCATCAGGTAGGCCCCGTACAGCATGACGATGACCACGCTCGTCAGGTCGGTGAACAGGGCCGGCTGACCGACGTTGACCAGGAGCACCCCGGCGGCCAGGACGCCGGTGAGGACGGCCGGCCCGATCGGCGTCCCCGTGCGCGGGTTGACCCGCCCGAGGGCGTGCGACCCGGGGAGGACCCGGTCGCGGGCCATCGAGAAGACCATCCGGCTGGCCGCCGTCTGGATCGCGAGCGTGGCCACGCAGATGGCGACGCCGACGTCGGCCAGGAAGATCTTGCCCACCGTGGTCCCGAGCCGGCTGGTCAGGACGAAGGGCAGCCCGCCGGTGGCCAGCTTCCCGTCGGTCAGGCTCGGCGCGGCGACGATCGCCGCCAGGAGGAGCAGGCCGCCGCCGATCCCCGAGGCGAGGAGGGCCCGGAGGATGGCGTTCGGCGCGGTCCGGCGGGGGTCGCGCGTCTCCTCGGAGAGCTCGCCCGCGCTGTCGAAGCCGACCATCACGTAGGCCGCCATCAGCGCCGAGGCGAGGAACATGCCGATGTACCCGCCCGGCGCCGCGCCCGACCGGTGCAGGACGGCGGCCGGTCCGCGCTCGGCGTGGGCGAAGAGCATGACGATCAGGGCGCTCGCCCCGATCAGCTCGAGCGTCACGCCGATGCTGTTGATCCGTGACATCAGCCGCACCCCGAGGGCGTTCACGAGCGTCGTCGCCGCGATCAGGACCGACCCGAGCACGACGGCGTTGGTCGCCCCGGTGCTCGTCGCGAGCGACGGGTCGCCGCCGACGAGCTGGAAGCCCGACCAGAGGACGGGGAGCACGACCTGGAGGGCGATCGCCGCGGCCGAGACCGTGACGATCTGGGCGACGAGCATGAACCAGCCGGTGAACCAGCCGAAGGTCGGGTTGGTCAGGCGCCGCGACCACTGATAGATGCAGCCGGAGATCGGCCACCGGGCGGCCAGCTCGGCGAAGCACGCCGCGACCAGGAGCTGGCCGCCGAAGACGAGCGGCCAGGTCCAGAAGAAGGCCGCCCCGCCGAAGCTGAAGCCGAAGGCGAAGAGCTGGAAGACGGTGGTCAGAATCGAGACGAATGAGAACCCGGCGGCGAACGACGCGTAGGCGCCGAGGCGGCGGCGGAGCTGCTGGGGATAGCCGAAGGACGCGAGATCCTCCGCGTCCCGGTCGGGCGCCACGGTCGGGGCAAGATCGAGGAGTTTGGTCATAGGTATGACCATATGGATGGACCCGCCGCGCGTCATCGGACCGGCGGTCCAAGATCGGGTGGACCGCCGGTCGGGGCCGGCTCAGGAGTCCCGGCGCAGGAGCGACAACCGCACGAGCCGGTCGTCGACCGCGACCCGGGAGAGGCCGAGCGGGGCGTGGTCGCGGGAGTAGAGGGTCTCGATCAGCTCGATGTACGGCTCGCCCGGGGCCAGCTCGAGGCCGGCCGGGACCCGGGCGGTGGCGACCCGGGGCACGAGCTCCGAGGTCGCGTAGTCGATCCGAGACCTGGCAGTTGACGGCGAAGAAGTCGAAGGTCGTCTCGGCGTCGCGGACCGCGTCCGCCGCCACGGCCAGCCGATCGAGGGGCACGATGTCGCAGACCGCCATCACCGGGGTCGGGCCGGCGCGCAGGAGGCGCGCGACCTCGACGCACGGCGCCCCGGCCGCGACGTCGAGGACGGCGGCGAACTCGGCCGCGACCGTCGAGCGGCGGAGCGTCTGCGGGTCGACCGACGGCTCGTGGCCGCACTGGGCGATCAGCGTGCTGAACGGGACGAGCCGGTTGAGGCGCATCGTCGAGCGGAGGAGGTGGCCGTTGACGAAGGTCCCCCGCCCGCGTCGCCGGGAGATCAGCCCGTCGCCCTTCGAGCGTGTGCAGGGCCCCGCGCAGCGTCGTCCGGCTCACGCCGAGGAGGCCGGCCAGCTCCGACTCGGGCGGGAGCCGCCCACCGGGGAAGGCGTCGGCGTCGATCGCGCCGAGGAGCGCCTCGAGCGCCCGCTCGCTCAACGACCGGTTCTCCAAGCGCGCGACCGGCGGTGGCCGCTTGATCCGGGACTCGGGAATGATTCATCATACGTCGGACGAATGGCCCTTCGCCACGCCGACCCCGCCCGCGACGGCGCCGACTGCGCGGACATCTACGCCCCGGCCGTCAACGACGGGGCCACCTCGTTCGAGGAGCCCCCGGCCCCCGACGCCGCGGCCATGTCCGCCCGGATCGCCGCGACGAGCCGGACCCATCCCTGGCTCGTGATCGAGGACGGCGGCCGCGTCGTCGCCTACGCCTACGCGGCCCCCCATCACGAGCGGGCCGCCTATCGCTGGGCCGCGACCGTCTCGGTCTTCGTCGACCCCGACCACCGGCGCCGCGGGGCCGGACGCCGCCTCTACCTCGCCCTGTTCGAGTTGCTGCGCGCCCAGGGCCTGTGGATCGCCGTCGCCGCGATCACCGTCCCGAACGAGGCGAGCCTGGCCCTCCACCGGTCGGTCGGCTTCGAGCCGGTCGGGACCTACCGGCGGATCGGCTGGAAGGCCGGCGCCTGGCGCGACGTGGCCTGGTGGGAGCTCCGCCTGCGGCCCGACGACGACGCCCGGCCCGCCGACCCCGGCCCCCCGCAGCGGCTCGCCTGATCAGGAGCCGGCGCCCCGCCGCCGGGCGAGCACGCCGAGCGCCTCGGCGACCGTCGTGCGCCCCATGCCCTGGCGGCGCAGAAGCGCGGTCAGCGCGTCGGCGCCCATCGTCTGCTCGAGCAGGTCGAGCTTCTGCCACGTCCACTCGGCCGACGGCTCGCCGCCGTCGCCCGGCGCGTCGAGCATCCGCCCGAGCTGGGCGAGGAGGCGGTCAAGGCGTTCGAGTTCGTCGTCCACCGGTCGGAGCATGTCCCTTTTTCGGAGCGGCTCACCGTAGTCGATCCGGGCCGGCGGGGGCGGTGCGTCGGGCCGCGGTCGGCCGGCCCCCGGCCGCGGCCTTGACGGCGCCCGCCGCTTGGTCGTAGGGTCGCCCGACACAACGGCCTCCGGGTCCCCGCCCTCGTCGTCGGTCCGCCGGTCGAGAACTGCGTCTGCCATGACTTCGTCGAGCCGCTCGTCCCCAACGCGTTCGCCCGGGAGCTCGGGAGCTTCGCCCCTGGCCATGCCCGCATCCGGCCTCGCGCCCGGCCATCCCTGAGCTCGAGCCGCAGGACGCGGCCGCGGCGCGGCTGCTCGTCCGGGTCGTCCGCGACGGCGAGGTCGACGAGGTCGCCGTCGAGGAGCCGCTCGAGATCCGCGTCGACGGGCGCCCCCTCGCGGTGACCATGCGCACCCCCGGCCACGACGAGGAGCTCGCCCTCGGGTTCCTCTACGGCGAGGCCCTGATCGATGCGCCCCGGCCGGCCGGGCCGACCGCCGACTTCGCGGCCAACGTGGTCGAGGTCGCCGGCCCCCTCCGGCGCGACCCCGGGGCCCGGCGCTTCTACACGACCTCGTCGTGCGGGGTGTGCGGGAAGGGCGCGCTCGAGGAGGTCGCCGTCGACGCCCCGCCCGCCCCGGACGGGCCGATCGTCGCCCGCGCCCTCCTCGCCGGCCTCCCCGACCGGCTCCGCCAGCCGGGCTTCCGGCGGACGGGCGGACTCCACGCGACCGGCCTCTTCGCCGCGACCGGCGAGCTCCTCGTCGTCCGCGAGGACGTCGGGCGCCACAACGCGATGGACAAGGTGATCGGCCACGCCCTGACCGCCGGGCTCCTCCCCCTGGCCGGGCGGATCCTCTGCGTCAGCGGGCGCCTCTCGTTCGAGCTCGTCCAGAAGGCGGCGGTCGCCGGGGCGCCGATCCTCGTCGGCGTCGGCGCGCCGACCTCGCTCGCCGTCGCCCTGGCCGCCGATCGCGGGATGACGCTCGCCGGCTTCGCCCGCGGCGAGCGGGTGAACGTCTACGCCGACGCCGGGCGCGTGGCTCCAGAAGCGTGACGGGGCACGGCGGCTAGGCTGGCGGGTGTGCTCCCGCGCGCCCGGCCCGCCCAGCTCGCCGCCGCCGCCGGCCTGTCCGCCGGGCTCGCGCTCGCCGCCTGCGGGTCGAGCGGCCCAGCGACCACCAGCACGCCCGCCCGTCGGTCGTCCACGCCGCCCGCTGCGGCCCGGCCAGCCGGGCGCCGGGTCGGCACCACCCAGCGGGTCCGCGCCCGGGGGGCCACCCTGGCCGTCACCGTCACCGCGGTGATCGACCCGCTCCGCGGGTCGGGCGCGGCGCTCCTGCCGGGGACCCGGGCGGTCGGCGTGCTCGTCCGGATCAGGAACCTCGGCCCCGGGGAGTACGACAGCTCCTCGACCGGCGACGTCTCCGCCGTCCCCGCCGCCGGCACCGCCTCGGCCACCTACGCCTCCCGGGGCCGGTGCGCCACCCAGGATCGGGACTTCGACAACCAGCTGAGCGCCGGCACGACCGTCGCGGGGTGCGTCGCCTTCGCCCTCGGGCAGGGCACCCGGCTGCGCGCCGTCCGCTTCAGCGCCGACGCCGGCGGCGCCGGGTCGGCGACCTGGGCCGGGCCGGCCGGCTGACGGAGCCCGGGTCACGCGACCCGGGCTCCGCCCGGCGCTCAGGCCGGGGCCTGGGCGAAGCGCAGCGAGCCCGGCGTGGTCAGCGTCTCGCCCGTCTCGAGCAGCGTCTTCAGGCCCGAGAGGATCATCGGCCAGCCGCCGTAGAGCTCGCCGTTGGCCGCGTCGCGGAGCTGGTCGTGGGTGACGGTCAGGCGGCACGAGTCCCCGACCGGCTCGATCTCCCAGGTGACCCGGGAGGTGCCCTCGGCCTTGACGTCCTCGCCCCACAGGGCGGTGAAGCTCTGGACGAGCCGGCGCGGCGGATCGACCTCGAGGTTCTCGCCCTCGCTGATCGGGACCCCCGACCCGGCGTGGACGGCCCGGTAGCGCGAGCCGTTCGTCCAATTCGAGTCGACCCCGACGCCGAACGTGTACTGCTCGCGCATCCGGCTGTCGGTGATCGCCTCCCACAGCCGCTCCGGCGTGGTCTTGATGTAGATCTCGAACACCTTCTCCATGACTCTGTCCTCGATTCTTCTCTTGAGCCCGACGAGCGTCGCCGCCCACGGCTCGGCGTACTTGCTCACCCAACGGTCGTGGACGAGCCGGATCGGGACGGGGTTCAGGAAGTGGAGCTTCTCGCGGCCGCGCCGCCTCGACACGACGAGGCCGGCCTCCTCGAGCACCTTGAGGTGCTTCATCACGCCGAACCGGGTCATCGGCAGCCGCGCCTCGAGGGCGCTGAGCGTCTGCCCATCCTCCTCGAAGAGCGCGTCGAGGAGGCTCCGGCGGGTCGGATCGGCGAGGGCCCTGAACACTTCGTCCATGCCGGCAGTATAGGTGACCATCTGGTCACCTGTCAAGCCCGCCGATCGAATACCGTCTGCGCCGTGGATCCGCAGATCGCGCCCCGCTGATGCGCGTCCTCACCGTCGTGGGCAACCGCCCGCAGTTCGTCAAGGCCGCCGCCGTCTCCCGCCGCCTGCGCGACGTCCACGACGAGGTCCTCGTCCACACCGGCCAGCACCACGACGACGAGCTCTCGGCCGTCTTCTTCGCCGAGCTCGACCTCCCGGCCCCCGACCACTGGCTCGGGGTCAGCGGCGCGACGAACACCTCGCAGCTCGGGCGTATGCTCGCGGCGCTCGAGCCCCTGCTCGAGGCGGACGCGGTGCTCGTCTACGGCGACACCAACTCCACCCTCGCCGGCGCCCTCGCTGCGGCCGACCGCTCGATTCCCGTCGTCCACGTCGAGGCCGGGATGCGCTCGTTCGACCGCACGATGCCCGAGGAGCGCAACCGCGTCCTGTGCGACCAGCTCGCCGCGCTGCTGCTCTGCTCCTCGGCCGGCGCCGCCCTGAACCTCCGCCGCGAGGCCGTCCCCGGCCGGGTCGAGGTCGTCGGCGACGTGATGGTCGACGTCGCCCGCGCCTTCCAGCCCCGGGCCCGGGAGCGCGGCCAGCCCCTGGCCGACCTCGGCGTCGCGCCCGGGGCCTACCTCCTGGCCACCGCCCACCGCGCGGCCAACGTCGACGACCCCGCCCGCCTCGAGCGCCTCGTCGAGCTGCTCGAGGCGATCGAGGAGCCGATCGTCCTCCCCCTCCACCCGCGCACCCGCGCGCGGGCCCGGGCGGCCGGCCTCGAGGCGCGCCTGCGCCGGGCCGCGATCGTCTCGCCCCCGCTCGGCTACCTCGACTTCACCGCCCTCCTCTGCCAGGCCCGCGCCGTCCTCACCGACTCGGGCGGCGTCCAGAAGGAGGCCTACCTCGCCGGCGTCCCCTGCCTCACCCTGCGCGCGGAGACCGAATGGGTCGAGACGGTCGCCGCCGGCTGGAACACCCTCGTCGGTCTCGACCCGGCGGCGACCATGGCCGCGCTGGCGAGGACAGCTCCAGATGACCGTCCTCAGCTCTACGGCGACGGGCGCGCTGGCGAGCGGGTCGTCGCCGCGCTCGGAGGGCTCTAGGCCGCGGTCGGGACCCCGGCCATCAGCGTCTCCCCGGCCGACTTCATCCACACGTTCTGGTCGCGCCCGGGGCCGACCCCGACGAGCACGATCGGGACGCCGGTGTAGTCCTCGATGAAGGCCAGGTAGTCCCGCGCCGCCTGGGGCAGGTCGGACTCGCTGCGGCAGTCGCCGATGTCCTCGCTCCAGCCCTCGAGCGCCTGGAACTCGCCCGTCGCGTGGTGGAGGACCGACTGGTGGTAGGGGAAGTGGTCGAACTCGGCTCCCTCCTCGCCCCGGTAGCGGGTGCAGACCATCAGCTGGTCGAAGCCCGAGAGGACGTCGAGCTTGGTGATGGTCAGCGCGGTCAGCGTGTTCAGGCGGGCCGCGTAGCGGAGCGCCACCAGGTCGAGCCAGCCCGTCCGGCGCGGGCGCCCGGTCGTCGTCCCGAACTCGTGGCCCCGCGCCCGGAGCTCCTCGCCGACGTCGTCGTCGAGCTCGGTCGGGAACGGCCCCGACCCGACGCGGGTCGTGTAGGCCTTGCAGATGCCCCAGATCTCGTCGATGTCCTTCGGGCCGACGCCCGAGCCGGTGCACGCCGCCCCGGCGATCGGGTTGGACGAGGTCACGAACGGATAGGTCCCGTGGTCGATGTCGAGCATCGCCCCCTGCGCCCCCTCGAAGAGGACGTTGCGCCCGGAACCGAGCAGGTCCCAGGCCAGCTTCGTCGTGTCGGCGATGTGGCGCTCGAGCTGGTGGCCGTAGGTCAGGTACTGCTCGGTCATCGTGTGCAGGTCGAGGGCCGGGTCCCGGGCGTACGGGCGCAGCGACAGCCGCTTGGGCTCGAGCGCCGCGCTGATCTTCTTCTTGAGGATCTTCTCGTCGAGGAGGTCCTGGACCCGGATGCCCAGGCGCGCCGCCTTGTCGGCGTAGCACGGGCCGATGCCCCGCTTGGTCGTCCCGATCTGGAGCTTCCCGAGGCGGGTCTCCCCGGCCGTGTCGAGAAACAGGTGGTAGGGCATGATCAGGTGGGCGTTGGCCGAGACCCGCAGCCCGGACACGTCGATGCCCCGCGCCCGCAGCCCGGAGATCTCCTCGATCAGGATGCCCGGGTCGACGACCACCCCGTTGCCGATGATGCAGCGCTTGCCCGGGTAGAGGATCCCCGACGGGATCAGGTGGAGCTTCCACTCGACGCCCTCGCGGACGATCGTGTGTCCGGCGTTGTTGCCGCCCTGGAAGCGCACGACCGCGTCCGCCCGCTCGGCGAGCAGGTCGGTGATCTTGCCCTTCCCCTCATCGCCCCACTGGGCGCCCACGATGACGATGCCTGGCATGCCCGGCGCAGTCTACGGGGGCGATCCTCCCGGCGGACCCGAGACCACGCCCCCGGCCGCGGGCCGCCTCAGCCCGGGAGCGGGTAGGTCACCCGGCGGGCATCCACCCCGTAGAACGGGAGCGGCTCCCCGCACATGCCCTCCAGGCGCGAGACGATCCGCTCGCCGAGCTGGGCCGAGAGCTCGTCGTAGTCGAGGTTCGAGGTGACCAGGGTCGCCCGCTGCTCCTCGTAGCGGGAGTTGATGATCGAGTACAGCTGCTCGAGCACCCACTCGGTCCGGTGCTCGGCGCCGAGGTCGTCGACGTGGAGGAGGTCGGCCTCGGCCAGGCGGTCGAGGAAGTCGAGGACCCCGCCCGCGTCGATCGACTCCCGGATCACGCTCAACAGGCGCGGGCACGAGTAGATGGCCACCGTCCGTCCGGCGTCGATCGCCGCCTTCGAGACGATCATGGCCAGCGCCGTCTTCCCCGTCCCCGGCCCGCCCGCCAGCCAGAGGCCGCGCCCGGCGTCGAGGTTGTCGTCGATCGCGCGGACGTAGGCCCGGAGCTCGCGCACCTGGGTCGGGAAGCGCCGCTCCATGTCGATCACCTCCGACTGCTCGAAGGAGATCTCCCGGTAGCGCTTGGGGATCCGCCCCTCGAGCCGGCGCGCCCGCGTCGCCGCCAGGCGCAGCGGGCGGCAGCGGCAGTCGCGCGAGTCGCGCGTCTCCTCCTCGACGAGGAAGCCGCTCCCGTCGCACAGGCCGTACTCGCAGCGCCCGCGGCTCATCGGCGGCGCGGTCGGTCGTGGCGGTCGGGCTCGGCGGTCATCGCGGTCGCTTGAGGGTAGGGCACCCACCGGCGGCGACCGCGCTGCTTTCTCGCCCAAGTTGCGGAGTCCGCCGGCCCGGTCCGGGCCGGGCGCTCAGCCGCCGTTCCTCCCCGGGCCGGGACCCGTGCGCTTGCGCCCGACCAGGCGCATGTGGGTGTCGGCCACCGAACCGGCCGTCTGGAGCCAGGCGCTCATCTGCTGGGCCACGGTCTGGGGCGGGGGCTCGAGCGTGCCGTGGATCATCCCGGCGATGAGCTCGTCGAAGCGCGCCCCGTGGCTGATCAGCCCGGTCACCCGCTCCTTCGCCTCGGGGATCTCCTCGCTCAGGGGGAGCGACAGGTTGCGCAGGACGTCGAGGATCTCGCGGATGTTCTGCCCGGTCTCCGAGAGCTCGAGATCCTCGCCGGTCAGCTCCCGGCCGCACCCGCAGTAGCACGTCTGCGTCATCGCCGACACCTTAGTCGAGGTGGCCGGGCCCGACCTCGGCGGTGGTAGTTTGGCCGCGTGGCGCCCGACGGCCCTCCAGCTCGGCGCGCGGCGCTCGGGCGGCTCCTCGGCTGGCCGGCGCGCCGGCTCCTCGACCCCCGCGTCCGCTGGACCGCGATCCTCGTCGGCGACCACGTCGACGCCCGGGCCCGCGCCGTCCACGACCACCTCGAGCGGGTCGAGGACCGCCTGGCCGGGCTCCACGAGAAGCTGGCCGCCCTCCGGGTCGAGGAGCTCCTCGCCCGCGGGCCCGGGTCCCTCCCCGGCCTCGGCGAGGAGGTCGGCCGGTTCCTCAACTGGGCCGAGGGCCACGAGGGCTATGCCGCCCAGGCCGGCCTCTGGTTCAACCCGCCCGTCGCCCTCGACTACCGCCCGGGGGCCGTCGCGGCCCGCCAGGTCAACGAGCGGATCGTCGAGCAGCCGTTCGTCTTCGCCGCGCTCGCCGGGCTGACTGCGCCCGCCCGGGTGCTCGACGTCGGGGGCAGCGAGAGCACCGTCGGCCTCAGCCTCGCCGCCCTCGGCCACGACGTGACCGTCGTCGACCCCCGCGGCTACCCGCTCGCCCACCCCCGGTTGACCGCCGCCGCCTCCCGCCTCGACCAGCTCGACCCGGCCCTGGCCGGCTTCGACGCCGCCGTGGCGCTCTCGGCGCTCGAGCACTTCGGCCTCGGCGGCTACGGCGAGGCGGCCGGCGGCCGGCTCGACCTCGCCGCTCTCGAGACCCTCCGGACCCGGCTGCTGCGCTCCGGCGGCCTCCTCGTCCTGACCGTGCCCTTCGGCGCCCCGCGGGTCGACGAGTTCGAGCGCGTCTACGACCGTCCCGGGCTCGACGCGCTCCTCGCCGGCTGGGAGGTCGTCGAGGCCCGGGCCGCCTGGCGGCTTGACCGGTCGACCTGGGTCGCCGGGGAGCTCGACGATCCGCTCGGCCCGCGCGGGGTCGCCCTCGTGGCCGCGCGGAGCGCTGACTGACGCGCCCCGGCCCTCAGGCCGCGCGCTCGAGGACGAGCGACTCGAGGCCGTCCGCCCGGACCGCCTCCTGGTCCTCGGGGTACTTGAGGACCGAGCCGAGCGTCCGGCCGATCGCCGCCGCGTCGAGGCTCTCGATGCCGAGGAGGTTCAGGGCGGCCAGCCAGTCGATCGACTCGGCCACCCCCGGCGGCTTGATCACGTCGGCCTGGCGGATGCGCGCGATCGCCGTCGCCACCTCGACGGTCAGCCGGGGCGAGGCCCCGATCATGCGGTGGAGGATGTCGGCCTCCCGGCGGACGTCCGGGTAGTCGATCCACTGGTAGAGGCAGCGGCGCTTGACCGCGTCGTGGAGGTCGCGCGTCCGGTTGGAGGTCAGCACGACGATCGGCGGATGGGTCGCCTTGATCGTCCCGATCTCCGGGATGGTCACCGTCGACTCGGCGAGGAGCTCGAGCAGGAAGGCCTCGAAGTCGTCGTCGGCCCGGTCGATCTCGTCGATCAGGAGGACGGCGGGCCGGGGGCCGGGATGCTGGAGCGCCCGCAGGAGCGGGCGCCGGATGAGGTAGTCGGCCCCGAAGAGCTCGTGCTCCCCGAGCCTGTTCCCGCTCGTGTCGGCCAGGCGGATGCTCAGCAGCTGGCGCGGGTAGTTCCACTCGTAGAGGGCCTCGGCCGCGTCGATCCCCTCGTAGCACTGGAGGCGGATCAGCGGCGTCTCGAGGATCGCGGCGAGCGCCTTGGCCAGCTGCGTCTTGCCGACCCCGGCCTCGCCCTCGAGCAGCAGGGGGAGGGGGAGTCGCAGGCTGAGGAAGACCCCGGCGGCCAGGCCCTCGTCGATCAGGTAGTTCACCTCGCCGAGCCGGAGCGCGACGTGCTCGACGTCCGGGATCAGCTGGCGGATCTCCTCCGCCGCCTCGCCGGTGACCCGAGGCGGGGTCACGCGTCGGCCTCCGGGCGGCTGATCGGATACGGGCTCACCCGGACATCATCGCGCACCCCGGCCGTTTCAGCCAGCCGGCGGCGGTGGCGGCATCCAGAGCTTCCCGCGGGAAAGCTCGCCGAGCCCGAGCCAGGCCAGGTTCATCAGGCGCAGCGCCTGGAGCTCCTTCGGCTGGTCGGGGTGGCGCATCCACCACGAGCCGAGTCCGACCACGGCGGCGACGAGGGCGTGGGCCAGGGGCTCGCTCGACCGGTCGGCCAGCACCGCGTCGATCCCCTCCGCCGCGGCCGCCTCCCGGAAGATCCCCGTGATCAGCCGACCCATCTCCTCGTTGGCCCGGGCCGCCCCCGCCGCGAACGGGCCGCCGCTCTGCGGGCCGTGGGGGTAGAGGAGCATCCACGAGTTGCGGTGCTCCTCGATGAAGGTGAACACCGCGAGGAGGCCGGACCAGAGGCGGACGTCCTGGGGGAGGCTCGCCGGGGTGACCTCCTCGACGGTATGGATCAGCTCGGTGGTCGCGGCCTCGACGCAGGCGAGGAAGAGCCCCTCCTTGGACTCGAAGTACGCGTAGACCATCGGCTTGGAGACTCCAGCCGCCTGGGCGATCTCGTCCATCGAGACGTCGTGGTAGCCGCGCTCCCCGAAGAGCCCCCGGGCCACCTCGATCATCTCGCGCTCGCGGACCTCCCGCGGGACCTTGCCCCGGGCGCCCGACGCCTCGGCCCCCCGCTCTCGTCGCTCCATGGCGCTACTCTACCTGTGGTAAGGTTACCAACGGTAAGAGGTTGATGGGCAGGGCCCGCCGCCGCCTTTCGGGCGGCCGGGTGGGTCGCGCCCGAAACGGCGGCACCGGCGGAGGAGAGACAGCATGAAGACCGACACAGTGGCCCACGCCATCCCGGCCAGCCAGTGGTACTACCTGATCGGGCTGCTCGTCTTCTACTGCGTCTGCGTCACGCTGCTCTTCGCCTTCGGCAAGACGAAGGGCACGCCGAGCATGTGGACGTTTCCCTTCCACCAGATCTCCAACAGTTTGCGGCGCCTCACCGGCTTTCCCGGCTCGTCGATGGCCGGCGCCCTGACCGCGCTCCTCTTCCTCCTGATCGCCGTCATCGGCTTCTACTGGGACGTCGCCTGGCATCTCGACCTCGGCCGCGACAAGAACATCTTCACCCCGCCCCACGTGATGATCCTCGTCGGCCTCGGCGGCATCTCGTTCGCCGGCGTCGTCACCGCCCTGATGGCGACGATCGACCGGGTGCGCGTCCCCCGCGCGGCCATGCTCCTCGGCCTGCTCGGGGTCGTCGCCTCGACCGCGTTCCCGATCGACAACCTCTACCACAAGGCCTACGGCCTCGACATCACCCTCTGGAGCCCGTCCCACCTCCAGCTCGTCACCGGCGGCGGCTTCGGCACGCTCGGGGTCCTCCTGCTCCTCGCCGAGGCGCTCCCCGCCGCCCGCCCGACCCTTTTCGGCCGGTTCATCCTCGCCCTCTCGGCCGGGGCCGCGCTCGTCGGGATGAGCGTGTTCCTCGGCGAGTTCGACTACGGCGTCCCCCAGTTCCAGCTCGTCTACCTCCCGATCCTCGTCGTCGCCGCCGGCGGCTTCACGCTCGTCTTCGCCCGCATCGCCCTCGGGCCGGGGGGGACGATCAAGGCGGTGGCCTGCTACCTGGCCATCCGCGGCGTGGTCGCCCTCGTCGTCGCCGGTCAGCTCCACCACACCTTCCCCCGGTTCCCGCTCTACCTGGCGATCGCCCTCGCCGTCGAGGGGGCGGCCGTTTTCGTCGGCACCGGCCGGCGCCTGCGCTTCGCCCTCGTCGCCGGGGCCCTGGTCGGGACGCTCGGGCTCGCCGGCGAGCTCGCCTTCGTCGCCGTCTCGGGCTACGGGCCGGTCACGGCCGGGCTGCTCCCGCGCACGGCGCTCCTGGCGATCCCGTCCGCCTTCGCCGCCGCCCTCCTCGGCGCCGGCTTCGCCAAGGCGTTCTCCCGGGGCGAGCGCGGGATCCCGCCCGTCGCCCTCGCCGCCGCCTGCGCCGTCCTCCTCGCCGCCCTGGTGATCCCGCTCCACCGCGGGGTCGGCCACGTCCGCGCCGTCGTCCGGCTCGATCGGACGTCCGGCCGCGCCCACGTCGAGGTGGCGATGCTCCCGGCCGACGCCGCCCGCGGGGCCGCCGCCTTCGGGATCCTCTCCTGGCAGGGCGGCGGCACGGTCAAGACCAGCCTCCGCCAGATCCGGCCCGGCCACTACGTGTCCTCGGGAACGGTCCCGGTCGACGGCACCTGGAAGTCGATGGTCATCCTCTACCGCAGCGACGAGGTCATGGCCGCACCGATCTACCTCCCGGCCGACCGCCAGATCGGCGCCGCGGCCGTCCCGGCCCTCCCCCGGCGCCCGGTCGTCTTCGTGCGCGACACCAAGGTGCTCCTCCGCGAGGCCAAGGTCGGGCCGCCGCTCCCGGCCACCCTGGCCTATTCGGTCTGGGGCGCGTCGATCGTCCTCTGGGTCGGCTTCCTCGCCTACACGGTCGCGCGGGCCGGGAGTCCCGACTCCGATCCCGAGGCCCGCCGCCGCCGCCCGGCCTCCGGAGACGGTCGGCCGCTCGCGGCGGGCGCCTGACGCTCGCAGGATCGCTTGCGCGGCTGACACCCGGCGGCCGGCCCGGTGTAATGGCGATCGGTTTCGTCCGTCCGATTCGAGAGCGAGGTGCAGCGGTGTCCCAGGTCGTCGAAGCGCGTGATCGTCGCTCGGCGGGCCGCCGCCGCCAGGCGTGGGTCGCCATCCTCGCGGCGACGCTCCTCGTCGTCGTCGGGATCAGCGCCGCGACCGGCGCCGCCGCCCTCCGGGCCCGGTCCTGCTCGAACGCGTTCTTCGGCGGCGACGCCCGCCTCGGGCCGGCCCAGCTCCAGGACGTCGGGGCGGTGGCGCCGATCCTCGCCGGCTACGACCGCCTGGCTGGCCTGAGCGCCCAGGCGTTCATCGACACCTACTGGGACCCGACGGCCAACGGCGGGTCCGGCGGCTGGCGCTACCCGCCGGACAACGGCTTCCTCCTGCGTCCGACCGGCCAGCCGATCGAGTACGTCGCCCCGCTCGGCCCGGGGACCGAGGTCGACCGCTTCGGCAGCGAGTTCGGCGCCTTCCTCGCGCCCCTCGACACTCCCTACGCCGAGCGGGCCCTCCCCCCGATGAGCCTCGACAACTTCGACCCGGCCTACACGTGCAACTACCACGTCTACCGGGTGATCAGGCGGTTCTCCGCCGAGGAGGGCCCGATCGCCCCGGGCTTCGGCCAGATCGGGCACGGCCTCCAGATCGAGCTCCTCGGGTCGCTCCTGCCCGGAGCGCCGAGCCGGCTCAACGTCCGCTGGCTGATCGACAACGGATACCTCCAGCGGGCTAACTGACCGGCCGCGCCGGCGCCGGCCGGGCCTCGCCCCCGGGGCGCCGGGCGAAGGTCCGGGGCGGGACCCCCGACCTCGGCACGGACCCAGACGTGCAGGAGGATGGCCGCCTACCCGGTGGTGCCGTCGGCCAACGCGGCGAGCCCGCGCAGGCCGGGGACGTAGAGGTACTCGCCCCCCCGGGTGCGGACGAACTCCTCCTGGGGCGCGAGGAAGAAGGGCGGGTCGCCCTGGATCGTCATCTTGCCGGTCCCGGTCGGCGCGCCGAGGAGGAAGTCGCTGTCGTGCCCGAGGCCGAAGATGTTGCCGTCGGCCAGCCACTGCATCTGGATCGCCTCGAACTGGCGGGAGATGCTCGCCTGGAAGCAGACGAAGACGAGCCCGCGGTCGGTCCGGTCATCCTCGGTCACGCCGTCCGGGAGGGGCGGGCCGTAGGGCATGCCGCGGCGGATCATCCGGTGGCGGAAGCTCAGCGCCCCGTCGAACCCGAGCCCGTCGCGGGGGTTCGAGCGGCGGACGTGGGCCCCGACGGGACACCGCCGCCCGACCGGATCGACGGCGTAGCGAAAGTCGTTGGCCCCGGGGGCGGACGGGTCGAAGCCCGGCCGCGGCTGGTCGGGGCTCAGGGCGAGCGGGGTCCCGTCGGGCCAGCGCCCGACGGCCTTGGCCGCGAGCTTGGTCGCGTCGCCGTCGGGATAGAGGCCGGCCGCGGCGTCGAGCACGCGCCGCCAGCGGGCGACGTCCTGGTAGAGCTTGCGCCAGACCATGTAGGTCCCGCTCCGCCCGAGGGGCCCGGCCGGGGCGGGCGGAAGCCGGCCGGCCGGGTCGTCGCGGGTGTCCTCGTCCGGATAGCCGAGGACGAACTCTCCGGGGGCGAGCGACCGCCACTTCCCCCCGGCCTCGGGGACCCCGCCGCCGGGGGCCCGCTCGTCGCTCGACCCCGCGATCGCCGGCTGGGAGAAGCCGTCGGTGAACCCGAAGTGCTCGCGCGCGCCCCCGAGCAGGGCGGTGTCCTCCTGGTGGACGATGCGCAGCGAGCCGGCTTCGTCGATCGCCGCGCGCATCCGGTCGTGGGCGCGCTCGAGGTCGCCCGCCTCGCGGGCGTTGATCGTCAGGAGGACGTGGGCGTCCCCCCGGCCGAGGCCCGCCTCCCACCGGTCCGGCGCGCTCGAGCCGACGTCGCCGAGGCTGGGCGCCCGCCTGGCCATCCCGTCGCGGAACTCGGGGGCGAAGGTGGCGAGCACGGCCTCGGAGACGCCGAGGGCCCGGAGGCCGGCGGCGGTGAGGGCGACGTTGAGGGTGGTCTGCGGCTTGCCGGCCTCCCACGGCTCGGCGGTGGTCACATGGGGGGTCAGCCCGCCGACCCAGGCCCGCGCCGCCGCGGGCGGGCCGTCGGCGCGGACGAAGACGTAGGAGGTCCGGTCGTAGTCATTGCCGTAGGCGCGGAGGATGTCGCCCTGGAGGTCAGCCAGGTCGATTTTCGGAGCGGTGGTCGCCATGCGCTAGGCGAACTCCTCGATGAAAGCGCGCTGGAGTTCGGCCGGGGGGAGGCCCTGGGCGCGGACGGCGAAGGCGATCATCCGCGCGCGCTGGGCGAGGCTCGCCTGGACCTGGTCGAGGGTCGCGTCGCCGTAGGCGGCGAAGAAGAACCCCGAGTCGATCTGGTTGTGCTCGAGGTAGGCCTTCAGGGCCGGGCCGCCGGCCGGACCCGGGCAGCCGACGCAGCGGCCCCAGATCTCGGGGGCCTCGGTGGCCAGGGCGGCGCAGAGGCCGTCGAGGTAGGTGTCGAGGTCGCCGTCGAAGTTGGTCGAGAAGATCAGCGTCGGGAGGGCCAGGGTCTCGGCGACCGGCTGGCGGTAGGCCGGCTCGCAGTGGAACCCCTCGACGATGACCCAGCGGCCCATGTGGGTCCGGGGCACCCGGCTCAGCGGGCTCGGGCCGTGGTCGAGGAGGCCTTCGAGGTAGGCGCGCAGGGCGCCCTCCTCGCCGGGCCTGATCGGCGTCATCGCCATGAACCCGTAGGCCTGGCCGAAGACGTTGGCCGACTTCACAGGCACCGCTGGGCGTCGGTGAGGAGCCGGCGGTAGGCGTCGGCGAACTCGGCCGGATCCATCCCGGGGGCGTCGCGCCGGAGCGGGGCGAGCTTCTGCTCGAGCTCGAGCGCCGCCTTGACGATCGTTATGGTCGCCTCCGGGTAGGCCGAGAAGTAGTGGGAGGCCTCGGTCTCGTTGGCGTGGATGTAGGCCTTGAACGGCCCGACCGGGAGGGCCCCGGGGAAGCCGTAGGAGGCGCCGAAGAAGATCGCGATGTTGCGGGTCAGGACATGGGCGAACGCGTCGATGTATTCCTCCCACCCGCCGTTGAAGTTGCTCTCGAAGTACATGTGCGTGTAGCGGAGCTTCTGGCGCGGCTGGGGCGGGCCGTTCTCGGGGATCTCGCGGACGAGGCTCCAGCGGGCGAAGTGGATGAACGAGAGCTGGCGGAGGGTCGCGGTCAGCGCGGGGACGCGCTTGGCCAGGAAGAAGAGGATCGGGAGGTAGAGCCGGCCCCACCACTTGAGCGTGCTGAAGACGGTGATCGAGATCGCCTGGCCGTCGACGTTGCGCGACGCCGTGCCGGTCGCCGTGGTCGGGCCTGGGGTGGTCGGGGTGGGGGATCCGGGGGTGCCCACGGGGGCAACCTACGCGGCCGGTCGGGTCCAGTCAATCGGGGCGGGCCACCCTCAGTCGACGTTGATGCGGTTGGGGGTGAGGGTGAAGTAGTGGGTGACGTCGGTCGGGTCGCCCTGCCTGACATACCAGGAGAGCGCGGCGTTGCCGGTGCCGTCGGGGTTGGGACTGACCGAGAAGTCGGCGACGGCCGAGCTGGCGGTGAACGGATAGGGCACCCGCAGGCGGTGGACGACCACGAGCGGCCGGCTCCCCCGGCGCACCGACAGCGTCAGGTAGTAGGCGACGGGCGTGCCGGGCGACCCGCCGCGCGGCGGGTCGACCGCGGACAGCAGCAGCCGGTAGCGGTACCCGCCGGGCGCGCTCGTCTCGCGGGCCTCGAGGTCGCGCAGCCCCCGGACGGGGACGAGGACGATCGCCGGCGCGGGCTCCTGGGTGACGATCGTCACCGGCGCCGGCCCGGACGCGCCGCCGCCGCCGCCGAGGATCGCCGCGAGGACCCCGGCGATCACGAGCGCTCCGAGGACGGCGCCGCCGGCCAGGGCGCGCCGCCTCCGGTCGGGCCGCGCGCCGCCGGCGGTGGGGCGGCGCGGGGGCGCCGGCGCCGGAGCGCCCGCCGGCGGGGGCACGGCCGGCGGCCTCGGCGGCGGCGGGCTCCCCAGGCTCCCGGTCGCCGCGGCCCCCGCGGCGAGCGCCCGCTCGCCGCCGGGCGGGGAGCCGCCGGACGCCGCGGCCAGCGCGGCGCGGCCGAGGTCGCCGGCCGAGCGATACCGGTCCTCGGGCGCCTTGGCCATGGCGCGGGCGAGGACCGCCTCGAGGCTCGCCGGGAGATCGGGGGTCCGCTCGAGCGCCGACGGCGGCGGCTGGGCGCCGTGGGCGTAGAGCTTGGCCATGTCGCTGTCGAGCGGGTAGGGGACGGTCCCGGTCAGCGTGTGGAAGAGGACGCAGCCGAGCGAGTAGACGTCGGTCTGCGCGGTGATCGGGCCGCCGCGCGCCTGCTCGGGCGCCACGTAGTCGATCGTGCCGAGAAAGGCGCCGGTCCCGGTCAGCCCGTGACTGCCCTCGACGTGCCGGGAGAGCCCGAAGTCGGCTAGGTAGGCATGGTCGCGGCCGCCCACCGTCGAGACGAGGATGTTGGCCGGCTTCACGTCGCGGTGGACGAGGCCGCGGGCGTGCGCCGCGTCGAGCGCCTGGGCGACCTGGTCGACGATCGTCGCCGCCCGGCGCGGGTCGAGTCGTCGCTCCCGGGCGAGGAGGGCGCGCAGGTCGACGCCCTCGACGAACCGCATCGCGATGTAGAGCACGCCGCCGGCCTCGCCGACCGCGTACACGGGAACCACGTGGGGATGCTCGATCTGGGCGGCGATGGTCGACTCGCGCATGAACCGGGCCCGAGACTCGGACGTCCCGGCGAACTCGGCGGAGATCACCTTCAACGCCACGATCCGGTCGGGCTGGCGCTGACGGGCGCGGAACACGAGGCCCATGCCCCCGCGGCCGGCGACCGCCTCGATCACGAAGCCGTCGAGCTCCGACCCCGGCCCGAGGGCATGCCGGCTCCCCAAGTCGCTCACCCCGCGAACGTTAGATCAGGGGTGGCGGCGGCGCCCGTCCCCGGGGCGACCCGCTCTAGCCCACGCCGCCCGGGTCTACCCGAAGCGATCC
>CAWFQO010000051.1:0-25605 GCA_963817865.1 uncultured Solirubrobacterales bacterium | reverse complement strand
CGACCTGCTCGTCGTGGACGACGCCTCGCCCGACGGGACCGGCCGGCTTGCCGACGCCCTCGCGGCCGAGCGGCCGTGGATGCACGTCCTCCACCGGACGGGCAAGGACGGGCTCGGGATGGCCTACCGGGCGGGCTTCGGCTGGTGTCTCGAGCGCGGCTACGAGGTCATCGGCCAGATGGACTGCGACCTATCCCACCCGCCGGAGAAGCTGGCCGAGATGCGGCGGGTGCTGCTCGAGCGGGACGCGGGACTCGTGCTCGGCTCCCGCTACATCCAAGGGGGCGGCACCGACGGGTGGAGCGCGACGCGGCTCGCGCTCAGCCGGATCGGCTGCCGCGCCTCGCGCCTCGTCCTCGGGCTGCCGTTCAGCGATCTGAGCGGGGGCTTCAAGGTGTGGCGGGCCGGGTGCCTCGGCGGACTCGGGCTGGAGGAGATGCTGAGCGCCGGCTACGCCTTCCAGGTCGAGGCGACCCAGCTCGCCCACCTCTCCGGAGCGCGGATCGAGGAGGTGCCGTTCGTCTTCTCCGAGCGGGTCGCCGGGGCGTCGAAGATGAGCCTCGGCATCAGCCTCGAGGGGATCCGGGTCACCCTGGCCCTCCGCCGGCACCGGGGTCGGCGCCGGCCGCTGGTGCTCTAGTGGCGGCCGGGGCCGGGGCCGCGTACACCCGCCTCGGGGTCGACGAGCGCCGCCGGGAGGTGATCGCCGCGGCGAGCGACCTGTTCGCCGACCATGCGTTCGCCGACATCTCGATGCGACGGATCGCCGACCGAGCGGGGATCTCGAAGGCGCTCCTCTACCACTACTTCCCGAGCAAGACCGCGCTCTTCAAGGCCGCGGTCCGCGCCCACGCCGAGGAGCTCGAGCGCCTGATCGCCCCGGCCGGCGATGGCGAGCCGATGGCCGAGCTCAGCGCGAGCCTCGACGCCTACCTCGTCTGGATCGAGGGTCACGCCCGGACCTGGGTGAAGCTGGTGCAGAGCGCGAGCACGGTGCCGGCCGCCCGGGAGCTCGTCGAGGGGTTCCGAGCCCGCACGCTCCGGCAGATCCTCGCTCGTCTCGGTGGCCCGGGCGAGCCGGCGCCGGCGCTCCGCGTCGCCCTGCGCGGTTGGCTCGGCGCGATCGACGCGGCCGTCCTCGACTGGGTCGAGCACCGTGACCTCGGCCGCGCGGAGCTCCGCGACCTGCTCGTCGCGGCCTTCGCCGCGGCCGTGCTCGCGGCGGGGGAGGCGCACGCCGGCGGGGCCGACCGGCCGGGGGTCGACGTGGGGGCGGTCGGGCGGTAGCGTCTGCCCGTGCACGAGACGGCCGCCGACATCGCCGCCCTCCAGGAACTCCTCGACGCAAGCGACGCGGCGGCGGGCGCCCACCTGCGGAGCATCATCACCGCCGAGCGCCGGCTCACGGCCGAGGAGGTCGCCGAGCGGCTGACCGGGATGCGCCTGCTCGCCCTGGCCACGGTGACCGCCGACGGCCGGCCCATCGTCGGCCCGGTCGACGGGATCTTCTACCGCGGGGCCTTCCACTTCGGGTCATCGCCCGAGTCGGTGCGCCTGCGCCACATCAGCCGCCGGCCCCAGGTCAGCGCGACCCATCTCCCGGGCGAGGAGCTCGCCGTGACCGTCCACGGGCGCGCGGTCACGATCGACGTGGGCGCGCCCGAGCACGCGGGCTTCCGGGCGACGGTGCTCGGGATCTACGTGCCCCGCTACGGGGAGCAGTGGGAGGCGTTCCTCGACTCCGGGGTCGTCTACGTCCGGATCGAGGCGGCGAAGATGTTCACCTTCCAGATGGTCGGCGACTCACCGGCCGACGCGGACGGAGCTGATGGCCGGTAGGCGGGCGGCGAGCGTCGACCAGTGGGCGCCGGCGTCGGGCGATCCGAAGACCTCGCCCGAGGTCGCCCCGAAGTAGAGCTCGAGGGCCGGCCCTTCGCCGGCGCGGTCGAACGCCTGGCGGAGGATCTGGAGGTAGGCGTCACGGTCGGGAAGACCGGCCCCCAGAGGGCGCCAGGTCGCCCCGGCGTCGCGGGTCTCCCAGACGACGACGCGACCGGGGGTGACGCGGTCGACGGTGGCCACGGGGATGACGTAGGCGCTGTCGGAATCGGCCGGGTCGAGGACGATCGGGAACCCGAAGTCCGACGGGAGGCCGGCGGAGATGTCGAGCCATGACTCCCCGGCGTCGTCGGAGCGGTAGACGCCGCCGTGGAACTGCATGTAGAGCCGCTCGGGGCGCCGGGGCGCCCGCTCGAGGTGATGGACGCAGAGGCTGATCGCGCTCTTGCGCGTCGCCTCCGGGAGGTAGTCGGCCACGATCCCGCGGTTGCCGTGACGCCAGGTCGCGCCGCCGTCCTCGGTCAGCCAGACCCCGGCGGCGGAGATCGCCATCGCGAGCCGGTCGGGATCCCCGGGCCAGGGGGCGATCGAGTGGACCGAGAGGCCGCCGGAGTCGCGCTGCCAGTCCGGGCGGGAGGGGTGCTCCCAGAGCGGGAGGTTGAGCGTCCAGCTCGCGCCGCCGTCGTGGCTCTCGAAGAGCACGCCGGGGTCGCCTCCGGCGTAGAGGCGCTCGCCGTCCTCGCCGGCCGGGGCGATCACCCAGATGCGCGAGAGCGCCTGATCCCCACCGCGGGGGAGCGAGACCCCGGCCGCGGGGGACCAGTCGTCGGCTTCGAGGTCGTCGGTGAACCAGATCCGCGGGCCGAAGAACGGGGACGTGACGGCGGCGAAGACCCGTCCGCTGCGGGCGTCGCGCACGGCGTAGTCGACCGGCTCGCCGACGAACGCCCGGCGGGTGATCTCGAACGCCCCGCCGGGTGGGCCATCGAGGACGAAGAGGCCCTTGCGGGTCCCGACCAGCAGCTCGGTCATCGAGGCCGGGTCAGCCGCCCGAGATGGCGGGAAGGATCTCGATCCGGTCGTCAGGCCCGAGCGTCGCGTCGGGATTGACCCGCTCGCCGTTGACGAACACGTTGATGTGGCGGCGCAGGACGCCCCGCTCGTCGAGGATCCAGCCCTCGAGGGCCTCGTGGGCCTGCTCGAGCTCGCGCAGGAGGTCGGTGACGGTGCCCCCGTCGAGGGCGTGCTCGGAGTCGCCGCCGGCCAGCTTCTGGAGCTGCCCGCGGAGGATCACGGTCGGCATGTCCGCCATCATATGGCCGCGCGCGACCGGTCGGAGTAGCCTGGACCCATGGGCGTCAGCAGGGTCACCGTGGTCGGCTCGGGCGTGATCGGGATGGCCACGGCGCTCGCCCTGCGCGAGCGCGGCGTCGAGGTCGTCAGCCTCGAGGCCGACGAGCCGGGCGGCGGCCAGTCGAAGGGACCGGTGCGGATCTTCCGCATGGCCCACTCGAGCCCGCAGCTGACCGGCCTGGCCCGGGAGGCCCGCGCCGAGTGGACGGGGTGGGAAGGGCGGGTCGGTCGCGAGCTGATCGACGACCGCGGCGCCCTCGTCGTCGGAGCCGGGGTCGAGCCGATGCGCCGCAACCTCGAGCTCGCCGGGCTCGACTGGTCGATCCTCGACCCGGCGCAGGCCCGCGACCGGGCCGGCGTGCGGCTCGAGCCGGGGGAGCCGGCCCTGTGGGACCCGGCCGGGGGAAACATCTGCGTCGGGGCGATCATGAGCTACCTGGCCGGGGCGACCGAGGCCGACCGGACGGTCACGCGCCTCGAGGTCGTCGACCGGCGGGGCGACGGGTTCGACCTGATGACGCCGGACGGGATCTGGTCGACCGACCACCTCGTGGTCTGTGCCGGTGCCGGCACGCCGGCCCTGGCCGCCCAGTTGGGGCTCGAGCTCAAAGCCACCTTCTACCGCCACAGCCGCTTCGCCTTTCCCCTGCGCGACCCGGCACGCCGACCGTCCTGCCTGCTCGACCATGGGGGCGCCGAGTCGGTCTACGGGCTCCCGGTCGCCTCGAGCGGCCGTTACGCGATCGGCCTCTCCGGCGAGACCGACTACCCGACCGACCGGGTGAGCGCGGACGAGGCGTCCCACCTGAGCTACCTGCGCCTGCGCGCCCACGTCGCCGAGCGGATGCCCGAGCTCGAGCCGGAGGCGGTGGCCGAGCTGCGCTGCACCTTCCAGCGGACGCCGCTCCTCGGCGGGGGGGACGACCTCGGGGTCTGGGCGCTCCCGAACGCGACGGTCTGCTTCGGCAACAACCTCTTCAAGTTCGCTCCGCTCCTCGGCCGCGTGCTCGCCGAGTCGGCGCTCTCGGGCGTCGTGCCCGAGTCGCTGCGCGCCGCCGCCTGACCCACGGTAGTCATCCGCGGGCGCCCGCCCTGCGCAGTCATGTTCAGGGGCAGCCGCCGGGCTTCAGCTCGGGGCTGACCGTCCGATGCATCTGTTATAGCTAGGGCCTCACGATCACAGGAGCGAAGAGCACATGACCGGATTCGTGCCGACCGAGCTGCGCGTATGCAGCGCCTGCAAGAAGGACTACGTGACCGCGGTGGTCACCGAGGAGGACGGCGGAGAGCTGACCGTCTGGGAGGAGCCCTGCCCCTACTGCCGGGTGGCGCCCACCCCCGCGGGCGACCGGCGCGGGAACCGGGTGGTCGCTTCGCGGTAGCGCTCGGACGCAGAGACGGACCGGCGCCGCCGTCGGCGGTCAGTCGGAGTTGCGCAGCTGCCAGGCCATCCGCGACTGGAGCGACCAGAGCTCGATGAACCCGGGGGAGGCGGCCTGCGAGAAGAGTCCGCCCGACTCGCCGAAGGACGCCAGCGACTGGTCGTAGACGGCGTTCGGGGACTCGCGGGTGACCACCCGGGCGTGCCCCTTGTAGAGCTTGATCCCGATCGTCCCGGTCACCTGGGCGTTGACCGACTCCATGAAGGCGTCGAGGTCGGCGCGCAGCGGCTCCCACCAGAGCCCGGCGTAGACGAGGTAGGCCCACTGGCGGTCGAGTCCGGCCTTGAACTGGTTCTGATGGATCGTCGAGACGAGCTTCTCGAGCTCCTGGTGGGCCGGGAGGATGACCGCGGCCGCCGGGATCTCGTAGATGTCGCGGACCTTGAGGCCGACGATCCGGTCCTCGATGTGGTCGACGATGCCGACGCCGTGGCGGGCGGCGATCGTCGCGACCCGCTCGAGCAGATCGACGAGCTCGAGCGGCTCGCCGTCGAGGGTGACCGGGCACCCGGCCTCGAAGCCGATCGTCACCGTCTCGGCCTCGTCGGGTGCCTCCTCCGGGCGGGTCACGAGCTGGAAGACGTCGTCCTCGGGCGCGTGCCCGAGATCCTCGATCCAGCGCCCCTCCGACGAGCGACCCCAGAGGTTGTCGTCGATCGAGTAGGGCGTGATCTCGGTGCCGCCCTTGACCGGGATGCCATGCTCGCGGGCGTAGACGATCTCGTCGTCGCGGCCCATCCGCCACGACCGGACCGGGGCGATCACCCGCAGCTCGGGGGCGAGGGTGGCGACCGTGGCGTCGATGCGCACCTGATCGTTGCCCTTGCCGGTGCACCCGTGGGCGATCGTGTCGCAGCCGTGGCGGCGGGCGTACTCGACGGCGAGCTTGGCGATCAGCGGCCGTCCGAGCGCGGTGAAGAGGGGGTAGCCGCCCCCGTAGAGGGCGTTGGCCTTGATCGCCGGGGCGACGAAGTCCTGGGCGAACTCCTCGCGCGCGTCGACCACGTGGCACTCGACGGCGCCGATCTGCAGGGCCTTGCCCCGGACGACCTCGTAGTCCTCGCCCGGCTGGCCGAGGTTGACGGTGAGGGCGACGACCTCGGCCTCGTACTCGTCCTGGATCCACTTCAGCATCACGCTGGTGTCGAGGCCGCCGGAGTAGAGCAGGAGCACGCGGTGGACGTGCTCGGGGTCGGCTTCGTAGGTGGCCGTGCGGAGCGTGACGTCGGTCATGGGCCGGGAAGCCTAGCGGCCGGGTCCCTCGACGGCCCGCTCCGACCGCGCTAGTGTTCGGATCACGACCGTCCCAGCCCGCCGTCGGGGCCCGAACCCGAGGACTAGAAGCCATGCCGGTCTTCGTCCGCTTCAAGTGTCAGTTCTGCGGCACCGCTCCCGACGAGCAGACGCAGGTGACGCTCGAAGGTCAGCTTCGGGAGCTCATCTTCGGCGAGTACCTCGACGCCCTGCCCGGGATGTGGCTCGTCTGGCACGGCGGCGGCCCGCTCGGACCCCGCCGCTACGCGTGCGACGAGCACCGCGGCGACCTGACCGCGTTCCTGCGCATCCACTACGGGACCGTCGGCTACCAGGTGTGGGCGATGCCGCCGTACCCGATGACCCGCCGCTCCGCCGACACCGAGCTGGCGATCGCCAAGGGTGGGCTCTCGCCGATGCCCAAGTGGGGCCTCGGGCCGAAGATCGGCTGAGGCGGCCGCGGAAGGCCGCAGCGAGCGAGGTCGGCGGCGGCGCCATCCGACCCGGTGCCTAGCATCGTCGACGACCGATGTCCCCGCCCGCCTGTGCCCACCTCCACGTCCACTCCGAGTACTCGCTCCTCGACGGGGCGTGCAAGATCGACGCCCTCGCCGAGCGGGCGGCCGCCTTCGATCAGCCGGCCCTCGGGCTGACCGACCACGGCGTGATGAACGGCGCCGTCGAGCTCCACCAGGCCTGCCGCCGCCACGGGATCAAGCCGATCGTCGGGTGCGAGGTCTACCTCGTCGACGACCACGAGGCGGCCACCCGGGGCCGGGTCGAGCGCAACCACCTGACGCTGCTCGCCGCGACCGACGAGGGCTACCGCAACCTGGTCAAGCTCTCGTCGGCCGGGTTCCTCGAGGGCCTCAACCGGGGGCGCCCGACCGTCGACCTCGGCCAGGCCGAGCGCTACGGCGAGGGCATCATCGCCCTGACCGGCTGCCTCGCCTCCCGCTTCTGCCAGCGGATCGCCGACGGCCGGCTCGGCGAGGCGCGCGCGCACGCGGAGGAGCTCCTCGGGGTCTTCGGCAGCGAGAACGTCTTCTTCGAGGTGCAGCGCAACGGGCTGGCCGTCCAGGACCGCTGCAACGAGGAGATCGTCCGCATCGCCCGGGAGCTCGGCCGGCCGCTGACCGCCACGGCCGACGTCCACTACCTCCGGCGCGAGGACTACGAGAACCACGCGGCCCTCCTCTGCGTCCAGACCAAGAGCACCCTGGCCGAGCCGAAGATGACCTTCGAGACGAACGAGTTCTATCTCAAGGACAACGGCGAGATGGTCGCGGCGTTCGCCGCCTGGCCGGAGGCGCTCGAGTCGACGCTCGAGATCGCCGCCCGGTGCGAGGTCGAGCTCGAGCTCGGCCGCCAGCTGATCCCCCGCTACCCGGTGCCCGCGGGTGAGAGCGACCGGTCGTTCCTGCGCGCGCGGGTCGAGGAGGGGCTGCGCGAGCGCTACGGCGACCCGCCGCCGGCGGCGGCACTCGAGCGGGCGGAGATGGAGCTCGAGGTGATCGACCGGATGGGCTTCAACTCCTACTTTCTGATCGTCTGGGACTTCGTCGCCTTCGCCAAGGCCAACGGCGTGGCCGTCGGCCCGGGCCGGGGATCGGCGGCCGGGTCGATCGTCTCCTACAGTCTGCGGATCACCGACGTCGACCCGCTCGAGTACGACCTCCTCTTCGAGCGCTTCCTCAACCCGGAGCGGGTGTCGATGCCGGACATCGACATCGACTTCTCGGTGCGCGGGCGGGAGAAGGTGATGCAGTACGTGATCGCCAAGTACGGCAAGGAGTCGGTCGCCCAGATCGTCACCTTCGGCAAGATGTTCCCGCGGGCGGCGACGCGCGACGCGGCCCGGGTGCTCGGCCACGACTACGGCGTCGGCGACCGGCTGGCCAAGCTGATCCCCGACCCGATCATGGGCCGGCCGCCGTCCTTCGAGGACTGCCTCTCGCCGGGCGAGCCGCTCCGCACCGTCTACGACGACGACGCCGTCGCCCGCCAGATCATCGACGTCGCGCGCGGCCTCGAGGGCATCGTCCGCAACTCCTCGATCCACGCCGCTGCCGTGGTGATCGCCGATCGGCCGCTGACCGACATCGTCCCGCTCCAGCTCGCCGACGGCGGCGTCGACGAGCACGGGGAGCGCCAGTACCGGATGGTGACCCAGTTCTCGATGAAGCCGGTCGAGGAGCTGGGGCTCCTGAAGATGGACTTCCTCGGCCTGCGCAACCTCGACGTGATCGAGGACGCGCTCGACATCATCGAGCGATCGACCGGGGATCGTCCGGACATGACGAACCTGCCCCTCGACGACGTGGTGACCTACGAGATGCTCGCCCGGGGAGACTCGGTCGGCGTCTTCCAGTTCGAGTCCGAGGGGATGCGCGAGGCGCTCAAGAAGGTGCGCCCGGACGAGTTCGACGACCTCGTCGCGCTGAACGCGCTCTACCGGCCGGGGGCGATCGACCAGATCCCGACCTACGCGCGCGGGAAGCGAAACCCCGAGTCGGTCGTCTACGTCGACGACCGCCTCGTCCCGATCCTCGTCTCCTCCAAGGGCGTGATCCTCTACCAGGAGCAGTCGATGCGGATCGCCAAGGAGATCGCCGGCTTCTCCGGGGCAAAGGCCGACGACCTGCGCAAGGCGATCGGCAAGAAGAACCGGGCGGCGATGGCCCTGCTCAAGCCCGAGTTCGTCGCCGGCTGCCGGGCGAGCGGGACGAGCGAGGAGGTGATCGAGTTCCTCTGGACGACGAACGAGAAGTCGGCCGACTACAGCTTCAACCGCTCGCACGCGGCCTGCTACGCCCTGATCGCCTACCGGACAGCCTGGCTGAAGGCGAACTACCCGGCCGAGTACATGGCGGCGCTGATCTCTTCGGTGATGTCGACCAAGGACAAGGTCCCGTTCTTCGTGGCCCGGTGCGAGGACATGGGGTTGGAGATCCTCCCGCCCGACGTCAACCTCTCCGACCACGAGTTCACCGTCGTCGAGCGCAAGATCCGCTTCGGGCTGGATGCCGTCAAGGGCGTCGGCTATCAGGCGGTCGAGGCGATCAAGCGGGCCCGGGCCGACGGCGGCGACTTCACCTCGCTCTGGGACTTCTGCGAGCGGGTCGACGCCCGGGCGGTGAACAAGAAGGCGATCGAGGCGCTGATCAAGTGCGGGGCGTTCGGTTCGACCGGGGCGACCCGCCGCGGCATGCTGCTCGTGCTCGAGCAGGCCCAGGGCGCCGGGCAGAAGGCCCAGCAGGACCTCCAGATCGGGCAGGCCTCGATCTTCGACCTCGGCGGCCCGGCGGATCCGGCGGCCGGGGCCGGGGGCGCGGCGTCGGCCCGGGCCGCCGGACGGCCGCCGATCTCGCCGGTCGAGTTCGAGCAGGCGGAGCTGCTCGCGGTGGAGAAGGAGGCGATCGGCCTGTTCATCTCCGAGCACCCGCTCAAGCGCGTCCGCGAGGCGCTGCGACTGGCCGTCGACTGCCCCCTGGCCGGGATCGTCGACCGCCGCGACAAGGACTGGGTGACGGTCGGCGGGATCATCACCGCGGCTCGGAAGATCCGGACCCGGGCCGGGACGGACATGATGTTCGCCACCCTCGACGACCTCGAGGGGACGATCGAGATCCTCGTCTTCGGCGGCTCGCTCGAGAAGCTCGAAGGGAACCTGACGGTCGATGAGATCGTCCTCGTCCGGGGTCGGGTCGACCACAAGGAGGGGCAGTCCTGCGTCGTCGCGCAGACGGTCGAGCCCTTTCGTCCCGACGCCGCCGCCATCGAGCGGGGGCGCCTGGCCGCCGTGACCGTGGCTCTCCCACGCCTCGTCCACGTCCAGGTCGAGGCCCACCGGCTCTCGAGCGACGCGCTGGTCGACCTGCGCCACCTCCTCTCGACCTTCCCGGGCGAGTCGGAGGTCGTGCTCGAGCTCTCGGCCGACCGCCGCCTGCGCCTGGGCGCCGACTACCGCGTCGAGCCGAGTCCGGGCCTGCGCGCCGAGCTCGAGCACCTCCTGGGGGGCCCGGCCCGGCTGGTGGCCTGATGGGTCGCGACTGGCGGGCCGAGGGGGTGCGGGTGGTGAGCTCGGCCGAGCTCGACCCGAACACGCCACAGACCCCCGGGATGAGCCGCGCCGCCGCCATCACGACCGCCCGGGGCGGAGCGGAGAAGCTCTGGGCGGGGACCGTCGTCATCCATCCGAACGCCAAGACCGGGGCCCATCACCACGGGCCGGTGGAGAGCGTGATCTACGTGGTCGGCGGCCGGGCGCGGATGCGCTGGGGCGAGCGCCTCGAGTACACGGCCGAAGCCGGGCCGGGCGACTTCATCTACGTCCCGCCCTACGTCCCCCACCAGGAGATCAACGCCAGCTCGGACGAGTCCCTCTCCTGCGTCCTCGTCCGGAGCGGCCAGGAGCCGGTCGTGGTCAACCTCGACCTCGAGGAGGTCGAGCCGGATCCCGAGCCGGTGCGGTGGGTGGACGACCTCCACCGCTGAGGTCGTCGCAGGGCGGCCTCATCCGCCGTCGCGGAGCGAGGTGACGAGGGCGACCTCGGCGGCGACCGGGCCCTTGCGGTCGGGGCCCGGCGTCTCGAGCACGCACGGAAGGCCGGCGAAGCGGGGCTCGCGCAGGAAGGCTCGGCACCCGTCGAGGCCGATCTCCCCGGCGCCGACGTTGGCGTGGCGGTCCCGGTTTGACCCGAGGGGGGTCTGGGAGTCGTTGAGGTGGAGCGAGCCGATCAGCCCGGGCCCGACCGTCCGCTCGCAGTCGTCGATCACCGCGGCGAGCTCGTGCGGCCGGCGGATCTCGTACCCCGAGGCGAGGAGGTGGCAGGAATCGAGGCAGATCCCGAGGCGCCCGGGCCGCCCGGCGGCGTCGAGCAGGGCGGCGAGCTCGGCGAACGAGCGTCCGAGGGTCCCCCCGGTCCCGGCCGTGTTCTCGAGGTGGAGCGCGCAGCGATCGGACTCGGCGAGCGCCGCGGCGAAGACGCGACCGGCCCGCACGACGGCGGCGTCGACCGCGCCGAGCTTCGCCGAGCCGGGGTGCAGGACGACGGCGTGGGCGCCGATCGCGTCGCCGACCCGGAGCGAGTGGATCAGGGCGGCCTGCGACTTGGCGGTCAGGTCGGGGTCGTCCGACGCGCAGTTGAGGAGGTAGACGGCGTGGATCAGCACCGCCTCGATGCGGCTGGCGGCGAGGGCCTCGCGGAAGCGGGCGAAGTCCGCCTCCCCGTAGTTGGTCGGCCGCCAGGCGCGGGGGGACTGGTTGAAGATCTGGATCGCCTCGGCGCCGAGGGCCTCGCCCCGCTCGACGGCCTTCCAGAGGCCCCCGGCCGGCGAGACGTGGGCTCCGACCAGGGGGCCACTACCCTTCGACGCGCTCATGCGGCTCCGCTTCGCTCCTTCCCCGACCGGCGCCCTGCACATCGGCGGCGCCCGGACGGCCCTGTTCAACTGGTTGGTCGCCCGGGGCGGCGACGGGCGCCTCGTGCTCCGGCTCGAAGATACCGACCGCGAGCGGTCGACCCCGGAGCACGTCGAGCAGATCCTCGACGCCCTGCGCTGGCTCGAGCTCGACTGGGACGAAGGTCCGATCCTCCAGTCCGAGCGCGCCGAGCGCCACCGCGCCGTCGTCGCCGAGCTCCTCGCCACGCGGCCACGCCTACCGCTCGACGGCGACCGGGGACGACGTCAAGGAGTACAAGCGCGTGCACGGGGACGACCGCGGCTTCCGCGGGGAGGCCGAGGACGCCGGCGCCGTTCGCCTCCGCGTACCCGACGCGGGGGCGACCGTGGTCCACGACCTGATCCTCGGTGAGGTCAGCTCGCCCAACTCCTCGCTCGACGACCCCCTGATCGCCCGGGCGGACGGGACGCCGCTCTACAACCTCGCGGTCGCCGTCGACGACCTCGACGCCGGGATCACGCTCGTGGTCCGGGGCAACGACCACCTGACCAACACGGCCAAGCAGCTGCTCGTCTTCCGGGCGCTCGGGGTCGCCGCGCCCGAGTACGCCCACCTTCCCGCTGATCCACGGACCGGACGGGAAGAAGTACTCCAAGCGCCACGGGGCGGCCTCGGTCCAGGCGCTGCGCGACGCCGGGTACCTCCCGGAGGCGGTCCGCAACTACCTCGCCCTGCTCGGGTGGGGCTCCGATGACGACGAGACGCTGCTCGACACCGCCCAGCTGATCGAGCGGTTCGACATCACGCGCGTCCAGCGCAACCCGGCCCGCTTCGACGAGCAGAAGCTCCGCTGGATGAACGGGCGCTACTTGCGCGAGCTCGAACCGGACGAACTCACCCGGCGCCTCGAGGAGTTCACCGGCCGCCGGGGACTCGCCCCGGCCGTGGCCATCAGCCAGGACAAGCTCCAGACCCTCGCCGACTTCTGGCCCCTGGCCGGGTTCATCTTCGACGGGCCGGCCGACGACCCGCAGGCCCGCGAGCGCTGGCTCGGCCCGGAGGGGAGGGAGGTCCTCGCGGAGGTGCGGGCCGAGCTGGCCGCGGTCGAGTCCGTTCGACCTCGCCGCCGTGGAGGCGGCGCTCCGCGCCGTCGTCGATCGGCGGGGCCTCAAGCCGAAGGACGTCTTTCAGCCGCTGCGGGTCGCCCTGGCCGGCCGGCCGGTCTCCCCGGGGATCTTCGAGACGGTCGCCGTGCTCGGCCGCGCGGAGGTGCTCGACCGGGTGGACCGGGCCCTGGCCGCCGGCCGGACCGGCGTCCGACCGGAGGGCCGCAGACGGCTGACCCGACCGGCGCTCAAGTTCCTGACCGTTCTGTGCCGATACGTTAGCCAGAGTGGCCGCGCGCCCGGCGAGGCAGATCTGCCTGGATATGGCCAGTAACGAAAGAGAGACGGTCACATGCCCTCTTCCCGCGCAGTACGCAGCATCAGCCCTCCGGACGGCCGAGGGCCCGCGGGTGATCGGCTCGGAACGCCCGGGTGAGGGGCACGGACGGCGGCTGACCGCCGCCTTCGAGGCGCTCGAGGAGTTTCCGGCTCTCGCCGAGTCGCGCAACCGCCTGCTGACGGTGGTGTCCAGCGAGCGGGTCAACGTCTCGGACGTCGTCGGCGCCGTCGAGTCGGACATCGCCCTCGTCGTCGCCGTCCTGCGGGTGGCCAACAACCTGGCCGCCCGGCGCAAGGCGAGCGTCGAGAGCATCGTCGAGGCGGTCAACGTCCTCTCGCCGGAGACGGTGTCCGAGCTCGCCCGGCGGGCGCGGACCTTCGACTTCTTCGAGCGGACGGCGGTCTGGGAGGGGGCGCCCGAGCGGGTCCGCCTCCACGGCCTGGCCACGCGGACGGCCGCCGACCGGCTGGCCAGCGAGATCGGCTACGAGCCGCGCGAGCGCCTGATGGTCACGGCGCTCCTCCACGACATCGGCAAGCTCGTCCTCATGCACGCCTACTCCGGCTACCCGGCCCAGGTCCTCCGCGACGCGCGGACCCCCGAGGAGCGGATCAAGGCCGAGCGCCGCGAGCTCGGCGTCGACCACGCGCTGGTCGGCGGGGTGCTCGCCCGCCGGTGGGGCCTGCCGAAGTCGATCGCCTCGGCGATCGAGCGCCACCACGCCGACGACGCGACCGGCGAGGCCGCCCTCGTGCGGATCGCCGACATGCTCGCCCACTACGCGGTCGACGGGGCCGTCTCGCCGGCCGAGATGCTCAAGACGGCCCGCAACCTCGGGATCGGCCCGCGCCAGCTCCGCGCCGTGATGTTCGACCTCCCGAACGACGGGGCCGGAGCCCGCAAGCGGGCGATCGAGCCGTGCCCGCTCTCCTCCCGGGAGATGGACGTCCTCCGCCGCCTGGCCGAGGGCAAGGTCTACAAGCAGATCGCCCACGAGCTGTCCCTCTCGACGAGCACGGTTCGCACCCACCTCCACAACGTCTACGGGAAGCTCGGCGCCGTCGACCGGGCCCAGGCCGTCCTGACCGCGACCGAGAAGGGCTGGCTCTAGGAGCGACCGGCGCCGGGGCGGGGGATACGATCAGCTCGTGATCTCGATCACCAGCAAGTCGCCCTACGCCGTGGCCGCCCTGGCCGAGCTCAGCCGGAGCGGAACGGCGGCGCCCGTGTCGCTCGGCGAGCTGGCCCGCCGCCGGGACATCCCGGTCCAGTTCCTCGAGCAGCTCTTCGCCGTCCTGCGCCGGGCCGGGATCCTCCGGTCGCAGCGGGGCGTCAAGGGCGGCTACAGCTTCGCCCGGGACCCGACGACGGTCACCGTGCTCGAGATCGTCGAGCTCCTCGACGGCGGCCTCGGCGCGGCGGCCGAGGGCGTCTTCGCCGACGCAGCCCAGGCCGCCCGGCAGGTCCTCGCAGAGACGACGATCGCCGACGTCGTCGAGCGAGAGACGAGGGACACCGGCACGGCGATGTACTACATCTGAGAACCGGCTAGTAGGGCACGGACGAATAGTCTGCAAAGCCGGGATTTCGTCCGCTGTCGGGGCCGGTCAACCGCTCTAGACTGGGGGTCGACTGTCGCGCGGGAGCCATCTTGGCGGCCCCGTGAACTGGGTTGACTGATGTCAAACCCGGCAGTCGATCTGGCAGTGAGATACATGGGCAGGCCAACGTCGCGATCACGACCGATACGGGCACCTGATGCCCGGCAACGAAGTCGAGGCGGCGACGCTGCTCGGCGCGTCCTCACGGAGGCGCCAACGTGAGTCCGTGCTACCGAGCGCCAGAAGGAGACCCTCCGGGGCCCCCACCCTCAAGAGGATCTCCTTCAAAGCCCCCCCCGATACTCGACGGGCCGCGGCTTTCCCTCTCCTCCGCGTTCCCGTCGCGCGATGAGCCTCGCACGTAGCGCCGGGCGGGAACAAGGGTGGCTAGCCGGTGTCTGGGGGTGGGGGTAGCCGCCCTGGGCCCCGAGCGGCGACGACGGCCCGGCTTTCGGCGGCCGGCCACCACGAGAAGCGCCGGCAAGCAGTCGGTCGGACAGGGTGACTTACAGCTGCGGCCGGCGGCGTCCGAGCAGGTTGTCGTCGTCTCGGCGGCGGCCCGGAGCCCGGCGAGCCTTGGGGCGCGAGTTCGTGGCGCTCGATCTGGCATCGACGCGTTGTCTGCCACCGTCGGCGTCCTTGACAACGGCCGCGGCGTCCGGCTAGAGTCGCGTCATTATTGGGGGTTCCGCCGCCGGACGAGAGGGTTGCGGGGGCGGGCAGATTCGGCCGCTTCATGGGCGGCCAGGAGGTCATGATGCATTCATTTAATGCGCGCCGCCCGGCGGTGCTGCTCGGCGCACTGTGTCTGGTTCCAGGGGGCGCCGCGCTGGCCGCCGGCTCCTCACCGACGAGCGCCAAGACGACCATCTCGATAAAGGGAGGGCCGTCGTTCCAGGTGAACGCTTACGTCAAGGACAGCGTCCACTTCGTGCCCGGGACGGTCACCGTTCGTTCAGGGACCACGGTGACCATGTCCAACGCGAGCCGCGATCCGCACACGTTGTCGATCGTCAAGGCCTCCGACCTGCCGCGGACGCAACAGCAGCTCGACAACTGCGCGATCTGTAACACGCTCTCGCGGGCCCACGGCGTCGACCCGAACGGGCCGCCGCCGACCGGGCCGCCGCCCAAGCTCCTGGTCGATGTTGGCGCCGCCGGGTTCGACGCTCCCGGCGACTCGATCTTCGTCGGCCCAAAGGGCAGGGGAAGCACGGTGACCTTCCGGGTGTCGGCCAAGCCCGGGGCCGTCCTTCACTTCATGTGCATCATCCATCCGTGGATGCAGGGGCGCTTGCTCGTCAAGTAAGCGGGGCACCTAGGCGTCACAGGGTGCCCGGGAGCACCCTGGTGGCGCCGACGGCGGTGCCGGCAACGCGCACCCACCAACCCCGGGTCTGAGCTTCGGCCTCGCTGCCCGGACGTAGGCTACGCGTGAGACGAACCGATCCGAGGCCGAGGAGACGAGATGGAAGACCACGGAGACCACGGCCTGCCCGGCATGGGCGGCGGCGACCTGCTGATGGGACTGATTCACCTGATGGCGCCGGTCGCCGCCGAGCTCTGGGACCGGATGGAGGGCGAGGTCAGCGGCAAGGACCGGCTGGCCATCACCACGGCCCTGACCAAGGCACTCGAGGCCGGGATGATCCACGGCGCCTCCGAGGTCGCCGCCCTCGCGCTCGAGGAGGGGGTCGCGATCCGAGTGCCCGAGCCCGCCGGCGACCTCGATCTCTGGGGCCAGCGCTACGAGGAAGGCCGCGACTGAGGCGCCCGGTACGGATTTGATCCGGGCGCGCCCCCGCGCTGACGGCGGAGCCGCCACCCGGTCGATCTCGTCTACATTGGGAGTATGGCCAGAATTCCGATCAACATTGCGGAGCATGTCGGTCGCACGCCGATGCTCCAGTTGAGCCGGCTGGTCGGTCCCGAGCACGTGGCCAAGGTCTACGCCAAGCTCGAGTCGTTCAACCCGGGGGGCAGCGTCAAGGACCGGATCGGCGTGGCGATGATCGAGACGGCCGAGCGGGGCGGGCGGATCCAGCCGGGCCGGACGACGATCGTCGAGGCGACGAGCGGTAACACCGGGATCGCCCTCGCCTTCGTCTGCGCGGCCAAGGGCTACGACCTCGTCCTCACCCTCCCCCAGGGGATGAGCCGCGAGCGCGCCGGGCTCCTGCGCCTCTACGGGGCCCGGGTCGAGATCGTCGAGTCGATGGGCGGAATGAACGAGGCGGTCGACGCCGCCCGCGCCCTCGCCGACCAGCCGCACTTCTTCCTCCCCGACCAGTTCTCCAACCTCGCCAACCCCCAGGCCCACCGCCTGACCACCGGGCCCGAGATCATCCAGGCCCTGGGCGGAGCCGCGGACATCCTCGTGGCCGGCGTCGGGACCGGCGGGACGATCACCGGGGTCGGCCAGGCCCTCCGCCGGGCCAAGCCCAAGTGCCGGATCATCGCCGTCGAGCCCGCGTCCTCGCCCGTCCTCAGCGGCGGCCGGCCCGGTCCCCACAAGATCCAGGGGATCGGCGCCGGCTTCATCCCGCCCGTCCTCGGCCGCGAGCTGATCGACGAGGTGATCACCGTCGAGGACGAGGACGCCCTCGACACCGCCCGCCTCGCCGCCCGCCGGGAGGGACTCCTCGTCGGCATCTCGGCCGGAGCCGCCCTCTGGGCCGCGCTCGAGGTGGCCCGCCGCCCGGCGTCCCGCGGGAAGAGCCTCGTCACGATCCTCGCCGACTCCGGCGAGCGCTACGTCTCGACGCCGTTCTTCGCCCCCTCCGACGCCGACCTCCGCCACCTCGCCGGGGCCGGGTCGGCCCGCAAGTAGTCTCTGGGGACGATGCTCGGCCTGGGAACGCTCGCGCGCGTGGCCGGAGAGGTCCGGCGGGATCTCGCCGCCGCGCGTGACCGCGACCCGGCCGCCCGGGGCGTCGGCCAGGTCGAGCTGCTCGCCACCTGGCCCGGGATCCAGGCCGTCCTCGCCCACCGCGTCGCCCACGGCCTCCACGGTGCCGGGATCCCGGTCGTCCCGCGGACGATCGCCATGCTCTCGCGCGCGGCGACCGGCATCGAGATCCACCCAGCCGCCCGCCTCGGCGAGGGCCTCTTCATCGACCACGGCGCCGGCGTGGTCATCGGTGAGACGGCCGAGGTCGGCGACAACGTCACCCTCTACCAGGGGGTGACGCTCGGGGGAACCGGCTTCTCGTGCGGCAAGCGCCACCCGACCGTCGAGGACAACGTCACGATCGGCTCGGGCGCCAAGCTCCTCGGGCCGATCCGCGTCGGGCACGGGGCGAAGGTCGGCGCGAACAGCGTGATCGTCCACGACGTCCCCCCGAACTCGACGGTCGTCGGCAACCCCGGCCACCCCGTCCGGGTCGACGGCCGCCGGCCCGAGGGCCCCGACGCCGACTGGATCCACCTCCCCGACCCGGTGGCCGACGCCTTCAAGGGCCTGGCCAACCGGATCGGCTCGCTCGAGCGCGCGCTCGCCGATCTCGCCGGCGAGCCGGCCCGCCGCCCGACCCGCAGCGAGGTCCGCCCGCTGCGCACGGTCAAGGGCCGCAACCCGGCCGGCGGCTGACCGCCCCTCAGTACCAGATGCACCGGCACCGATGGCGGGGCCGGCTCTTGTACGCGGGCTCCCGCCCGCGGTTCCACAGCCAGCCGTCGAGGATCCGCGGGGCGACCCCGACCCGGGCGGCGAGGAGCTCGCACGCGTGGACGGCCGACGCCCGGATCTCCCGCTCGGCCGGCCCCGGGCGCAGCGGGCGCCCGGCGTCGATCTCCGCGGCCAGGCCCGGCTCGTAGCGCAGGACCCCCTCGCAGCGCAGGACGTGGGGGACGAGGTTGTCGGCGAAGATCGTCAACCGGTCGAGGTCGGAGAACTCGGCCACCCCGGCCAGCGCCAGGTCGGACGCCGTGATCTGGGCCCGCTTGTAGAAGCCGACATCGGCGAACATCGCCATCCCGGCCGCCAGCATCTCGGCCAGCCGCTCGGCGCTCCCCCCGGCCCCGGCGACCAGCTCGAGCGCCGTCCGGTCGCCGAGGAAGCGCCCGAGCGCCCGCAGCGCCTGGCCGTAGAGGCCGATCAGCTCGTGGTCGGCCGGCTGGCCGAGGACCCGCCCGAGCTCCTCGGCCCCGACCCGGCGCAGGTCCTCGCCGCTCCACGGACCCTCGAGCCGGAAGCGGTCGGCAAGGCCCCCAGGCGATCGTCTCGTAGCCGCTGCACCCGGCCCGCTTGCGCAGGGTCGGGAACCAGCCCGACCCGAAGTTGATCGCGTCGAGCGCCAAGGTGAAGGCCGCGACCCCGTCCGCATCGCCCTCGAGGTAGTGGCAGCGCGGGTCGAGCGTGGCCGAACCCGGCACCCGCCGCTCCTCGCCGGGCGGTCGGCCGACCGGGGACCGCTCCGGATGAGGATCGATCATGGCGAGGGCCTCGGCGTCGATGGTCACCCACCGCGCCCCGGCGACCAGGCCGGCGCAGTGGGCGCGGACGTCGTCGCAGAGGCCCATCGCCCCACGATATGACGCCGACCCCGCCTCTATCCTCAAGGGGATGGCGGATACGGTTCAGGACGAGCGCGTCGAGGCGCTCCTCGACGGCCTCAACCCGCCCCAGCGGGAGGCGGTCACCCACGGCGACGGGCCGCTCCTGATCCTCGCCGGCGCCGGGAGCGGGAAGACCCGGGTCCTCACCCATCGGATCGCCTACCTCGTCCACAGCGGCCGCATCCGCGCCGACGAGCTCCTCGCCATCACGTTCACCAACAAGGCGGCCCAGGAGATGCGCGAGCGGGTCGAGCTCCTCCTCGGGCGGAGCACCCGCGGGATGTGGGTGATGACCTTCCACTCCGCCTGCAGCCGGATCCTCCGGGCCGACGGCGACCGGCTCGGCTACACCCGCCAGTTCACGATCTACGACCAGGCCGACTCCCGTCGGCTGGTCAAGCGCTGCCTCGACGACGCCGGCGTCGACCCCAGGCGCTTCGCCCCGGCCGGCGTCCACAACCAGATCTCCGACGCCAAGAACCGGCTGCGCACCCCGGCCGAGTACCGGGAGATGGTCGGGAGCCTGTTCGAGCAGACGGTCGCCGACGCCTACGACGAGTACCAGCGCCAGCTCGTCCGCAACAACGCGATGGACTTCGACGACCTCCTCTTCCGGGCCGTCGACCTCCTCGAGACCTTCCCCGAGGTCCGCGACCGCTACCAGGCGGCCTTCCGCCACGTCCTCGTCGACGAGTACCAGGACACCAACTACGCCCAGTACCGCTGGCTGACCCTGCTCGCCGGGGCCGCCGCCCGGGGCGAGGCCGGGTCGGCCGCCGGGCATCGCAACCTCGCCGTGGTCGGTGACGACTCCCAGTCGATCTACGGCTTCCGCGGGGCCGACGTCCGCAACATCCTCGACTTCTGCGACGACTTCCCCGACGCCCACGTGGTCAAGCTCGAGCAGAACTACCGCTCGACCCAGACGATCCTCTCGGCCGCCAACGCGGTCATCGCCAACAACCGCGGCGCGATGAAGAAGGCGCTCTGGACCGAGCTCGGCGACGGCGATCCGATCCGGGTGCGGGTGCTCTCCGACGAGCACGCCGAGGCCCGCTTCGTCCTCGGCGAGATCGAGCGGATGGTCGACGAGGGGGTCAGCCGGTCGGAGATCGCCGTCTTCTACCGGACGAACGCCCAGTCCCGGGTGCTCGAGGACACCCTCGTCCGCGCCGAGATCCCCTACCAGGTGATCGGCGGGACCAAGTTCTACGAGCGGGCCGAGATCAAGGACGCCGTCGCCTACCTCTCGCTCCTGGCCAACCCGGCCGACCAGATCAGCTTCACCCGCGTGGCCAACTCCCCCCGCCGGGGGATCGGGCAGACCTCGCTCTCCCGGGTCCTCACCCACGCCCAGACCCTCGACGTCAGCGTCTGGGACGCCGCCGCCACCCCGGCCGCCGTGCCCGGGCTCGGCAAGGCGGCGATCACCGCCCTCGGACGCTTCATGGACACGATGGGCGAGCTCCGCCGGCGCGCCGCCGACGGCGCCCGGGTCGCCGAGCTGCTCGAGGCCACCCTCCACCAGAGCGGCTACATCGAGGCGCTCGAGGCCGAGCGGACCTTCGAGGCCCAGGGGCGGCTCGAGAACCTCGAGGAGCTGGTCGGGGTCGCCCGGGAGTTCGACGGCGCCGCCGATCCCGGCGAGGCGACCCTCGACGTGTTCCTCCAGCAGGTCGCCCTCGTCGCCGACGGCGACGCCCGCTCCGACGACCAGGGCCTCGTCACCCTGATGACCCTCCACAACGCCAAGGGGCTCGAGTACCCGATCGTCTTCATCATCGGCTGCGAGGAGGGCGTCTTCCCCCACTCGCGCGCCCTCGACGAAGGGTCGCTCGAGGAGGAGCGCCGCCTCTGCTACGTCGGCATCACCCGGGCGATGCGCGATCTCTACCTGACCTACGCCCGCCGGCGCAGCCTCTTCGGCAACCAGAGCTACGGCCTGCGCAGCCGCTTCCTCGACGAGGTGCCGGCCGCGCTGACCGACGAGCAGCGCGGCGGCGGGGCGGTCCCGAGCATCGCCGGGGGTCCGTCCTGCGGGAGACGACCTGGGCGTCGGCCGGCGGCGGCCTGGCCGAAGGTGTCCCGGGGCGGCGCGGCCCCGCGGCTCGAGTTCCGGATCGGCGACGACGTCATCCACGCGGCGTTCGGTGACGGCGTCGTCACCGGGACCGACCCGGCCGGCGGCACGTTCAGCGTCCGCTTCGCCTCCGGCCAGGAGAAGCGCCTGATCGCCGAGGCCCCGGTCACGAAGCGGTGACCCGGCGGTGAGCGCGATCGTCATCGACGGCCGGGCCGTCGCCGCCGCCGTCCGCGCCGAGGTCGCCCGCGGCGTCGCCGAGCTCACCGCCGCGACGGGCCACCCGCCCGGACTGGCGACGGTCCTCGTCGGCGACGACCCCGGCTCGGCCGTCTACGTCGCCGCCAAGCAGCGGGCCTGCGCCGAGGCCGGCATCGCCGGGTTCGACCATCGCCTGGCCGCCGACACCGGCTACGACGAGCTCGCCGCCCGCCTGACGGCGCTCGGCGCCGACCCGGCGGTCAGCGGGATCCTCCTCCAGCTTCCACTCCCCGCCCACCTCGACGGCCCGACCCTGACCGGCCTGATCGACCCGGCCAAGGACGTCGACGGCCTGACCCCGATCAACGCCGGCCTCCTCTTCCAGGGTTCCCCCGGCCTGCGCCCGTGCACGCCGACCGGGGTCCTCGACCTCCTGGCCAGCGTCGACACCGAGCTCGAGGGCGCCGAGGCGGTCGTCGTCGGCCGGTCGAACCTGTTCGGCAAGCCGATGGCCCAGCTCCTCCTCGCCGCCAACGCCACCGTCACCATGTGCCACTCGCGCACCCGCGACCTCGACGCCGTCTGCGCCCGAGCCGACATCCTGATCGCCGCGGTCGGCCGCCCCCGGATGGTCGGCCGCGACTGGGTCAAGCCGGGCGCCGTGGTCATCGACGTCGGCATGAACCGGCTCGCCGACGGTCTCGCCGGCGACGTCGACTTCGACGCGGTCGCCCCCGTCGCCCGGGCGATCACCCCGGTCCCCGGCGGGGTCGGGCCGATGACGATCGCCTGCCTGCTGCGCAACACCCTGATCGCCGCCCGGAACCGGCCGCCGGCACCCGCGAACCCTTAGGCTTCGGCGCCGATGAAGGCCGCCCTCCGACGCCTGCGCTTCGCCGAGCTCCTCGCCGCCCCGAGCGGCCTCGCGCTCGGCGTCGCCCTGTTCCTCCCGTGGTACCAGTTCCCGAGCGGGAACCTCGACGCCTGGAGCTCGTTCGCCGTGACCTGGGTGCTGATCGCCCCGGCCGCCCTCATCGCCCCGACCCTCACCTGGGTCACCCTGACCCGCGAGTCCCCGGCCCTCCCGGTCGCGCTCGGCGTCTGGACCACCCTCCTCGGGGTCCTCGCCGCGGTCACCGTCGCCGCACGCCTCCTCCTCCCGCCGGCCGGATCGCTCGACCGGTGCGCCGGCGTGTGGGTCGGGCTGGCCGGCGCCGTCCTCGTCGCCCTCGCCGGCTGGCTCTCCCTCCGCGACGAGCGCCCGAGCCGAGGCGTCTCGGTCAAGCTCCAGCCATGATCGACCGCGACGCCGTCCTCCACGTCGCCCGCCTCGCCCGCCTCGAGCTCTCCGAGGCGGAGGTCGAGCGGATGACCGGCGAGCTGCGCAAGGTGCTCGAGCACATCGAGAAGATCGGCGAGCTCGACCTCGACGGCGTCCCGCCGACCGCGCACGTCGTCGAGGTGAGCAACGCCCTGCGCCCGGACGTGGCCCGGCCGTCGCTCCCGCGCGACGTCGCCCTCGCCGCGGCGCCGGCCGTCGTCGACGGCGGCTTCGCCGTCCCGAGCCCCCAGGCGTGATCGGCGACCCGACCCGCCTCTCGGCGCTCGAGGCGTCACGGCGGCTCGACGCCGGCGAGCTCGACGCCGGCGAGCTCTTCGACGCCTACCGGGAGCGGGCGGCCGCCGACGGGCTGAACGCCTTCACCTGGGTCGCCGCGGAGGCCCCGCCGGCCCGCCCGGGGACGCCGCTCGGCGGCGTGCCGCTCGGGATCAAGGACCTCTTCTGCACCGAGGGGATCCCGAGCCAGGCCGGCTCGCGCATCCTCGAGGGCTACCGGCCGCCCTACACGGCGACCGTCGTCGACCGTCTCGCCGCCGCCGGGGCCCCCCTGCTCGGCAAGACCAACCAGGACGAGTTCGCGATGGGCTCCTCGACCGAGAACTCGGCCTACGGGCCGTCGCTGAACCCCTGGGACCCGCGCCGGGTGCCGGGCGGGTCCTCCGGCGGGAGCGCGGCCGCCGTCGCCGCCGGGCTCGTCCCCTGGGCGATCGGCACCGACACCGGCGGGTCGATCCGCCAGCCGGCCGCCCTCTGCGGCATCGTCGGCCTCAAGCCGACCTACGGCGCCGTCTCCCGCTACGGGATGATCGCCTTCGCCTCCTCGCTCGACCAGGCCGGGCCGTTCGCCCGCGACGTGACCGACGCCGCCCTCCTCCTCCGCCACATGGTCGGCGAGCGGGACCCGTGCGACTCGACGTCGCTGCCCTTCCCGGAGGCGATCGCCCTCCCCGAGCGGGTCCGCCTCGACGGCCTGCGCCTCGGCGTCCCGGACGAGTTCTCCGGCGCCGGGATCGAGCCCGGCGTCCTCGCCGCCTTCGCGGCCACGCTCGAGCGCGCCCGCGAGCTCGGGGCCACCGTCGAGACGTGCACGCTGCCCCACGCCGCCCACGGGCTCTCCGCCTACTACGTGCTCGCCCCGGCCGAGGCCTCCTCCAACCTCGCCCGCTACGACGGCGTCCGCTACGGGGAGCGGGCCGCCGGGGCGACCGACCTGATCTCGATGTACACCCGCACCCGGGCCGACGGGTTCGGCGACGAGGTCAAGCGCCGGATCATGCTCGGGACCTACGCCTTGTCGAGTGGCTACTACGACGCCTACTACGGGCGGGCCCAGCGGGTCCGCACGAAGATCGCCGACGACTTCCGCGCCGCGTTCACCCGCTTCGACCTGATCGTCACCCCGACCAGCCCGTCGGTCGCCTTCGAGCTCGGGGCCAAGACGGACGACCCGCTCTCGATGTACCTCAACGACGCCTGCACCGTCCCGATGTCGCTCGCCGGGATCCCGGCGATCTCGATCCCCAACGGCCTGGCCGAGCCGCCCGGCGGCGGGCCGTCGCTCCCGACCGGCTTCCAGATCGCCGGACCGGCGTTCAGCGAGAACCGCATCCTCGACGCCGCCCATGCCCTCGAGCGGGTCCTCGCCTTCGACTCGACCCGGGTCCGCGGATGACCACCCCGGCCGGCCCCGCGGCGGTCGAGCTCGAGCCGGTGATCGGACTCGAGATCCACGTCCAGCTCCTGACGGCGACGAAGATGTTCTGCGCCTGCGGGCTCTCGTTCGGCGAGCCGCCGAACACCCGGACCTGCCCGGTCTGCCTCGGCCTCCCGGGGACGCTCCCGACGATCAACGCCCGGGCGATCCACTTCGGCCTGATGATCGGGATGGCCCTCGGCTCCGAGCTCGCTCCCCGGTCGATCTTCCACCGCAAGAACTACTTCTATCCCGACCTGCCCAAGGGCTACCAGATCTCCCAGTACGACGAACCGCTCTGCCGGGGCGGGGAGCTGGCCGGCGTGCGCATCCATCGCGTCCACCTCGAGGAGGACGCCGCCAAGCTCATCCACGCCGGCGGCGGCGGGCGGATCCACGGGTCGCAGCAGAGCGTGGTCGACTTCAACCGCGGCGGGACGCCCCTCGTCGAGATCGTCACCGAGCCGGACGTCCGCTCGCCCGAGCAGGCCCGCGAGTGGCTCGGGCTGCTCCGGGCCACCCTGCGCCGGCTCGGGGTCAGCGACGTGAACATGGACGAGGGCTCGCTCCGCTGCGACGCCAACGTCTCGGTGCGGCCGGCCGGGACCGACGTCCTCGGCACGAAGACCGAGCTCAAGAACATGAACTCGTTCCGCTTCCTCGAGCGGGGGGTCCACGCCGAGATCGCCCGCCAGCGGGGGATCGTCGTCGCCGGGGGGACCGTCGAGCAGGAGACGCTCCACTACGACCCCGTGACCGACCGGATCACCTCGCTGCGCTCGAAGGAGGAGGCTCACGACTACCGTTACTTCCCCGAGCCCGACCTGATCCCGATCGCCATCACCGAGGAGATGCTCGAGGCCGCCCGGGCGGCGATGCCCGAGCTCCCGGCGGCCCGGGCGGCCCGCCTCGAGGCGGAGGCCGGGCTCTCGGCCGAGAGCGCCCACCAGCTCGGGTTCCGCACCGACCTCGGCGACTTCTTCGAGGCCGCGCTCGCCCACACGGCCCACGCCCAGCCGCTCGCCAACTGGGTGACCGGCGAGCTCGTCCGCCACGTCGGCGACGCCGACCCGGCCGGGTCGCGTGTCGAGCCCCGGGCGCTCGCTGCCCTCGTCGACCTCGTCGCCGGTCGCGAGGTGACCCAGAAGGCGGCCAAGGACGTCCTCGAGGTGCTCGTGGCCGACGGCGGGGACCCCCGGTCGATCGTCGCCGACCGGGGCCTCGGTGCCCTGGCCGACGCCGACCAGCTGGCTGGGGTGGTCGCCGCCGCGATCGCCGCCGACCCCGATGCCGCGGCGAAGATCCGCGCCGGCAACGCCAAGGCGATCGGCGCGATCATCGGGGCGGTGATGCGCGAGACCAAGGGGCGCGCCGACGGCGGCGAGGTCAC
>CAWFQO010000050.1:0-68603 GCA_963817865.1 uncultured Solirubrobacterales bacterium | reverse complement strand
CCGTGGAGCGGCTATGCCTGAGATGACCTACCTCGAGGCGATCTCCGACGCCCTGCGCCTCGAGCTCCGAGCCGACGAGCGGGTCTTCCTGATGGGCGAGGACATCGGGACCTTCGGGGGGGCGTTCAAGGTGACCGACGGCCTCCAGGCCGAGTTCGGGGCGGGCCGGGTGATGGACACGCCGATGGCCGAGACGGCGATCATCGGGGCGGCGATCGGGGCGGCGGTGGTCGGGATGCGCCCGGTGTGCGAGATGCAGTTCGCCGACTTCATCGCCTGCGGGTTCGACCAGCTGGTCAACGTGGCCGGGAAGATGCACTACCGCCAGGGCCTGGCCGTCCCGATCACCGTCCGGCTGCCGTCGGGCGGGGGCTTCGCGGGGGGGCCGTTCCACTCGCAGAACCCGGAGTCGTGGCTGATGCACGCGCCGGGGCTGAAGGTGGTGGCCCCGTCGACGGCGGCGGACGCGAAGGGCCTCCTGATCGCGGCGATCCGCGACGCGAACCCGGTCTGCTTCATGGAGCACAAGAACCTCTACCGGCGGGTCAGGGGCGAGGTCCCGGCCGGAAGCTACGAGACGCCGATGACCGCGCGGATCGCGCGGCCGGGGGAGCGCCTGGTGGTGATCGCCTACGGGGCGATGGTCTGGAGCGCGCTCGAGGCGACCGAGGACCTCGAGGGGGTCGAGGTCCTCGACCTCCGGTCGCTCGTCCCGCTCGACGAGGAGGCGATCCTCGAATCGGCGCGGCGGTGCGGGAAGGTGGTCGTGGTCGATGAGGCGAACCGGACGTGCGCGGCCGGGGCGGAGGTGGCGGCCCTGGTGGCCGAGCGGGCGTTCGAGCACCTGGACGGGCCGATCCGGCGGGTGGCGACCCCGGACGCGCCGATCGCCTTCTCGCCGCCACTCGAGGAGGCCCTCCTCCCCCAGGTGTCAGATATTCGCGAGGCGTGCCGTGAGCTCCTCGACTACTGATGTGACGATGCCCCAGATGGGTGTGTCGGTCGCGGAGGGGACGGTGGCGACCTGGCACAAGCGGGTCGGCGACCGGGTGTCGTGCGACGAGACGATCTGTGAGATCTCGACCGACAAGATCGACACCGACGTCCCGGCACCGGCGGCCGGCCGGGTCGTCGAGCTGCTGGTGGGCGAGGGGGAGACGGTGGCGGTCGGTACGGTCCTGGCCCGGATCGAGGTGGATGGGTTGGCGGATGGGGATGGTGGGGGCGACGCACCTGCATCGGCAGTTCCGGCTGTGCCTGCCGCGCCGGCCGTCACACGCCCCGGGGCGGGCTACTCGCCGGTGGTCCGGCGGATAGCGGCCGAGCACGGGATCGACCTCGCGCGGGTGGTCGGGACCGGCCGGGACGGGCGGGTCCGCAAGGAGGACGTCCTAGCTGCCGTCGAGGCCGGCGTACCCCGTAGAGGGGCGCAGGCGGCGGCGGGCGCCGTGGCTGGCGAACCGGTTGCGTCGCCCCCCGGGATAGAGGACGCGGTGCGGGAACCTCTGTCTCGGATGCGGCGGGCGATCGCCGAGCACATGACCCGTTCGCTGCAGACGGCGGCCCACTGCACGACGATCATCGAGGTCGACATGTCCCGGGTCGAGGCGGCCCGGGTCGGGGCGGGGTTGAGCCCGCTGCCGTACGTCGCGTGGTGCACGGTGGCGTCGCTGCGGGTGTTCGGGCGGCTGAACGCGACGCTCGAGGGGGATGTGCTGACCCGGTACGGGCGGGTCGACCTGGGGGTGGCGGTGTCGCTGGGCGAGCGGGGGCTGATCGTCCCGGTGATCCGGGCGGCGGAGGACCATTCGGTGGCCGGGCTGGCCCACGAGATCGGGGAGCTGGCCCGGCGGGCGCGGGCGGACGAGCTCGGCCCGGACGAGGTCCGGGGGGCGACGTTCACGATCACCAACCCGGGGCGGTGGGGAACGATCGGGGCGACGCCGATCATCAACCAGCCGCAGGTGGCGATCCTCGACCTGGAGGCGGTGGTCAGGCGGCCGGTCGTGGTCGGGGGGGACGGGGTCGCGATCCGGCCGATGTGCAACCTGTGCCTGTCGTGGGACCACCGGGCGCTCGACGGGATCATGGCGGCCGAGTTCCTGGCCGACGTCCGGGCGCGGATCGAGGGGTTCGAGGGGTGAAGGGGTACACGTCAGGCCTGGCCGAGGAGCTGGCCGGGGACGTGCTCGAGCGGTTCGACCGGTACGCGCGGATCGACAGCCAGTCGCGGCGGGACCGGGAGGGGTGCCCGAGCACGCCGGGGCAGCTGGTGCTGGGACGGGTCCTGGTCGGCGAGCTGCTGGGGCTGGGGCTGGGCGACGCGGAGATCGACGAGAACGGCTACGTGACGGCGACGCTCCCGGGGGTGGTCGGGGGGCCGGGCGAGGCGGGGTCGGTCGGCGAGGCCGGGGTGGTCGGCGAGGCCGGGGTGGTCGGCGGAGCGCCGGTGATCGGGTGGCTGGCCCACGTCGACGTGAGCCCGGACGCGCCGGGGGCGGGGGTCGAGCCGATCGTCCACCGGGACTACGACGGGGGGGTGATCCGGCTGCCGCGGGCGGGGACGGTGCTCGACCCGGCGGCGATGCCGGAGCTCCGGGGGAAGGAGGGCGAGGACCTGGTCACCTCGAGCGGGGACACGCTGCTCGGGGCGGACGACAAGGCGGGGGTGGCCGAGATCATGGGGGCGGTGGCCTACCTGGCCGGGCATCCGGACATCGGGCGGCCGACCGTGCGGATCGGCTTCCTCCCGGACGAGGAGATCGGGATGGGTCCGGAGCTGTTCGACGTCGAGGGGTTCGGGGCGCGGTTCGCGTACACGGTCGACGGGTCGACGATCGGCGAGGTCCAGGACGAGTCGTTCTCGGCGGTGGAGGTGCGGATCCGGATCCGGGGGGTCGACGTCCACCCGGGGGAGGCGCTCGGGAAGCTGGTCAACGCGGGGCGGCTGGCCGCGGAGGTGGTGGCGGGCCTGCCGGCGGGGAGGCTGACGCCGGAGTCGACGTCGGGGCGGGAGGGGTTCATCCACGTCTACGCGGTGTCGGGGACGACCGGGTCGGCGGAGATCCGGGCGATCGTCCGGGACTTCGACGACGACCTCCTGGCCGAGCACGTCAAGCTCGTCCGGGGGCTCGTCGAGCGGGTGGTCGGGGGGGAGCGGCGGGCGAGCTTCGAGATCGAGGCGACGCCGCAATACCCGAACATGCACCGGTTCATCGCCGGGCACCCGGAGGTCGTCGGGGCGGCGGAGGCGGCGATCGCGGCCGAGGGGATCGAGGTCCTCCGGCGACCGATCCGTGGGGGGACGGACGGGTCGCGGCTGAGCGCTATGGGGTTGCCGACGCCGAACATCTTCGCCGGGGGCCACGAGCTGCACTCGTGCCGGGAGTGGGTCTCGGTCCGGGACATGGCGGCGGCGGCGGCGGTGCTCGTCCGGCTGGCGGCGGTCTGGGCGAGCGGGGTGTTCGGGGGCTCGGACGGGGGCGAGTCGGGCGCCGGGGACCGGGCGGCCTAAGGCGGGATGCTGGCGGCGCCGCCGGCTGAGCTGGGCGATTGGAGGGCGGGGTCGAGGGGGTAGGCCGGCTTCATGGCTGAAGATCACGAGCAGCTGGGGCGCGAGCTCGAGATGGAGGCGTCCGGGCTCGAGGAGAAGGTCGAGGCGCTCGACCAGCACGTCAAGGAGGCGCGGTCCGACTGGGCGGCCAAGCGGGCCGACTCGGCGGTTCCGGGGGCGCCGCCGCCGAGCGAGGAGGAGGAAGCGGCGCTCGGGGCGGGCGGGGACGACTCGGCCGACCCGGAGGATGTGCCGGCCGGCGGGCCGTAGAGGCGGGAACGGCGGGTCCGGGCGGGCGGGCGGGGCGGGCGGGGCCCGGTATCCTGCGGTCTCGCGCCGACGTAGCTCAGCTGGTAGAGCACTTCACTCGTAATGAAGGGGTCCGGGGTTCGAGTCCCCGCGTCGGCTTGGAGTGGACGGCTGCATCGGCCGAGCGGTGAGCCGGTCCGATGCGGGGCCTCGGGCCAGCTCAGCGAATGGTGAATGAGGAGCCCTGGCCGGGTGAGAGGGGGTCGTCGGGGTAACGGGAGATTGCGTCGGCGCCGTAGGTAAAGCCGCCGGTGGTGGCTGGGAAGGTGTGGGTGTCGGTGAAGATGCCTCGGGCGTCGGCGGTGACGTGCACGCGACGGTTGCCGACGCCGTCGTCGAATCGGTGTACTCGATGCGCAGCGGTGGGGAGCCGGCGGGAGCGCCCGGGAGGACGCCGGTGAACGTGAACGGCGTGTTGCTCGGAAGGGTTGTTCGCGTCGCCGGGTGGGCACTGCGTCATGCGAGCCTCGCCGGTCGGGACGGCTGGCGCCGATCCCGACGCGGGCACGAGCAGGCTCTGTCCGGCGCCCAGGACGCTATCGCGCCCGGTGCGCAGGTCGTGGACGACGACCACGCCGCGCACGACGCGCGTCTGGGTGCCCTCGCAGCGGTCGCGGGTGTCCCACTGGGTGCCGCGCACGGTGGCCGAGCTGAAGCGCCCGCAGGTGCGGAACCTGCCTTGGAAGTTGCTTTCAGGCGCGAATGACGCCGGCGGCGAGGCGCCACTGGCCGCGCTGCTTGTGTGCGCGCAGCCGCTGAAGCTGGCGACGGTGACGCGCACCTCGGTCCGGCCGCCCTCCGCCACGGGTGGCCGCACCACGAAGCGCCGCCGCGGAACTCGCCCGATTGCCTGACGCGGGCTCGGTCGTCGCGCTGGTCACCCGCGCCGCCCGTGCCGGGCGTCCAGGATCGATCCGACCGGTGGCTGACGCGCGCCATGGAGAAGCTGCCGTACCCGACCGGGCGGGCCGAGGTACACCCGGCCGGAGACCGGGACGACATCGACGGTCTTGCCCAAGACCGGTGGCGCTACCGAAGGCGGCGCGCCGAAGCCGTCCTGACAACGGGCGCGAAGGCTGGCGGCATGGCGTCGCGCCAGGCCTGAGGACCCTGATGGCGCGGCTGGAACCGTGATTGCCGGCTACGCCGCCCCGGGTCGGCCCGGAGCAGGAGATAATGCGAACGAACGAGAGACGAGCTCGAATGGATCCAACCAGCGCCGGCCGCACGGTCGGCACGGACGAAGCGCTCACCCCCCCGGCGGGCACCGACTCCGACGGCCACCATCGCCTGCCGCTGTCACTGAGACGCGCCCGGGCGACACCCCTCACGCCCCCGCTGGTCACGTTCGTCCGCCATCCGTTGAAGTGGACGCGCAACAAGGCCGAGCTGCTCGTCGCCGCCGTCGTCCTCGCCCACATCGGGACGCTGATCGTCGTCGGGCTCTACTACCTCCTCTTCGAGGTCTACCCTCCGTTCACCCGGGCCTGGCACGCCGCCGTCCCGAGCAACTCGACCCGCCACCTCCTTCGCAACGTCTACGAGGGCGTCCTCGGCGGCACGCTCGTCCAGTTCGTCGTCTTCAACCACTTCGCCAAGCGGCGGGTCAAGCTCGGCTGGCTCGACAAGCAGGAGATCAGGCGGCGCATTCCGAACCTCAAGGATCGGCGTTCGCTCTCGGGATGGCAGCTCCTCCTGTCGCCGCTGCTCGTGCTCGTGTACGCGATCCCCGGCTTCCTCGTCGGGGCCGGTGTCGCCTGGCTGGTCAGGCACGACGTGACGACGCCCGGGAACTACGCCAAGCTCGTCGGGGGCTCCAGCACCGGGCATTCGCTCTGGGCGCCGATCAAGTCGCTGTGGACGACGAACAAGGACGCGAAGATCGTCGGCTTCTTCGCCTCGGTCTTCCTCGGGCGTCGTCCGGTCCGGGCGGTGGCCGACGACCTCCAAGGGTATCTCGCCGCCCGGCGGGTCGCCCTCGGCAGGCCGCAGCGCTCCTATCACCCGCCCAACTTCCGCGCCCGGATGAACGCTGCGACCAAGGACGGCTCCGCCACGCGCGTGGCCGCGTCCGCCAGATGGGTTCCCTACCTGCTATCGCTGGCCCTCCTCACCGGCTTGGCCCTCGCCGGGTTCGGATACTGGGTTCTCGCCTACAAGGCGTAGCCCGCACCTCGCGCACCCCGCCCGGTCGCTCGATCGCCGGTTGCACTTGCTCGGCAATCCTGCCGGAGGAGCGGCCCCCGGCCGACCTGGTCACCCGGCCCGACTCTTGCCCAAGGAGCCTACCTCGGTGGCCTCCTGCCGGCGACGAGCCGGTTGGCGGTGGGGAACGTGACGCCGAGAACGCCTCCGACGGTGTCGACGTTGACGAGCGGCCGCCGGAAGGGTTCGGACAGGAGCTTCAGACCATTCGCGCCCGTTGTCTCCAGACGAGCGAGCGGTGTCGCTCGCGTAGCTCGAAGATCCGCTCGGCGGTCTCTACGGCTTGGTCGGCCGGCTCGGCAACGCCTTCGGGGAAGACCTCAGCCACCCCTGCGGCGCTCTCAAGGTCGACTGCCGACCGGTCGGTCGGCCAGGCACAGTCCGTTCAGCTGGAGCCAGTGGCGACCACGGTCGTCGTCCTGAGCCCGGTACGCGCGGGCGAGCCCCAGCATCAGGTACGCATCCACGCCCGCCTTCAACCGCCGCGCGACATCCGCGACCAGGTCGCGGCAGATTGTCGCCTGGTCGGTCTCGTAGAAGCGGAGATCCGTCACCGGCAGGTAGGCCGGCGGATCCGAGTCGTTGAAGCGCAGTTGCAGCCGGCCATATGTCCTGTCGATGTCGAGCACCGGCCGGCGCACGGCCCGCACGACGGCCAGCGATCGATCCCCCGCGCCGGCCTCGACCGCGTACTTCCAACCGACACGCTCGAGGCTCGGCCCAAAGCCGTCCTCCAGGCTCGCCGCGCTCACACGGCTGAGCGCGTCCAGGAAATCAGCGGCGCTCAGATCCTCGATGTGGCGGGCCCGACTCGGCCGGAACCGGTGGTCCTCGCATTCGGGCGGCGAGGGGCGGGGCTCCACCCGGCCGAGGTCGACGATCGCTCCGATCCCGAACGGACCGCCCGCCGGCCTCAGCAGGCTCCGTGTGAGGGGGGCCGACGCCGGCGTGGTCGGACGAACGTGGGCACCGGTTTCGACGTCGATCCCGGCAACGCAGATCCGCGGCGCCCGCATCCTGGTGACGTGATTGACGACGATCCGCACAGGCTCATAGATGGACCGCTCTGATCGACGGCCAAGCCTCGGCGAGGTACTCGCAGACCAGCCGGCGATGGCAGCGGTCGGCCGCAGCCTCGCTGCACAGCAGGGCCGTCCGGGCGTCGAAATCCCCAGCCGGTAGCACCAACTCGATCCGCCGTTGCCGCATCAGCTCAAAGAAAGCCGCCTCGTACTCGGCCCACGAGCCAGCGCGCTTGCGGTAGGCGTCGAGCATCTTCCGCGTCGGCGCCAACCGCCGATCATGCGCGTAGGAGGCACCGATGAGCTCGCTCAGGAAGTACGGCAGGTCCCGCGCCTTCGCGAACCCGGCGAGCTGCGACGAGTTGTTCAGGCGGACGTCCAGCAGCCGCTCGACCCCCGCGTCAGCTAACCGCGCGAAGAAGTGCTCAGCCGTCGTCTGCGTGGAACCGATTGTGTAGATCTCCACGGGGCTTCCTCTCCGAACAGCGAGCACTGGCACGACTCGTCCCCGAGCTCGACCGTGCACTCCACCAGGACTTCGCCGGTCGGGAGGATGTGCCGGAGCTCCGCCCCACGCTCGGCGAGCACGCGTCCCACGAGCAGTCGCCGATGGCAGTCGCGCGGATCCCCCTCGCTGCACATCAACGCCAGCCGACGCCCGCTCGCCCCGTCGAGCAGCCGGTCGATCGCCGCCCGAAACGCAGGCTCCTGTGACATCGGTCCGTACAGTGCGTGCCCGTCGCCGTCGTAGTGCTCCTCGCGCGACGGCCGCCCCCCAAGCTCGTCGCCCATGAAGACGTAGCGGACCCCGCGGCGCTCGATCGTCGCTGCGATCTCCTCGCGGTTGAAATGCGGCGCGTAGCGCGAGTACGGGTAGGAGCGGACGTCGACGAGCACCTCGATCCGCGCGCTGATCACCAGCTCCGCGAACCGCTCGAGTTCGTGGTTGGAATGGCCAACCGTCCAGATCCCGATCAGCTGGTCCACGGATCAGGAGTCTAAGCGCACGCGCGGACAGGCTCGGACGCATCCCGCGCCCTGCCCCCGGCGACTCCGACTGACCACTTTCGCCGAGCACTACTTCCGGACAAGTCTACGGGTCAGCCCACCAGTCGCGCCGGCCATCGACGTCATCGCGCGGAGCCTCGCCGAGACTGGGCGCGCCGACCACGAGGATCTCGAGGCCGTCCGGCCCGGCCTCGTAGCCTCGCCACGTACCGGGCGGGACGCGCCCCGCGTCCCATTCCTTGAGCTCGACGATCTCGTCGTCGACCTTCATCCGCCCGCTCCCGCCCAGGACCACGTACACCTCCTGTTGCTTCTTGTGCGTGTGGCCGTCCGGAATCCGATACCCGGGCGGAACGCGCTGGTAGCTCAGGCCGGATTCCTCGAGGTCGAGCGCCGCGGTCGCCGAGCGGAACTCCAGGTCCGGTGCGCCGTCGAACCCAGAGCCGAGATCCTCCAGATCCTCCTTGATGTGCCTGAGCGTGAACGGCGCGGTGCCATCCGATGGCGCCGCGGCCGACCGATCCCGCCCGGCCGACATCATGCGACCGCCGACAACGCGGGCGCGAGGGTCAGTTCGAGGACGGGCAGCAGCTCGATCCGCGCGTCATGTGCATAGGGTCCGAGCGAGGGTTCACCGATGACGACGACACCCGGGCCCTCCTTGAAACGGAGGATGGCCGGCATGCCATCGAGAATGACCGCAAGGCGCCGAGCCGGCGCATCGCGGCGGCCTGGTCACGCCACGTCGGCCCGCCGCGCGTGCACAATCATCAGATGGCCATTCGGGATCGCTAGGAACGACACACGACTGGTCATTCGGTTGCCTCTCTCGGGCCGATCCGCGCCGGACATGGCCGGCGCCTCGCTCATAGGTATTGGTTGCTATGGGGATCAACCTAAGGCTCGCCTCGGACGGAACGGTCGCCCGGGCGGGCCGGTCGGCCCGACCAGTTGAGACCATGCTGGGTCGCCTCGCGTCGTCGCTCTCTGTCGACACGCGGCGTTTTGCCTGCTATTTGCGGGAGTTATCTCTTTGCTAGCCAGTTAGCCACAGGCGCGTGTGGACAGGCTTCTGGGAGATAGCGCCAGAAAATAGCGACTGTCCACGGGTCCCCACAGCGGCGGCGGCGAGCGCCCCGACAAACGACCGGCGCATCGGCTAGACCTTGGCCTCATGGCGACGCAACTGCTCCCGAGCTCATCCCTGATCCGCGCCGCCACGGATGAGAATCAACGCATCGAGCGGGCCCTGGCGTCGCTGCGGGCCCGCGAACACGACCTTGGGCTCAAGCTCGACGAGCTGCGAGAGGAGATCCGGAGCCTCCTTGATCGACAACAGCTACTCGCGCAGCTCACCCATGGGAATCAGGGCGTCGTCGATGCGGTCGCGGCCCGGCCGGGTCGCCTGGTGAAGGGGCGCGAGTTGCGTCGGGAGGCCGGTCGACTCCTGTGGACGACCGTCGGGGGAGCACAGATTCACTACCGCGAGTGGTACGAGCGGATGCTGGTCGCCGGCGTCGTCGTCGGCGGGAAGGATCCCTTGGCCAGCTTCCTGACCAACGTCCGCGATTCGCCAGCCGTGGCCAGAGGCTCGCGCCCCGGCTACTACCGGCTCGACCGAGCCACCGAGGACGCCGGTCGTCAAGCGTTGGAGGAAGCCTTGGCCGAGCTCAGGGACGTCACCGCGAGACTCGAGGACGTTCGTCAGTCCGCTGCCTCCGCGACCGAAGCCGACGAGCTCCGAAACCACCGGGATCGCATGACCCATCGCGTCCGAGCGCTCGAGGCAGACCTCGCGGAGCTGCATGCGATCTTCTCGTCCGGCGACTCCCAGCACCGCGCCGCCGCCTGATCGCTCGCGCCCAATCGCGCCCCGCCCGGTCGCCGCTCGTCCGTCGCCCCGCCGTCGCGGCTACTGTCGTAGGTGCGATGTCCCGCCCAAATCCACCCACCGAGACCTGATGACCCCCGACACACTCGAGCTCCGCGCCCCGATCGATCCCGGCCACGAGGAGATCCTCACCGACGAGGCCCTCGCCTTCGTCGCCGAGCTCCAGCGCCGGTTCGGTCCCGTCCGCGACGAGCTCCTCCGCGCCCGGGCCGACCGCCGGGCTCGGCTCGCCAGCGGCGCCGAGGATCTCCACTTCCTCGAGGAGACCCGCGACGTCCGCGACGGCGACTGGCGGGTCGCCCCCGCCCCGGCCGCCCTCGAGCAGCGCTGGGTCGAGATCACCGGGCCGACCGACCGAAAGCTCACGATCAACGCCCTCAACTCCGGGGCCGACGGGTTCATGGCCGACTTCGAGGACGCGAACACCCCGACCTGGCGCAACATGGTCGACGGGCAGGTCAACCTCCGCGACGCCGCCCGCGGCACGATCGCCTACGACGGCTCCGACGGGCGCCACTACGAGCTCGGCCCGACGCCGGCCACCGTCCTCGCCCGCCCCCGCGGCTGGCATCTCCCCGAGCGCCACCTCCTCCTCGACGGCCAGCCGATCGCCGGGGCCCTGATGGACTTCGGCCTCTACGTCTTCCACTCCACCCAGGCCCTCCTCGACCGCGGGTCCGGGCCCTACTTCTACCTCCCGAAGCTCGAGTCCCACCGCGAGGCCCGGCTCTGGAACGACGTCTTCTCCTTCGCCGAGGAAGCCCGCCAGATCCCGCCCGGGACGATCAAGGCGACCGTCCTGATCGAGACCCTCCCCGCCGCCTTCGAGATGGACGAGATCCTCTACGAGCTCCGCGACCACTCGGCCGGCCTCAACGCCGGGCGCTGGGACTACATCTTCTCGGCGATCAAGTGCTTCCCCGACCGGCCCGAGTTCGTCCTCCCCGACCGGGGCGACGTGACCATGACCGTGCCCTTCATGCGCGCCTACGCCGAGCTCCTCGCCGCGACCTGCCACCGCCGCGGCGCCCACGCGATCGGCGGGATGGCCGCCCTGATCCCCTCCCGGGCCGACGCCGACGCCAACGACGCCGCCCTCGCCGGCGTCCGGACCGACAAGGAGCGCGAGGTCGGGCAGGGCTACGACGGGACCTGGGTCGCCCATCCCGACCTCGTCCCCGTCGCCCGCGACGTCTTCGCCGACGGCCTCGGCGGCCGTCCCCACCAGCTCGACCGCCGGCCCCCGGTCGACGTCGGTCCGGCCGACCTCCTCGACCTCGCCGCCACCCCCGGCCACATCACCGAGGCCGGACTGCGCACGAACATCAGCGTCGGCTTCCGCTACATCTCCTTCTGGCTCGGCGGCCGCGGCGCCGCCGCGATCGACGGCCTGATGGAGGACGCCGCCACCGCCGAGATCTCCCGCACCCAGATCTGGCAGTGGGTCCGGCACCGGGTCCGGCTCGACGACGGGCGGACGGTCACCGCCGAGCTCGTCCGCCAGATCCTCGACGACGAGACGGCCAAGATCCGCGCCGACGTCGGCGAGGAGACCTGGCGCTCCGGGCACCCCGACGAGACCCGCCAGCTCTTCGACCAGGTCGCCCTCGCCCCCGACCTCGTCGAGTTCCTCACCCTCCCGGCCTACGACCTCCTCGACTGACCCGGCGCGGCTCCGACCTCGGCGGCCTCGGCGGCCTTCACCGCTCAGCGGCTCGCCGCCTCACCGCTCAGCGGCTCGCCGCGACCTCCCGCCCCCCCGCACGCGCCGGCTCGCGCCGCCCGGACAGCCGGCTCGCCGTCGCCCAGCCGAGGCCCGCGCACACCATGCACGCGACCGCCCCGACCAGGAGCCCGGCCCGCGGGGAGACGTACTCGCAGATCGCCCCGATCACCGGTCCCCCGATCGGCGTCGACCCGAGGAAGGCGACCGACCACAGGGCCATCACCCGGCCCCGGAACTGCGGGTCGGACCGCAGCTGCAGGGTGCTCGCACTCGTCGACATGAACGCCGTCGACGCCGCCCCGACCAGGAGCAGCAGGCCGAGCTCGACCGCTAGCGACGGGGCCACGGCCGAGCCGGCGATCGCAGCTCCGAAAATGAAGCAGAGCGACGACAGGGAACGTATGCCGACGCGGAGCCGGCTGTTGACGAGCAGGCCGCCGACCACCGCCCCGATCCCCATCGCCGCGGTCATGAACCCGTAGGCCCCCGCCCCCCCGTGGAGCGGGCCGGTCGCCATCAGGGGGAGCGAGACCTGGAACTCGTAGGCCAGGGTCCCGACCAGCCCCATCATCATCAGCGGGACGAGGAGTCCCGGCTTGGAGCGCACGTAGCGGAGGCCCTCCCGGACCTGGCCCCGCCCCCGGACGACCGGCGGCGACGCCTGGAGCGCCCGGCGGTCCATCGACCCGAGCGCGACCAGGACCGCGATGAAGCTCGCCGCGTTGACCAGGAAGCACACGCCCACCCCGACCGAGGCGATCAGCACCCCGGCCAGCGCCGGCCCGACCGCCCGCGCCGCGTTCAGCATCACGTTGTTGAGGCTGACCGCGTTCTGGATCAGCTCGACCCCGACCAGTTCGGAGACGAACGACTGCTGGGCCGGCGCCGTGAACGCCCGGGCCAGGCCGAGGCCCGCGGCCAGCGCGAAGACCATCCACAGGGTCACCGCCCCGGAGATGGTCAGGAGGCCGAGGGCCACGGCCAGGACGCCCGAGAAGACGTTGTTGGCCACGAGCAGCCGCCGCTTGTCGATCCGGTCGGCGATCACCCCGGCGTACGGGCTGAAGAGGAGCACCGGCAGCAACTGGACGGCGACCAGCACCCCGAGGACCGTCCCCGAGTGCGAGAGCTCGAGGACGAGCCACGCCTGGGCCACCGTCTGCATCCACGTCCCGACCAGGCTCACCGCCTGCCCGGTGAAGTACCGGCGGTAGTTCGGCACCGAAAGGGACGCGAACGAGCCCGCGGTCAGCCGCCTCATCCGGGCCTCCGCTCGCCCCGGGCCAGCGTTCGCAGCGCCGGGAGCGCCCCCAGGAGGCTCTCCCGCTCCCCGGCCGACAGGCAGCCCAGCCGCTCCTCGAGCCACCGGGTTCGCCGCTCCCTGACCCGCCGAGCCAGGGCGCGCCCGGCCGGGCTCACCCCGATCCGCGCCGCCCGCCCGTCGCTCGCGTCCGCGGCCCTCGTCACGAAGCCGCCGGCCTCGAGGTGGCCGAGCACCCGCGAGACCAGCGTCGGGTTGAGCCCCTCGGCCGCCGCGATGTCCGACGCTCGGAGCGGACCCCGCCGCTCGACCAGGCCGAGGACGCTCGTCTGGGTCGGGGTCAGCCCGTGCTCGCTCGCCAGGGTACGCAGCTCGCGCGCCAGGCCGAGCACCGCCGCCCGCAGCTCCGCCGCCAGGTCCTGCGCCTCGTGCTCTGAGTCCACTCGCCGTCCGCTCCCGCCGTCGCCGCCGTCGCCGCCGATCAATTGTTTGCCTATCGGCAAGCATAGACTATGGCGACGGGGCGAGCGCTACGATCCGCCGGATCCGGGACCCCCTCCCCCAGGATGACCGACTTCCTCAACCAGGGCTTCGGCGCCCGCCGCCGCACGCAGGCCGGACTCGAGGGCCGCCTCCCGCCCGGGCAGCACCAGGAGACCGGCTTCCCGGTCCTCACCGTCGGACCGACCCCCCGCGTCGACACCGACGACTGGAGCTTCCGCGTCGAGGGCCTCGTTGCGGCGCCGATCCGGTGGAGCTGGGCCGAGATCCGCGCCCTCCCGCGGTCGTCCTTCGCCGGGGACATCCACTGCGTCACGACCTGGTCGAAGCTCGACACCCGCCGCCGGCTACGCCCCCGAGCGGATCCTCACCGAGCCCTTCGGCCCGAGCGGCCTGACCCCGCCGCCCGACTACTCGGCGTCGGCCACCACCGAGCCGATCCGCTCCCCGAGGGTCCGGTCGCGCCGGTTGAGGGCGGCGGCGTAGACCGCGGCGACGACGAGGACGCCGAGGGCGACGTACGGGTAGCGGTCGAACGGGTGCGGCTGGCCCGGCTTGATCAGCTCATAGAGCGGATAGCCGATGGCCAGGGCGCCGAGCACCGGGAGCACGACGTGCTTGAGCGGGGAGACCGCGTCCGGGTGATGGCGGCGGAAGTAGAACGGAAGCGCGACGTTGGCGACCAGGTAGACCAGGGCGATCAGGATCGTCCCGAGCGTGGCGATCTCCCCGAAGAAGACGACCGGGTCGGTGCTCCAGCCGAACACGTAGGTCAGGCCGAGGGCCACGGTCACGTAGACGACGAGGGCCGCCCACGGCGTCCGCGTCCGCGCGGTCACCGACCCGACCCAGGCCGGGAGGAGGCCCTCCCGCCCGGAGCTGAAGAGGATCCGCGCCTGGGAGTTCGTCGCCGCGAGGAGCGAGCCGACGATCGAGGTGAAGCCGGCGAGGTAGGCGAGGAAGCCGAGTACCCCGGCGACGCCGGCGGCCGCGTCCACGTAGGGGACGCTCGACGCGCCGAGCGCCTTGACGTCGTCGTGGAAGGCGACCACGGTCACGTAGGAGAGGAGGACGTAGGTGACCGCCATCAGGGCGATGCTCGCGAACACCGCCCGCCCGACGTTGCTCCGCGGGTCGGTGCTCTCCTCGGCCAGGGGGGCCGAGTTCTCCCAGCCGACGAACAGGAACACGGCCAGGGGGAACCCGAGCGACAGCCCCGAGAACCCGTTGCGCAGACGCCCGGGGTCGAAGGGGTGGAGGTTGAGGCTGCCGCCGTGCTGGATCAGGAGGGCGACGGCCACCGCGAGGATCAGGGCCATCTCGAAGACGAAGAAGACGCCCGCCACCGTCGTCGTCGGCTTGACCCCGCTGATCACGAGGTAGAGGGCCCCGGCGGCGAGGACCGCCGTCAACACCTGCCAGGGGATCGAGATGCCGACGTACTTGTCGAGGATCGTGTGGGCCCAGCCCCCCGAGATCGCGACGACGGCCGACACGGCGATGATGTAGCCGCTGATCAGGACGATCGCCGCGGTGATCGCCGACCACGGGCCGAAGGTCCGCCCGATGAAGGTCACGAACGACCCGGCCGACGGCTGGGAGCGGGAGAACTGGGTCAGCGTGTTGCCGAGCAGGGCGATCGCGATCGCCGCGGCCACGACGGTCAGCGGCGCCGCGACTCCGGCCGCCGCGACGATCGTCCCGAAGCCGAAGAAGAAGCTCATCGCCGGACCGATGTTGGCCATCGTGCTGACCGCGACGTCGACGCTCGAGAGCGCGCCCCGGGCGAGCCGCTCCCTTCCGGCCGGGGCCGCCCCGGCCGCCCGGCTGGCCTGATCGGTTTCCGTCGTCATGCGGACCCCCTCCTGGGTCTGAGTCTCACCGGCCGGCCGCCGTGCCCGGCGACCATTCCGGCCTCGCGCGCCGGCGGCCGACGCCTGCGCCCGCCCGCCGGACACAGCTACCCTCCGCGGCCGGCGGCGAACCGCCCCGCCGGCCCCTAAGGTCTCCTCGTGGCCCCTCCCAGAGCACCGGCGGCCGCCCGGGCCGGCCCCCCGCCCCGGAGGCCGGCTGCCCCCGTCGCCCACGCTGGGATGGCCGCCCTCAGCCTCGGCGCCCTCGGCGTCGTCTTCGGCGACATCGGAACGAGCCCGCTCTACGCCCTCCAGACCGTCTTCACCGCCGACAACCACGCCGTCCACGCCACCCCCAGCGAGGTCTACGGGGTGATCTCACTCGTCTTCTGGTCGATCACGATGATCGTCTCGGTCAAGTACGTGACGTTCATCATGAAGGCCGACAACGGCGGCGAGGGCGGGATCATGGCCCTGACCTCCCTGATCGAGGGGCTCCGCCTGCGGAGCGCGAGGGCCAAGGTCACGCTGATCATGCTCGGCATCCTCGGCGCCTCGCTCTTCTACGGCGACGGGATGATCACCCCGGCGATCTCGGTGCTCTCGGCCGTCGAGGGGCTGAAGGTGGCCGCGCCGAGCCTCGGGTCGCTCGTCCTCCCGATCACGGTCGCCGTGATCACCGTCCTGTTCGCGATCCAGCACTTCGGGACCCAACTCGTCGGCCGCCTCTTCGGTCCGGTCATGGGCCTCTGGTTCGGCGTCCTCGGCGTCGTCGGGCTGATCGAGGTCGCCCACCACCCCGCCGTGCTCAAGGCCCTCTCGCCGACCTACGGCGCGCAGTTCCTCGCCGACCACGGCGGCGTCGCCTTCATCGCCCTCGGCTCGGTCGTGCTCGCGGTCACCGGCGCCGAGGCGCTCTACGCCGACATGGGCCACTTCGGCCGGGCCCCGATCCGCCGGGCCTGGTTCTTCATCGTCTTCCCCGCCCTGACCCTCAACTACCTCGCCCAGGGCGCGCTGATCCTCCGCTCCCCCGGGGCGGTGGTCAACCCCTTCTTCCTCCTCGTCCCCTCCTGGGCGCAGGTGCCGATGGTGCTCCTGGCCACGGTGGCCACGGTGATCGCCTCCCAGGCGGTCATCTCCGGCGCGTTCAGCGTGACCCGCCAGGCCGTCCAGCTCGGCTACCTCCCGCGGCTGACCATCCGCCACACCTCCGAGAGCGAGGTCGGGCAGGTCTACGCCCCCGGGATCAACATGGCCCTGTTCGTGGCCGTCGTCGGCCTCGTCCTCGCCTTCGGGTCCTCCGCCGCCCTCGCCTCGGCCTACGGGGTCGCGGTCACCGGGACGTTCATCCTCAACACGATCCTCTTCCTCGCCGTCGCCCGGATGCTCTGGCACCGGCCGCGGCCGGTGGTCGCCCTCCTCGCCGTCGCCTTCCTCACCGTCGAGGTCACGTTCTTCGCGGCCAATCTGACCAAGATCGTCCACGGCGGCTGGCTCCCCCTGGCCATCGCCGCGCTCGTGTTCACGATCCTCAGCACATGGCGCAAGGGCCGGGCGATCGTGACCGCCAACCGGAACCGCGAAGAGGGCCTCCTGCGCGAGTTCGTCCGCGAGCTCGGCACGCGCGAGATCCCCGTCCGCGAGGTGCCGGGCACGGCTGTCTTCCTCAACGCCAACCCCGAGACCACGCCGCTCGCCCTGCGGGCCAACGTCGAACACAACCACGTCCTCCACGAGACGGTCGTGATCATCTCGATCGCGACCGAGCGCGTCCCCCACGTCGCCGAGGACGATCGGATCGACCCCGACGACCTCGGCGACCCCCACGACGGGATCACCCGGGTGACCGCCCACTTCGGCTTCCAGGACGACACCGACGTCCCCGCCGCCCTGGGGCTGGCCGACCGCCTCGGGCTGCTCGAGGGGACCGGCGAGATCGACCAGGCCTCCTACTTCATCTCGCAGATCACGATCGTCCCGTCGAAGGCCCCGGGAATGCGGATGTGGCGCAAGCGCCTCTTCCTCCACCTCGCCCACAACGCCGCCAACCCGGTCGCCTACTTCGGCCTCCCGGACAACCGCACGGTGACGATGGGCGAGCGGATCGAGCTCTGACGCGCTCGGGTCGGCCGGACCCCGGGTACGGCCAGCCGTACCCCGAACTGGCCGGATATTCGTATATGCGGCGCGCCCGCCGGGTGCAATGATGGGACCATGGGTCCGATCCCCGTGCCCTCGGTGGCGGGTAAGCTTGACGGCGTGGCAGACACCCCCGGGCCCACCCGCGTGGCGGCCATCGGCGGCCGCCGATTCGCCGGGAACCCGCGGGAGCTTGCCGTGGGGGAGACCTTCGCCGGGTGCCGCATCCATGAACTGGCCGGACGCGGCGAGATGGGCCTCGTCTACCGGGCCTGGGAGCTCGACGCCAGCCGCGAGGTGGCGCTCAAGGTCATCCGACCCGAGCTGACCGGTGACCCCGGGCTCCGCGCCCGCTTCGCGCGGGAGTCGGCCCTGGCCACGCAGATCAGGCACCCTCACATCATCCCCGTCCACCGGGTCGGCGAGGACGGCGGGGTCCAGTACATGGTCATGCGCTTCGTCGAGGGCGTCGGCCTCGACCAGCTCCGCCGCCACTATGGCCGCTTCAGCCCGGGCCACGCCGCCCGCCTGGTCAGCCAGATCGCCGGGGCGCTCGACGCCGTCCATGCCCAGGGCTTCGTCCACCGCGACGTCAAGCCGGGCAACGTCCTCGTCACCGGGGCGGCCCCCCACGAGCACCTCTACCTGACCGACTTCGGCCTGGCCAAGCGGGTCGACGAGGGCAACGCCCTGACCGGGATCGGCGGCTACGTCGGCACGCCCGACTACATCCCGCCCGAGCAGGCGAGCGGCGACCACGTCGACGCCCGCAGCGACGTCTACGCCCTCGGCTGCCTCCTCTTCGAGCTCATCTCGGGCAACGTCCCGTTCCCGCGTGAGAACCACGTGCTCACGATCTTCGCCCACATGAGCCTCCCGGTCCCGGCGCCGAGCGCCGGGGCCCCGGACATCCCCGCCGGGTTCGACCGGGTGATCGCCGCGGCGATGAGCAAGGACCCAGGCGAGCGCTACCGCTCGGCCAGCGACCTCGCCCGGGCGGCGACCCTCGTCGCCGCCCCGGACGCCGACCGGCCCGAGCTCGACGGGCCGGTCGAGCTCGCCTCGCCCTGAGCCCGGCCTGAGGACCCCCGGCGCGCCGCGCCGGGCCGGGTCGGGTCGGGTCGGGTCGGCGGGTCGGGTCGGGTCGGCGGGTCGGGTCGGGTCGGGCCGGCGGTACGGCCAGCCGTACCGGTGGACGCCGGCTGCCCCCATGTACCCGAGCGCGGCCGCGTGGCAGGCTCGCGAGGTGCTCATCCCCACGACAGGCAGGCTCTCGCTGCGCCCGGCCGCTGCCATCGGCCTCCTCCACGAGATCGCGCCCTCCGGCCGGGGCGCGGCCGGAGGGCTGGGTCGGCACGCCCGCGTCCTCGGCGTGGCGGCCGCCTGCCTCTGCGCGGGGCTCCTCGCCTGGCGCGGGCACGACTTCCTCGTCGCCCTCGGGCGCGCCGTCCACGCCGACTGGGGCCTCGTGGCCGCGGCCGCGGCGTTCGAGGCCGCGTCGGTCGCCGGCTACGTGCTCCTCCTCCATCGGGTCGTCTCCGGCGCGAGCTCCCGTCTCGGCCTGCGCGACTCCTACGACATCAGTCTCGCCGGGACGGCCGCCACCCGACTCCTCCCCACGGCCGGCCTCGGCGGCGCCGCGGTCACCGTCTGGGCCCTGCGCGCGCACGGCGTCCGCACCGCGGAGCTCGCCGAGCGCCTGCTCGCCTTCCTCCTCCTCCTCTACAGCGTGTTCGTCGCCGCCCTCGGCCTCGCCGGCGCCGCCGTCGCCACCGGGCTCGTCCCGACCCCCCACGGGCGGGTCATCGGCCTCCTCGGCGCCGTCCTCGCCACGGCGATCGCCGCCGGCGTCCTCCTCGTCGTCTCGGCGCCGGCGCCGCTCGGGCGCCTCCTGGCCCGGATCGCCGCCCGCGGCTCGGGCCGCACCGCGGCCGTCGCCACCCGCGCCGGCGAGGGCCTCCCGGTGTTGCGGGCGGCGCTGCGGCGGAGCGCCGGCGAGCTTCGCCGGCCCCACCCGGCGCTCCTCGGAGCCGTCGCCTGGTGGGCCTTCGACCTCGCCGTGCTCTTCGCGCTCCTCGACGCCTTCGGCGCCCACCCGGCGGTCGCGGTCCTCGTGCTCGGCTACTTCCTCGGGACCGCGTGCAACGTCCTCCCGCTACCCGGCAGCCTCAGCGGCGGCCTGATCGGCGTCCTCGTCGCCCTCGGCGGCCCGGCGGCCCCGGTGATCGCCGCGGTGCTCGCCTACCGGGCCGTGGCCACCTGGCTGCCGGCGGCGACCGGCGTGCTCTCGCTCGGACGCCTGCGGGCGACGACCGCCCGCTGGCGCGCCGAGGCCGGCGTCGCCTGAGACCGTCGGCGCGGCGGGCGGGTAGGGTCATGCGGATGGCCAACCCGGGCTCGAGCCGTCAGGATGGAGCCCCGATGGGCACGACCGTCCTGATCGTCGACGACCACGAGTGCTTCCGGACGAGCGCCCGGCGGCTGCTCGAGGCCGAGGGCTTCGAGGTGGTCGGCGTCGCCGGCGACGGGACCTCGGCCGAGGCGATGTCGGCGGCCCTGCGCCCCGACCTTATCCTCCTCGATGTGCAGCTTCCCGACATCGACGGCTTCGCGGTCGCGGCCCGGGTGACCGGGGCGGCGGGGGCCCCGGCGGTCATCCTCACCTCGAGCCGGGAGGCGGCCGACTTCGGGGCGCTCGTCGGCAAGAGCGGGGCATGCGGCTTCGTGGCCAAGGGGGAGCTCTGCGGGGCGCGGCTCCGCGCCCTGCTCGGGGCGGGCGCACCGCCGCCGCGATGAACGCACGGCTACGGGTCGTCGTCGCCGACGACTCGGTGCTCCTGCGCGAAGGCCTCGTCCGCCTCCTCGTCGAGGGCGGCTGCGAGGTCGTCGGGCAGGCCGGCGACGCCCCCGACCTCCTGCGCAAGGCGCGGGCCCACAAGCCGGACGTCGCCGTCGTCGATGTCCGCATGCCACCCGACCACACCGACGACGGCCTCCGCGCGGCCCTCCAGATCCGCAGCGAGCTCCCGTCGATCGGGGTGCTCGTCCTCTCCGAGCACATCGAGGAGCACTACGCCCTCGAGCTGATCGGCGGAGGCGCGGCCGGAGTCGGCTATCTACTCAAGGAACGGGTCACCGACATCGGAGAATTTCTGGGAGCGGTTCATCGAGTGGCCAACCTGGAGTCGGTAATCGACCCGCACGTGGTCGGCCGGCTTCTTCGCCGGCACCGCGAGGCCGACCCGCTCGAGCGGATGAGCCCGCGCGAGCGCGAGGTGCTCGGGCTGATGGCCGAGGGCCGCTCGAACCACGCGATCGCCGAACGCCTCGTGGTCAGCGAACGGGCCGTCGAGAAGCACGTCACGAGCATCTTCGCCAAGCTCGACCTACCGCCGGCCGGGGACGACCATCGGCGGGTGCTGGCGGTCCTCCGCTTCCTGCGTGCCTGAGCGGTGGTGCGACCGGCGAGCCTCGCGCTCCGGGCCTCGGTGGCCGTGCTCGCCGTCTTGACGGTCGCCCTCGCGGTCGACTGGGTGGCGAGCCGGCGGACGCGGACGACGGTCTACGCGGCGCCGGCGACGATCAGCCGGGTCGAGCTCGACCTGGCGTCGGGGAGCGCCGACGTCGTCGGCGCCCGGGGCGAGGCGATCCGCGTCGAGCGCACCGACCGCTACGCCTTCGGGCACCCGGCGGTCGAGCGGCGGACGATCGCCGCGGGCGTCCTGCGCGTCTCCTCGCGCTGCCCGCGCATCCTCGTCGGCGCCTGCTCGGCCTCCTATCGGCTGACGGTTCCGGCCGACGTCTCCGTCGGGGTGACCACCGGCGCCGGTCACGTCCGCCTCGACGGCTTCAGCGGCAACGCCCAGCTCCGTTCGACGTCGGGCGAGATCGCGGTCGACGCCTTCTGCGGGCTCGAGCTCTCGGCGACGAGCGGGTCGGGCGACGTCCGGGTGATCAGCGCGTGCGCCCCGGAGCGACTCGACGTGCGCACGGGGAGCGGCGACGCGACGGCGATCGTCCCGCCCGGCCACTACCGGGTCGCCGCCCAGGCGCCCAGCGGCCGGCTCCACGTGCGCGGCGTCCTGGCCAGCGCGACGGCGCCGTTCGCGCTCGCCGTGGCCAGCCGGACCGGCGCGGTCACCGTGGCGGGCGGACTGTGAGCGCGCGGCCGCCGCGCGCGCCCGGGCCGCCGTCCCCGACCGGGGGGCGGGCCGCGCGCCAGCTGGCCTACGTCGTCGTCGGCCTCCCGCTCGGGCTCGCCTACCTCGCCCTGCTCGTCGCGGGCCTCCTCTGCGCGGCGATCCTCGGGCCGCTCGGGGTCGGCCTGCCCCTGCTCCTCGCCGCTGCCGGGCTCGCCTGGCGCTGCGCGGCGCTCGAGCGGCGGCTGGCCAACCGCCTGCTCCACGCCCGGATCCCGCCGATCGCCCCGCTCCGGGTCCAGACCGGGCCGGCGTGGACCCGGGTGCGCGAGCGCCTGCGCGGCGGCCCCTTCTGGCGGGCGGTCGGCCTGCTCGGGCTGAAGCTCCCGACCCACGCGATCGCCGCCGGGATCTGCGGGGCCGGCCTGGTCCTCATCGGGGCGCTCGTCGGGGTCGGGCTCGAGGGCCTGGCCGGGGCCGACCACGGCTACGTCGGGCCGTTCGCCCTCGGTCCGGCGCTCGGCATCCTCCTGTGCCTGCTGGCCGCGCCGGTCGCCGTGGTCACCCTCGCGGTCACCGACCTGCTGACCGGAGGCCTGCGGGCGCTGGCGCGACTGCTCCTGGCCACGCGCGTCGCCCCGGGCGACCCGGTGCGCCAGACCCTGGCCGAGAGCCTCGGCGACCGGACGCTCTCGATCGCCTACTGGCTGGCCGACCGCCTGGCCTACGTCGACGAGCACGGGCACCCGGTCTCGCTGCCCGAGCCGGGCTCCGACCGGGCGTGGACGGCGGTCGACCTCGGGGGGCGGCGGGTGGCGGCGATCATCCACGACGCCAACCTCGACGCCAGCCCCGAGCTCGTGGCGGCCGCCGCGGCCGGGGCGTCGATGGCGATCGACAACGACCGCCTGAAGGCCGACCTCCGGGCCCGGGTCGAGGAGCTCCGCGCCTCGCGCGCGCGAATCGTCGCGGCCGGCGACGCGGCGCGGCGGCGGCTCGAGCGCGACCTCCACGACGGGGCCCAGCAGCAGCTCGTCGCGCTCGCCATCGACCTGCGGATCCTCCGCTCCCGACTCGGGGACGCCCCGGAGACGACCGAGTTGATCGACGGCATCGAGACCAAGCTCGCCGACGCCCTGGCCGAGCTGCGCGAGCTCGCGCGCGGGATCCACCCGGCGATCCTCAGCGATCGCGGGCTCGAGCCGGCGCTCGACGCCCTCGCCGCCCGGGCGCCGATCCCGGTCCGCTGCGAGGTCGACCTCCCGGCGCGGCCGCCGGCGCCGGTCGAGGCGGCGGCGTACTTCGTGGTCGCCGAGGCGCTGACCAACGTCCTCAAGTACGCCCGGGCCGAGCGGGCGACGGTCCGGGCCGTCGAGGAGGACGGGGACATCGTGGTCGAGGTCGCCGACGACGGGGTGGGGGGCGCCGACCCCGGGCGCGGGTCGGGTCTGCGTGGCCTCGACGACCGGGTCGGCGCGCTCGACGGGACGCTCACCGTCGAGAGCCCGCCCGGGGCGGGGACGCTCGTGCGGGCGCGGATCCCGGTCCGGCCGGCGGCCGGCGCGCCGGTCGCCCTGAGCCGGGCCGGCGGCCTCAGGCGAGGCCGTTGGCCCGGAGGAACTGCCGGGCCACGGTGGCCGGCGCCTGGCCGCCGAGGGCGACGGCGGCGTTCATCACCCGGAGGGCCTGGGTCGAGAGCTTGGCGCTGACGGCGTTGATGGTCTGGGCGAAGGCCGGGCCCTCGGCGGCGAGGACCGGCGCGCGGACGACGAAGGTCACGTTCTGGAAGCCGAAGGTGCCCTTCGGGTCGGCGAGCAGGGTGTAGTCGCCGTGGAGGAGTTGGCCGTCGGTGGTGAAGACGGCGGCCAGGTCGACCCGTCCGGTGTCGAGGGCCGGGTAGAGGTCCCCGATCGGAAGCGCCACCACCGTCAGGCGGCGGACGCCGTAGAGACGGCGGAGGCCGACGAGTCCGTTGAGGCGAGTGCGGAACTCCGGGGCCGCGCCGAGGCGGGCGGTCGGGCCGAGCCGGTCGAGGTCGGCGAGCGAGGTGAGCCGGTGGGCCCGGGCGTAGGCGGGCCGGGCGGCGAGGACGTCGCTGTCCTGGGCGGGCGTGGTGTCGAGCAGGGCCATGCCTCGCTGGACCTCGAAGGCCTTCGCCCAGGCGTAGGCCTGGGCGGCGCTCGCCGGGCGGCGGGCGTCGCGGGCCAGGGAGGAGAGGATCGTCCCCGTGTACTCGGGATAGCCGTCGATCCGGCGGCTCACGAGCTCGCGGTCGACGACCTCGGTCGCCCCGAGGTCGGAGGCGAGCCGGACGCGGTAGCCGACCGCCTGGAGAGCCTGGGCGTAGAGCTGGCCGAGGACGAACTCCTCGGTGAAGTTCTTCGCCCCCAACGTCACCGGCGGACGCCCGGCGCCCGGGCGCCCGGGCCGCGGGGTCGCGGAGGTGGGCGCGGCCGGCGGCTGGGCACTCGACCCGCAGGCGGCGAGCAGGGCGGCGAGCATCACGACGAGGCCAGCCCCCCGGAGTCTTCGGATCCCCACCACCACGGGCCGAAGCTACCAGCCCGGCTGCGCGCGGCGGACGCGAGGCACGCGGGTTGGCATGATGGCGCTCGATGCCCGACCATGCGGCCTTCCTGCGCGGGATGAACCTTGGCGGGCGGCGGATCACCAACGACGACCTGCGTGTCCACTTCGAGGCCATCGGCCTGCTCGAGGTCGGCCTCTTCCGGGCGAGCGGGAACGTCGTCTTCGCCGCCCCAGCCGGAGAGTCGCTCGCCGACCTGTCGGATCGGATCGAGACCGAGCTCGGGGAGCGGCTCGGCTACGCGGTGCCCGTCTACCTGCGCACGGCCGCGGAGGTCCGGGCGATCGCGGCCGAGGCGCCCTTTTCGGCGGACGAGATCGAGGCGTCGAAGGGCAAGCTCCAGGTCATGCTCCTGCTCGAGGCGCCGCCGGCGGCCGCGCGCCGCGAGGCGCTCGGCCTCGGATCCCCGGCGGACCGGCTCGCCTTCGGCGAGCGTGAGCTCTACTGGCTGCCGAGCGGCGGCTTGCTCGAGTCCCCGCTCGACCTCAAGGCCGTCGCCGGGCTCCTCGGGCCGACCACCGTCCGGACCAAGGGGACGATGGAGCAGCTCGCGCGCAAGTACTTCGCCGGGTGAGCGTCCGTCAGGAGGCGATCGGTTCGTCGCGGACGAGGCGCAGCGGGATGACGCCGGTCCAGGGGCCGGGTGCGCCCGCCGGCAGCGGGCCGCCGGCGCGCGCCTTGACCGAGGCCTCGGCGAGGGAGACGGCGACCACCCGGGTGGCCCGGAGCTCGTTGGCCGTGATCGACGGGAGCTCGGCGGTCCGACCGGGGACGAGGAAGTCGACGAAGCGCTCGAGCGCGCGCGCCTTCTCGACCGGGTCGGTGATCTCGCGGCCGCGCCCGTGGACGACGGCGCTGCGGTAGTTCATCGAGTGGGTGAAGGCGGTCCCGGCGAGGACGAGCCCGTCGAGCAGGGTCACGGTCACGCAGAGCTCGGCTCCGCCGGCCACGGCGGCGAGCATCCGGTTGCGGCTCGACCCGTGGAGGAGGAGGCGGTCGCCGTCGCGGGCGTAGCCCATCGGGAGGACGACCGGGTGGCCGTCGGCGACGAAGGCGACGTGGGCGACGAGCCCGGCGTCGAGCACCTCGTCGAGGTCGCTCGGGTCGGTGAGCGCCCGCTCGGGGTGGCGGTGCACCCGCGTCCGCGGGGTCGCCCCGAGCGCGGGCGGGGCCCCGGGGACGTCGGGGGCGGGGCCGGGAGCGGCGGCGGTGGCGGCAGGCGGCGGCCGGCCGGCGATCCGGGCCCGCTGGGTCACGAGGACGCAGCCGACGACGACGACCGCGACGAGGAGGGCGCCGGGACCGACGTGCTCGCCGAGGAGCAGCGCCGACCAGGCGACGGTGAGGAGCGGCTGAGCGAGCTGAAGCTGGCTGGCCCGGGCGACCCCGGCCCGGGCGAGGCCGTGGTACCAGGCGGCGAAGCCGGCGAACATCGAGACGGCCGAGACGTAGGCGAGGCCGGCCAGGGCGGCGACCGGCGCGTGGGTCGAGCCACCGGACCGGGCGAGGGCCAGGACGGTGACCGGGAGCGACACGGGTAGGGCGAGGAGGACGCCCCAGGCGATGACCTGCCAACCGGGAATGGCGCGGGCGAGGCGGCCGCCCTCGGCGTAGCCGACGCCGGCTACGAGCAGGGCGGCGAGGAGGAGCAGGTCGGCCGGGGCGAGACGTCCGCCGCCGAGGGCGAGGGAGTAGATGACGATCGTCGCGCCGGCGGCGCCGCTCGCCGTCCAGAAGGCCCAGCCGGGCCGCTCGCGCGAGCGCACGACGGCGGCCACGGCGGTGGCGGCCGGGAGCAGGCCGACGACGATCGCCGCGTGGGTCGACGTCGTGTGGCCGAGGGCGAGCGCCGAGAGCAGGCCGAAGCCGATCCCGCAGCCCCCGGCGACGGCGAGGAGGCCGGGCCAGGCCGCGCGGGCGGGGAGGGGCGCCCGGGCTGCGAGCAGGCAGACGGCGGCGATCAGGGCGGCGGCGACCGAGCGGCCGGCGCCGACGACGTAGGGGTCGAAGCCGCGCTCGGCGAGGGTCGTCGCCGGGAAGGTGAACGAGAAGGCGACGACGCCGAGGGCGGCCCAGGCGAGGCCGGCGACCCGGTCGCTCGACCGGGAGAGCGGTACCGGCGGGTGCGCAGTAGCGATACTGTATGCCTCCATGGCAGAGAGTACCAGTACCGAAGCCCTGGCCGCCAGCCTGCGGACGCGAGCCGCGGCGATGAACCCGGGTGAGCGCCTGCCCTCGACGCGGGAGATCAGCGCCCGCCACCGGGTCAGCCCGGTTACCGTGTCCCGGGCCCTGGCCGGCCTCCGCGCCGAGGGCGTGCTCGTGACCCGTCCGGGGAGCGGCACCTACGTGGCGGAGCGCCGGCCGCCCGGGCCGCCGGACCGCCTCGACACGTCGTGGCAGACGGTGGCCCTCGGAGACCGGACGGTCGACGCGGCGAGCGTGGCCTTCCTCCTGGCCCCCGAGCAGGCCGGGGCGATCTCGCTCGCCGGCGGCTACCCGCACCCGTCGCTCCTGCCCGGCCGGGCGCTGGCGGCGGCGCTCGGCCGGGCCGCCCGGCGCCCCGACGCCGGCGAGCGGCCGCCGGTCCAGGGGATCTCCGGGCTGCGGACGTGGTTCGCGCGGTCGACCGGAAGCGCGCTCGGAGCCGAGGACGTGCTGATCACCAGCGGTGCCCAGGCCGCCCTCTCGGCCGCGTTCCGGGCGATCGTCCCGGCCGGGTGCCCGGTCCTCGTCGAATCGCCCACCTACCTCGGTGCGCTGGGCGCGGCCCGGGCCGGCCGGATCTCGCCGGTCCCGGTGCCGACCGACGGAGGCGGGGTCCGGGTCGACCTCCTGGAGGCCGCCTTCGCGGCCACCGGGGCCCGGGCCGTCTACCTCCAGCCGACCTACCAGAACCCGACCGGTACCGTGCTCGCCGCCGAGCGGCGCCGGCAGGTCCTGGCCGTGGCCCGGGAGGCCGGGGCCTTCGTGATCGAGGACGACTATGCCCGCTGGCTCGAGCACGAGCGCCCGGCCCCGCCGCCGCTGATCGCCGAGGACGACGACGGCCGGGTCGTCCACATCGCCTCGCTGACCAAGGCGACCTCCCCGAACCTGCGGATCGGCGCCCTGATCGCCCGGGGCCCGGTGGCCGAGCGGCTGCGCTCGTTGCGCGTCGTCGACGACTTCTTCGTCCCCCGCCCGCTTCAGGAAGCCGCTCTCGAGCTCGTCGGGGCGCCGGCCTGGCGGCGCCACCTGAGCGTGCTCTCGAACGCGCTCGCCGGGCGGCGGGCCGCGCTCCTGGCCGCCCTGGCCGAGCACCTCCCGGAGGCCCGGGCGGTGCGGGTCCCGGCCGGCGGGCTGAACGTCTGGATCGCCCTCCCGGAGTCGGTCGACGACCTGCTCCTCGCGGCGGCCGGGCGCGAGGCCGGGGTCCTCATCAGCCCCGGACGGCCCTACCACGCGGCCGAGCCGCCCGGCCCCCACGCCCGACTCTCCTTCGCGGCGGCGCCGCACGCGGCTGCGCTCGAGGAGGGGGTGCGTCGCCTCGCCCGGGCCCTTGACTTACTTCGCGAGACGTTATAACGTGACGCGTAATGAAGAACGCCTTCGACGATGATCTGGGCCGCTTCACCGAGCCGTCGCTCCTGATCCTGACGAGCCTGGCCGAGGCGCCGCGCCACGGGTACGCGCTGATCAAGGACATCGAGGCGTTCGCCGGGGTGACACTCGGGCCGGGCACGCTCTACGGCGCTCTCGCCCGGCTCGAGCAGCGCGGGCTGATCCGGGCGCTCGAGGCCGAGGACCGCCGGCGCCCGTACGAGCTGACCGGCTCGGGTTCGGCCGCCCTGAGCCGCCAGCTCGGGAGCATGCGCGCGGTAGCCGACGTCGGCCTCCGGCGGCTGGCCGCGGCGGGGCCGGCGTGAACCAGGGGGCCCTCGAGCCGGCGCGGGTCGTCCGCGGGCTCCTGCGCATCTACCCGGCCGGCTGGCGGGCGCGCTTCGCCGACGAGTTCGCGGCCGTCCTCGTCGCCGTCCTGGCCGGCGGCGACGGCGGCGGCGGCGCGCGGTGGCGCGCGCGGCTGCGCGTCGTCCTCGACGTCGTGGTCGGCGCCGTCGACGCCCACCTCCACCGATCATTCGAGCCGGGGCGCAAGCCGACGCCCGATCGGGTGCGCATATCGGCCCAGGTGGCCTTCTGCGCGTTCGTCGTCTTCTGCGTCGCGGGGACGGGGTTCCAGAAGATGACCGAGGACCTCCGCTTCCAGGCGGCGGCCGAGGCCCACGCGGCGATCGGCCGGTCATTCGACGTCGTCGTCTACGGGGCGATCGCCGCCGCGCTGTGCGTCCTCGCCGGAAGCCTGCCGGTGCTGCTCGGGATCGCTCGGCAGGCGCTGGCCGGCCGGCGCGACCTCCGTCGCCTGCTGGTGATCCCCCCGGTCGCGGTGGTCGGCTGGATCGCGCTCGTCCGCGCCGTGGTGGCGTTCGACAACTCGCCGCGGCATTCGCTCGCTCAACGCGGTGGCCGTCCTCGGGGTGATCGGGGCCTTCGCCGTAGCGGTGACGCTGAGCGCCGGGGCGCTCGTCGCGGCCACGCGGCGGGCCGACCTCCCGGCTGCCGTCAAGCGGGTTCAGTGGCTGCCGATGACCGGCCTCAGCGTCGCGATGGTGGCGGTGACCGCGGGCGACCTCGTCTGGGGCCTCACGCTCGAGGCCCAGGCCCCGGCGCTCTTCCACAGCGACAACGGCCTGCTGGCCACCTCGATGCCGGCGACCTGGGCGGCCACGCTCGCCGTGATGGGGCTGGCCAGCGCCGTGGCGCTGGCGGCCACGGCCCGGGCGATCGGCGCGGTCTGGACGGACCGAGGCGCGCGGGCCGCAGCAACCGACTGAACTTCAGTCAGAGGATGGTGACGGGAACGCCCGGGCTGATCCGGGCGGCGAGCCAGGCGACGGTGGCGTCAGCCAGCCGGACGCAGCCGTGGGAGGCGGCGGTGCCCAATTGCCCACCGACGTTGTCGAGTCCATGGAGGGCGATCTGCCCCGGGCCGCCGTCGAACTCCTGGAGCACGTTCGAGCGGGCGCTGGTGGCGAGGGCGAAAGGCGCGCCGACGCTGCCCGGGAGCATGCGAACACTCTCCTCGACGAAGAAGTGGCCGTGGGGCGTGGGGGTCGACGGCTTGCCGACGATGGCCGCGAAGGTCCGGAGGACGTGACCGCGGTGGTAGACGAGGATCCGGCGAGCGGCCGTCTCGACGACGATCTGCCAGTCGGTGGCTGCCGCGCTGGTCCCCCGCTGCTCGATCCAGCCGCGGGAGCCGTTGGGACGCCCGGGGAGCATGACCCGCAGCCAGCGGGAGCCGTCCGCTACGGTGGCGGTCGCGACCACGGGGAGGACCGTCTCGCCGCCCGTGATCGGCCTGGTCGCGGGCACGGTGGGCGCGGTGAGGCGAACGGAGCCGGGCGCGGCGACCACCTTGTGAGCGGTGAGCAGCACGGCCAGCTCCTGCCGGGCGCTCACCAGGGGCGCCCGGGCGGCGGCGTCCGACGGGGCGGCGGCCCCGACGCCGAGCACGGCCAGCGCGCCGATCAGGGCGGCGCCGGAGCACGCCCGCGAGCGACGGCGGGCGGCCGGGCGGGGTCGACGGGCGCTTGCGTCTCCATGGGGAGTTCCCCGGCCACCGCCGGGGTCACCGCGCCACGTAGTGAACGTTCCCCAAGCCGTCGAGCTGGGTGACGACGAACGGCGTGGTGCCACCCTTGAAGACGGCGGTGCACGCGAACGTCAGGCCCTTCTGCTGGTGGACGCCGGACGGGCAGGTCACGTTCACGCGCTTGTTGCGCTGGGTCAACCCGCTCTGCTCGATGGCCCGCTCCACCTTCTCGGTGTTGAGGATGGTCGGCGAACCGGTGGTGGTCCCGCACCCGCAGATCGCGAGCGCCGGCGCGACGGCGACGCCGGCGACCAGCGAGCGGACGAGCCAGCGCCGCACCGGTCGGCCAGGCCTGGGACGACGGTCCAGACTGTCTGATGACTGCATTTCACACGGCCTTTCTGGGGTAGACGTCGGCAGAACTAGTTGAGCCGTTCGATGAGGACGGAGGCGTTCGTGTTCTGCTGGGTGCCTCCGATGTCCGAGGCGAGACCGACCGCCGCGGCCGAGCTGTGGTTCTTGACGGTGAGCACGTCGCCGGCTCCGGCCATCACGATCACCTGCCCGTTGTTCTGCTGGGTCCCGGCGCCCGACCCGTAGGTCGCCCCGGGGACCGGGGCCCCGTTGAGGAACAGGGCGAACTGGCTCGGCTCGGTGCCCGAGGAGCCGAACGTGACCTGGTAGGTCCCGGCGCTGACGATCCCGATCTCGGCGGCCCCGGGGGCGTGCGTGAAGCCGGGGGTGATGACCCCGTTCGAGTCGAACGGGACGTCCGCCTCGACGGCGATCGTCTCGGGTGTGAGGTTGTAGACGTAGGCGTAGGCGGAGAGCCCGGTGCCGGTCGCACCGGCCGCACCGGTTGGGCCGGTTGGGCCGGCCGGGCCCTGCGCGCCGGCAGCTCCGGCGTCGCCCTTCGGACCCGCGGCACCGACCGCACCGCTGGCTCCCGGAGTTCCGGCGGCCCCGGCGGCGCCGATGCCCCCGGGGGCTCCGACGGCACCGGTCGCGCCAGTCGGACCAGTCGACCCCGCCGCACCCGTCGAGCCCGCGAGGCCCTGGAGGCCCTGGGGCCCGGTGGCGCCGACGAGACCGGGGATGCCGATCGGCCCGGACGGCCCGGCGGGACCGGCGGCGCCCGGCTGACCGGCGGGCCCAGCCGGCCCCGTCGCCCCGGCCACACCCGGGGCACCCTGGGCGCCGGTGGGTCCGGCCGGGCCCGAGGCACCGGGGGTGCCAGGGGCGCCGGTCTGACCCTGGAGGCCCTGGAGACCCTGGGGGCCGGCGGGTCCCGCGGACCCGCCGTCCCGGCGGCACCGGGCGCACCCGGCAGGCCGGGCGCGCCGATCGCGCCGGCCGCCCCAGGCGTACCCGGCGCACCGGGAGCGCCATTCTGCCCGTTGGTTCCAGCCGTGCCCTGAGCGCCAGCGGCCCCGATCGGGCCGGCGGCCCCCGGGGTGCCCGGCGCACCGGCCGCGCCCGGAGGACCGGCGGCGCCGACCACGCCCTGTATGCCCTGCAGGCCCTGCGCACCAGCCGCGCCAGGAGTACCCGCCGGGCCGGCTGCGCCCGGAGCACCGTTTAGACCGGGCGTCCCCTGCTCACCCGGAGAGCCGGCCGCACCGCTCGGACCCGCGACACCCTGCGCACCCGCCGCGCCCGGGGCGCCATTCGCCCCCGGCGTTCCCTGCGCACCCGCCGCGCCGGGAGCACCGACCGCGCCGGCGAGACCCTGCAGACCCTGCGCACCAGCCACACCCGGAGCACCATTCAGCCCCGGCGTACCGATCGCTCCCGGAGCGCCATTCAGCCCCGGCGCCCCGGTCGCCCCCGGAGCGCCATTCAACCCCGGCGCACCCTGCGCGCCAGCCACACCCGAAGCACCGACCGCACCGGCGAGACCCTGCAGGCCCTGCGCACCAGCCACACCCGGAGCGCCATTCAACCCCGGCGTACCGCTCGCTCCCGGAGCTCCATTCAGCCCCGGCGCACCCTGCGCACCAGCCACGCCCGGAGCGCCATTCAACCCCGGCGTACCGCTCGCTCCCGGAGCTCCATTCAGCCCCGGCGCACCCTGCGCACCCGCCACGCCCGGAGCACCGTTCAACCCCGGCGTACCGATCGCACCCGGAGCACCGTTCAGCCCCGGCGCACCCTGCGCACCGGCTTCGCCCGGAGCACCGACCGCACCGGCGAGACCCTGGAGACCCTGCGCCCCCGCCACACCCGGAGCGCCATTCAACCCCGGCGTACCGCTCGCTCCCGGAGCTCCATTCAGCCCCGGCGCACCCTGCGCCCCCGCCACACCCGGAGCGCCATTCAACCCCGGCGTACCGATCGCACCCGGAGCACCGTTCAGCCCCGGCGCACCCTGCGCACCGGCTTCGCCCGGAGCACCGACCGCACCGGCGAGACCCTGCAGACCCTGCGCACCCGCCACACCCGGAGCGCCATTCAACCCCGGCGCACCCTGTGCACCCGCCACACCCGGAGCGCCATTCAGCCCCGGCGCACCCTGCGCACCGGCTTCGCCCGGAGCACCGACCGCACCGGCGAGACCCTGTAGGCCCTGCGCACCAGCCACACCCGGAGCACCATTCAGCCCCGGCGTACCGATCGCCCCCGGAGCGCCATTCAACCCCGGCGCACCCTGCGCACCCGCCACACCCGGAGCACCGACCGCACCGGCGAGACCCTGTAGACCCTGCGCGCCCGCCACACCCGGAGCCCCATTCAACCCCGGCGAACCGATCGCTCCCGGAGCACCGTTAAGCCCCGGCGCACCCTGCGCGCCAGCCACACCCGGAGCACCATTCAGCCCCGGCGTACCGATCGCTCCCGGAGCGCCAGTCTGCCCGGCCTGCCCGATCGCACCCGGAGGGCCGATGGGACCGGCCGTCCCCTGCGGACCCGCTAGACCCGGAGCACCGACCGCACCGGCGAGACCCTGCAGACCCTGCGCCCCCGCCACACCCGGAGCACCATTAAGCCCGGGCGCACCGATCGCCCCCGGAGCGCCGTTCAGCCCGGGCGTCCCCTGCGCGCCGGCGGCGCCGACCTGACCTGGAGCCCCCGTCAACCCCTGCGGACCCGGCCCTCCAGCCGCACCCGGAGCACCGATCGCGCCGTTTGCGCCCGGCGCACCCGGTAGCCCCACCAGGCCCTGCGGGCCGGGCAGTCCCGGAGCGCCCTGCGCCCCGGCGAGCCCGGCCGCCCCCGGCGCACCGTTGAGCCCGGGCGTGCCCTGGGCGCCGGGCGCTCCGACTTGCCCCGCGACCCCATTGAGCCCAGCTGCGCCCTGCGCCCCAGCCGGGCCGATCGCACCGCCAGGCCCAACCGGACCGCCAGCGCCCGCCGGACCGGCCGCCCCGACCGGGCCGGCTGCCCCGACCGGGCCGACGGAACCGACCGGGCCCGCCGGGCCGGAAGCACCGTTGACGCCCGCCGCGCCCTGCGCGCCAGTCGCCCCGGCGGCTCCCGTCGCGCCCGAAAGGCCTCGCAACCCCTGCGCCCCCGCGCTACCTGGAGCACCGATAGCGCCGGTCGCCCCGGAAGGGCCTGCCGTCCCCTGGGCGCCGTTGAGTCCCGCCGTGCCAGCCGTGCCGGCAGCACCGGTCTGACCGGTGGCTCCGGTCGAGCCGACGGCGCCGGTGTTGCCGGTGACGCCCTGAAGGCCGGTCGCTCCGGTCGCGCCGGCCTGGCCCGTCGACCCGGTCGCGCCGGCCTGGCCGGCCGCGCCGGTCCGCCCAACTGCACCTGTCCTACCGACGGCCCCCTGCGGGCCCCGCGTCCCGCGCTGGGAGCTGCATACCGGGGGCGGGGTGTAGACGCACCGGGCGGCGCGCGCCTTGTAGCTGCCCGTGAACGCCGCCGGGCTGCAAGGAGGCAGGGGACGAGCCGGACACGTGGCCGCCAGGGCCGCGCCGACCGGCCCGAGGACGGCACCCGAGCTGATCGCAAGGACCAACAGGCGTCGGCACAATTGCCCGCTCATATCTTTGACCTTCCGCTTGGCTTCGGACCCGAGGCCGAGGCCACGGGCAGATCACGCATGGAGCCGGCTCGAATCAGCCTTGTGGCGGGCGGCAACCCTGGTGGGCTCACCGCGTCAGTGGCTCACTAAGCTCCTGAGAATCCGATGCCAGACAACCATAGCACGACTTCTGCATCACCTATGGGCACGGACGGTCGGCCCCGGTCAGGCGTTCGGGCGCGTACTCGCCTGGAGCGTCCCGACCGGCCGTGGCCGGCGGTCCGACCCATACCCCCGACCCCCCGACCCCCGAGCCCCCGACCCGAGGACGCCTTCGTCACCCGCCCGGGTCCAAATCCGAGCGCTGACGCGGAGCGGCGATCGACCGCCCCCGGGCGCAGAACTTGTACCGTTGAACGTGTGGCGCTCGCCGGAACGCGCCCGTGACCTCGGCGCAGCAGTCCGGTCGGCGCTCGCAATGCCGACCATCGTGTTGCCCACATCTTGAACGACCTCATCACAGCCCAGACGCCCGAGATCGGTCGGGCGCCTGTAGACGGCGGTGAATACGACGTAAGCTAATCGGTATGACCGCGGACGACCGGCCAACCCCAAACGCTGGCCCTGATTGGGCGTTCCTGACCAACCACGCCCGCGTCCTCGTCTGCATCGCCCAGGATCCCGCGATTCGCGTGCGGGAGATCGGCGAGCGCATCGGGATCACCGAGCGCGCGGCGCAGCGCATCGTCGGCGCCCTCGTCGACGCAGGCTACGTCGGCCGCGAGCGCAGCGGGCGGCGCAACCGCTACACCATCAGCGCTCCGATCGAGGCTCCGATTCCCCGCGAGGAGAACATCGCGGATCTCCTCCAGGTGCTTACGGGCGAGGAACGCCGCCACGTCCGCGCCGACTCCACGCCCGCTGGCTGACCCCCGGCCACAGCACCCCGGTCGTGTGCCCCGTGTTATGCGGGCACGAAGCTTCCAGGAGAGTCACCCGGCTGACATCGCTGGGTGTAGCATCCGGCGACGGACACGACCGGCCACATCTCGGCGGAATCCGGGGTGGAACGTCCCAAGGTGGCCACCGGCCGACGCACGGTTTCGCCGCACGAGCGTTCACGACCGGCGGGGTGGTTGGGGCCCGGCTTCACCCACGACCGCCCGGGTCGACGCGACCGGGCGAGAGGGGTTGCGCGGAGGCGAGTCGCACCCGGCGAGACGTAGTGGCACGCCGGCGCACCGCGGATTACAGCCAGTCGGCGTGACCACCGCGAATGGCGATTCTCCGCCTCGGCCGGCCCGGAGCCTCGCCCTCCTCAACCAGGCGGAGCAGATCGGCGCCCTGGGCAGTTGGGAATGGACGCCCGCACACGCCGAGCTCCTCTGGTCGGACAACCTCTTCCGCCTGATGGGCGTCGAGCCTGGCGAGATCGTCCCGTCGGTCGCGTTTGTCCTCGACCGGGCCCATCCGGATGATCGACGACGTGTCGAGGACGCCGTCAGGGCGATCGCGGCCGGTGAAATCATGCGCCTCGAGTACCGAATTCTGCGGACCGACGGAGCCCTCCGGTACCTGCGCGCCGAGGTCGCCGCGTTGGGGGATCCGGCAAGCTCACCGAGGCGCATCGTCGGCTCGGTGCAGGACGTGACACCCCAGTGACTCCTCGACCGCCAGCTGGCCGCACACCTCGCCGCGAGGCAGGCGCTCGAGAACTGGAGCGTGAGGGCCGGGCCCGAGCAGCTGATCGGGCGCTTGGCCGTGGCGCTGGACGTTCCCTTCGCCGCCTTCTGGGTGCCCGACGGATCGACCTTCACCGTCCGCGAACTCTGGAAGCGTCCCGGGGGCACGCTCGCTCCGGTGGTCGACGCCACCCGGGAATGGGGCCCGGGCATAGGATCGCCGAGCGTCGGGCGGGCGTTCACCGGCCTGATCCCGGTCATCCTGGCCGATGCATCCGAGGGCGGGTCGCCGGCTCGGAGCGCGGCGATCCGCGGTGCCGGTCTGCGCGCGGCCATGGCCATTCCGGCAGTCTCCGGCCAGGAGGCGCTCGCGGTTCTCGAGTTCCTGTCGGACGAGCCGATCGAGCTGACCGAGCGGCTGGTCGACGCCCTGAACGCCATCGGTCACGAGGTCGGGCAATTCCTCAGGCGGCACCGCGGCGAGCTGACCATGGTGGAACTGAGCCCGCGCGAGCTCGAAGTGCTCCAGCTCGCGGCCAATGGCCGCTCGACGGCGGCGATCGCGGCCGAGCTCTACCTGAGCCGGGCTACCGTCAAGCGCCACTTCGAGCGCGCCTACGTCCGACTCGGGGTTTCCGATCGGGTGGCGGCGGTGTCCGAGGCGATGCGCCGCGGACTCATCGGCTAGACCCTTGACGCCTCGGAGGGATACCGCGAATAAAGAACCGATCGGCCCAAGCCGGCATGAAACGCATGTCGCAAGATGGGGGTGGATCCGCAAGTCGGCCAACGCCAACACCACGAGCCCCCTCGACTCGGCCGGAACGTGGGTCCACGGTACAAGGCAATGGACCGACCTACCCGCCGTCGCTCGTAGACCGACTGACGTGGTGTCGCGACAGACGCGCCCGTGACCCAAACGGCGGATCTCACAATATGATTTTCGACACACGAACAGAGCCGTCCGCCAGCCGGGTGCGGTGACCGATGACTAAGCGCTTTTCCGTCGGCTGGACGTTCCTGACCCCCCACGGCCAGGTCCTGCTCTGCATCGCCGGCGACCCCGGCGTACGGCTCGAGGAGATCGGAGACCAGGTGGCGATCAGCGTGGCGGATGCGCGGACCATCGTCGCCGAGTTGGCCGACGCCGGCTACATCACGCGCGAGGACGACGCCCAGGGAAACCGCTTTACGGTCAATTCCGACCTGCCCCTCCCCGATCCGATCGCCCGCGACCAGAATGTCGGTGTCCTCGTCGACCTCGTGGTGGGCCCCCGCCGCGACCGAGGGCCGGAGGGTCGGCCCGAATGACGCCCCCCGGGCTCGGGCGCGCGTGGATCGCGTCAGTGGCGGAGTTCATACGGCCAACCTACGGACGGGATCCGGCGCCCACATGGGGCGGCGGACGGAACCGGCGGCGGCCGGCCGGGTGATCTCGAGCCCGCCTGTCATCCGTTCGGATGAGGGGCGCTATAACCGGTCGATGCCTCTCCGCCCGGGCGACCAGCTCGCCGGCTACCGGATCGAGTCGGTGATCGCCCGGGGCGGGATGGGCGAGGTCTACCGGGCCCGCCAGCTCGACCTCGGGCGGACGGTCGCGCTCAAGGTGATCGCCGCCGAGCGGGCCGCGGACCCGGTCTTCCGGGCGCGGTTCGTCCGCGAGGCGCGGCTCGCGGCGTCGCTCGACCACCCGAACGTGATCCCGATCTTCGAGGCCGGGGACGACCGGGGCGTGCTCTTCATCGCCATGCGCCTGGTCGACGGCTCCGACCTCGAGCGCCTGATCGCCCGGGAGGGCCGGCTCGCGCCGGAGCGGGCCGTCGACCTGATCGAGCAGGCCGCCTCCGCGCTCGACGCCGCCCACGCCCGGGGCCTCGTCCACCGGGACGTCAAGCCGGCCAACCTCCTCCTCGCGGGCTCCCACGTATACGTGACCGACTTCGGGGTGGCGGCCGCCCCGGCGTCCGGCCGGCCCCTGACCTCGGCGTCGCACTGGGTGGGGACGGCCGCCTACGCCGCCCCCGAGCAGATGCGGGGCGGCGAGGTCGACCGGCGGGCCGACGTGTACGCCCTCGGCGGCGTGCTCTTCACCGCGCTGACCGGCCGTCCGCCGGGACACGACGCCGCCCTCCCGAGCGTCGGCGCCGAAGCCTTCGACGAGGTTCTGGAGCGGGGGCTGGCGACACGGCGGGTTGACCGCTACGCATCGGCGGGCCGCCTGGCGGCCGCGGCTCGCTCGGCCCTCGACGGACGGGCGGGGGAGCAGCCGGTCGCCGTGCGAACGCCCGCGACCCGGGCCGCCCCGACCCGGGTGGCCGCGCCGGTCGCCGGCGAGGGGCGCGGCTGGGCGGTCCCGGGGCTCCTGGCCGGGGCCCTCGCCGCCGTGGTCATCGCCGTGGCTGCCTTCGGGACCTCGCCCGCGCCGCGGCCGCGGGCCCCCCGGCCGGCGACCGGACCGGGCCCGGCGGCGGCCGGCGCGGCGGCGGGCGGCGGCGACGCCGTGGTCTGCCACCCCGCCGCGTGCACCCAGGCCGGCCGGGTCGTCGCGGCGCCGATCGTCGGCGGGGCGTGCCGGCGCGGAGCGGCGACGGCCACGTGGACGCGGATCGACCACCAGGCCCGCGAGCCGATCCTCATCTGCCTCCCGCCGGCCAACCCCCCGGCCGGGTCGAGTCCACCGCCGGTCCCGTCGCTGACCGGGGCCCAGCTCGACCGGGCGGAGCTGGCGCTCGACCGGCTGGGCATCGCCCACGACACCTCGGGCGGCGGTCTCTTCGGGATCATCGATCGGGGCAACTGGACCGTCTGCGCGACGAACCCGCCGGCCGGGACGCCGCTCTCGGCGCCGGCGCAGGTCAGGCTCTTCGTCGACCGCTCCTGCTGACCGGCGGCCGCCTGCGTAGACGGCGGCGAAGCCGGGTAGGCGCAGCCGTGAGGCGCGACAGAAAGGAGGGGTCCTCAAATGAACGACGGGCTTGATCTCGGGCATCGGCTGCTCAGCGCGGACGAGGAGAAGCGGCTGGCCAGGCGCGTCGAGCGCGGGGATCTCGAGGCCAAGGACGAGATGATCCACGCGAACCTCCGGCTGGTCGTCTCGATCGCCCGCCGCTACCGGGGCGCCGGCGACCTCGAGCTCGACGAGCTCGTCCAGGAGGGGGTCTTCGGCCTGATCCGCGCCGTCGAGAAGTTCGACTGGCGCAAGGGCTTCCGCTTCTCGACCTACGCGACCCTGTGGATCCGCCAGTCGATCCAGCGCGGGCTCACCGCCCGGGGCCACGCGATCCGCCTCCCGGCCATCGAGGCCCAGCGCGAGCGCAAGCTGGCCGCCGTCGAGCGGGCGCTGACCACGACCCTCGGACGCGACCCGTCGCTCGAGGAGCTGGCCGCGGCCGCCGAGATGCCGGCCGCCGACGTCGAGCGCCTGAGCGGAGCGGCGCGGACCATGGCCAGCCTCGACCGGGTCGTCGACGACCAGGGCGGCACCGAGCTCGGCGACCTCCTCCCGAGCGCCGAGCCGTCGCCCGACGAGCAGGCCGAGGAGCGCGATCGGGCCGAGACGATCCGCCGGACCGTCCAGTCGCTGGCCGCCCCGGCGCGTGACGTCCTCGGCCTCCGCTACGGGTTCTCGAGCGACGGAGAGGGCCTGCCCCTGACGTTGACGGCCCAGCGGCTCGGCCTCTCGCTGGCCGCGGCCCGGAAGATCGAGCGGGAGGCCCTGGCCGAGCTCGCCGCCGACGCTCGCCTGGCCGCCTTCTGCGACGCCGCCTGACCCGGCGCCCGTCAACCGTGGTCACGGCCGCGGCGACCCGGAGGGCGCGTGGCCCGGGCGGTTCGAGCCCGCGAGCGTCAACGTTCGTCCACACCCTTGGTTAGCCGCCCAGGGGGTTGGGTAAATCTTGACCATCCAAACAAGGAGGTTCCTGATGGTCGCCATAATCGTTCTGCTTCTCATTCTCGCGCTGTTCGGACTGGGCGGCTTCGCCCTGAACGTCCTCTGGTACGTCCTGATCGCCGCCCTGCTCCTCTGGGCGATCGGCTTCCTGATCGGCGGTGCCGAGTCCGGCATGGCGGCCGGCAGCCGCCGTCGCTGGTACGGCCGCTGGTAGGAGCGCCGCACCCTCCTTCGCCTGAGGACGGCGGCCCGCGCGTGCACCGGGTCGCCACGGCGAGGGCCTCAGGCGGGGTGGCCGGGCTCGATCCCGGCCGCCGCCGCCTTCAGCCCGAGGAGCTCGGGCTCCTCCTTCCCGTGGGCCACGGCCCGCGGATCGAGGAGCAAGCCGACGTGATCGCCGAGATCGAGGCGCTCGCGCACGCGCCCGACGAACCAGTTCGGACAGTCGTCGAGGATCGGGGCCCCGCCCGGACCCGGATGCCACGCGCAGCGCGCGAACTTGTCGACCTCGTCGCCGGTCTCCCCGCCGAAGAGCTCGGCCAGGGCTACGGCGGCGCGGGGGACGAGATGGACGGCCAGGTGGGCGGATCGGGCAGCCGTCGGGCAGGTGCGGTTGGCCCGGGAGATCGCGGCGAGGAAGCGCGGGGGGTCGATCGAGCATTGGGTGGCGAAGCCGATCAGGCAACCGGCCGGGCCCTCGCCGGGCGCCCGGCAGGTGACGACGAACATCGGCGAGTCGAGCTCGCCCATGACGGCCTCGAACTCACCGAGCCTCCCGGTCACTCAGATCGGGCGCGGGCTCGGGTCGGGCGGGAGCGGGGAGGGATCGGGCGTCGGGGTCGGGGGCCGGGGGTCGGGCACCGGCGAAGGCCCGCCAGGGAGACCCGGACCGCCGGGAATCGGCTGGGGCCCGGGGAGGACGGGGTTCGCGGCCATGCCGGAGCAGTACCCGCCGGCCGGCGCAGGAAAACGTTCCTCGCGCGGGTTTGACGGCCGGCCGACGGGGTAGACAGCGTCTGCAACCCACTGAGACGGTGCCGTGCTCCCGCGACTGGACCCCGCTGTCGGAGCGCCCCAAAGCGCCGTCTCGCAGTCAGCATGAAGCTGACGGCCGGGGACCGGGCCGCGAAAAGCGCCTGGTCCCCGGCCCCCCCTCTTCCCCGGTGCGATTTGCTCGTTCACGGCCGGGAAAACGTCCTGACCGGCGATGCATGGATCCCGCTCCCACGGGGTAAACCCTCGCTCGCAAGGGAGACCGGACTAGGAGGAGGAGTCGATGGCCGCGCCGAGCATCGTTGCCCCCCGTCGCACCGCACCGACCCGCGAGCCGGAGCTTCCTGAGCTCTTTCGACGCTGGCAGGTCCACCGCGACGAGGCTGCTCGCAACGTGCTCGTCTCGCGCTTCATGCCGCTCGCCCGCAGCCTCGCCCGCCGCTACGACCGCTCGTCCGAGCCGTTCGACGACCTGCTCCAGGTCGCCTCGCTCGGCCTGATCAAGGCGATCGACCGCTTCGACGCCAGCCGCGGCCACGCCTTCGCCTCCTTTGCGGTACCGACGATCCTCGGCGAGCTCAAGCGCTACTTCCGCGACTCGGGCTGGGCCGTCCACGTCCCCCGCGGTCCGCAGGAGCGCGCGCTCAAGGTCGAGCAGGCCCGCCAGCACCTGACCACCCAGGTCGGGCGCCCGCCGACCGTGTTCGAGCTCGCCGAGTACCTCGAGCTGAGCACCGAGGAGATCCTCGCCGCCCTCGCGGCCGCCCAGGCCTACGACGCCCTCTCGCTCGACGCGCCGCGGCCGTCGGAGAGCGGCGAGGCGTCGAGCTACGGCGACCACTTCGGCGAGGAGGAGGCGGGCTACGCCCTCGTCGAGGCCAACGTGACGATCGCCGGGGCCCTGCGCCACCTGCCCGAGCGCGAGCGCCTCGTCCTCGAGCTGCGCTTCGTCGAGGATCTGACCCAGACCGAGATCGCCGCCCGGATCGGCGTCTCCCAGATGCAGGTCTCACGGCTGCTGCGACGCTCGCTCGAGCAGCTGCGGATCCTCTCGCGCGTCGAGGCCTAGCCGGGCGGACATGGCGGTGGTTGCTGCGCACCGGTGACCGGGCGCGCTGTGTGACGAATGTCACGTACGCCTGGCGGCGGCGGTGTTACGTTCGGCCAGCCGATCCGACCTCGGTCGGGCCGGCAACCGCACCGGCCCGCCGAGCTTAAGGAGCACCGTGACCGTCAGCGCCCAGACCGACTCCGACTTCGTCTTCCAGGGTCTACCGATCGAGGAGTCCGACGCGGTTGCTCACGCCGCGGCGGTCGCCCCTGCGGCCGCCCCGACCAACCCCCTCGGTCCGCTCGCCCAGCTCCTCGGTAACTGGGAGGGCAACGGCTTCAACACGATCTGGCGGCCGCATCCCCTGGCCGGAGGCGGTCAGGATCGCTTCCTCGAGCTCAACCTCACGACCGAGAAGCTGGCCTTCGTTCCGATCAAGGGCGCGATCCCCAACCGCGGGCTCCTGATGCCCGACATCAAGATGTTCGGGCTCACCTACATGCAGCAGATCGCCGAGACGAAGGGCGGGGCCGGGCTCCACATCGAGCCCGGGATCTGGGCCGTCGTGCCGCCGACCACCAATCCGAAGGAGCCGGCCACGGTCGTGCGGATGGGCTCGATCCCCCACGGCACGGTGATCCTCGCCCAGGGCACCGCGAGCCACGCGAGCAAGGGTCCGACGATCGTCGACAACAACATCATCCCGTTCACGGTCGGCGCGGCGGCGCCCCCCAACTCGGACTTCCCGGCGGCCGAGGCCACGTTCCCCGAGCTCAACCTGGCTACGAAGACCCCGTTCCGCTTCGCCTCGCCGGGGGTTACCCAGCCGATGGTGATCAACCCGAACAGCGTCCTCAAGGCGGCGCTCGCCGGCCAGACGATCACGAGCACGACGAAGCTCTCGATCACCACCCAGCACGCCCCGGTCGCCGGCGGCGGAACCGCGAACACCGCCTTCCTCGCCGCCGCGAGCAGCCCCCCGGGGGGCAACGCCAAGGCCGTCGAGGTCGAAGCCACCTTCTGGATCGAGTCGGTCAAGCAGGCGAGCGGGCCGGACAAGCTCCAGCTCCAGTACACCCAGCTCGTCCAGCTCGACTTCAACGGCCTGCGCTGGCCCCACGTGACCGTGGCCACCCTGCACAAGGTCTGACCGGCGCGCGCCCGCCCCGGCCTGCGCCGGGGCGGGACGCGGAGGTTCTCAGGAGCTTCGCCCGGCGGCCGTGGCTCCGGCCTCGGCCACCTCGTGGCGCCCCTCGGCGAACTCTTCGACCGCCTTGGCGCAGAAGGCCGGCAGGTCGTCGGGCTTGCGGCTGGTCACGAGGCCGTGGTCGACCACGACCTCCTCGTCGACCCAGTCGCCGCCGGCGTTGCGGATGTCGGTCTCGCAGGCTCGGCCACGAGGTCAGGCGCCGGCCACGGACGACGTCCGCCTCGATCAGGGTCCACGGCGCGTGGCAGATCGCCGCGACCGGCTTTCCGGACGCGAAGAAGTCCGGCCACGAAGCGGACCGCGTCCTGGTCGAGGCGCAGGTGGTCTGGGTTCGCCACCCCGCCCGGGAGGACGAGGCCGTCGTAGTCGGACGCCGAGGCGTCGCCGACCGCCCGGTCGGCCCGGTACTTCTCGGCCTTGTCGAGATGGTTGAACGTCTGGATGTCGTCGGCCTCGGGAGCGAGCAGCTCGACCGCGGCGCCCGCCTCCTCGACGGCCTTGCGCGGTTCGGTCAGCTCGACCCGCTCGACGCCCTCGTTGGCCGTCAGGAACGCGATTCTCCGTCCCGCGAGTTCACCTGCCATGTTCCACCTCCGTTCGGTTTTCTCCCCTTCGGGTACCCGGGTCGGCGGCTCGGAAACGGTCACGGCCCGCCGGCGAGCCCGGCCGGTGAGAATGTCGGAGATGCTCGCCGCGATCCCCAGCCCCCAGACCAACGGCTTCTCGATCGGTCCGGTCTTCCTCCACGCCTACGGCCTCGCCTACGTCGCCGCCGTGGCCGCCGCCGTATGGATCTGCTCGCGCCGGTGGGAGGCCCTCGGCGGCTCGCGCGAGCTCGTCCAGGAGTGCGCGCTCTGGGGCTTCCCGGCCGGGATCCTCGGCGGCCGCCTCTACCACGTCGTCACGAGCTGGGACCAGGTCCCCCACACCTGGTGGGGGCCGTTCGCGATCTGGAAGGGCGGCCTCGGCATCTGGGGCGGGATCGTCTTCGGCGTGCTCGTCGGCCTCTGGCGGGTCCGCCGCCGGGGGGCCGACCTGGCCGCCATGCTCGACTGCGCCGCCCCGGCCATTCTCGTCGCCCAGGCGATCGGACGGATCGGCAACTACTTCAACCAGGAGCTCTTCGGCGGGCCGACCAGCCTCCCGTGGGGCGTCGAGATCGACCCGGCCCACCGGCCGGCCGGCTACGCCCAGTACACGACCTTCCACCCGACCTTCCTCTACGAGCTGATCTGGAACCTCGCGCTCGCCGGTGCCCTCGTCGTCCTCGGACGCCGGCGGACGATCCGCGCCCCCGGCCTGTTCGCCCTCTACGTCGCCGGCTACTCGGCCTTTCGGATCTTCGAGGAGACCCTCCGCGTCGACCCGGCCCACCACCTCCTCGGCCTGCGCCTCAACCTCTACGTCGCGGCGCTCGTCACCCTCGCCGGCCTCGCCTGGTTCGTCTGGACCGAGCGCCGGCCGCCGGGCGAGGCCAAGGCCGTGGCCACCGGGACGGCGTGAGTACGATGCGGTGCATGCCCTCACGCCGCCGCGCCCTCATCGTCCTCCTCGCCGCCGCCGCTCTCGCCCCCGGAACGGCCGCCCTGGCCAGCACGAGCCACGCCGGGTGGCCGCCGGTGGCGCGCAAGGACATCCAGATCAACCGGACCGACGCCGACAAGACCCTCGTGGCCCACCCGGGCGTCCACAACGAGCTCCTCGGCGGCAACGGCAACGACACGCTCATCGGCGGGAACCTCGGCGACATCCTCTGGGGCGACTACAAGCCGGGCAACCAGCCGACCACCCAGGTCGACCACATCATGGGCGGAGCCGGCAAGGACTACATCTACGCAAGCCACGGGACCAACTTCATCTTCACCGGCGGCGGCGGCGACGTCGTCCACGCCCACTTCGGCCGCGGGGAGATCCACTGCGGCTCCGCGCGCGACCTCGTCTACCTGAGCCACCAGAGCCGGGCCGGCTACAAGCTCTCCGGCTGCAAGCGGATCAGCTACAAGACGCTCGGCTACTGACCCGCGGCGCCCCGGGGGGCGGGCTAGGATCGGACCCGATGGAGTACGCCTGGAAGCCGAGCCCCGAGTACGTCGAGGGGGCGAACGTCACCCGCCTGATGCGGGCCCACGGCATCCGGACCCTGGCCGAGCTTCGCCGCCGGTCGGTGGCCGAGCCGGAGTGGTTCTGGGACGCCGTGGTCGAGGACCTGGGGATCCCCTTCGCGCACCCGTATGCCGAGGTGCTCGACGCCAGCCGGGGGATCGAGTGGACCCGTTGGTTCACCGGCGGGCGGGTCAACATCGCCGCGGCCTGCGTCGATCGCTGGGCCGGCGACCCGGGACGCCGGGCGCTGATCGGCGAGTCCGAGGACGGGACGGTCCGGAGCCTGACCTACGCCGAGCTGAAGGTGGCCGTCGACCGCCTGGCCGGTGCCCTGCGGGGAGCCGGAATCGGCCCGGGCGACGTCGTCGCCGCGTTCCTGCCGATGGTCCCCGAGGCGGTCGTCGCCGCCTACGCGATCGCCCGGATCGGCGCGATCTACCTGCCGATCTTCTCGGGCTTCGCCCCGGCCGCGGTCGCCTCGCGCCTGCGCGACGCCGGCGCCCGGATCGTCCTGTGCGCCGACGGGACGGTCCGCCGCGGGGCCCAGGTCGCGATGAAGCCGGCGTGCGACGAGGCGCTCGCCGGCTGCCCGACGGTCGAGCGGGTCGTCGTGCTCGAGCGGCTCGGCGTGCCGGTCGACATGCGTCCCGGCCGCGACGTGACCTGGCGGGAGTTCGTCGCCGGCCACGACGGGCCGGCGGCGGCCGCCGAGACCGGGGCCGAGGACGTCTTCATGCTCGCCTACACCTCGGGGACGACCGGGCGCCCGAAGGGCGCCGTCCACGTCCACGGCGGGTTCCTCGTGAAGATCGCCTCGGAGGTCGCCTACGCGCTCGACCTCCGCCCGGACGGCGTCTTCTACTGGGTCACCGACATGGGCTGGATCATGGGGCCGCTCTCGATGGTCGGGGCCCACGCCCTCGGGGCGACCATGGTCATGTACGAGGGCGCCGTCGACCATCCCGGCCCCGACCGCCTCTGGGCGTCGGTCGAGCGCCACCAGGTGACCATGCTCGGCGTCTCGCCGACCCTGATCCGCTCGCTCAAGCCTCGGGGCGACGCCTGGGTCGAGCGGCACTCCCGGGCGAGCCTGCGGGTGATCGGGTCGACGGGCGAGCCGTGGAACCCCGAGCCCTACGACTGGCTGGCCCGGACGGTCGGCGGCGGGCGGGTGCCGATCATCAACATCTCCGGGGGGACCGAGGTCGGCGCGTGCTTCCTCGCCCCGTACCCGATCGAGCCGATCCGGTCCTGCTCGGTCGGCGGGCCGTGCCTCGGCATGGACGTCGACGTCTTCGACCCGGCCGGGAGCTCGCTCCGCGGGACGGTCGGCGAGCTCGTCTGCAAGTCGCCCTGGCCGGCGATGACCCGGGGCGTCTGGGGCGACCCGGATCGCTACCTCGCCTCGTACTGGTCGACCTACCCCGGGGTCTGGCGCCACGGAGACTGGGCGAAGATCGACGACGACGGCCAGTGGTTCCTCTACGGCCGCTCGGACGAGGCGATCAACCTCGCGGGGAAGCGCCTGGGCCCGGCCGAGGTCGAGTCGGTCCTCGTCGCCCACCCGGCCGTCGCCGAGGCGGCGGCGGTCGGCGTGCCCGACCCGGTCAAGGGCGAGGCCCTCTGGGCGTTCTGGGTCCCGGCGGACGCGGGCGGCGGCCCCGACTGCTCGGCCGAGCTCGTCGACCTCGTCGCCGCCGAGCTCGGCCGGCCGTTCAAGCCGTCGCGGGTCGTCCGCGTCCCCGCCCTCCCGAGGACCCGCTCGGCGAAGATCCTCCGCCGGGTGGTCCGCGCCGTGGCCATGGGCGCGGACCCGGGGGACCTCTCGAGCGCCGAGAACCCCGAGTCGGTCGCGGCGATCCGGGCGGCCCTGCGCGACTCAGCCGCCGGCCCGGCGGACGCCGAGGGCGAGCAGGCGCCGGGTGGTGAGGTCGCCGCCGCGGCGGAGGAGGTCTGAGACGGTGATCACCCCGTAGCCCCGCCGGGCGAGCTCGTCGAGGAGGAGGGGCAGGGCCGTGACCGTCCGGGACCGGTCGAGCAGGCCGTCGTGGGCGAGGATGATCGTCCCCGGCCGGACCCGGCGCATCAGCCAGGCGATCGCCGCCGGGATCGTCCGCCCGTCGAGGGCCCGCTCGACGGTGAGCGACCAGCCGACCATCAGCTCCCCGCGGCGGGCGGCGGCGCCGACCACGTTGGGGGTGAACTCGCCGTAGGGCGCCCGGAAGAGAAGCGGCTCCGGCGCCCCGGCGGCGACCAGGGCCCGCCGGCCGAGGTCGACCTCCCGCCGGGTCGCGGCCGCCCCGAGCCGGCCGAGGCGCGGGTGGTCGAGGGTGTGGTTGGCCACCTCGTCGCCGGACCGGACCTCGCGCCGGATGAGCCGGGGGTGGGCGAGGGCGCTCGCGCCGACGACGAAGAACGTCGCCCGGGCGTGATGACGGGCGAGGGCGGCGAGGATTCCCGGGGTGTACCGGGGATCGGGGCCGTCGTCGATGCTCAGGGCGACGACCCGGGCGGCCGTGACCAGGCGGGTGATCGCCCCCCGGTCGGACTGGCCGACCCGCTGGAGGACGACGTTCCCGGTCTGGAGGGTCGGACCGACCGCCTCGGTCAGCTCGAAGGCGACCGCCCCGACGCAGGCGCCGGCGCAGACGAGGGCGACGGCGAGATGGATCCAGCGGAACCCTCGCACCATGCGCCGACGCTAGTCCACGGCGTGTGAAGGCGCGGTTAGCGTCATGCTTGCTCGATGCCGCCCGCGCCCGCCCGCCGCCCACCGCGCGAGGCGGGCTTCGGCGCCGTCGGGGCGATGGTCGCGGCGATGTGGGTGGTCGAGGCGATCGACGCCCTCGACCACCTCCGCCTCGACGCCGGGCTCGTCGGCCTCGTCGCCGGCCTCGGGACCTGGCTGATCGCGCCGGCCGCGTCGGTCACCTTCGGGGCCAGCGGGGTGGTCATCGGCTACGCCACCTACCTGATCGCCCGGGGCGTCTTCAGCCGCCGCCTCGGCCAGCTGGCGGTCGGCGTGGCCGTCGGCCTCCTCTTCGGCGGCGCCCTCCTCTCGAGCCTCGTCCCCCAGGCCGGCATCTCCTGGCAGGACCACCTGTTCGGCGGCCTCGGCGGCCTCCTCGCGGCGCGCCTCCTGAGCGACGCCCGCCGGGCGGGGCGGGCGGCCCCGCCGCGCCTGCGCCCGCCCTGACGCGGCCACGGCCGAGCACCGGCCGGGCGGCGAACCCGTCCGGGCCCGGCGCGGACCGGCCACCGCTCCGAAATGGGAGCCTCCGCCCGCCGGGCCCGACCGCGCCGGGGAGGGCCGGCGCGGCCGGGCGCCAGATCCGGCTCAGCCGCCGAGCTCGGGGGGGAGCGCCTTGGGCCCGTCGGGGTAGATCTCGGCGAGGAGCTCGGCGGTCATCGCGAGCGTGTTGCCCGGCTCGGGCGGGGCGCCGACGACGAGCCAGAGCTGGTCGCGGTCGGTGTCGTTGAACGGCTGGCGGACGGTCGCCGGGGCGACGAGGACGGCGCTCAGCGGGTCGAGGGTGAGGAGATCCCCGGCGACCCGGAGGCGGCCGGTCCCCTCGATGACCACGTAGAGCTCGGCCGTGCCCCGGTGGCGGTGGCGGGTCGACGCCTGGCCGGGGCGCAGGCGCCAGAGGCGGGCGCCGAGCGTGTCGGCGCCGAGCTGGCGGGCGAGGTCGGTGTTGAGGACGCCCATCTGGTTGGACGGGCGCCAGTGGGCGTCGGCGGCCGGGAGGACGCGGTAGGGGGGCTCGGGCGGGACGGGGTCGGCCACGTGGGGAACGATATTGGGGGCCGGCGCCCGAGTCGAGGGCGGTCCGGGGGGTCGTGGCCAGCGGGTCGCGTTCGTCATCATGGGCGGCGCGTGATTTGAACCTCGAACGCCGGAGCTCGAAGATGACCGAGGAGGACGCCGTACGGAAGGTCGCCCCGCACCAGGCGGCCGCGCGGACCGAGGACGCGATCGCCATGCTCGAGGTGATGCTCGCCGACCAGCGGCGCCAGCTTCCGGTCGAGCACCCGAACGCCCTCCTCACCCGCAACAACCTGGCCAACGCCTACCAGGCCGCCGGGCGCACCCAGGACGCGATCGCCGTCCTCGAGCCGCTGCTCGTCGACCTCGAGCGGATCCTCGGGGCCGAGCACTCGAACGCCCTCCTGACCCGCAACAACCTGGCCAACGCCCACCAGGCGGCCGGGCGCATCCAGGAGGCGATCGCGATCCTCGAGCCGCTCGTCGCCGACCTCGACCGGACGCTCGGCGCCGAGCACCCGAACGCCCTGGCCAGCCGGGGCAACCTGGCCAACGCCTACCAGGCCGCCGGGCGCACCCAGGACGCGATCGGGATCCTCGAGCCGCTCCTCGCCGACCTCGAGCGGGTCCTCGGCGCCCAGCACCCGAACACCCTCAGCACCCGGGGCAACCTGGCCAACGCCTACCAGGCGGTCGGGCGGACCGAGGACGCGATCACGAGCTATGAGCCGCTGCTGGCCGACCACCAGCGGACCCTCGGGGCCGAGCACCCGAACACCCTCCTGACGCGCAACAACCTGGCCAACGCCTACCAGGCGGCCGGGCGGACCGAGGACGCGATCGCGATCTACGAGCCGGTCCTGGCCGACCGCGACCGGATCCTCGGGGCCGAGCACCCGAACACCCTCAACACGCGCAACAACCTCGCCAACGCCTACCGGACGGCCGGGCGGATCGACGACGCGATCGGGATCCTCGAGCCGCTCCTCGCCGACCTCGAGCGGACCCTCGGCCCCGGTCACCCCGACACCCTCGCCTGCCGCGGCAACCTCGCCAACGCCCACCAGGCGGCCGGGCGACCCGAGGACGCGATCGCCATCCTCGAGCCGCTGCTCGTCGACCTCGACCGAACCCTCGGGGCCGAGCACCCGGACACGCTGGCCAGCCGCGGCAACCTGGCCAACGCCCACCAGGCGGCCGGGCGGACCCAGGACGCGATCGCCATCCTCGAGCCGCTGCTCGAGGATCTCGAGCGGACGGTCGGGGACGAGCACCCGGACGCGCTCCTCGCCCGGGGCAACCTCGCGAACGTCCTCCAGGCGGCCGGGCGCGGCGATGAGGCGGTCGGGATCTTCGAGCCGCTCGTCGCCGACCTCGAGCGGATCCGCGGCCCCGAGCACCCCGACACCCTGGTGATCCGGGGCGACCTCGCCAACGCCCATCAGGCCGCCGGGCGCCTCGACGAGGCGATCGCGATGCTCGAGCCGCTCGTCGCCGACCGGGACCGGATCCTCGGACCCGGGCACGCGAGCACGCTCAACGCCCGCAACAGCCTGGCCAACGCCTACCAGGACGCCGGGCGGCCGGACGAGGCGATCGGGATCTTCGAGCCGCTGGTCGCCGACCTCGAGCGGACGTTCGGGTCCGATCACCCGAACACCCTCGGCAGCCGCAACAACCTGGCCAGCACCTACCAGGACGCCGGGCGGATCGTCGACGCGATCACGATCTACGAGCCGCTCGTCGCCGACCTCGAGCGGGTTCTCGGCGCCGAGCACGCGAACACCCTCGGCGCCCGCAACAACCTCGCCAACGCCTACCAGGCGGCCGGGCGCACCGAGGACGCCGACCGCCTGCGGGGGAGCGGGGCCGAGGGGGACTCGGGCTGGGTCTGAGCCGGCGGCCGGGCCGGCGGGGGGGCGGGGCCGAGGGGGACGCCGGCCGGGTCTGAGCCGCCTGCCGGGCCGGCGGGTGGGCGGTCAGTGGGCGCTGTAGCCGTGGAGCTGGTCGCCCTGGGCCCCGTGGAGGCTGGCGTTGAAGGAGATGATGATCCGCTCGGCCTCGCCGTCGTAGGGGAGGGCCTGATGGGCGAGCCAGGACGGGAAGAGGAGGAGCTGGCCGGGCACGGGCTCGATGTCGATGCTCGGCGGCTGGAGGTAGGCGTTGCCGACATCGACGAAGGCGCCGCCGAGGGCGGAGAACGGTGGGCCGTAGAGGCGGGTGACGCCGTTCGCGGCGCCGTAGACCGGGTGGGTGACCCGCCGGGCGGCCTCGTCGATCTGGACGATGTAGACGGCCGACCAGGAGCAGTTGCCGTGGGTGTGGACGTCGTGGAAGGCGCCGTCCCGGCTGCATTGGAACCACATCCCCTCGATGCCGACGTTCAGCTCCATCGGCTGCCCGGCCCAGGCCTCCCGGTTGGCCTCCTTCGCGGTCTCGCCGAGGCTGTGGACGAGGAAGGCGACGAAGTCCTGCCAGCCGCCGAGCTTCACCCGGTGGAGGAGGTCGTCGTCGCTGGCGAAGAACGACCGGCGCTCCTCCCCCCGCTGGCGCTCCTGGGCTGCCCGTCCGGCCGCGAACGCACCGACGAGCTGGGGATTGAGGGTCGCGGCGTCGGCGTAGTGATGGAGCCCGATCGGGGTCGGCCACAGCCAGTGAAATCCGGCGCCCACGGTCATGCCTGCGCTCCTTGTCGTCGTCGCTCGTGCATTCACTTTCCAGGGACTTTATCGGCGGTCCGGCCCGGACGAGCGCCGCGCGGCCGCCGCCGCATTACGATGGGCGGTGATGCGCTTCGTCCTCGCGAATCGCCTGCTCGACCGGGCCGGCGGGACGGAAGTCCATCTGCTGACGCTGGCCGAGCAGCTACAGCGGCACGAGGTCTGCCTCTACTCGCCCGAGCTCGGACCCTTCACCGATCACGTTCGTCGGCGAGGCGTCGACGTCGTGGGCGGGCTGCGGGCACTCCCCGGCCGACTGCGACGTGGTCCTCTCACAGGACGCACTCGTCGTCTACGACCTTGCCGAGCGCTACCCCACGGCTTTTCAGGCGTTCAGGGTCTGCGGGGACGTGCTCGACTTCCAGTTCCCGCCGCAACTGGACGGCATCCTTGACCTGGTCGTGGTCCTCAGCGATCGCTACGAGCGGCTCGTGCGGGCATGCGCGGTCAAGGCGCCGGTGATCCGCCTGCGGATCCCGATCGACGCCGATCGCCTGACCTCGATCGCCCCGATCCGCCAGCGTCCGGAGCGGGCTGTCCTGCTCGGCAACTATCCGGACCGCGACGAGCTGGTGGAGAGGCATGGGGGCGCCACGGGATCGAAGTCACCCGGATCGGCGGGCGTGAGCAACGCTAGATCTCGTGGCTCAACACCACGGTGCGCTTGATCACGCGATCGAGTTCGTGGACGCGATCGCCGGGCGCGAGCCGGGAGCGAGGTCGGATGCGCCGCTCCGAGAGCTCGGGCGGCTGACCGCTCTCCAATGGTCTTGGGAGAGGCTCGTCCGCGGGATGCAGAGCGAGCGCGCTGCGTTGGTCGAGCTCATAGCAGACTGCAGGCGAATCTGCCGCACGTCCGCGCTTAGGCCGTCTATCACTTTGACTTTTCGCAGCCGACTCCCGCACGCTTCGTGACCCAAAAGTTCAACCTCACTAAGGTAAGGTCTGCGGCGAAGGTGCATGACGCAACGATCGGCGAGTACGTTCTCGCCCACACCTTCAGGACGATCGCCCACGCGGCGCGTGGCAGGAACGAACCGATCACCGCCAGCGTGGCGGTCGACTGCCGGGCAGTCCTTACGCGTTCGCTTGCATAGGTGTTGGTCATGTGAGAACACTGACGACGACCGTGCGGGTGAAGATCGCGGCATCACCGAAAGGGCCGCTCAGGGGCTGGAAGGGTGGAAGGGCGGGGCTCGGGCCGGTTGCATTGATTGCGAGAACGCGAGAGCCGTGGCGAGCGCGCCGGCTGCGGGCCTGCATACCCGGGACCACGTGCCCGTACTTGAGCGTGAACTCGGGCGACCCGTGCCCGCGACGCTCGCCGATGACCTTGACCCGCACGCCGGCCCCGGCCAAGGTCGCGCGCGGATGGCGGAGTTGCGCGATGAGCGAGGAGCTTTTCGAGCCCACGGGACCGAGAGGGGTTGCGTTTGACTTGCGAACCGATTGCGTTTCGCACGTCAAAATCGCCGTGCATGTAGTTACAGACCGCCACGGGTCACAAGACCCGAAGGGAGGAGTTAGTCATGAGCAGCAGGCTTACTTGGCGACGAGGCGTTCTCGCGAGTCTCGCCACCGGACTGGTGGCGGTACCGGTCGCGCTGGCCGATCAGAGCAGCGCCAGCGAGTCTCCGCTGTATCAGAACCCGGGTTACACCTGCTCCACGGGGACGATTACCGATCAAGGATCGGGCGTCGCCGGACACGTCGTAGCTCATCGCAACCCGGACGGCACCGTGACCATCAACATCAACATCCGAAACGGGTACCCACGCGCCACCTACTATCCCAACATCCTCTGCGTCAGGTGGTTCGGGTCGATGACGACGAACTCGCAAGGCAACGGAGCCGCGCATTTCGTTCTCGATGGAAGCACCGTGCCCCAACAGTTCAGTGTGAGCGCGGAATCCGGGTTCGACCCGAACACAGGTGTGTTCATCGGCCCGGTCGACAGCCACACGTCTGGCGTCCTGACGGCGACCGACGGCTAGCGGGCGCGCCAACGACAGCGGGACCGGGGGCGCGCGCGTTCTGGACCGACGGGTAGATCGTCCGCCGGCCCGCTGGCCGTACAGAGCCCGCAGCCGCGGCGAGCGCTTCGTGGCTGCTTCCGTTCGAGCGGTGCATACGACCAGGTCCGCTGGACCTGTTCTGACGACGAGCAGATGGCGGCGACCCGCGCCGGAGCCGCTCGTATTCGCGCGCGCGGTATCGATTGGTGCGCTCGCCGCTGGGGGTCGTGGCGGGCGCGGCGGATCCTTCTTCGGGGGAGGTCAGACAACGGTGGCCGTGCTGCGCGGACGCGAGCCCGGCGGCGTGCTGGTCGAGCGGGAGCGTGACCTGGCGATTGTCGGGGAGGCAGTAGCCGAAGCCGCTCGGGGGCGGTCGGCGGTGGTGGTGATCGAGCGGCCTGCGGGCATCGGCAAGACGCGGCTCCTCGCCGAGGGGAGACGCCTTGCGCAGGAGGCCGGAGTCCGGGTTCTCGGCGGCCGCTCCAGCGAGCTCGAGGGTCAGCTCGCCTTTGGGTGGTGCGCCAGCGGTTCGAGGGCGCATTCGACCCCGGGGGCTTGGATCTTTCCGAGAGCGCGGCGGCCGCCGCGGGCGAGCTGCAGGGGCGGCCCGCCACGTTTCCAGAATGCTTCCACGAGACCCAACTCGTGGTCGCCAAAGGCGCCGCGGCCCGAACCAGAAACATCCATTACGCGGCGCTGTCGCTGATGGAGCCAACCGGGATCGAACCGGTGACCTCCTGCTTGCGAAGTGACACACTCACTTATGGAACGCTCAGGTGCAGGGAAATTAGGTCGGCCTAAGCGAGGTTGCCACGACTGGATCGGGGTCGATCGGTACCGAATGCGGTATCCGACACGACGTGGGTGACCGCGTGGTACCCTGAGGTCACATGAGTGTTTTGGGTCAGTGTGAGGTCAGGGCTCGATGAGTCCCCCGACCGGTGCCCTCGTGGTCCGTGTCGACGTCAACGGCCAGCCGTTCATGGAGGCCAAGTGGCGCCGCGGCGGGCGGCAGGTCAAGCGTCGGATCGGCCCGGCCTGGCTCGACCCGGGCCCGGACGGCGGCTGGGTCCCGCGTCGCGGCCGGGTTCCGGACGGCTGGTTCGACTACAAGCGGGCGACGGTGCGGATGGCGGAGCTGATCGCCGAGCATGAGCAGGACGAGGCGGCGCTCGAGCGGGACGAGCGGGAGCGGCGCGAGCACGGGGCGACGGTGCGCGAGCTGGCGGCGGAGTGGCTGCACTTCGTCGAGCACGAGAAGCGGTCCAAGCCGGGGACGCTACGGGACTACCGCTACTACCTCAGCGAGCCGGGGCGCAAGCACAAGCGCGGGACGGGCTCGAGCGCGGGGCTGATCCTCAAGGCCTTCGGCCGCCGCCGGGTCAGGGAGGTCACGACGCGGGACGTGGCGGTGTTCCTGCGCGGCCTCGACCGGGCGGGGATGACCGCGCGGTCGGTCAACAAGCACCGGCAGGTGATGTCGGCGATGTTCGGCTACGCGTGCCGGGAGGACTCCTACGGGCTGCCGCGCAACCCGGTGACCGCGACGACGAAGCGGCGGGAGATGCCGGCGGCGGTGCTCGACTTCTACGAGCCGGAGGAGGTCGAGGCGCTCGCGCGGGCGGCGGCCGCCGGCCTGCACCGCCCGGCGCCGACGCGGCGCCTGCCCGCGGATGAGCCGGAGTGGCGGGCGTGGGAGGATCGCCAGGACGGCGAGCTCTACCGGCTGGCCGCGTACGCGGGCATGCGGATGGGCGAGCTGCTGACGCTGCGCTGGGAGGACGTCGACCTCGTCCAGCGTCGGGTGATCGTCCACCGGGCGGTCAGCGCCGGGGTGGAGGGGCCGACGAAGAGCTGGCAGGCGCGCGCGCTGCCGCTGGCCGACCCGGCGGCGATGGCACTGGCGCGGCTCGCCGAGCGCCGGGACTACACCGAGCGGGGCGACTACGTCTTCTGCTCGCGCCTCGGGCGCCGGCTGGACGGGTCGGCGCTGCGCAAGCGCTTCTGCCGGGCGCGCGACGCGGCCGGCCTGCGGGCGCTCCACTTCCACTCGCTGCGCCACGCCGCCGGGTCGCTCGTCGCGCGTGAGGCGGGAGCACACTTCGTCCAGGCGTTCCTCGGCCACTCGCGGCTGAGCACGACCGAGCGGTATCTCCACGCGAAGGCGCGGCCGCAGGACGTCGAGGTCGTCAACCGCGCCTTCGCGGGCGCGGCCGGCGCGTCCGAGGCGGCGCCGGTCGAGTGATCGTCCTGAACCAGAAATCGGCGCAGAAGCTGCTCGAGTCCAGCGGCTGGACGATGGTCCGCGGCGGCAAGCACGTCGTGAAGATGACGAAGCCCGGCCAGCGGCCGATCACGCTCCCGCACCACAAGAACCGCGATTATCCGGCCGGCCTGACCAGCGCTATCCTGCGTCAAGCGGGCCTCAAGTAGCGACGGGCAGGCGACGATCGGGAACCGATGGAGTACACGGCCACCATCCACCACGAAGACGGCAGCTACTGGGCGGAGATCCTCGACCTGCCGGGTGTCTTTGCGTCGGGCGACACGGTCGACGAGCTGCTCGAGGGCCTCAAGGAGGCCGTTGGGCTGTACCTCGGCGACGGTGAGGCCTCCTCCACCGAGCTCTCCGAGCTCAAGCTCGCCGTCACCGCGTAACGCCGCGCCCGCCTGGGTCGACAATCGCCAGCGCGACACGTCGCTCTGGCTGAAGGGGCAGTGCCGGCGTCAGACGCCTGCTTTCTGTGGCAGAAGAAGCCGCGATGGCTCGGTCGCACGTGAGACCCGGTCGTCGTCCGGAGCGGGCGCGTGCTCAGCGCCGAAGCAGACGCCTGCCTCTCCACAGGCGCGGGCGTGCCCCATCACCCAGAGCTTGAGGACTGGTAGGGGCCCGAGACAGGCACCTGCGCAGTAGACCAGCGTGTCTGCTGGCTCCCCCGACAGAGCGCCCGAGCGCAGCGAGGCTCGCCGCGAAGGTCGGCCGTCTGGATTGTCCGGGCACAAGGGTCATCACCCGAGCGATGCGGGCGCTGGCCTGAGAGCGACGACGAGTTGTGTCCCGCGGGGCTTGACCCAGAACGTTTTCCGCTCAATGATGCGCTTATGTCCGATCTTCGGCCTGCGTTCGGCGCGACCCGCCATCTCCCACAAAGCTACGTCCTGCGGCACGACCAAGAGACTCGCCTGTCCGAGGCGCTCGCGGGCGAGGGGCATCTCGTTGTATGGGGCGAGCCGAGGCAAGGTAAGTCAGCCCTCCTACGGCACCAATTGCCCCCGGGCGGCTACTGCGTGGTTCAATGCGCCTACGGCCACAAACGATACGACGTTTACCGGATGCTCCTGCGGCAAGCGGGCCTCTCCGTAGCTGTTGAGCGGAAGCGGAAGCGATCCCGAGGCATTGCTGCGAAGGTGAGCTTCCTCTCCGGGGACACTAGAAGCGACTCGGAGACGACAGAGCGAGAGATAGACATTGATATCTCGAACGTCAACGACGTGTTGGCCGTCGTAGCGACGAGCGGCTTTCAGAAGATCGTGGTCCTCGAGGATTTCCACTGCCTTGGACGGAACGCACAGCGCGACATCGTTCAAGATCTCAAGGTCGTTTACGAGAAGTCTCCGGTGAGAGTCATCCTCGTGGGTGCCTGGGCTGACCGCGGGACACTGCTGGCTCTACCGGCGGGCCTTTCGTCTCACTTGAAGTCCTTGGAGGTGCCCCGATGGACGGAGGACGATCTTTATAGAGTTGTTGATGCTGGTGCTGCTGCTCTGCACGTGACCATTGAGCGTCAGGTCGCACACAGACTTGTGGCATGCGCGCAAGGCAGCGTTGGTCTCCTGCAAGATCTGGCGCGTCTCGTATGCGATGCGGCGGACTCTGGGCGCACCGGGCCGCGCACTCGCGCTCTTGAGGCTGTCGATAGCGCCGTCAATCAGCTACAAGCGGAGAGCATCGGTCGACTGCGGTGGTACCTCAGAGCGCTCGTGTCTGCGCGAATCATGGCGCCCGCCCCCAGGAAGCTATTCGAGTGGATCGCCCACACACTGCTTGTCGCGTCCGATGACGATCTCCACGCGGGTCTTCTCCCCAGCGCGGTACTGGCGGAGATCAAGCGGCTGTACCCTCATGAAGCGGCTGGTTTGACCGAAACGGTTCTACTCCGCGGCCTCTCGGAGCTCGAGGATATCCACCGGAGCCTGCAAGCGACTCCTCTGATCGGCTATGACTCGAACGAGGGGCGACTCCACGTAATCGACCCCGTCGCCCGCCTCTGTTTTCTAACTGCAACCCACGCATCCCTCATACAGTATCTTCCTGACAAAGGACGGGACATGGTATCGGAAGGTGCCGGGGCGTACGCTGACTTCCAGAAGAGAACATTAGCTCGGTATGGAACTACATGTGCTATCTGCTCCGTCAAGAACCACGGATTGATCACGATCAGGCAGATAGCTGATCTCCCGAGCGGCAACGATACCCGTGACCCGGCGTTGGCGTTGCCACTGTGTCTTAACCATGCGACTGCTTGGGCCAACGACCTGGTCCGCATTGAGCCTGGGACGACCCGAATACTGTGTGAGGACCCGTCTGGTCTGAACATCACGCGGTCTGACCTGCGGCATCTTCCCATACCGCCCGACGATGGGGCTCTCCGCTCGTCATGGGAAGGATCGGCCCTTAAATTCAGACTACACCGCTCCGCGCAGAACGCGACAGCGGTGCTCGAGGACAGGCCCGAGATGACGGGCGGTATCGACTAAGGGCCGGGGCAGGAACAATCGCTTCGTCGACGCGGTCGCCGCCGGGCGAGAATCGTATACGCGCCAAGATGAGGCCGATGATCGACGTGCGCAAGATTTCGCACGCAACCAACTGCACGCGTTGCACCTCAACGACCGCGAGCGGCGGCTCTGGGCTGCCGCGGAGGCGACGGCGCACGGTCCCGGGGCGATCGGCGACGTCCTTCGCCGCGGCGGCCAGCACTCGGAGCACGTTGCGGTGATCCTGGCCGGCGCCCGTCGAGGTGGTGAACACGAGATGGTGCAGGCGGTTCCGGGTACCCAAAGAGAGGGTCCTTATGGGCGGCGTGATCGACCGGCTCGAGGCGGTGATCCGCGAGCACGTCCGCGACGAGATGCACCGGCACGTCTTGGGGGAGCTGTACGACGGAGCGAGCGGCGAGCTCGACGCGATGGCTTTCCCTGAGCTGCTCGTCACGTACGGCACTTGGCGGAGCCGGCTGATCCCGGCGCAGGCGCGCCGTTGCCACGTCTCGAGTGAACTGCGGTCGAGTCCGAAGGCGGTCGAGCACGAGGCCGTGCTGGACACGATCGTCGCAAAGATCGAAGCCGGGGACGATCTGCGCGCTCACCTCAGCAAGGGCACGGATCACGTGCTCGAGGTCGATCGAATGCTCGCCGACCTCGGTGTTCACCACCTACACCTATCGGTCGACCTCGAGGCGAACGGGCGGTTCCTGCGCCGCGGAACCGACCTGCTATTCACCGCGTTCAAGCCGGGCGACGCGTATCTCGTCGGCGTCTACCAGCACGCCACCGACTGGGCGCGGCGCGAAATCCTCGAAACCATCGCTCGGAACTGGCCGGACGGCGGGATCATTCACCAGCTCAGGTACACCATCGGACTGAAGCACGACTTCAACGACCAGGAGCGTCTCGAGCTTCAGCAGGCCGGGATCTCTGCCAACGCGATCGAGGTCGATGGCAAGGTCTTCGCTACGGTCGGTCAGAGCCTCGCTGGCAGCCAATACGTGGCGCAGCAGCTGCGCATGACGGTGGTGCACGTCCTCGGCCACTGGAGAGAGCACCTCGCTGAGCGCTTGGAGGAGGCGGCCCGCGCCGTCAACGCGGCGGCCGGGCGCGAGGTCGACGGCAACTGGGAACCACTCGTGCACGAGGGGTACGCCGGATTCCAGCGCGAGGACGTCTTCCACGGGATCGTGCCGCTCTCCTGAGCTCGACGCCTCCCCTCGCCCCTCGCCCCTCGCCCCTCGCCCCTCGCCCCTCGCCCAGAGGCTCTAGGACACTTTCACCGGGCCAGCGCTGCCATAATGCTGCCATCTGAGCGATTCACGGCCGGGTCTTGCGAGACAACTTCACTCCGAATATGTAGGCGTTCAGTCGTCCGGGGTGCGAGGCGTCGGCTCAAATCAGGGTTGGGAGGGCGCCCCCGTGTTGGTGGGCGGTGAAGAGTTGGCTGAGGTAGTGGTTTGCCCGGGCTGCGCCTCGCGCCCCAGGCACGGATGCGTCCCTCCGGCAGCTCGCCAGTGACCTGTTGCGCTTGGATGAAAGTCCGCTGCAGCTCGCCTGAGAACCCGCGGTTGAGTGACGTGTCCAGCCGGTCCGCCGCGCCCGCGCCCGCCGCGAACAGGAAGAGTTTGGGCGCCACGCGGCGGCTACTTGCCAGTCGCGTCGTGCGGTGGAGCCGCAGCCGGCGCACCTTGACCGCCGCCCAGCGATGCCGCCCCTGCCTTGAAGAAGATGTACCCGGCCACGGCACCGAACAGAGTCGCGACGGCGCTGCTGTCGAGCACGTCGAGCAGACCGAGAACGGTCGCAAGCGCCACGAGGACGACGGCGACAATTACTGTCCCGTAGCCCTCGCCGACGAACGGGAGGTCGACACCGCCCGCGCTCGTCGGCGCCGCTTCGACCGCGGTGATCGGGGCGGTGGCGCTCGTGTTGGCCACGGTCACGGTAAGCTCGTAGCTCCCCGCCGCGGTGGCAGTGAGCTTCGTCGCCCCCCTGGGCCGGTGCGACCGTTGCGGCGTTGCCAGCAACCGACCACGCCGCGAGGTCGGAACCGTTCCCAGTGGCCTTGTACTCGGCCGGCTTCCCGAGGGTCACCGTCGCCGGCCCGCTGACCCTGATGCCCGCAGTCTCGAGCGCATCCCGATCCTCCGTAACGAAGGGCGCGACGCCCGACGATCCGTGCAGCGTCGCCGTCCCCTTGCCGATCGCCTTCTCGAACAGCCCGTACGCCTTGTCCTGGATGAAGCTCAAGTACGCCAGGAGTGCGACGATCACGAGAAACGCGAAGACGAGCACGCCTAATAGTCATCCGCGCGACGGGCGACCTGCTCCTCGTAGTAGCGGTGGCCCCAGGGCAATCTTCCCGATCGACAACATACGCCCAAGCTAGCAAAACGAGCACCCTTGGTGCAACTATGCTGCTTGGCCAACGGCCAAGCAGCCTCGGATCGTTAGCCGTCGGGCACGCGGCATCGGCAAGATCACGGCTTGCATCCTGGGCGCACCGGGCTCTGAAGAGGCGTCCGAGCGCGGGCGGACCGAGTGGGCGGCGTACCTGTCCGACGAGGCCTGGTGGTGGTCGGCCGATCGCGACTCGCGTCGCGGACACGGCGGACGCAAGTGCCTGAGGCCGGTCCCAGGCGATCGCCCGGCGGGCGCCGAACAGCGTGACGTTGGCCTTCGCCGGAAGCGCCGCGCACGGCGCGATGACGCCGGCGGCGAGCGGTCTCAGCGCCGCGCCCAGCGCTTGGCAGGCGCTCCAGTCGTCATCGACGAGGTCGGTGTCGCTGACGCCGTGCTTCTCGCGCTCGTCGCTGTGCCGGAGGTCGATCAGGCGCGCCGCCGGGATGCGACACACCCAGAACGGCATCCGCACCAGCTCCAGCTCGTCCTCGCTGCGGAGGTTCTCGTGGCGGATCAGCTCGGCCCAGGCGGCCTCCGGGTCCAGCGACCAGTATTGGGTCGGCTCGTCCCCGGCGCGGTTCCAGCGCCCGCTGCGTGAGTTCGGCCGAGCCCAGAAAGGGACGTCATAGCTCGTCCAGCGGAACGCGACCTCGCTGACCGCGCCGGCCCCCAGCAGTGTCGGCGTCTCAGACGCCACCCTGAACGCGTCCGGCTCGCGCGGCGATCAGCAGCGCCCGCTCATTCGCCGGCTCGTCAAGCAGCGCGATCGGCGCGCGGCCCTCGAGATCCGCACGCGGACGGTGAAACCACGCGTAGACCCCCTGATCTGTCCAGGCGTGCCGCAGGATCGCAATCAGTCGCGCGAGCACCTGGGTGCGATGCGAGCTCGGGCCACTCCCGTGGCGCAGCCGCTGGAGCTGCCGCTCGGACACCCCGAACAGCTCGGCGAGCTGCTTGACGGTGAGGCCCGGCACCCACTCCTCGAGCAGCGCGACCGTCTGAGCGCAATCGCGGAGCTCCGCGGGCGGCTGCTCGTCGAGCAGGTCGCGCAGGACGTGGCGGATCGCCTCCGCCTCGAGCAGGAACCGATCCGCGAGATCCAGCGGCGGAGCGCTGACGGCGGCCTGGAGCGTGACGAGATCCAGCAGACGTCGGCGGATCTCGTCGCGGGCATCCGGATCGGCGTGGAGCGGCAGGTTCGCGTTGACGCGACCGACCGCCGTGAGCACCGTGCCGTGGATGCGCTCGAATACCTCCGCGTCGAGGGCGTTGCTCTGCACGGCGGCCTCCAGCACTTCCTGGAGGCCCGAGATCTCCTGATCCGCCTCGAGAACGGCCCCGCGTTCCGAGGCGTCGAGCAGTGGCATCTTCCCTCTCCTGTCGCCTGTTCGTCGCCTACACCCGACACGATAGCGGCACGAGGGCCCTACCTCAAACCGTCGCCGCGAACCCGGCGCCGCCGCGTCGGTCTCGGACTCGCAGCGCGAGGCAGTCGCACGCTGCGCGCCTAGCGGTCTATACTTGTCCATTTGGCTCGTTTGCTCTATAGTGAGCCCATGGCGCCGCCAACCGCCGCCCCGAATCCCCGCCCGCGCCTCATCGGAGACGACATCCTTGACGCCCGCGAGGTCGCGGCGCTGCTCCACCTGCCGCTCTCGACGGCGCTCGAATTCGCCCGCCGCGGCGTGATCCCCGGCCACAAGCTCGGCCGCCGCTGGATCTTTCTGCGCGACGAGATCGAGGCCGGCGTCCGGCACGCCGCGCCGGCCAAATCCACGAGGCCGAGCGCTTCGCAACGTCCTGCCTCGCAGGCAGGAGCCTCGACATCGGAGCCCGCAAAGCGGTACCCGATGGCGGTACCCGATTCCAGATCGGGGCCTCAGCCGCGTCTTTTCGGCTGAGCCGACCCCGCGATTTGCAGGACTTTTCGCTGATGGAGCCAACCGGGATCGAACCGGTGACCTCCTGCTTGCAAAGCCGTGGCTGGGTGTGCGAAACGCCGAAATCATTGGGCGTCAGATCTGCTGATGCCCAGTAAGCACGGGCCTTCTCGGTGAGTTTGATGACCAATCTGATGACCAATGCGAGTTGATGACCAGTTGATGACCAATCCGATGTGGAGCGTAAGATCTAAGCATGTCGACGGTCGACCCGCAACAGACGAACCTCGTCGTTCTCGTTCGCGCAGGCGCTGGCGGGAAGGCCTACTGGGACGCGCGCTGGCGCTACCGGCAGTCCGAGTCGGAGCCGTGGAAGCTCGTCCAGCGCCGGCTGGGGTGGGCGTGGCAGGAGCAAGACGAGACCGGCGTGTGGCGCAAGCGGCGCGGGCGCTGCCCCGAGGGTTGGCTCGATGAGCGTGCGGCGAACGTCGCGGCGGTGGCGACGATGGAGGCGCACGCGCGCGAGCTGGCGCTGAGCGCCGACGAGCGACGTCGCGCCCAGGAGGCAGCGTTCACAGTCCGCGAGCTTGGGCGCCAGTGGCTGTCCTGGCTCACCGAGGTGCGCGGCGCGAAGCCCTCAACGGTTGTCGACTATGCGTTCCTGCTGCGCGAGCCGGGGCAGCCGCATCGGCGAGGGCCGGGGACGAGTCCCGGGCGGATCATGGCCGCGTTCGGTGATCGCCGAGCGGCCGATGTCGCTGTGCGGGAGGTGAGCAAGTTCTTGCGCTCGCTGGATGCCGCGGGCCTGAGCGCGCGGAACATCAACAAGCATCGTCAGGTGCTCGCTGCGATGTTCACCTATGCCTGTCGCGAGGACGCGTTCAATCTCCCGTCGAATCCCGTCACCGCCACGGACAAGCGGCGCGAGGACCCTCCGCCGGCACTCGACTACTACGAGGTCGAGGAGGTTGAGGCGCTCGCGCGCTGCTGCGAGCATGGCGAGCACCGTGCGACGCGGGAGATCTTCGATCCCGCTGAGCTGGCAGCGCGCGGCGTCGAGGACCGCCAGGACGCCGAAGCGTTCCGGGTCCTGTTTTATACGGGCCTCCGCCTCGGGGAGGTGCTCACGCTCCGGTGGGAGGACGTCAACCTGCCCGACCGACTCCTACTCGTCCGGCGTGGCCTGTCGGCCGGCGAGGAGACGCTCCCGAAGGGTCGCCGCCACCGCTTCGTCCCGCTCTCCATGCCGGCCGCGGCGGCGTTTGCGCGGCTCGGATCGCGCGACGAGTTCATCGGGCGTGACGATTACGTGCTAGCGAATCGGCTCGGCCGTCGCCTCGACGGCTCCGCGCTCCGGCGCCGGTACAAGCGCGCGTGCGAGGCGGCCGGTCTGCGCCCGGTCCGCCTGCACGGCCTACGGCATGCCGCCGGCAGCCTCGTTGCCCGCACCTCCGACGCGGTCTTCGTCCGCGACTTCCTCGGACACGCCAAGCTCGCGACCACAGACCGCTACCTCAGCGCCAAGCTCCGACCGGAGGAGTTCGAGCGGCTCGACCGCGCCTTCGCGCCCGCGAACTTGACCCCGCCCAAGCCCGTCGAGGAAACGACGTCATGACGCGGCCCAGCGACGGCCCGACGCCTGAGCCTGCCGTCTACGGTCAGTTGCTCGCCGACATCAAGACGATGGTCCGCGACGCCCGCGTTGGCGCCGTCCTAGCGGTGAACCGGGCGTTGATCGAGCTGTACTGGCAGATCGGTACTGAGATCCTTCGACGCGAGCGCACCGAGGGGTGGGGAGCGAAGGTGATCGACCGGCTGGCCGCCGACCTGCGTCGCGCCTTTCCGGACATGACCGGCCTGTCGCGAGCCAACATCCACTACATGCGCGCGTTCGCGCTTGCATGGCCCGAAGGCGACGGCGCCGAAATTGTCCAACGACCCGTTGGACAATTACCGTGGGGGCAGAACATCGCGCTCTTGACCAAGCTGCGCGACCGCGAATCCCGCCTGTGGTACGCACAGAAGGCGATCGAACACGGTTGGTCGCGGCCGCTCGAGGCCCAGATCGCGACGGGGCTCCGTGAGCGGTCGGGCACCGCGATCACAAGCTTCGGCCGCGCACTCCCGCCCGCAGCCTCCGAGCTCGTCCGCGACGCAATCAAGGACCCGTACAACTTCGAGTTTCTCAAGCTCGCCGACCAGTCGAAGGAACGTGACCTCGAAACGGCGCTGTTGCGCGACGTCGAATCGTTCTTGATGGAGATGGGCCGCGGCTTCGCGCTCGTCGGGCGGCAATGGCCGCTGCGGATCCCGAACCCGGAGACCGGAACCGAGTCGGAGTTCTTTATCGACCTGCTGTTCTTCAATTACCTGCTGAACCGGTTCGTCGTGATCGATCTCAAGGTCGAGGACTTCAAACCCGAGTTCGCCGGCAAGATGAACTTCTACCTCAACGCTGTCGACGAGCTGGAACGTCAGCCCGGCCAGCACGAAACCATAGGCCTGATCCTGTGCCCGGGCCGGGATCGCACGGTCACCGAGTGGGCGCTGCGCGGACTACGCACTCCGGTCGCCGTCGCCCGTTACGTCACCGGCGACCTGGCGCTCACGGAACAGGCGCCGGCGGAGCTGCAACCGGCATTGCCCGACTTGCCGGCACTCGCCAGCGAACTGACGACCGCCGTCGAAGCCCGCACAAAGACGTGCGGCGGGACCGCCGAGTAGAGATCCGGGACGACGCGTACAGCGTCGTCCCAATTGTTCAACGACCCGTTGGACAATTGCCACCGATCCGAGCATCGGGTCGACGGGTGCTCATCACCCTGGGCGGTGAGCTGGTCGGGACGCGGCGAGTGTCGGCTGGGCCAACTGTGCAACGACCCGTTGCATGATGCGCTCGGTTCTGCGGGTCGGCGAGGGCGCTCCCTGTCACGACTTCGGCGGAGCTCTGCGCGTGACCGACGGGCACTCAAGAGAGGGGCCGCGGGACGTCGGCGACCCGGTCGCCGCGTGGCCCCGACCTTGACGGGCCGGCGGCACGCGCGACAATTGCGCCGAGTTCGTGACAGGGCGCCCCAATGCTGATGTCGCGGCGCCGCGCGGGGCGTTTGGGTCAGGCGGGTCGTCGTGGCCAGCGGCGCGGAGCTTCTCCGGGCGAGGCGGTAGGAGTCTCCGATGGCCGTGATGGCGCGCGCGGCGATGGCGGGTCCGGTTCGGGGAGCTGGTCGGGTCCGGTCCAGCCCCCGAGCTTGGTGCCGGCGAGGTAGGCGTGGAGATGCTCGCGGCTGGGGATCGGGACGGTCTTAATCCACCGGTCGTCGAAGTCGTCGGCGAGCCGGTCGAACAGCCCTCCGTCAGCGAGGCGGCGGAGATGGATGATCGGTGGCGACTCGGCAGGGGATCCGATGCGTCTGAGCGCGACGAGCATCTGGTCATCAGCGCGGTAGAGGATGTGGTCCTCGCCTGCGGGCGATGCGCGGACCTCGATCGTGTCGGTGTCGAGCAGCGGTTTGACCTGTTCGTCTGGGTGCTCGATGATCATCCGCACCCGGCATCCGTTGGCGCCGCTCGCGCGGACCAGATCGACGAGGCTCGGCTTGGATGCGAGGTCGGGTATGACGATCTCGATCCGCTCGAGCGCTGCGCGGAGCAGCTCGGCGACGTTCGGTGCGGCGGGGTCGGCGGCGTGCGGATACCCCGCGATTGCATCGCCGGTCCCGTGTGTCGTCGGCTCGTGCGCCGCGGTCGCGGTCGGGGCGGGGACCGTGTCGGGCCAGAGCGCGTGCTCGGTCGTGTCGAGCGCGCCGGCAACGCTGGCGCGGTGCCGCGGGTACGGGGTGCGGCCGGCGAGCCAGCGCTGGACAGTCTTGACGTCGACCTGGACGATGTCGGCGAACTCCTCGAGCGACAGGCCGGCGCGGGTGATCGCGGTCCTGAGGTGCTCGTTCTCCAAGCCCTCGCTCCCTTCCCGAAAGTGGCGGATCCAGCGGATGAGTGTAGATGTCCGAGGTCGTCCCAGGACGTCTTCGGGGACGTCCCGAGATGTCCTTGCGCTGTCCCCGGGGGAGTCTGCATGGTGACGGGCATGCTCACCGCGACTCCGCAGATGACCGGCTCGCGCGACCCTGGTCGTCGCGTGCCGTTGACGCGCGATGAGGTGATGACCGCCTCTGAGGTCGCTGAGCTTCTTCACCTTCCGGTCTCGACCGTCTATTACCTTGCGCGCCGCGGGGAGCTGCCGGCGAGCCGGCTTGGGCGGACGTGGCGGTTTCTGCGACCGCGGATCGAGCGACTGCTGGAGGCGTAGCCGCCGGTAAGGATGCTGAGATGAGTCCTGTGGACAGGCCGGACGGGTGGGGACCGTCGCATCAGACCGAGGGCCGGCGGCGGTGGATCGCGAAGCCGCCGGTGCAGGTCGCCGCACTTGGTGCGGTGGGCATGATCGCGGGCGCAATTCATTACGGCGCGACCGGCGTCGCGATCAAGCTGATCCTCGTGATCGTCATGCTCGTCGTGATCGACACGCTCATCGCAAGCGCCCACGCGCACCCCCGCGCGGCACGGACGCCCGCGATCCCCACTGGCCAGGAGCCGTTGCGCGCGGTCCGCACACTCGCCGGTAGGGATGCTGAGATGAGTCCTGTGAACAGGCCTGACGGGTGGGGACCGTCGCATCAGACCGAGGGCCGGCGGCGGTGGATCGCGAAGCCGGCGGTGCAGGTCGCCGCGCTTGGTGCGGTGTTCCTGATCGCGGGCGCGATTCATTTCGCCGCGACCGTCGTCGCCATCGCGCTGATCGTCGTGCTCGTCATGCTCGTCGTGATCGACACGCTCATAGCACGCGCCCACGGACACCCCCGCACGGCACGGACGCCCGCGATCCCCGCCGGCCAGGACCCGTTGCACGCGGTCCGCACACTCGCCGGACGGGCCGGTGGTGGTGTGTGGCTCGGCGCTGGCGACGATGGGGAGTGGCGGTTCGCGCGGCCGGAGCGGGCCGTACTGCTGCTCGGCCCGCCGCGGTCGGGCAAGACGAGCGCTGTGATCATCCCGGCGGTGCTCGCGCACGCGGGCCCGGCGATCGCGACGTCGACCAAGCCGGATGTCGCCCGCGCGACTGCGCGAGCCAGGGCGCGTGTCGGGCGGGTATGGATGTTCGACCCGACCGGCGCGAGCAGCCCGCCGGCGGGGCTCGAGCAGCTTCGGTGGTCGCCGGTGACCAGCGCGCTGACGTGGGACGGCGCGGTCGTGATCGCCAGAGCGATGACCGTGACCGTCGGGACCGGCACCACCGACCGCTCGCACTGGGCCAACCGCGCGCAGGCTCTGTTGGCGCCTCTGTTGCACGCCGCTGCGGTGCACGGCATGGAGATGGAGACGGTCGTTGACTGGGTGATGCGGCATGAGCTCGACGCGCCCGGAATCCTGCTCGAGGACCAGCGCGCGAGCCGGATGGCGTTCGGATCCTTGCTCGGCCTGCTGAACACGGAGCACCGCGAACGGTCCTCGGTCTTCTCCGCGGCCGCGGACGCGCTTCAGGCCTACACGAGCGAGGGCGCGCTCATAGCCGCGAGCGACCCGAACTTCGACCCGAGCGCGTTCGTCACAAGCCGCGACACCGTGTTCATCTGCGCGCCTGCCGAGGAGCAGGCCGCCGTCGCCCCGGTCGTCTGCGGCCTCCTCGCGGAGGTCCGCCGCGCGACTTACCGGGCGCACGCCGCCGGCCAGCTGTCTGTCCGGGTGTTGTTCGCTCTGGACGAGGTCGCGAACATCGCTCCGCTTCAGGAGTTGCCGCAGATCGCGTCCGAGGGCGGCGGGCAGGGCCTGACGCTCCTCGCGGCGCTCCAGGACCTCTCGCAGGCGCGTGCCCGCTGGGGCAAGGCCGCCGACGGGTTCCTGACGCTGTTCGGGACCAAGCTGCTGCTCCCCGGGATCGCCGACACGACCACCCTCGAGGCGGTGTCGATGATGCTCGGTGAGTACGACCGGCAGCTCATCTCCCGCACCAGCGACGCCAGCCTCCTCAGCGATCCCGGCAAGAAGACGCGGACGGTCTCGACGCAGCGTACCCGCGTCCTCTCCGCCGGCGAGGTCGCCGGGATCCCCGCCGGTCACGGATTGCACCTGGACGGGACCAGCTGGGAGCTCGTGACCCTCATCGCCGCGTACCGCGACGAGCCGTGGCGGACGCTCACCACCCCGTCCGGATCATGAACATGCCCGCATCGGTGGCGCCGATCGGGCTCGGGCGGCGTTTCGCGTGCGGGACGTCGTGGGACGACTTGGGACGTCTTGCCCCCAGCGCTCGGAGTGCGTG
>CAWFQO010000049.1:0-26772 GCA_963817865.1 uncultured Solirubrobacterales bacterium | reverse complement strand
TGCCCGCCGCAGTCGATCGGGAACCCCCTCAGCCCGCCTCCGGGCCTCCGGCCGCCAGGGGCCCGTCCGGGGCGAGGTGGATGTCCCTGATCGGGGCCCCACCCGCCGGGGAGGGATCCGGCTTCGGCCGGGCGGCCTTCCACCGGAGCGCGGGCCGCTCGACGACCCGCCAGGAGAGGGCGGCGAGGACGAGGATGATCGGCAGCCCGGCGACGACGAGGAGCACGAACGTCCGGTGGAAGCGCCCGGGGCTCGGCGCATGATGCGAGAGCTCGGTGAGAACGCCGAGCTGGTAGAGGTAGAAGCCGTAGGAGCGGGCACCGAGCCAGCGGAGGGGGGCGTTGTCGAGGAAGCGCCAGCAACCGGCTCCGGCGCGCTGGAGGAGAACCGGAGCACCGACGATCGTGAGGACGGCGACCGCCGAGATCAGCGAGGTCGAGCGCTCGAAGTCGAGGCCGGCGACGCCGAGGAGGGGCGACCCGGCGTACTGCATCCAGACCAGGGCGATCGGCCCGAGCGCAAATGCGCCGAGCCCGACCACGCGGCCGGCCGCAGTCCCCAGCCATCGCCACGTCCCTCCGAGCTCGGCCGTGGCGAGGACGACGCCGAGCAGAAGCAGATGGGCCTGGGCGCCGGACGTCCAGGCCTGCTGCTGCGTCCCGCGCGGGAACACGACGAAGCAGACGCCCGCGGCGACCAGGGCGGCGCTTCCGACGAGCCACAGGCGTGCCGATCGGCGCCGGGGGCGCCCCCGGACGAGGCGCGTCAGCAGGACGAGCAGGCCGGCGATCGCCGGAACCGCCAGGTAGTAGCGGACCTCGATGTCGAGGGTCCACGCCTGACCGAGGTCGAACCGGATCGGGCTGTTCGGCCAGTCCTCCGAGAAGCCGAGGAGGCGCGGCGCGTCCGCCCAGGTCCGCCCCTGGGCGCCGGCGACGACGATCACCAGAGCGAGCGCGGCCCAGTAGGCCGGGACGATCCGCAGGGCGCGGTTGCGCAGGTAGGCGAGCACCGGCGGGAGCGCCCGGGAGTCGGCGAATGCGGCGACGAACGGCCTCGAGATGAGATAGCCGGAGAGCACGAAGAAGACCCCGACGCCGTTCGCGGCCGCCCCGATCACCCCGCCGGCGACCGGCCCGAACGGGACCGGCCAGCCTTGCGAGAGATCGCCGAAATGCCCGGCCACGAACAGCGACACGGTGCCCGCGTGGTAGATGGCCACGCCGAAGGCGGCCAGGCCGCGGAGCGGGTCGCCCGCGAGGAATCGTCCGGCCCGGCGCTGGTCCATTCGGACAAGAGCCTAGTCCCGACCCCCCGGCCGGGGAACTGCTTGGCTTCAGCCGCATGCGCCGTCCCGCCCACTCGCCCCGCCGGCCCGAGCTCCCGACCCCGCTCGAGGCGGCCGCCATCGCCGCTCTCGCCCACGACTCCGGCCACCTCGAGGTCGCGCTGACCGACGCCGACCTTCCCGACCAGGACGCCCGGGGCGTCTCGCTCGAGTCGGTCAGGCTGACCCGGGTCGACCTGTCCGGCTCGCGGCTCGACCGCCTCACGGCGGTCGACGTCGAATTCGACCATTGCAACCTCGCCAACCTCCACGGCCGGGGACTCGACGTGACCCGCCTCTCGATCGCCGCGAGCCGCCTGACCGGAATCCGCCTCTCCGAGGCCACGCTCCGCGACGTGACGATCCGCGGCTCCCGGGTCGACCTCGCCTCGTTCGGCTTCTCGAAGCTCGAACGGGTCACCTTCGACGACTGCCTCCTCACCCAGACCGACTTCCTCGATGCCCAGCTCGAGTCGGTCCGGTTCACCGGCTGCGACCTCACCCGGTCGGACTTTCGCGGCGCTCGGCTCCGGCACTGCGAGCTGCGCCGGTGCGACCTGACCGACCTCCAGGGCGTCGAGGGCCTGCGCGGAGCGGCGATGGAGTGGTCGGCCATCGTCGGCATGGCCGGCGCGTTCGCCGCCGCCGCCGGCGTCGAGGTCCTCGACCCCGAGTGACGACCGGTCGGGGTCGGCGTTCCTCGCCCGGCGCCTACCGGCCGGATGCGCGCAGCTCGCGGCCCTGCGAGCGCAGATCCCGCGCCCGACCTCGCGCCGGCTCCCCCCGCGATCCGGGCGGGGCCGCCACCGTGGCGGCCCCGTCGAGTGGCCCGCCCGGGACCGGCTCAGTGCACGGTGTGCGGATCGACGTAGACGTCGTCGATCTGGGAGCTTCCGGCCAGCTCGTTGAAGCGCAGGGCGACCGACGTCGACCCGCCGGCGAGCATCGACCCGACCGCGGCGAGGGTCGGCAGCGGTGGGGTCGGGGCCCAGCTCCGACCGGGGATGACCGCCCCGACCGGGAGGGTCAGCTGGCCGAACGCCGTCTGGTAGACGACCGAGACGCCGATGACCGAGCCGGGGCGGTCGCCCCGCGCGAAGAGGCGGAAGCTCGGGTAGGCGGCGTTGACGCACGTCGTCGGCGACTGCGCCGTGTCCCCGGTCGAGAGTCCGAGCGAGGACGCGCCGACGGTCCCCGTGACCCCGGCCGGCTCGCTCCCGGGGACCGCCCCGGCCGCGCCAGTCAGCGACCAGCCGGTCAGCGAACCCTCGAAGTCGCCTCCGGGAACCAGCTTGTAGGAGCCGGAATCGCCGAAGGACAGGAAGGGCTGGCTCACCGACGAGCCGTCACAGGCGGTGGGCCCGCCGTCGGCGGCCGCGGCGGCGGCCGGGACCTGGAGCGCGCCGAGGGCGAGGACGCCGAGCGACGCCGAGCGTGCGAGGGTGCGGACGCGTCGGCGGACCGACACGTGGTTGGGGACGCGCATTGGGGCTCCTTGAACGGACGAGAGAGAGGACGGATTTCGAGTGCCTTCCGCCGGCCAGGCCCGGTCGAGCTCCGGGCTCCGGCCTCCCCCCAAGGACTTCGAGAGCAGCAGGCGCAGCTTTGATCGTCTGGCCCGCGCCCGATCCTGAACGCAGCCTAAATCGGCCGACGTTCGTTCTAGATGGACGCGTCCACCAGTCGCCCCACCTCCCGTCCGCCTGACGTGCCGACCCGGGGCGGCGGCCAGGCGATCAGGCGGTTCGGCGGCCGCCGAACCGGGGCAGGCCGTCGTCGGGGATCGGCGCCCACGACGGGGCGGAGTCGACGTACTGGTGCCACTGCGGGCGGATGCCCGGATCACCGTCGAGCGCGCCGAGGCGGATCCCGACCTGCTCTCCGCCGAGCGGGTCGCCGCTGAACACGTGCGAGCCGCAGCGGCGGCAGAACACCTTCGGGTTGCTCTCCGGCGTCGGCTGGAAGGTCTCGAGTCGCTCGGCTCCGGACAGGAGGCGGAAGCCCTGTCGGGGAACCCGGGCGCTGGCCGAGACGGCCGTCCCGGTCCGGCGCTGGCAGTGAGTGCAGTGGCAGTAGGCGCACGAGGTGAACGGCGCCGTCACCTCGAAGCGCACCTCGCCGCACAGGCAGCCGCCGCCGAGCGGGGTCGCCGCAGACGGTGGCGGGGCGGGGGTCGACATCTCGCCGTCCAGCCTAGCGGCAGGGCGGCCGCCGGTCGACCGGTCGATCGCGCGATGATGTCCGGATGGAGCTGCTCAGCGTCGTCGACCGGGCCTGGCCGATCCTCAACCGCCTGATCGGCGGCCACGTCGCCGTCTACCGGGCCACCGGCGGGCTCGTCGGCCACCGGATCCCCGGGAGCGCGCCGATGCTCCTGCTCGATCACCGGGGCGCGAAGACCGGAAGGGCTCGCACGACGCCGCTCGTCTACGTCGTGGACGGCGAGGACATCGTGATCGTCGCGTCAAAGGGCGGGCATCCGCGCGACCCGGCCTGGTTGCACAACCTCGTCGCCCACCCGGACGTGACGATCCAGGTCGGGCGCGACCGCCGCCCGGTCCGCGCGCGGGTGGCGACGGCGGCCGAGCGGGAGCGGCTCTGGCCGAAGGCGCTCGAGGTCTATCCCGGCTATCGGGCTTACCAGGCCCGGACGAGCCGGGAGATCCCCCTCGTCGTCCTCGAGCCGCGGCCCGCCTGAGCGAATGCGGGCACCCGGTCGATGACGGCGCTCGAGGCGACGAACGGGTTCATCCGCGAGGCCTCCCGGATCATGGATCTCGGCTCGCACGTCGAGCGCCTGCTGCTCTCGGCCGAGGCCGAGCACGTACTGACCCTGCCGATCGAGCTCGACGACGGCGAGCTCGGGGTCTTCACCGGCTACCGGATCCAGCACAACTCGGCCCGCGGCCCGATGAAGGGCGGCCTGCGCTACCACCCGACCGTCGACGCCGACGACGTCCGGGCCCTCGCCTCGCTGATGACGTGGAAGACCGCGCTGGTCAACATCCCGTTCGGCGGCGCCAAGGGCGGGATCGCCTGCGACCCGGAGGACCTCTCCCAGGGCGAGCTCGAACGGCTCACCCGCAAGCTGGTCCAGCGGGTCGGCTCCAACATCGGGCCCCAGCGCGACATCCCGGCGCCTGACGTCAACACCAACGCCCAGGTGATGGCCTGGATCATGGACGAGTACTCGCGGGCCAACGGCTACTCGCCGGCCGTGGTCACCGGCAAGCCGCTCGAGCTGCTCGGCAGCGAGGGACGGGAGGCGGCGACCGGGCGCGGCGTCGTCACCGTGGCCAAGGCCTACCTCGAGGACACCGGTCGGTCGCTGGACGGGGCGACCCTGGCCATCCAGGGCTTCGGCAACGTCGGCTCCCACGCCGCCCGGATCGCCCACGAGCAGGGGGCGAGGGTGGTCGCGGTCAGCGACGTCGCGGCCGGGCTGGCCTGCCCGACCGGGCTCGACGTGCCGACGCTCTTCGACGAGTTCGCCCGGACCCGGCGATCCCTGGCCGACTATGAGGCCGAGGGCGTCGATCCGGTGAGCCACGCGGCCGTGCTCACCGCCGCGGCCGACGTCCTCATCCCGGCCGCCCTCGGCGGAGCGCTGACCGGGGAGATCGCCCGCGAGCTCCGGGCCGGGGCCGTCGTCGAGGCGGCCAACGCCCCGACCGTCCCTGAGGCCGAGGAGATCCTCACCGGACGGGGGATCCCCGTCCTCCCCGACATCCTGGCCAACGCCGGCGGGGTCACGGTCAGCTACTTCGAGTGGGCCCAGAACGTCCAGCGCTTCCGCTGGACCGAGGCCGAGGTCAACGAGCGCCTGGCGGCGATCATGACCGCCGCCTACCGGACGGTCCGCGACGTCGTCTCCAGCCGGCAGGTCAGCTGGCGCACCGCCGCCTACATCGTCGCCCTCGGCCGGGTGGCCCGGGCCACCGTCCTGCGGGGGATCTGACCGGGATGGCCGAGCTCCTCGATGCGGTCGCCGTCCGCGCGGTGCCGTGCCTCTCGGCCCTCACCGCCGAGGAGGCGACGGCCGGGGCGAGGCACCTCGAATCCCGAACCCTCGCACCCGGCGAGGTGCTCTTCCGCGAGGGCGACCCGGGCGACTCGATGTACGTCCTGGTCAGCGGCCAGGTCGAGGTCCGGGCGAACGGGCTCGACGGCCCCCGTGATCTGGCCACCCTCGGGCCGGGGACGCTCCTCGGCGAGTTCGCCCTGATGGCCGACGCGCGCCGCTTGCGGAGCGTCGTCGCCCTCACCGGGGCCGAGGTCTGGGAGCTGCGGCGGGACCGGTTCGAGGCGGCGCTGAACGGCGGCGAGATCTGGGCGACGCGGTTCCTCCAGGCCGCGGCCCGGGAGCTCGCCCGCCGGATGCTGGCCGTCGATCAGGAGCTGGTCGCCCTGATGGAGGAGAGCAGGCACCCGCAGGTGCCGGTCGCGCGGGTGCGCGAGCTCGAGCGGCTCCGGCGCAAGCTCTCCGGCGAGTGGACCTTCTGAGCGAGGCTAGGCGCCGGCGATCGCCTGGGTCGGCACCGTGGCGATCAGCGGCTGGCCGCACTGCCAGCAGTACGCCGCTCCGCGGCTGTGGAGGGCGCCGCACGACGCGCACGCTCCGGCCGCGCCGTTCTGCTCCATGCGCAGGACCCGCTCGACCTCGGCCAGCTCGGCGTCGACCTCCTGGAGGGCGGCCGCCCGCTGGACGAGCACGTCGACGCGGATGTGGTCGCGGATGGCCATCTCGTAGACGAGCCCGCCCAGGTCCCATTGGAGCTCGGCGGCCCGGGCCGCGAGCTTCTCCCGGCGCGGCTCGAGGTCGATCGTCTGCGCCTGGGTGCGGAGCGGGAGCCCGGCCGGCGCGTCTCGGGCGGCCCGCCTCCCCCAGACCGGGCGGTCCGCCCGGCCGCGGCCACCGAGGGCGCGGAGCTTGTCGACGACGGCCATCTCAGAAGAAGTTTCCGGTGAACTTGCCGTTCTGGTACCCGGGGCCGGTGCCCGGGCTCCCGACGTGGACGACCGGCGCGGTCGGCTTCCTCTTGGCCGGCGCTCCGGCCGCCGCCTTCTTGGTGGCGGCCTTCGCGGCGGCGGTCGACTTGGCCCCGCTCGTGGCCGGCGCGGTGGTCGTCGGCGCGGTCGACGCGGCCCCGGCCCCGGCCCCGGTCCCGGTCCCGGCCCCGCCGGCGCCCGAGGAGATGACGGTGACCGTCTGGCCGGCCGGGGCCTTGGCCGCCCGCGGTCGTGTCCGTCCGGCCCTGGGAGCCGATGAAGACGCCGATCCCCATGGCGAGGAGGAGGGTGCCGATCCCGGCGATCAACGCCGTGTTGGCCGACCACCGGCTCGGCGCCGAGGCGGGGGGGACCGGGGCCGGCGTGGCGCCGAGCGCCGGGAGCCGGGCCGCTCCGCGCGGCTGTCCGCACTCGACGCAGTAGCGCTGGTCGGACGCGAGATGGGCGCTGCAGGCGGCGCACGAGTCGGCGGCGACGCTGAGCGGCGCGTGGACGGCGGTCGGGGCGTCGACGACCGGCATCTCGGTCGTGGCCTCGGACGGGGCGGTGAAGGGGGTCGATTCCATGGCGGCGAAGCCCCGCCGGGCCGCGAGGCGACGCGTAGTATCGGCCGCCGGCGTCGCCGGGATGTGAACTCCCGGTTATCGACGGCGGTCCCGATCGAGCCCGGCGCCGGTGTTCTGGATCTTCACACGGCCGGACCCGGACGTACGGGACACTGCGAGGGTGGTGACGACTCGATCGGGGGGCGGTGGAGCCTTCTGGGCCTGCACCGAGTGCGCCGCGCCGCTGGCCCACGATCAGCGCCACTGCGTCGACTGCGGCGCCCGTCGCGGTCCCCTCCCGGCCGACTTCCTCGCGCGCCTGCGGGCCGCCCCCGCACCCGCCGCCGCAACCGCCCCGGCCGCGTCCACCGCCCGGCTGGCGCTGGCCATGCCGACCCCGGGCGTCGCCTCGCTCGCGGCGATGTGCGTCCTCGCCTTCGGCGTCGCCGTCGGACGGGCCGCGACCCCCGACGGGCGGCCGGCCGCGCCCGGGCCGGCCCCGGCCCTCCTGGCCGCGGTCGGCCTCGGCGCTGCGCCCGCGCCCGCGGCGGCGGCGCCGGTCGCCGTCGCGCCCGTCCCGGCGCCTCCCCTCCCGCCACCGACCCCGACCCCGGCGCCGGCGCCGGTCTCGACCGCCCCGGCCGCGACCCCGACGGCCCCGGTCACGAAGACGACGCCGGCGGCCCCGACCCCCGTGGCCCCGACCCCGGCGCCGATCCCCGTCGCCCTCCCGGCGGTGAAGCACGTCTTCCTCATCGTCCTCACCGGCCACGGCGTCGACGCCGCCTTCGGCCCGGGGTCGGCGGCCCCATTCCTGGCCACGACGCTGCGCGGGCAAGGCGAGCTCCTGCCGAACTACTACGCCGTGACGGCCGGCGAGCTGGCCAACGCGATCGCCCTCATCAGCGGTCAGGGTCCGACCGCGCAGACGGCGGCCGACTGCCCGCAGTACGTCGACCTCGCCGCGCCGACGGTCGGCTCCCAGGGCCAGGCCCTCGGGAGCGGCTGCGTCTACCCGGCCACGACGAAGACGCTCGCCGACGAGCTGGCGGCCGGCGGCCAGGTCTGGCGGGCCTACGTCGAGGACAGCGGCAACGGCCCCGGCCAGCCGGCGACCTGCCGCCACCCGGCCGTCGGCGCCGCCGACCCGGCCCAGGCGCCCGCCCCGGGCGACGGCTACGTGACGTGGCGCAACCCGTTCGTCTACTTCCACAGCCTGATCGACGGTCCGACCTGCGCCGCCGCCGACATCGGTCTCGACCAGCTGGCACCCGACCTCCAGACGCCGAGCAAGGCGCCGACCTTCGCCTACATCGTGCCCAACCGCTGCCACGACGGCGCCGAGGCCCCGTGCGCGCCGGGCCAGCCGGCCGGCCTCGCCGCGGCCGACGCGTTCCTGCGCGTGATCGTGCCTGAGATCACGGGCTCGCCGGCCTACAAGGACGGCGGGCTGATCGCGATCACCTTCGACCAGGCGCCCCAGACCGGCCCCGGCGCCGACTCGAGCTCATGCTGCCTGACCCCGGCCTACCCGAACCTCGCCGCCGCCCCGGCGCCCACCACCCCGCAGCCGGCGGCCCCGACCGTCCCGAGCTCGACCCCGAGCCCCGGCCCGGCGCCCACAACCACCACCACAACCACCACCACAACCACCACCACCACGACCACCACCGCGCCGTACGCCCTCCCGGCGCCGAGCGCCCCGAGCCCGGCGGTGATCGCGCCGGTCACCCCGTCGACCTTCCCGGCGGCCACCGGCGTCAAGCCGGCCGGCGGCGGGGGGCGGGTCGGGCTGCTCCTGATCTCGCCGTTCGTCAAGCCGGGGAGCGTCGATCCGGCGGCCTACGACCACTTCTCGCTCCTGGCGAGCATCCAGGACCTCTTCTCGCTGCCGAACATCGGCTATGCCGGCCTCGGCGGGCTGCCCGTCTTCGACGCGGCCGTCTACAACGGCCCGCACTGACCGGGCGGGAATATCGGCACCCCGCCCGGCCGCGCGTGCCGGTGCGCGCCCTAGCCGAGCCTCTTGGCCGTGGCGATACCGGCCGTCAGGACGACGTGGGGGACCGGGGAGAAGTCGAGCGGGAGCCCGAACTTCTGTCCGGCGGTCAGGGCGTAGGAGATGAACTTGTAGAGGTTGGTGTGCTGGGCGGAGGACCTCGGGACGATCACGTAGCTGAACGTCGAGAGGGGGTAGGCGTCCTTGTACTTGGCCGGGGGGTTGACGATGTGCAGCTCGTTGTTGGCCGGGACCGACTTGACCTGCGAGGCGGCCGACTTGATGTTCGCGAGGTTCGGCAGCTCGAACTTGCCGGCGGCGTTCAGGAGCGCGGCGGCGCCGAGGCGGTGGGCGATGATGTAGGAGGCGGAGATGTAGCCGATCGCCCCGTTGGTCGAGCTGACGATCGCGGTGATGCCGTCGTTGCCCTTGCCGCCGACCCCGGTCGGGAAGCTGACCGCGGTGGCGAAGCCGATCCGGCTCCTCCAGGTCGGGCTGACCCGGGAGAGGTAGTCGGTGAACGCGTAGGTGTCACCCGAGCCGTCGCTGCGGAAGGCGGGGGTGATCGCGAGCGCCGGGAGCGCGACCCGGGGGTTGAGCTTCTTGAGCGCCGGATCGTTCCACGTCTTGATCTGGCCGAGGTAGATCGCGGCGAGGACCGGACCGGAGAGCCGGAGATGGGCGACGCCGTTGAGGTGGAACGCGATCCCGGTGGCGGTGAGCGCCCAGGGGATCTGTACGCATCCGCCGCACGCGCTGGCCTGCGTCGGGGAGAGCGGTGCGTCGGAGGCGCCGAAGTCGACCGTCCGAGCCGAGATCTGGGCGATGCCGGCGCCGGAGCCGACGGCCCCGTAGGTGACGGAGATGCCGGTGCTGTTGCCGAAGTCGCTGGTCCACTGGCTCATCAGCGGAGCCATCAGCGTCGAGCCGGCGCCGGTGAGGTTCCCCGCCGCCTGGGCGGTGGCCGTCAGCCCGCCGAGCGTGGCCACGACGCCGACCAGGACGGCGAGGCCGGATAGCCTGTTCTGCTTCACGAGTATTCCTCCCTGTTATGTCCGCGCAGGCTTTGGATGGGTGCGCGCCCAATGCCCCGGGGGGCTGCGACGGGCAGCATCATCGACGGCCCGGGCGCCGATGTGTCGATCTTGTGAATGGGGCAATACTGTGAATGAACTGTTAAAGAATTGATCGATACCAGCCGGTTGTGGCCATCCTGTAAACCCTGAGTAACGGGCGATGACCCCTTGCTAGGGTCGGCGCCGTGAGGGACCAAGGCGGATGATGCGCGGGCGGCGCCGGGGTGCGGCGCTCGGCGACCGGGTCCTCTTCGGCGTGTGCGCGGTCGCCGCGCTGGTGACGGTCGTGGTGATCGTCGAGATCGCCTACCAGGTGGCGTGCGGGGCGAGCCCGGCGATCTCGAGGTTCGGCCTCGGGTTCATCGGCGGTCCGGACTGGAGGCCGAACTTCGGCGTCTTCGGGGCGGCGACGTTCCTCTTCGGGACGGCTGTGACCTCCTTCCTGGCCGTGCTCCTGGCCACGCCGATCGGGATCGCGATCGGCCTCTACCTGACGATGCTCGCCCCGCGGGCGGTCCGGACCGTCGTCGGCCCGCTCGTCGAGATGCTGGCCGCGGTTCCGAGCGTCATCCTCGGCTTCTGGGGCATCCTCGTGCTCGGGCCGTTCCTGATCCGGCACGTCGAGCCGTGGCTCCACAGCTGGCTCGGCTTCATCCCGCTGTTCGGGCCGCCCGAGACGACGGGAACCGGCCTCTTCGCCGCGGTCGTCGTCCTGTCGATCATGGTCGTGCCGATCGTCGCCTCGATCAGCCGCGATCTCTTTCTCACCGTCCCCCGCGAGCTCCAGGACGGGGCGGCCGCCCTCGGCGCCACCCGCTGGGAGACGGTCCGGGGGGTCATCCTCCCGATCACCTCGTCCGGGGTGGCCGCGGCGGCCTTCCTCGGCCTGGGCCGGGCCCTCGGCGAGGCGATCGCCGTGACCCAGGTCATCGGCGGGGGGAGCGTCATCCACGCTTCGCTCTTCCAGACCGGGGACACGCTGGCCAGCCGGATCGCCGAGCAGTTCCAATCGGCGGAGACCTCGCTTCACAAGGCCTCGCTCTTCTACCTGGCGCTGATCATCCTGGTGATCGGGCTGGCCACGAACCTCCTGGCCCAGGCGATCTCCCGGCGCTTCGGTCCGGAGCGGATGCTCGCCGCATGAACGCGATCCCCCTCGACCATGCCCGCCCGCTGACCGCGTCGGGGAACCTGCGCCGCCGCCAGCGGGTCAGCCGCCTGGCCGAGGGGACGGCGACGGCGGCCGCGGTCACGGCGGTCGGCCTGCTCGGCGTCCTCCTCTGGTCGGTGGTCTCGCGCGGCGCCAGCGTGCTGAGCCTCGACTTCCTGACCTCGGAGCAGACGGGGATCGCCCCGGAGATCCTCGGAACCGGCCTGATCGTGGGGGCGGCGACGGTGATGGCGATGCCGATCGGCGTGCTCGTGGCCCTGTTCACCACGGAGTTCGCCGCCCCGCGGCCGACCCGGGCGATCCGCCTCGCCCTCGACCTCCTCAACGGCCTCCCGTCGATCGTCGTCGGCCTGTTCGTCTTCGGCCTGCTGGTCGTCGGCCACGGCCAGAGCGGCTTCTCGGGGTCGGTGGCGCTCGCGGTGATCATGCTGCCGCTGATCGCGCGCTCGAGCGAGGAGGTGCTCGCCCTCGTGCCCCGGAGCATCAGCGAGGCGGCCGACGCGCTCGGGGTCAGCCGCTGGCGGACGGTGCTCGGCGTCATGCTCCCGACCGCCCTCGGCGGGATCATCACGGGGACGGTGCTCGCCGTGGCCCGGGCCGCGGGGGAGACGGCCCCGCTCTTCCTGGTCGACTCGATCTACGACCCCCAGAAGATCAGCTTCAACCTGTTCGGGCCGGTCCCGAACATCCCGGTCTCGATCTTCCAGGCCTCGGAGGCGGCCGACCCGAACGGGTTCGCCCGGGCCTGGGGCGAGGCGTTCGTGCTGCTCGTCTTCATCCTCGTGTCGGGCCTGGCCGCGCGGATCCTCTTCGCGCGCAGCCGCGCGAAGATCAGCGGATGAGCGCGGCGGAGGCGACACCGGGGATCCGCCCGCGGGTGCGCATCGGCACCCCGAGGGCCGCGCCTGCGCCGGCCGGCGCGGTCCGGGGGTCGGGCACCGGGCGCGAGGTCGTCTTCGACGTGCGGAACCTGTCGGTCTCCTACGCGGGGAAGGTCGCCCTCGCCGGGGTGGACCTCGAGATCTACCGCAACCTGGTCACGGCGGTAATCGGCCCGTCGGGGTGCGGGAAGTCGACCTTCCTGCGGAGCCTCAACCGGATGAACGACTCGGTTCCGGGGATCGAGATCGGCGGCCAGATCCTCTACCACGGGCACGACCTCCACGGGAGCGGGGTCGACCGAGTCGAGGTGCGCCGCCGGATCGGGATGGTCTTCCAGAAGCCGAACCCGTTCCCGAAGTCGATCTACGACAACGTGGCCTGGGCGCCGCGGAACCTGGGCATGAAGGCCGGCCTCGACGGGCGGGTCGAACGGGCGCTCCGGGCGGCGGCGCTCTGGGAGGAGGTCAAGGACCGCCTGCGCCAGAGCGCCCTCAGCCTGTCGGGCGGCCAGCAGCAGCGGCTGTGCATCGCCCGGGCCCTGGCGATCGAGCCTGACGTCCTGCTCCTCGACGAGCCGGCATCGGCGCTCGACCCGATCGCGACGGCGTCGATCGAGGCGCTGATGAAGGACCTGAAGGACCGCTACACGATCGTGATCGTGACCCACAACATGCAGCAGGCGGCGCGGGTCGCCGACCGGACCGCCTTCTTCTCGCTCGAGGTCCGCGACGGGGTGCGGACGGGGGCGCTCGTCGAGTACGACGAGACGGCGACGATCTTCACCCGACCGGGCGACACCCGGACCCACGACTACGTGACCGGGCGGTTCGGCTGAGTCAGTCGAGGATCGGGAGCCGGGCACGGGCTCCGGAGAGCTCGAACAGGCGGCGGACCTGGGGGCCGGCGCCGGTGATGGCGAGCCGGCCGCCGTCGACGGCGGCCCGGTCGGCCGCGCGGATCAGGCTCCGCAGGCCGGAGGAGTCGATGAACGGGACGCCGGCGAGGTCGAGCAGGACCAGGGCGGGGCTCCGGGCCTCGGCCTGCTCGAGGGCGGCGTCGAGGAGCGGGGCGGTGGCGATGTCGAGCTCGCCGGTGAGCACGAGCCGAAGGGAGTCTTCGGTTTCGACGTGGACGATGTCGAAGGACGGCTGCATGGATCCCGAAGCCGGGGCTGGGTGGTCATCTTCCGTCGGAGGACCGAGTCTAGTCGCCGCGCCGGCCGGGCGCCCGCAGTGCCCTATCGTGGGCGCGGTCGATGCCGATCGCGAGCCCCGCACGCGCCGTTGCCGCCCTGGTCGCGAGCCTCGGGCTGGCCGGGTGCGGGGCGAGCGCCGGCGCGGCGGGGGCCCCGTCGCCGCGGCCCGCGGCGGTGGCCGCCGCCGCCGGGCCGCCGGTCGCGCGGGTCCCCCGGCCGCCGATCGCCTGGGATCCGATCCCGTTCGGGGCGCGCCGCAAGGCGGAGATGCTGGCCTACGCCGAGCGCCACTACCACCTTCACACCTACCGGCTGATCCACCCCCGGGTGATCGTCGTGCACTTCACCCAGACGCCGGACTTCAGCTCGACGTTCAACACGTTCGCCCCGGACGTGCCGGACACGGAGCTCCACGAGCTCCCGGGCACGTGCGCCCACTTCGTGATCGACGCGGCGGGGACGGTCCACCAGCTCGTGTCGACGGCGATCATGTGCCGTCACACGGTCGGCCTCAACTGGACGGCGATCGGGATCGAGCACGTGGGCTACAGCGACGCACAGATCCTGGGGAACGCCCGCCAGATGCGGGCGAGCCTGACCCTGACCCACTGGCTGAGCTGCCGCTTTGGGATCGCCGTGCGCAACGTGATCGGGCACAACGAGAGCCTGTCGAGCCCCTACCACCACGAAGCCGTGGCGCGCCTGCGCACCCAGACCCACGACGACTGGACGCGCGCCGACATGGACGTGTACCGGGCCCGCCTGCGGACCCTCGGGCCCTGCCCGAGCTGACGGGCCGCCTCGGAGCGGTTTCCGGTCGGCGAACGAGTCGGGGAGGAGCGGCGGACCGGCTCGCGGCCACGTCCTAGGCGTGGGCGGCGACGAACGACCTGACCGTGTCGCTGGGGACGGCGAAGCCGACGCCGACGCTGCCGCCGCCGCCGGCGCCGGATGCGCCGGCGATCTGCGAGTTGACGCCGATCACGCGCCCGGCGCCGTCGAGGAGGGGGCCGCCCGAGTTTCCGGGGTTGAGCGCGGCGGAGGTCTGGATCACGTGGGCGATCGCGACGCCGTTCGGGGCGGTGATGCTCCGCTGGAGGGCCGAGACGACGCCGGTGGTCAGGGTCCGGTCGAGGCCGTAGGGGTTGCCGATCGCGTAGGTCGGGTCGCCGACCTGGACGCCGGTCGAGTCGCCGAGGGCGAGCGGGGCGAGCTTGAGGGCGGTCGCGTCGATCTTGAGCAGGGCGAGGTCGTGGGAGGGGTCGGTCGCCAGCACGCTCGCCGCACGCGACTGGTCGAGGTTGGCGCCGAAGCTGACGAGGACGGAGCGGGCGCCGTCGATCACGTGGTCGTTGGTGACGATCAGGCCGTCGGCACGCACGAGGAAGCCGGACCCGGTGGCCGTCGGCGCGGGGCCGGCGCCGTCCCCGAACGGGGAGTAGGAGGCCGCCGAGCTCCCGAGCGTCGACTGAACGGCGACGACCGAGGGCGCCGTCCGGCGGTAGATCTGGTGGGCGCCGAGGCCGGCGCCGAGCGAGGAGGCCGGGGCGGGCGCCGCCGCGACGGGGGCGGGGGCGACGACCACGCGCGTCGAGTGGGGGCCGGCCCCGAGCGCGAGTGCCGCGACGGCGACGGTCAGGCCGCCGAGGCCGGCGGACAGGACCGTCGAGGTCTTGCACCCGCTAAACACTTGCCTGCGCAATCATCGTAGCCGCGGTTGAAGCGACGGTAATCGCTCGCGAAGCGGGAGCTAAGAAGCGACCGGCGGGTCGGCGCCCGCCTCGCGCCGGCGCCGCTCCAGGCGCCGGCCCTCGGCCTCGGCGCGGAGCTTGGCCTGCTGGCCGGCGAGGATCTCGGCCTGCCGGGCGCGCCGCTCCTGGGGCGTCTCGGCCGCTACGGGTGGTTGCTGGGATACGTCGACCTTCTTGCGGGTGCTTGCCATCCTGACTCCCTCCGCCGGCGCCGACCAGGGCGTCCCGGTGTCCCCTCCGGATCGGTCGCGGGGTGGAGGAGGGGAGGAAGATCCGCCGAGCGACGCTGCCCCCCGAGCATAGCGAGCCAGGTCGGGGGGACCATCGGGCGGGATGACCGCGTGCTCAGGCCGGCGGGGCCGGCCGGTCGCCCGACCCGGGTCGGGCGGCGACCATCACGCGCCCGCGCCGCCGGCGCCCGCGGCGACCCCGCCGCGGCCCGATGCGCCCCGGGGGCCGGCCCCGGCGGGCGAGGACGGCGGTGCCCGAGACGGCGAGGAGCGCGGCGAGCACCCAGGCACCGGTCGGCACCCCGCTCGGGCCAGCCCGAGCGCGGGCCGGCGGGACGTGGTGGCGGAGCGCGGCGGTGGGGGAGCGGGTGGCGTAGGCGATCCCCGGCTCGGCGCCGACCTCCTTCCAGACGACGAGCGGGTTGTCCCCGGCCGGATCGATCGCCGCCCGGGGGCCGACGATCGGCCCGGGCCCGGCGACCACCTGGGGGGCGCCGAAGACGGCGATCCCCGGCGCCTCCGCCACCCCGCGGGCGACGACGATCTGCTCGTGCTGGACGTCGAAGCCGCCGGCCAGTCGCGGGACGGTGGTCCATACGGCCAGGGCCTCGTTGTGGGATCCGGTGGCCAGGTCGGAGAGGACGGCGTCGGTCGGTGGGGTCGGAGACGACGGTGGTCGGGTGGGGGCCGAGGAGGCTGACCGTGGCCGCCCGGACGACGAGGCGACCCCGGCTCATCCCGGTCCAGGCGAGCATCACGCCCTCGTTGGCCAGGCGGACGAGCCGCAGCGACCCGTCGGGCAGGAGCAGGCCCGGCGGGTCGGCGAACTGCTCGAGCAGGCGCGCGCGCCCCGAAGTGGACCCCGGGGCGCGAGGCGGCGACGTACACCCGGGTCAGGGTGGAGCCGCCGGCCGTCGTGTCGGCCGCCCAGGCGACGATGCCCCGGTTGTCGTCGCTGATCAGAGCCGCGAGACGGGGATTCGGCGCGACGGCGGCGATGCGCTCGGCTCGGTCGAGGATGCCCTCGATGCGCAGGACCCGGCGGTAGATGAACCCGCTCTGGGCCCAGGCGACGAGGGCGTCGCCCCGGTAGTCGAGCCCGACGGCCACGGCGGTCACCCCGCCCCCGCGCTGGGAGACGACCAGCGGCGCCGAGAGGGCCGGGGCCGCGCGGCGCTGGAGGCGCAGCTCGACCCGGCCCGTCCGGGCGTTGACCGTGGCCAGAGCGAGATCGCCGAGGTAGCTGTTGGCCGTGGCGACCGGGGCCGCGAGGGCGCCGAGCGCCCGCGGGCGGGCGAACCCCGCGTCCGCGCGCCCCTCGAGCAGGCCGACCGGCCCCGCGGCCCCGGAGGCGAGGCCGGCGGCGACCATGATTCGGCCGTTGCCGATCCCGCTCGTCGCGGCCAGCCGGCCTCGCGGGGCGGCCGGCGCCGGGGCGACGGGGAGCGACTGCGCCGGGCCGACGACTCCGTCCTGGCCGATCGGCGCGAACCCGATTCCGGAGCCGGATTGGGCGCCGCTGGCGCCGCAGGTCGCCGGGTCGCCGTTCCAGAGGATCGCGCCGGGACCGGCTCGGGTGAACGGGTCGCTGCTGGGGAAGACGACCCGGGGCAGGGTCGCGGCGGCGCAGTGGGTCAGGACGACCGGCGTCGACCAGCCGGCGGCGACGCCGGGCAGCCCGAGCCCGGCGAGGGCGAGGCTCCCGCCCACCCTGGCCAGCCGCCGCCATCCGCGTCCCACCCTCAGCCTCGACATGCGCAGTCCCCGCACCGAATGGGCGCGAGCGTAGCTGGAGGCGCCCCGGCGTGTCGCCCGGTGAGGCCGGCGGCGACGCGCGCGGATCGCTAGGGTCACGGCCCGATGTCCGCGAGCGAGTCGATCAGCCCGGTCGAGGCCGAGAAGCGCGCGGCCGCCCGGGCCGCGGCCGAGCTCGTCCCCGACGGCGCCCGGGTCGGCCTCGGCACCGGCTCGACGGTCGCCCACCTGCTGGGCGCCCTGGCCGAGCGCCGCCTCGACATCACCTGCGTGGCGACCTCGGTGGCCACCGAGCGGGCGGCGGCCGACCTCGGCCTGCGGGTGGTCGCCTTCGACGCGCTCGATCGTCTCGACATCGCGATCGACGGCACCGACCAGGTCGACCCGGCCCGCTGGCTGATCAAGGGCGGCGGCGGAGCCCATACGCGCGAGAAGATCGTCGCCGCCGCGGCCGACCGGTTCGTCGTCATCGCCCAGGCCGAGAAGGTGGTCGATGCGCTGAGCGCGCCGGTCCCGCTCGAGCTGCTCGCCTACGGGCTGGCGGCGACGCTCCGCGGCCTCGGCCCGGTCACCCTCCGCGAGGCTCCGCGGAGCCCGGACGGGGGCGTGATCGCCGACTACCGGGGCCCGGTCGACGACCCGCCGGGCCTCGCAGCCCGGCTCGCGGCGACCCCGGGCGTCGTCGACCACGGGCTGTTCCCGCCGTCGCTGGTCAGCGACGTCCTCGTCGGCCGCACGCTGTCCTGCGGCGAGCTCGTCGTCGAGCACCTAGCCGTCTGACGGCGCCGGCTCAGGCCACCGGCCGCAGGTGCTGGAACGGGCGCCCGTCGCGCAGCTCGCGGACCACCGCCTCGACGAGGCCCTCGCCGGCGTCGACGCGTCCGTCGGTGACCGCGTCGACGATCCCGCGCTTGCGCTGGATCAGCCGGGCCATCGTCTCGTCGATCGTGTCGGCGGCCAGCAGGTAGTAGGCGCTGACCGCGTCGCGCTGCCCGATCCGGTGGCAGCGATCCTCGGCCTGGTCGTGCATGGCCGGGGTCCACTCGAGCTCGAGGAAGGCGACGTTGGACGCTCGCGTCAGGGTGATCCCCTGGGCGGCGACCCGGGTGGCGCAGATGATCAGCTGCGGGCCGTCCGGGCGCTGGAAGGCAGCGATCGCCGCCTCCCGGGCGGCGGCCGGGTCGCGGCCGAGAAGGTGCGCCGCCGCGGGGAAGCGCTCGAGCACCGCCTCCTGGACCTCGACGTGGCGGGCGAAGACGACGAGCGCCTCCCCGGAGGCGATGAAGTCGTGGATCCAGGCCAGGGCCGCGTGGAGCTTGCCGCGGGCCGCGAGCCGCTGGAGGGTGCCGAGCTGGGCGAGCCGCTCGGCCCGGAGGGTCGCGGCGATCCTGGCGTTGAGCACCGAGAGGTCGAGCGGCTGCTCGCGCAGCCAGGCGATCACGTCGTGCTCGGCGAGGCGGTACTCCGGCTCGTTGGAGAGGGCGATCGGAACGACGACCTGGCGCTTGGCCGGGAGCTGGGGCAGGACCTCGCGCTTGAGCCGCCGGACGAAGCAGCGCCGGCGCAGATGCCAGTGGAGGCGCTCCTCGCTGCGATCGCCCTGGAACTGACGGGAGAAGCGCGCGCCCGAGCCGAAGTCGCCGAGCCGGCCGATCACCCGCAGCTGGGCGATCAGCTCGTCCGCGTGGTTGAGGACCGGCGTTCCGGTCAGCGCCAGGCGCAGGCCGTCGCCGGTGACGCTCGCGGCCAGCTTGCGGACCGCCTGGGTGCGCTTGGCCTGCGGGTTCTTGCAGTAGTGGGACTCGTCGATGACCACGGCCCGCGGCCCCCGCCGGGCCAGGGCGTCGCGGTGGGCGGCGACGATCTCGTAGTTGACGATCACCACGTCGGCCGCCGGCGGGGCGCCGCCCCGCCCGGTGACGAGGGCGACCGACCGGTGGGGGAGCCAGCGCCGGGTCTCCCGCTCCCAGTTCAGCTTCAGCGAGGCCGGACAGACGACCACGGCGGGGAAGGCGTCGTCGGCCTCGAGCGCGGCCAGCGCCTCCACGGTCTTGCCGAGCCCCTGCTCGTCGGCCAGGAAGGCCCGGCGGGCGGCGAGGACGTAGCGGACGCCGGCCCACTGGAAGGGCTGGAGTTCGCCGCCGAGGACGGCCGCGACCGCCGCGATCGGGGGCGCGCTCGTCGCGCGGGAGCTCCGGACGGCCGCCGCCGCCTGCTCGTGCTCCTCGCGCAGGCCGGTGAGGAGCTCGGCGGCCGGGGCGGTCACGGCGACCTCGTGCCGCGCGAGGAAGGCGTCGAGGGTCGGGACGATCCACGGATCGGGGGCCACGCGCCCGGCGGCCGTCCCCGGCAGGGCGGCGAAGGCCGCGCCGACCTCGGGGTCCCACATCACCTCCAGGCGCAGCCGGAGTCCGTCGACCCCGTCGGCCAGCACCAGGCGGGCCGGGGGCAGGACGTCGCCGATCTCGACCGCGGCCAGGCACCGCTCGGCCGCCGCGTCGAGCCGGGCCGAGCGCTGCTCGCGCAGCTCGGCGGCCGCCGTCGCCGTGATGGCCACGAGCAGGCGCCCGTCCGCGCCCTCCACCGACCCCCGGGCCAGTGCCTCGGGCACGCGCCCGGCCCGGGTCTCGAGCACGAGCCAGCCGCGCCCGTCGTGGCGCGCGGTGGTCACCCGCCCGACCCAGCGCCGCTCGATCCCCGAGAGCCAGGCGTCGACCCCGGCGCTCGTGGTCAGCTCGGGAAAGCGGTCGAGCACCTCGGCGACGTGAACGCCCGACCAGTCGTCGGCCGGCGCCGACCACTCACGCGAGTCCCAGTCGAAGCGGCGGTGGGGGATGCCGCGGACCGCGGCGACGACGTGCGGGTCGTAGGGGAACGAGAGCACGACCACGATCTCGCCGTCGCCCTGGCGGCGCAGGGCGACGTTGGGGCGTCCGGGAACGAGCTCCATCCGCGCCGTACGGTACCTCGCCGGCTCGCGGCCGTTGCCGCCGGCAGGCGGCCGGGCTGGAACACGACGCGTCGCAGATATTCTGGGTCCGTGCAACGCCAACTCGCGCCGGGTGATGTGTTCGCCGGTTATCGGATCGAGGCGCTCGCGGGGCGTGGGGGCATGGGCTTGGTGTATCGCGCGCGGCAGGTGCGCCCGGAGCGGGCGGTGGCCGTGAAGGTGATCATGCCCGAGCTGGCGGGCGATCCGGACTTTCGGGCGCGGTTCGAGCTGGAGGCCTCGCTGGCGGCGCAGATCGAGCATCCGAATGTGATCCCGATCTATGAGGTCGGTGATGTCGAGGGGTTGTTGTACATCGTGATGCGGTTCGTCGAGAGCACCGACCTACGGGTGCTGTTGCGCCTTCATCAACGGCTGGAGGCGCCCCACGCGGCGCGGATGGTCAGCCAGATCGCGGCGGCGCTCGACGCGGCGCACGGGCGGGGCTTGGTACACCGGGATGTCAAGCCGGCGAACGTGCTGGTGACCGGCGCGCATCCGGATGAGCATCTCTACCTGACCGATTTCGGCCTGACCAAGCGCGTCACGGACGTCGGCGGCGGCATGACGGCGACCGGCGGCTTCGTCGGGACCCTGGACTACATGGCGCCCGAGCAGGTCAGCGGCGATCCGGTCGACGGGCGGGGCGACGTATACGCCCTCGGCTGCCTCCTCTACGAGCTCCTCACCGGGGCCGTCCCGTTCCCGCGCAGCCAGGAGGTGGCCAAGATGTTCGCCCACCTGAGCGCGCCGCCGCCGCGGCCGAGCGCGGCCGTCGCCGGCCTGCCGGCCGAGCTCGACGCGGTGGTCGCGCGGGCGATGGCCAAGGACCCAGCCGACCGCTTCCCGTCGGCCGGGGAGCTCGCCCGGGCCGCCGTCGTCGCCGCTGGCGGGGTCACGGTCAGCGGCGTCGGCTCCGGGGCGGCCTCGGCCCCCGGAGCAGCCGCAGGCGCCGCCGCCACCACCGCCGCGGCTCGTCCCGAACCGGACGCGCCGCCGCCCCTGCCGCCGCTCGTCGCCCAGATCGCCAGCCGCGAGTTCGTCGGGCGCCGGGAAGACCTCGCCGCCCTCCACGCCCTTTGGGAGCGGACCGAGGCGGGGGTCGGGATCATGTTCGTCACCGGCGACGCCGGGATCGGCAAGACGGCGCTCGCCGCCCATTTCGCCCAGGACGTCCACGCCGCGGGAGCCGCGGTCCTCTACGGGCGCTGCGACGAAGAGCCGGTCTCCTCCTACCAGCCATTCGTCGAGGCGCTGAGCGCGTACCTCGACCATGCGAACCTGGAGTCGCTGGTCGCCGACCTGCCGGTTGAGGCGGCCGAGCTCGGGCGCCTGATCCCCCGCCTGAACCCCCGGTCCGACGGGGCGACGATCAACGCAGCGGGCGGCGGGGCCGATGACCGGTTTCGCTTGTTTGAGGCGTTCGGCGCCGTGCTCCGCCGGTTGGCCGAGGCGCGCCCGGTGCTCGTCGTGATCGATGATCTCCACTGGGCCGACAAGGCGACCCTGTCGCTGCTGCGTCACGTGCTTCGCTCGCTCAGCCAGTCGCGGCTGACCGTGATCGGGATCTTCCGCGAGGTCGACGCCGACGACGAGCTCACCGGGCTGCTCGCCCACCTCCGTCGCGAGGGCGGGTTCCAGCAGTTCCGGCTGACCGGCTTCGACGCGGAGGAGATGGTCAGCCTGCTGGCCGCCGCCACCCCGGTCGTGCCGAGGCCGCGATTCGTGAGCAGGATGCTGTCCTACACGGGCGGCAACCCCTTCTACCTGGATGAGATCCTCCGCAGCCTGGGCGGGGCGGCCGCGGCGGTGGCCATGTCCGCGCCCGACCTCAGGGCCCTGGGCGTGCCGCCGGGCGTCAAGGAGCTCCTCCTCCGACGGCTGGGCCGCCTCGGCAAGCCGGCGACAGAGATGCTGGCCGTCGCCGCCGTCGCCGGCCAGCGCTTCCGTCTCGGCGTGCTCGAGGCCGTCCTCGGGCAGGAGGTCGAGGCGCTGCTCGAGACGCTCGACGAGCTGATCGGTCTGACCATCGTCTTCGAGGTGCCCGGGGAGATCGACACCTTCGCCTTCACCCACAATCTCGTTCGCGAGACCCAGTACGAGCAGCTCAGCGCCAGCCGGCGCGTCCGTCTGCACGCGGCGATCGCCCGGACGCTCGAGGCCGGTGGAACGAGCCCTCCGGCCGAGCTCGCCCATCACTTCTTCGAAGCCCGCCAGGTGATCGGCCCCGAGCCGTCGATCGCCTATTCGCTGGAGGCGGCGCGCCGGGCGTCGGAGTCGCTGGCCCATGAGGAGGCGGTCGAGCACTACGAACGCGCCCTGGTGGCGATGGAGGCGGCCGACGCCGGCCCCGACCGGCGCTACGGGGTCCTGATCGAGTTGGGCGACGCCCACGAGCGGCTGCACGAGATCGTGCCGGCCCGGGAGCGCTACCTCGCCGCCGCCGGGCTCGCCCGCGAGCTGGGCGAGCCCGAGCGTCTCGCCCGGGCGGCGCTCGGCTTCGCGAAGTGGCAGCGCTATGGCGTCATCGACCGGGAGGCGATCGAACTGCTCGACGAGGCCCTGGTCGGCCTGCCGCCGACCGCGGCGGTTCTCCGTGCCGAGACGCTCGCCCTCCTGGCCAGCCGGCTCGACCCGGCCGAGGCGCAGCCGCGCCGCGAAGCGCTGCTCGACGAGGCGCTCGGCATCGCCCGCGACCTCGACGACCCGGCCACGCTTGACTCGATCCTGCGCAAACCCGCGCAGGACGTGCTTTGCCGCCCGGAGAGCCTCGAGCGGCGGCTCGAGCTGGCCGACGAGGCGCTGGCCCTGAGCGCGCGCGCACTCAACCGCGAGAGCCTCGCCCGGGCTCACATGTACCGCTTCCTCGCCCTCTTCGAGCTGGGACGGACCGCCGATGCCGGTGCGGCGCTCCACGCCTACGCCGACTCGCTCGGCGGGCTGCGCCAGCCCTGGTTCGAATGGTCGCTCTTCATCCTCCAGGCGATGCTCCGGATCCTTGCTGGCCGCCTCGAGGAGGCTGAGGCTCTCCGCGCCCAGGCGCGCGCGCTCGAGCGGGAGGCCGATCCCGATGCGATCGAGTCGCCGGCTCTGCAGGGCTTCCTGATCGCCCACGCGACCGATCGCTTCGAGTTGGCCGACGAGGCCGCGCTCCGCTCGTGCGCGACCAAGTACCCGGGCGAGCCGATCTGGACCGCGACGCTCGCCCGGCTCCTCCTCGGTCTGGGCCGCGACGAAGAGGGGCGGACCGAGTACGAGCGGTGCGCCGAGCTCGAACTCGCCGCGGTCGCGCCGACTCAGAACCGGCTGGCGACCCTCGCGCTGCTCGCCGAGTGCGCGCAGATGCTCGGGGACGCCGACCGGGCCGCCGCCTTCTACGCGTTGCTCGAGCCGTACGCCGGACGGACGGCCGTGATGGACACCGGCTGGGCGGCGTGGGGATCGGTGTCGCGCCCCCTGGGGCTGCTGGCGAGCACGATGGGCGCTCCCCCGGCGGAGGTCGCCGCTCACCTCGAGCGGGCGCTGTTCGAGGATCGCGACCGCGGGGCCGTGCTCTGGGTCGTGCGCGGAGCGGTCGCCTACCGCGCGCTCATCCCGGACGACCTCGAGCGTCCGGCCAAGGCCCGGGCCCTCGTCGCGGATCGGCTGACCCTCTGACGTGGGCGCAAGCCTCGGACGAATGCGTCAGACCCACATCCCCATCGCCTGCTTCATGATGTCGGCCGACTTCTGGGCGTGGGCGATCACGGCGGGCCGCGGCGTGTCGCGGGCCTTCTCAAGCTCCAGTACGCGCTCGGCCCGGGCGTGCGCTTCGGCGAGCGGCTCGTGGACCGCGCTCTTCGCGTACTCCTTGGCCTCGTGCTCATCGTCGATGGAACTCAGGTTGTCCTCCCACCCCGCACCGGGTTGGTTCGTTGACATCGGTCCCCCTCTTTTGGATTGGACGTGATTTCGCATGGATCATACGTCGCCCGTCCACACTCACACTGGCGCTGGAGATCCCCGAGCCGGTACCGTCACCAGCATGTCTGATGCTGGCGGTGATATCGAGCTGCTGCTCGTCGGCGAACGCGCCGCGCTCGGACCGCTGCGAGCCGACCTGGTACGCGTCTACAGCCGCTGGTGGAACGACCCCGAGGTTCGGCGCGGTCTCGCGTCGGTGGACATCTGGACGGTCGAGGCGGCTGAGAAGTGGATCGCGGCCGCCGGCGGTGCCTCGGCGAGCCAGCAGCCACAGGCCGCGCATTTCACGGTGTACGCCGTCGACCGCCAGCCGGTCGGGACGATGGCGCTGATGAAGATCGACCACCACAACAAGCGCGCGGATCTCGGCATTCTGATCGGTACTCGCCGGGGCGAGGGGATCGGGACCGACGCCGTGCGGCTGGGCCTCCGGTGGGCGTTCGAAGTCGTTGGACTCGAGAACGTGATCCTCAGCGTGCTCCCGTCCAACCCGGCCGGGATTCGGGCCTATGAGCGGGCCGGCTTCCGGCTGATCGGCCACCGACGCCGCGCCGCGTTCTCGATGGACGGTCGTCAGGACGAGATCCTCATGGACGCGATCCCGGCCGACTTCCCGGAGGGCGCGAGCCGCCCGGATGGTTGAGGCCCCGGCGGCCCTCGTCCGCGCCCTCGAACGGGCGGCCGAGCTCGAGCACGCGGTGCTCCTCCAGTACCTGTTCGCCGCCGCCTCCCTCAAGCGCCGCCCCGACGAGGGGGTGACGGTGCTCGAGCTCGAGCTGATCCGCGACTGGGAGCGCACGCTCCTGCTCATCGCTCGCGAGGAGATGGCCCATCTGGCCGCGGTGAGCAACCTCCTGATCGCGGTCGGCTCGACGCCGTGGCTCGTGCGGCCGGGCCTCCCCGGCGGCCGCCTGGAGGCGGGTGAGCCGGCGCTCGTGCTCGAGCGCTTCGGCCGGGCGAGCCTGGCTCGCTTCGTCTCGCTCGAGCGCGACGAGTCCGGAGGCGGGCCGATCTCGGGACACTATGCCGTTGTCCGGCGCGAGATCGGCCGCCTGAACGCCGCCGGCCGGCGGGTCGTGCGTAGGGCCCCGGTCGACCGAGTCGACGGTTGGGGGGTCAGCGGGGATGCTCGCTTCCCGCCGGTCTGCGACGCGGCGACGGCGCTCGCCGTCATCGACGCCGTCGTCGGTCAGGGCGCCGCCACCGGTCCGGGGGCGGGGACGGGCGCTTCGCATCTGGCGCGCCTGCTGGCCATCGAGGCCGAGCTCGAGGCCGCGCCGCCCGGCCTCGAGCCGGCCCGGGCCGTCGTGTCCGACGCAGGGTCGGGCCCGGCGATCGGCGACCCCGCGACGCGGGTGGTCGCCGGCGCCCACGCCGCGGCCTACCAGGCGACGATGATGCTGCTCGGTCTCTACTACGACCTCGTCGAGCGCGGCTTGGGTGCGGCGCTCGACGTCCGGCGCGTGGTCCAGGGCCTGATGGGCGGGGTGCTCCGCCCGCTCGGGGAGGTTCTCAGCGAGCTCCCGGTCGGGGAAGCCGCACCCGGCGGTGCGTGCGGGCCGACGTTCGCCTGGGATCCGGGCTATCGGCCTGGAGCCCGACCCCTGGCCGACGCTCGCGGCGATGATCACGGAGGGCCGCGGCCGGCGTCGTGGCGGTGGCCGCTGACGGCGGGCCGCAGCGACTCGTGATGATCGGCGAGAACCTTCGCCTGGCCGGGGGTCTCGTCAGCCGGGCCGGGGAAAGGGTCGATTGACGGTCGAGCTCGCCTTCGCCGGGTGGTTCGAGTGCCGGCTGGCCACCGATCCCGACCCGGCCGATGAGCCGCGCGGGGTCAGTGGGACGACGTTCGCCTGCCCGGGCGAGCCGGACCTCGACCGGGTCATCCGCTTCCAGCCGGGGGCGACCAACCGGCGGCCCGGACCGCGGATCGGCGTCCGGGTCACCGGCGTGAGCCGCGCCGGGCGGCCGGTCTGCGGCCACCCACTGGGGGGGGCGGCGGTCGAGCTGGTCGGTGAGCCGCGGTTCGAGGGTCGCAACCGGCTGTTCGGGATTCCGGGCACCGAGGCGATCGACCCGCTGGAGATCGTGATCCGGGGACCTTTGGCGAGCGTGCGCCGGCGCGACTGGGTCGACGCGGACGACCGCCGGATCCTCGACGCGGCGCCGGCCGCGGTCGAGCGCCGGGCGGGCCGGGGTATCGAGCGTGGCGGGGCGGTGAGCGCGGCAATCGCCTCGGCGACCCGGATCGATGACTTCCTCGCCTACCGGCTCGCGCGGGCCGAGTCGCTCGAGCGGGCGCTGGCCGCAGCCCACGACCCGGTCGCCGCGGCCGCCCTGCGCCGCCGGCGCTCGGCCCTCGGCGCGGTGGCGCGGATGCGCGTCTCCTACGCGCTCGACCTCGGCGAGCGCGGTGGCCGGGGGGTGGCGGTGGGGCTGCCGACGCTCGTCGACCTCGACGCTCCGTGGCCCCTGCGCTTCTGGATGGGCGCCTGGGACGCCGACGCGCTCTGCGGGTTCGTCGCCGGCACCCTGGGCCTGCCCGAGCGGTAGCGGCCCCGCTCGGCCGCAGCGCTCATTCTGCGGGGTTATCGCCCTCGGCCCCCGGCCCCGGCGCGGACCGCGCGTGGGGCGAGCCGGGCATCCCCTGGCTGAGGGTCTCGGCATCCACCCACTCGCGCAGCGATTTGTTCTGGGCGGACAGGTCGGGGAGCGGCCCGAGCCTGCGAAGGTCGGGGGCGCCGCCGCCGAGCGGCCAGTGAAGCTGGCAGAGATAGCCGGAGCCGGGCTCCTGCCAGGTTATGTAGCCGCCTGGGAGCACCTCGAGCGGAGTTGTCACGCTGCCGCGGAACGAGCACGCGGTCTCGGGCGGGCGACTC
>CAWFQO010000048.1:0-64594 GCA_963817865.1 uncultured Solirubrobacterales bacterium | reverse complement strand
CCCGTCGCGCCAGGCGAGGAAGTACTGGGCCTCGGCGTGCTCGAAGAACGGGTTCTTCGCCGGCTCGAGCCGCTTGCGGACGTCGGCGATCAGCGGTGGGACCCACCGGGGCTCGTTACGATAGAGCTCGAACGGCAGCCCGATGAAGCGCCGCAGGGCGCGCTTGTCCGCGACCGGACGGACCTCTAGGCTCACCGCGCGCACCCTATATGGACGACACCACGACCGATGTCTTCGCCAAGGTGCGCGACCACGAGCGCGTCGCCCTGATGCGAGCGACCCGGGAGGCCGGGCTCCTCCCGTACTTCCGCGAGGTCGAATCCCCGGCGCTGCCGATCGTCGATATGGAGGGCCGTCCGCGGATCATGCTCGGCTCGAACAACTACCTCGGCCTGACCGGGGACGCGCGGGTGATGAAGGGCGCGGCCGACGCCCTGGCGCGCTACGGGACCGGGCTGACCGGGTCGCGCCTGCTCAACGGGACGACGGCGCTCCACCTCGACCTCGAGCGGGAGCTGGCCGAGTGGATGGGGACCGACGACGCGATCGTCTTCACGACCGGCCAGCAGACCAACCTCGGGACCCTCGGCACGCTCCTCGGCCCGGGCGACACGGTCGTCGTCGACTCGGGCGATCACGCGTCCCTGCTCGACGGGGCGATCCTCTCCCGGGCCAAGCTCCGGGCCTTCCGCCACAACCGGATGGACAAGCTCGAGCGGACGCTCGAGCGGGCGGTCGGGGACGGGGGCGGGGTGATGGTGGTCGTCGACGGCGTCTTCTCGATGGAGGGGGACATCGCCCCGCTGCGCGAGATCGCCGAGCTCAGCCGGCGCTTCGGGGCCCGCCTGATGGTCGACGAGGCCCACGGGATCGGCGTGCTCGGAGCCCGGGGGGCGGGGACGGCCGAGCTCCTCGGGGTCGAGGACGAGGTCGACCTGCGGATGGGCACCTTCTCCAAGTCGCTCGCCTCGTGCGGGGGCTTCCTCGCCGGGCCGGCCGACGTGATCGAGTTCCTGCGCATCCAGAGCCGGTCCTTCCTCTTCACCGCCTCCGGGGTCCCGGCCGCCGTCGGCGCCGCCCTGGCCGCGGTGCGGGTGATCCGCTCCGACCACGGCCGTGAGCTTCTCGCCGCCGTGCTCGCCAACGCCCGCCACCTCAACCGCGGCCTCCACGCGCTCGGCTTCTCCGTGGTCGAGCCGTCGCCGGTGATGACCCCGCGCGGGCGGGAGGCGATCATCACGCCGATCGTCCCCGTCCGGGTCGGTGACGACTGGAAGGCAGCCGTCCTCTGGCGGGCTCTCTACGACGACGGCGTGTTCACCAACGTGGCCGTCCATCCGGCCGTCCCGCCGGGCGGGGCGCTCCTGCGCACGAGCGTGATGGCCACCCACGACACCGCCGTCCTCGACCGGGCCCTCGCCTCGTTCGAACGGGTCAAGCGCGGCTTCGAGGCCGAGCACGGACCCCTGCCCGGGCCCGCCGACGCCCTCCCGAGCTAGTGCAATTCGTCACAAGGTCTGGGTGACCAGAAAAACCCCGCTCTGAGCGGACGGCCGAGTTGACCGCCGCCGCCCCCCGCCGTAGCTTCGGACAGGCGCTCCGGGCACGACTCCAGGAGGGGGGCCTTCGAGGGATCGCGTATCACGACCCCGCGGCCGGGTCAGGCCGCGGCTCTGTCTGCTCGTGCCCGCAAGCGCCGTGACAACTCACTACGGGAACGAACGCCCGCCGGCGGCGGCGCGGCGACTTTGGAGGATCCGAATGGATGCAATGGCGACGGTGGTCCGCGGCCCGCAGTACATGCGCGCGCTCGAGCGCGCGAACGAGGTGCGCCTGGCCAGGGCGGAGCTCAAGCGACGGGTCGCCGACGGGGAGGCGCGGGTCGCCGACGTCATCCTCACCTCGCCGTGGGAGGCCCGGAGCATGGCGGTCGCCGACCTCCTGATGAGTCAGCGCCGGTGGGGGCGGACCCGGGCGCGCCGCTTCCTCGCCGGGATCCCGATGTCCGAGTCGAAGACGATCGGGTCGATGACCGAGCGTCAGCGGCTGCGCCTGGCCGGGCAGCTGCCGGCGGCCGGCGACGAGGTCGAGCCGGCCGAGCCGGCGGCGCTCGCCCTCGGCTGAGCGCTCCTCAGCGGGCCTGGGCCCGCCGGTGAGCGCCGCGCAGGAGCTGGAAGAGCGTCCCGAAGACGGCCGCCGCGATCACGAGCGGCAGGGGCTGGGGCAGGCGGGTGAAGGCGTAGAGCAGCGCCGCCACCCCGACGGCCCCGGCCCCGGCCAGGAGCGAGGCGTGCGAGCGGTAGCCGGCGAAGTGCTCGCGAATCGTCAGCTCGAGGGTCGCCAGGCTGGCCAGCCCGAGGCCGCAGCCGAGCAGGACGGGCCCGCGCGAGCCGTGGGTGACGAACCCGACGACGATCAGCACGACGCCGATCAGGATCGCCAGCTCGACCAGCGGCACGGGCGCCCACGGGGGGACGGGCGGCGCCTTCGCCGCGGTCTGGGCGGGCCGGGCGGTCTGGGCGGGCCGGGCGCGGGCGAGGGGCTCGGCCTGACGGTCGCCGCGCTGCGCTTGCGGGTGCGCCGGCCCATGGCCGCGAGTCTGACCGGATCCGCCACCCCGGTCAAGCGTCCCCGCGCGCCGGTCGGGTTCCCTGGGAGCGGTTTCCGGCGTGTGCGACGCCGGCGCGCCGGCGCGCGACCCGTCGGCGCTCGGCCAGGACGAGCACCGACGGGAGGACGACCATGACCCCGAGGAGGGCGACGGCCAGGTCGACGACGGTCACCAGGCCGAAGTCCCGGAGCATGCGGATGTCCGAGAGGGCGAGGACCCCGAACCCGGCGGTCGCCGTGACCCCGGATGCGAGCACGGCCGCCCCGGTCGACCGGTAGGTCCGCTCGAGGGCGTCGCCCGGCCCGTGCCCGGCCGATCGCTCCTGGCGGTAGCGCTCGGCGAGCAGGACGCTGAACTCGGTGGCGATGGCCACGACGAGGGCGGCGAGGGTGACCGACATCGGGTTCAGGGGGACCCGGGTGGCGAAGAGCACGAGCGCCGACCAGCCGGTGGCCAGGACGATGGGCACGAGCGGGACGAGCGCCCGGCGCACGCTCCGCAGGGCGACGAGGAGCACGAGCCCGACGGCCACGAGGCCAGCCAGGAGGGTCCCGACCCGCGACCAGGGCGAGGCGATCCGGGCGTCGGCGTCGGCCGCGAGGACGGGCAGGCCGACGAGTTCGGCCCGGACCCCGGGGGGCGGGTGCAGGCCGGCGCGCATCGCGTCGACGACCCGCTTCTGCTCGGAGAGGGCCATCAGGCGAATCCCGAAGGCGAGCGTCGCCGCGTGGTGGTCGGGCGTGATCACCTCGCGGCTGAAGTAGGCCGGGACGGCGGCCAGGAGCCCGCGGATGTCGGCGGATGTCGGCCGCCCGACCGTGGCGAAGAGGTCGGGCAGGGAGAAGGCCGGGCACAGGCGGGCCCGCCCGCACCCGCTCGTCCCGGTGTAGCCGAACCGCTTCTCCATCCGCTGCTGGTAGCCGGTCATCCAGGCGACGACCGACGGCGCCGTCAGGTCCGGGGCGCTGACGAGGACGTCGATCTCCCCGCCGACGTGGGTCGCCCGCTGGAGCACGCCGAGGTCGCGCAGCGCCGGGAGGCTCTGGGGTACGAGCTTCTGGATGTCGGACTCGACCCGGGTCTGCGTCCCGAGGCCCCAACCGAGGACGGCCAGCGCCGTCGCCGCGGCGAGCACCCGCCCGGGCCGGGCCAGGGCCGCCGCCAGCGCCCCGGCCGAGGCCCGGGCGGCTATCGGGCGCCCGCGGGCGGCGGCGAGCGGGCGCCCGCGGGCGGCGGCGAGCGGGCGGCGGCGGGCGGCGGCGAGCGGGCGCCCGCGGGCGGCGGCGAGCGGGCGGCGGCGGGCGGCGGCGAGCGGGCGCCCGCGGGCGGCGGCGGGCGGGCGGCGGCGGGCGGGGGCGAGCGGGCGGCGGCGGGGGCCGGCGAGGCGGCGGAGGACCCGGGCCGGACGCCCGTCGACGACGAGCTCCCGCGCCCCCCGGACGGCCGGCGCGAGCCGGCCGAGCCGAGCGAGGCCCGGGGGCGCGTCCGGCGTCCGTGTTGACGCCCGGGCGAGGGCGGCCGACCCGACGAGCAGGGCGCAGGCGAAGGCGAGGCCGACCCCGACGACGAGGAGCAGGCCGAAGGCCCGGACCATCGGCACCGGCGAGCCGATCACCGGCAGTCCGAGGACGGCGAAGCCCCCGGCGCTCGCCGCCGCCGCCGCCGCGACCGTCGGGCCGCCCAGGGCCGCCGCCCGGCGGAGGGCCGCCGGTGGAGCGAGCCGCTCGACCCGCCGGACCTCGTCGTAGCGCGACTGGAACTGGATCCCGTAGTCGACGGCCAGGCCGATCAGCACCGGGAGGACGCCGACCAGGGCCATGGTCAACGGCGCGCCGGAGACGGCGAGGATCCCGAAGGTGAGGGCGGCGGCGACGAGGGCGAGGCCGAGCGGGAGGAGTCGCGGACGGCTGCGGAAGACGAGCGCCAGGGTCGCCGCCATCACGATCACCGAGGCGACGAGGAGCAGCCGCAGCGATCCGGTGACCGACCGGTCGAGGTCGGTCACGATGACCGGGACCCCGGTGACCGCGTAGCGGCCCCCGTGGCCGAGGCGCCAGTCCGGCATCCCCACCGCCCGTCGGATCAGCGCGATCGCCCGGGTCCGCCGGGCCTCGGAGAGGCCGGCCCGGAGGCGGACCTGGACGACCGCGGCGTTGCCGGCCGGGAAGAGCGAGGAGAAGCGGGCCTTCGGGGTCCCGAGCGGCTGGGTCGGATCGAAGACCAGCGTGCGTACGAAGTCCGGGTCGTTGAGGCTCGGCGGCGCGGTCAGGTTGTACTGCTGGGCGAGCGGGAGGAGCGTCCGGATGAAGTCGAGCCGGACGAGCGCGACCGCCTGCGACGCGTACCTCGCCGCCTCCGCGGCCCGGTGCCGGGCCCGGGCGACCTGGAAGGCCGCGCTCGCCGCCTGCTGCTCGCGCACCTTCTCGGCCGCCTGGGCCGCCGCCAGCTGGTCGTCGAGCGCGGCGGCCGACTCGTTGATGAACGTCGCCGGCCCGAACACGAGCTGGGTCGCGTGCTCGCGCCCGATCTCGCGCGCACGGGCCGTTGCGCCCGCCGCGGGGGACGACCCCGGCCGGGACGTTGCCCGACAGGCATCCCTCGAGTCCGAGCAGGCGGCCGATGTCCGCGGTCAGGACGAGGTCGGTCAGCCGCTCGCTGACCAGGACGGCGACCGCGTCGTCGCCGAAGAGCCGCTGGTAGCGCTCGGTCGCCTGGTAGCTCGCGCTCGACCGACCGACCAGCGTGTCGGCCGCGGCGCTCGGGTGCAGCCCGAGGGCCAGCCCGGCGCCGGCCAGGGCGAGGAGCCCGGCGGCGGCGAGGACGACCAGCGGCCGGCGGACGGCCAGGGCGACGGCGCGCGACATCGGGCGCAGGCTAGCCGGGCGGCCGACGGCGGCCCCTCACTCCATGCCCAGCGGGCCGTGCGACTCGCCGGTGAGGAACTGGCGGACGAACTGGTTCTCCGAGTTGAACAGCTCCTCGGCCGGCCCCGACTCGACGATCCGCCCCTTCCAGAGCACCGAGATGTGCTCGGCCACCCGGCGGGCGGTCATGATGTCGTGGGTGATCAGGCAGAACGCCGGCATGTGCGGCTCCTGACGCCGGGCGAAGTCCTCCATCATGTCGTGGTGGATCTCCTGGATCAGCTCGCCGAGGAGGGCGGTGCGGACCGGGTCGAGGCCCGAGTCCGGCTCGTCGAAGAGCACGATGTCCGGGTCGAGCACCAGCGCCCGGGCGAAGCCCGCCCGCTTGCGCATCCCTCCCGAGAGCTCGTTGGGCATCCGGTCGCCGGCGTTGGTCAGCCCGACCTCGGCCAGCCGCCGGGCGACGGTCTCCCGGATCTCCTCCTCGCCCTTCTCGGTGTGGTGGCGCAGGGGGAAGGCGACGTTGTCGAACACGTTCATCGACCCGAACAGCGCCCCGTCCTGGAAGAGGACGCCGAACTTCTTGCGCATCTCGAAGAGCCGGTCGTCGGTCATCCCCGGGACCGACTCGCCGTGGACGAGGACGTCGCCCTGGTCGGGGAAGAGGAGCCCGACCATGTGCTTGATGCAGACCGACTTGCCCGTGCCCGACGGACCGAGGATCATCGAGATCTTGCCCTCCGGGAGGCCGAGGTTCAGGCCGCGGAGGATCTTCGCCCGGCCGAACGCCTTGTGGACGTCGCGGAAGGCGACCGCGTCGGGCGCCCCGCTCGGCCGCTTGAGGCCCGTGTGCCACCGATACTCGTCGCCCGTGTCCGGCTCGCCGCGGGTGCTCGGGTGGACGGCCATCCTCAGCCGCCGATCGGCGCTCGCGGGTTGGCGCCCCAGAAGACCGCCGTCCCAAGCATCCCGATCAGATGCACGAGCACGAGGTTGACGACCATCGACTTGGCCGTCGCCGTGCCCACGCCGACCGGGCCGCCCCGGGCGTTGTACCCGTAGTAGCAGCCGACGAGCACGATCACCGTCGCCATCGTCATCGCCTTGATGATGCTGAAGAGTAGATCCGGCGGATTCTGGAACATCCAGAAGATCGACAGATAGCCGCCCGGGGAGACCTCGTGGACCTGCTGGACCACAGCCAGATAGCTCGCGGCGAAGCCGGCTCCGATCGCAGCGACGTAGACGAACGGCAGGACCAGCCAGGCGGCGAGCATGCGGGTCGCGCAGAGGAAGGTCATCGAGTCGATGCCCATCACCTCGAGCGCGTCGATCTCGTCGGAGATGCGCATCGACCCGAGCTCGGCCACGATCCCGGTCCCCACCTTCGCGGCCATCATGTAGCCGAACGCGTAGGGGACGAGCTCGCGCAGGTCGCACAGCGCGGCGAACGCCCCGGCCAGGCCCGGGGCCCCGAGCGAGCGGTTGAAGTAGGCGCCCTCGATCCCGCACTGGAGGCCGATGATGAAGACGAGCCCCCAGATGACGATCGTCGACGAGAGGATCAGGACGCCGGCCTGGCGCAGCGACTCGCCGAAGAACCGGAAGACCCGCAGACCGTAGATCTGGCCGATGACCTGACCGGCGAACTTCCCGATCGTCCCGCCGGTCTCGACCCACTCGCGCGCGAGGCTCGGGTTCTCCTGGCTCATCGGAGGTTGGTCAGCGCCGGGTGGGTGGCCAGGAGCGTCTGGGTGAAGACGTAGTTGAAGGCGAACACGCCGAGCAGGGCGATGACCACCGCCTGGTTGACCGCCCGGCCGACCCCCTCGGCCCCGCCGGAGGCGGTCATCCCCTTGTAACAGCAGACGATCGCGATGATCGCCCCGAACAGGGTCGTCTTGACCACCGAGCCCCAGAGGTCGGTGGTCGAGGCGTTGTCGAACAGGTTGGCGAAGAACGGGCCGAGCGGGGCGCCGTTCTTCAGCGTCGCGAGGATCCCCCCGAAGAGGCCGAACAGGAGGGCGTAGACGTCGAACAGCCCGGTCACCAGCATCAGGGCGAGGAAGCGCGGGACGACCAGGTTCTTGATCGGGTCGATGCCGAGGACCTGGAGCGCGTCGAGCTCCTCGCGGATCTTGCGGGCCCCGAGGTCGGCGGTGATCGCCGTCCCGGCCACCCCGGCGAGGACGACGGCGTCGACGAAGGGCGCGAACTCGCGGATCGAGGCGAGCACGAAGAACCCGCCGAGCCGGTCGATCGACCCGAAGAGGACGAGGAAGTTCGCCGCCTGGAGGCCGGCCCCGAAGCCGAAGGCGATCGTCGAGATGAGCAGGGGAAACCAGCAGAGCCGCAGGGCGAAGAGGAACTGCGAGACGAACTCCCCGCCGTAGGGGTACGGCGGCCGGAGCGCCGAGACGACCGTCCGGCCGGTGAGGATCATCATGTCCCCCACCTCTGAGAGCAGGTTCTTCGCCGGCTGGGTAGCCCGCTCGGCAACGTTGCGCACCATCGACACCCTCCCTGGGTAGCGCTCGGCGGCCTGACTGCCGGGCGGCCGGGCTAGACTACGCCTCCCCCCGGCGGGATGGCAAACCCCCGGGGCGGGCCCCGGCCCGCCGGTCGCGCCCTCGCGCTCCTACCGCTAGCCTCCCGCGGCGTGACCAACCCCGATCCGATGGCCGCCGGGCGCGCCGATCTCGAGCGGAGGGCCCAAGCCCTGGCCAGGACCCTCCCGGCGTCGCTCGGCGTCCTCGCCCGGCTCGCCCTCGACTACCGCTGGTCCTGGCTGCCCGACGGCCCGGCCCTGTTCGAGGCGGTCGACCCAGGCCGGTGGGCGCTCTGCGGCCAGAACCCGGTCCGCCTGCTTCAGGAGGCGCCGGCCGAGTCGCTCGAACGCGCCGCCGCCGACGGGGCGCTGATCGCTCGGGCAACCGCAGCCGAGGAATCCGTCATCGCCGACCGACTCCGCCCCACCGCAGCGGGCGCCCCCCCGCCCGAGCGGCCGGCCGCGTTCTTCTGCGCCGAGTACGGGGTTCACGCGTCGCTCCCGATCTACTCCGGCGGCCTCGGGGCCCTCGCCGGCGACCTCGTCAAGCAGGCCTCCGACGACGCGATGCCGCTCGTCGCCGTCGGGCTCCTCTACCGCCAGGGGTACTTCCGCCAGCGACTCGACGCGTCCGGCTGGCAGCACGAGTACTGGACCTCGACCGATCCCGACCGGCTCCCCGGCGCCCTCGTCCGCGGCGTCGACGGCGACCCGCTGACGATCACCGTCCCGATCGCCGGGCAGGCCGTGGTCGCCCAGATCTGGCGGGTCGACGTCGGCCGGGTCCCCCTCTTCCTGCTCGACGCCGAGCGCCCGGAGAACTCGCCCGAGGCGCGCTGGATCACCTCGCGCCTGTACATCTCCGACCCGGAGATCCGCCTCGCCCAGTACGTCCTCCTCGGCGCCGGCGGCGTCCGCATGCTCCGGGCGCTCGGCTTCGACCCGTCGGTCGTCCACCTCAACGAGGGGCACGCCGCCTTCGCCGTCCTCGAGCTGATCGGCGCCGGCCTCGCCGCCGGGGGCGACCTCGAGTCGGCCGTGACCGACGCCCGCGAGCGGACCGTGTTCACCACCCACACCCCGGTGCCCGCCGGCAACGACACCTATCCGGTCGAGTCGGTGCGCCACGTCCTCGCCGGACTGTGCGCCGAGCTCGGCCTCGCCGACGAGCTCATCGCCCGGCTCGGGCGCTCCCACCCGGACGAGCCGGCCGAGCCGTTCGGGGTGACCCAGTTCGCCCTGCGCACGAGCCGCACGGCCAACGGCGTCAGTCGCCGCCACGGCGCGGTCGCCCGCTCGATGTGGCAGCACCTCTGGCCCGAGCTACCCGACGAGCAGGTCCCGGTCCGCCACGTCACCAACGGCGTCCACGTCCCGACCTGGATCGGCGCCCCGGTCCGCGGACTCCTCGACCGCCACCTCGGGCCCGGCTGGATCAGCCGCGCCGCCGACCCGGCGACCTGGGCCCCGGTTGCCGGGATCCCCGACGCCGAGCTCTGGGCGGCCCGCGGCGAGCAGCGGGCCCGGCTCGTCGAGTACGTCCGCGAGCGGGGCCCGACCGACCGGCTCGGCCGCGGCGAGTCCGGCGCCTACGCCGCGCTCCTCGCCCAGGGCTTCGATCCCGACGCCCTGACGGTCGGCTTCGCCCGGCGCCTGGCCACCTACAAGCGCCTGCGCCTCCTGATCGAGGTCCCCGAGAACCTCGCCCTGCTCGAAGGCGACCGGCCGCTCCAGGTGATCATCGCCGGCAAGGCCCACCCCCGCGACGACGACGCCAAGCGGCTGCTCCAGTCGCTCTTCTCCCACAAGGACAACCCGGCCGTCGGGCGCCGCGTCGTCTTCCTCGACGACTACGACCTCGACACGGCCGCCCGCCTCGTCCGCGGCTGCGACGTCTGGGTCAACCTCCCCCGACCGCCGCTCGAGGCGAGCGGGACGAGCGGGATGAAGTCGGTGGTCAACGGCGGCCTCCAGCTCAGCGTCCTCGACGGCTGGTGGGCCGAGACCCCCGAGGAGTCGGGCGGCTGGGCCCTCTCCGGCGACGTCGACCCCGACGAGCGCGCCCAGGACGCCCGCCACGGCGCCGACCTCCACCGGGTGCTCGCCGAGGAGATCGTGCCCCTCTTCGCCGAGCGCGACGAGCACGGCCTCCCGGCGCGCTGGCTCGACCGGGTCCGCGCCTCGATGGGCGCACTCGGACCGAGGTTCAGCGCCGCCCGCATGCTCTCCGACTACCGTCGCGACATCTATCGCTGGTAGCGGCCGCTGGTATGTTCGCCCGGTGGCCGGATGCGCAGGCGCGACCGCAGCCGGGCGGCGGCGCACGCGCCGGCGGCGGCGCTCGCTGGGCTCCCCGGTCCGAGCCGGCGCCGGCGCCGCGCTGATCCTCGCCCTCGGCGGCTGCGGCGGAGGCGGCGGCGGCGGCGAGTCCCGCGCCTTCACGGTGTCGCTCCCGGCCGTGAGCTTCCCGGCCCGCCAGCGGGTCGCCACCCCGGTCGACCTGCGGGTCGTCGTGCGCAACGACGGCGACCGGGCCCTCCCGGACGTCGCCGTCTCGATCGACTCCTTCGACGTCGCCGACCCGACCGCCGCCGCCCCGCCCCGACCGGCCTGGATCGTCGACCGGGCCCCGGGCGGCGCCGGGAGCGACCCACAGACCTGGGCGCTCGGCTCGCTCGCCCCGGGGGCCACGCGGACCTTCCGCTGGCGGGTCACCCCGGTCCGCCCCGGTCGCTACGCCGTCGGCTACCGGGTGGCCGGCGCCCTCGCCGGGGGCCCGGTCACCGCCCTCGCCGGCGGCGGGCCGGCGCGCGGCGTCCTGCGGGTGGTCGTGAGCGGCGCCCCGGCCGACGCGCGGGTCGATCCCGCCACCGGGCGGGTGATCCGCCGTTCGCGGGGCGCCGGGTCTACCGGGGCAGCCGCGGCAGGATGATGCGGTAGGCCTTCATCCCCAGGCCGAGCCGCTCGCGGTCCTCGGAGATGAGCGGATCGAGGTCGGTCAGCTCGCGCACCCGATCGAGGCGGTAGGCCACCGTGTGGCGGTGGGCGTAGATCGCCGCGGCGGTCGCGTTCATGTTGCAGTTGTTCTGGAGGTAGGCCTCGAGCGTCCCGAGCAGCTCGGTCCGGTACTGCTCGTCGTAGCGGACGATCGGCGCGACGGTGTCCTCGTAGAACGCCCGGACCTCCTCCGGGTGGGAGGCGAGCACCCGGAAGAGGAGCCGGTAGGTGCCCGACCCGATGTCCTGGGCGATCGGCACATCGGACGTGCGCAGGACGTCGAGGACGAGCTCGGCCTCCTGGATGGCCCGGTGGAGATCGGCCGGATCGGCGTAGAACGACGACAGCCCGACCGTGCCCAGGCGCTGGAGGCGCCCGGCCAGGCGCCGGGCCGCGGCGATCGTCGCCTCCGGCGCGTCGTCGGCGCCCGAGGCCGGCAGCAGGGCGTAGACCCGGCCACCGCCCGGCGACCCGTCGTGCTGGGCCAGGGCCCCCGACCAGTCGCCGCAGATCGTCGCGACCACGTGGGCCGGGCGATCGGTCGCGAGCTCGGCGCAGAGGACGACCGCGCCGCGACCGAGGTCGCAGCCGAGGCGCGCGGCCCGCCGCGTGACCTCCTGGGCGTCGAGCTCCGTCCGGGTCCGGAGCTCCTCGATGAAGGAGCCGCGCAGGTTCTGGGCGACCTCCTCCTTGGCCTCGGTGACGGCCACCTCGGTCATCGAGGCGACCGCCGCCAGGTGGAGGTACTCGGCCGCGTCCGGCGGCGGCGGCGCCTCGCCCCGGAGCATCGCGACGATCCCGATCAGCTCCTCCCCCGCCCCGATCGGCGCGTGCTCGACCACCGTCCGCGGCGGCCGGGTCGGGCGTCCGGCCACCCGGTCGGCCGCGTAGCGCTCGAGCTCGCCGATGTCGACGAGCGTCGGCGCCACGCACGCCACCCCGAGCCGGGGGACGACGATGGCCACGGGCGCGGCGACCGCGTCGGCGGCGATCCGCGCCACCCGGGCCAGGCCCTCCCCGCCGAGCACGGCGTCGACCATCTCGAGGTGGACCATCCGCAGCCGGTTCGGTGGCGTGGTCATGCCCTCCCGCTCCACCGCGCCCACCTCAGCCTCCCCGGGCGTGGGTCGGACGGCACGCTCCCGGGTGGCCGGTCGAGCAACGGCGCCTCACCCCATCACCCGCGCTGCGTCGCAGCCGCATCGGGGTGGACCTGGAGGGTGTCCTCGCCGACCTCGCCCGTGCGGATCCGGTAGGACTGCTCCACCGGGATCACGAACACCTTCCCGTCCCCGACGGCCCCCGTCCGGGCGTGGCGGAGGATCGTGTCGATGATCGTCTGGACGTCCCCGTCGGCGACGACGCACTCGAGCTTGACCTTCGGCCGGAGGTAGTTGGTCAGGGTCGCCCCCCGGTAGCTCTCGGTGATCCCCTTCTGCCGGCCCGACCCCTTCACCTCGCTGATCGAGAGGCTCGGGAAGCCCAGCTCGAGCAGGTCGGTGCGGATCGGCTCGAAGGCCTCGTGCCTGATGTAGGCGACGACCATCTTCATGACGTGAACGCCGCCCGCGCCGGGGCGGCCGCGGCAGCGCTCATCGCGGCGACCGGCCGCGGCGCGTGGCCGGCGCCCGTCGGGGTCGGAGCGGCTGGCCGGCGATCTCGCAGTCCACGTCGTCAGCGGCGGGAAATCCGGTCGCCCGCACGACCGGCATCACAGGCGGCCCGAGCCCGAGAGCACGAGCCAGCGTCGAACGGCGCATTCGTCCTCCTCGATCGTTTTCCCCGAGCGGCTGCGCGCACGAAGACCGACACGGAGCATCCGGGATCGGCCGATACCGGTCTTTAGCCACGTGTCGAAAGATCGCCGCCCCGATTTGGACGCACCCGGCGGCCGCCCCGCGGCCTGCGGTCGGAGCTCGATCCCGCTCCGGGCGCCCGGCGGCCCGCCCGGTAGAGTCGCCGCGCCGTGGTCTTCCACGCCCAGCTCCAGCGCTTTCCCCACTCGGCCCGGGCGTTCAACCTGAGCGAGGCCGAGGTCCGCGCGACCATCGCCGACCCCTGGGAGGCCGGCCGCCTGGTCGAGCTCGGCGAGCGCTTCTGGACGCCCGGCGAGTGCAAGCTGACGATCCTCGCCGGACCGCCGCTCGATCCCGGCGAGCTCGGGATGGGCCGGGGCTGGACAGCGGCGCTCCGGAGCGCCCGCGACGTGACCGGCGAGCTGATCGGCGGCCCCGGAGTCGCCGACCCCGTGCGGGCGGCCCCCGGGGCTCCGTTCGCCGACTTCAAGGACGAGGTGCTCGCCCTCGTCGTGGCCGGACCCCAGCCGCTGCCCGAACTCTGGCGGCTGGCCGGTCGGCGCTATCCCGACCGCGCCCTCAGCGACTGCCTCGCGCTGGCCGAGCGCGCCGTGGCCGAGCTCCTCCACGACGAGCTGGCCGAGCTGGCCGTCGATGGCCCCGTCGCGGGCGTCGCGACCGTCGCGATCCCCCGGGTCCTGCGGGCCTGGGAGACCTGGCTCCCGGGTGCCACGGCGCGCGTCTGCCTGCGGGGCAGCGAGCGCGGCGGGCGGGCGCTCAAGAACCGCTGACCGGGGGTTGGCCGCCCGTCCAAACCACGCACGACGATTGTGTCCATCGGGCCATAGAGAGCGCCGGCCGGCCTCGTTTTGATGCCGAACCTAGACGAGCGCGTCGTGGCGTCCGGCCTTGGCGCGGCCTCGTCGGCAAACCCAACTGGAGGAAGCTGTGGGAACGTGGACACCGTATTTGCCATACCTGAATCCAGGGGACAACGCGTGGCAGATGACCGCCGCCACGCTTGTCGGGCTGATGAGCGTCCCGGGTCTGGTGATCCTCTACGGCGGTGTCATGCAGAAGCGCTGGTCGGTCAACAGCATGATGATGGCGTTCGTCGCCTTCGCGATCGTGCTCCTCGTCTGGGTCCTCTACGGGTTCAAGATGGGCTTCGGCACCCCCTGGCACGGAATCAGCAAGACCGGCTTCTTCGGCAACTTCATCGGTAAGCCCGCGAGCATCCTGAGCGCCGGGGCCGAGGAGGGCCAGGCGGTCATCCCGCTGATCACCAGCGGCCCGAGCTTCAACTTCCCGCAGGCCACGCTCGGCTACTTCCAGTTCGTCTTCGCCGGGATCACCCCGATCCTCATGCTCGGCTCGGTCCTCGGGCGCTTCAACTTCAAGGCCTGGATCCCCTTCGTCTTCCTCTGGTGCTCGCTCGTCTACACGGTCAACGCCTTCCTCATCTGGGGCGGCGGCTTCTTCGCCCAGAAGGGCGCCCTCGACTACTCGGGCGGCTACGTGATCCACCTCGCGGCCGGGGTCTCCGGGTTCGTCGCCGCGGCGGTGATCGGCCCGCGCCTCCAACGGGACCGCGAGATCGACGCGCCGAACAACCTGCTGATGGTCGCCGCCGGGGCCGGCCTGCTCTGGATGGGGTGGAACGGGTTCAACGGCGGTGACTCCTACTACGCCGGCGCCAACGCCTCGGCCGCGATCCTCAACACCAACGTCTGCACCGCGGTCTCGCTCCTCGTCTGGATCGGCTGGGACTACGTCAGCGGCGGCAAGCCCTCGCTGATCGGCTCGGTCAACGCGATGATCACCGGACTCGTCGCGATCACCCCGGCGGCCGGCTTCATCGACGGCTGGTCGGCGATCGCCATGGGCGCGGTCGCCTCGACGCTCGTCTGGATGGCGATCAGGTATCTCAGCCGGGCCCCGATCTTCCGCAAGGTCGACGACACGCTCGGGGTCGTGTACACCCACGGCGTGGCCGGGGTCACCGGTGGACTGATGGTCGGGGTGCTGGCCAACCCGAAGCTCGTCGAGTACATCGGGCTCAAGGGCACGCCGAACATCTCCGGGGCCGGCCTCCTGCACGGGAACGCGACGCTCCTGAAGTGGCAGGCCCTCGCCGCGCTGTTCATCATCGTCTTCGACGGGACGATGACCTTCCTCATCCTCAAGCTCGTCTCTGTCTTCGTCCCGCTGCGCCTCTCCGAGACCGAGCTCGAGGTCGGCGACCACGCGATCCACGGCAACGAGGTCTACCCGTCCGACGTCCCCTCGCTCGGGTACCCGCCGGTCGCGCCGAAGTCCGCGCCCCTGCCCGAGCCGGCGGCCGGGACCGCCTAGACCCGCGGAGAGCCGGTGTCGCCCCGGGGCCGGGGCGGCGCCGGCTTTCTACCCGGACGGGGGTCGGAAGCCGGCCCGGGGGCACGCGGTCCGCAGGGCCCGGGCGACGCTGTCGCCGGGAGGCGCCGCGTAGGCCGTCCGGCACCAGGCCGCTGCCCGCGCGCCGCACTGCTCGGCGGTCACGGCGCCGGTGTAGCTGGCGACGCTGATGCTCACGCAGTGGGCCCGCGCCTGGCGGCGGCTGCGGTCGACCGCCACGATCACCGCGGCCACGCAGACAGCGACGAGGACGACGGCGAACACCTTGATCGCCCGCCGCTCGCCCCGGGTCGAGGAGACCGGCTCGGCGAGCGCCTTCTCCTGTCCGACCAGGATCATCGACCGGCGAGTCTACGTCCCCGCGGCGACCGGGCGGCGCCGCCGCCGCTGGTAGCGGCGGGCGACGTCCCCGAGCACGCTGAGCATCGCCCCGGCCGCCGGGGCGAGGTGCGGCTCGGCGGGGGTGAGCACCATCACCCGCCGGGCCGGGCTCTCCGGGGACAGGGCCCGGATGACGATGTCGTCGCGGACGTTGGAGAGCGCGAGCTCGGGGATCAGGGCGACGCCGACGCCGGCCGCCACCAGCCCCTGGACGGTCAGATAGTCGTCGCTCTCGAACGTGACGTTCGGCTCGAAGCCGGCCGCGTGGCAGGCCCGGACGACCTGGCGGGCGCACGCGCTCTGGGCGGTGGTCTGCACCCAGGCGTCGCCGGCGAGCTGTTCGAGGTCGAGCGCCGGGCGCGCGGCCAGGGGATGGTTGACCGGGAGCGCGACGTACATCGGATCCTCGAGCAGGTCGAGCCGGTCGAGACCGGGATGGGACAGCGGGGCGAGACCGGTGAACTCGAACACGAGCGCGAGGTCGAACTCGCCGGCCAGGAGGCGCGGCACGGTGTCCTCCGGCTCGCCCTCGGCGAGCGTCAGCTCGACGGCCCGGTGGGCGGCCCGGAAGCCGGCGACGGCCAGGGGGATGAGGGTCGCGCCGGCCGTCGGGAACGAAGCCATCCGCAGCCGGCCGCCCCGGACCCCGGCGATCGCCGAGAGCTCGGCCTCGGCCGCGTCGAGGCTCGCGAGGATGCCGTCGGCGTGGCGGACGAGGGCCTCCCCGGCGGCGGTCATCCGCAGGCCCCGCCCGCGCCGCTCGATCAGCGTGGTCCCGGCCTCGGCCTCGAGGGCGGCGATCTGCTGGGAGACCGCCGACTGGGTGTAGTTGAGGGCGTCGGCCGCGGCCGAGAACGACCCCCGGCCGGCGACCTCACGCAGGACGCGGAGCCGGTTGACGTTGAGCATTAGATAAACTTATCAGAACCATCATTCACTTCACTGGTGCTGATGCGGCGTTCGTGCGACGCTTGAATGCCGCACCAGGCACCGCGAGCCGGAGAGAGCACCATGGATACGAAGATCATCGTTTCTTACGACGACACCATCTACGACATCGACGCGCTCGCGCTCGGCCGCGCCCTCGCCCAAGCCGGAGCCAGCCTCGCCCTGGCCTTCGTTCGCCACGCGGTCGAGGATCGGCACGAGAGCGAAGAGCTCCAGCGCCACCACGCGGCCGCCCTCCTCGCCCACGGGGCCGACTGGCTCGGCGACCCGGGCGCCGAGCGCCACATCGTGCTCAACCGCTCGACCGGTGCCGGCCTGGCCGAACTGGCCGAGCGGGAGCGGGCGAGCGTGATCGTCTTCGGCGCCGACTACCGGACCGCCCCCGGGCTCGTCCAGCCGGGCAACACGGCCAGCCGCCTGATGAACGGCGGCCGGACCGCGGTAGCCCTCGCGCCCGCCGGCTTCCGGTCGCTCCCCCAAGGCGCGATCTCGCGGATCGCGATCGCCGACGGCGACGACGACCCCGCCGCCCGCGAGACCGCCGCCTCGCTCGCCGCCCGGCTCGGCGCGACGATCACGGCGACGCCCGGCCCGGGCAGCCTGCTGATCGTCGGATCCCGGCGCGAGGCGCCCGCCGGTCGGGTCCTGGTCAGCGCGACCAACGAGTACGCGATCGAGACGGCGACCTTCCCGGTCCTCGTCGTCCCGCGCGGGGTCCCGGTCAGCTTCGGCACCCCGGCGCTCGTCGCCTGATCCTGGGCTCGGGCTTGGGCCGGCCGGGCGGTCGTCGGCGCCGGGCGTTCGGCTGAGGGCGGCCGCTCACGCCCGACCGGCGGGCGAAGTCGGGCGCCTCCATGTTGGCCATCGGTACAAGGCGCCCGCGCCGGCGAGGACGTAGGGTCACGCGAGGCGCGGGTTCGTTCTACGATCCCGCCCGCGGGGTCGTCGCCGACCCCCGGATGACCCGTCTTTCCACAGGAGGAACCGCCCAGCCCATGTCACGGACCCGCCAGCACAACGTCACGGCCGCGCAGTGGAGCGCCAACGGCGCCGGCCTCGGCGCCCCGGACCTCACGCGGCCCTCCAACCAGGTCTTCGGCGCGAACGTGTTCGGCCTGGCCGAGCAGCGCCAGCGCCTGCCCAAGCACGTCTTCAAGCAGCTCCAGCGAACCCTCGATCGGGGCGAGGCCCTCGACACGACGCTGGCCGACTCGGTGGCCCAGGCGATGAAGGACTGGGCGCTCGAGAAGGGGGCGACACACTTCACCCACTGGTTCCAGCCGCTGACCGGGATCACGGCGGAGAAGCACGACTCCTTCTACGGGCCGGCGTCCGACGGCAGCGCGCTCGCCGAGTTCTCCGGCAAGGAGCTGATCCAGGGCGAGCCCGACGCGTCGAGCTTCCCGACCGGCGGGATCCGGGCGACCTTCGAGGCCCGCGGCTACACGGCCTGGGACCCGACGTCCCCGGCCTTCCTGCTCGAGAACCCGAACGGGGCCCTCCTCTGCATCCCGACGGCGTTCGCCTCGTGGACCGGCGAGGCGCTCGACCACAAGATCCCCCTCCTGCGCTCGATGGACACCCTGTCGAACGCCGCGCTCCGGGCCCTGCGCCTGCTGGGCGACGAGGACGCGGTGCGCGTGTTCACGACCGTCGGGCCCGAGCAGGAGTACTTCCTGATCGACGAGCAGTACTACTTCGAGCGGCCCGACCTCCTGATCACCGGGCGCACCCTGTTCGGGGCCAAGCCCCCGAAGGGGCACGAGCTCGACGACCACTACTTCGGCTCGATCCCGGAGCGCATCCTCGCCTACATGATGGAGGTCGAGCTCGAGCTGGCCAAGCTCGGCGTCCCGGTCAAGACCCGCCACAACGAGGTCGCCCCGAACCAGTACGAGATCGCCCCGGTCTACGAGAACTCGAACGTCGGCACCGACCACCAGCAGCTGACGATGCAGGTGCTCCAGAACGTCGCCCGCCGGTATGGCCTGGTCTGCCTGCTCCACGAGAAGCCCTACGCCGGGGTGAACGGGTCGGGCAAGCACAACAACTGGTCGATGGGCACCGACACCGGGAACAACCTGCTCGAGCCGGGGGCGACGCCCCACGAGAACGTCTCGTTCCTGTTCTTCTGCAGCGCGGTGATCAAGGCGGTCAACAAGCACCAGGCCCTGTTGCGGGCTTCGATCGCCAGCCCCGGGCAGGACCACCGGCTCGGCGCGAACGAGGCGCCGCCGGCGATCATCTCGATCTTCCTCGGGTCCGAGCTCGACAAGGCGTTCGAGGCGATTGCCTCGGGCCAGGGCGAGGCGGGGACCGAGGCGCTGATGCTCGCCCTGGGGACCCCGGTGCTCCCGCCGCTGCCGTTGCACGGAGCCGACCGCAACCGGACCAGCCCGTTCGCCTTCACCGGCAACAAGTTCGAGTTCCGGGCGCTCGGGTCGAGCCAGTCGACGTCCCTCCCCAACACCGTCCTCAACACGATCATCGCCGAGGCGATCGACGAGCTCGCCGACGACCTCGAGCAGCGGATCGGCGACGGGGAGGATCCGACCAAGGCCGTGCTCGCCGTCGTCGGAGCGTCCTACACCGAGAACAAGGACGTCTGCTTCGGCGGCGACAACTACTCGCCGGAGTGGCACGCCGAGGCCGAGCGGCGGGGCCTCTACAACCTCCGCTCGACCCCCGACGCCCTCCCGTGGCTGGTCGAGCCGTCGACGATCGCGGTGTTCGAGAAGTACAAGGTGCTCAACGAGCGGGAGCTCCGGGCCCGCTACGACGTGTTCACCGAGCAGTATTCGGTCAAGCTCAACATCGAGGCCGAGACGGCGGCGTCGATCGCCCGGACGCTGCTCCTCCCGGCGGCCACCCGGCACCTGGCCGAGCTGCGCACCGCCGGGAGTGAGGCGCTGATCGCCGAGACCGGGAGCCTGGTCGACGAGTTCGTCGACGCGATCCTCGAGCTCGAGCGGGTCAACGCCGAGCACCCGGATGTCGAGGGGATCGAGCACGCCTGCTACATGCGCGACGCCGTGTTCCCGGCCATGGAGGCGACCCGCGCGGTCGCCGACAAGCTCGAGCGGATCGTGGCCGACGACCTCTGGCCGCTGCCCAAGTACGCGGAGATGCTCTTCATCAAGTAGCGCCCGGCGCCGCTCAACCTTGCCACGTGTGTGTCAAGGTTGGGCGGTCCGCTGGTACCATCAGGCGGATGCGCGACTTCGCAGCAGCCATCGCCTCGCGCGTCGTCGTCTACGACGGCGGCCTCGGCGCCACGCTCGAGCAGATGGAGCTCGGGCCGAAGGACTACGGCGACCTCGCGGGGAAGTGCCACGAGGCGCTCGTCCTCCACCGGCCCGACGTGATCGAGTCGGTGCACGCCTCGATGATCGAGGCCGGGGCCGAGGTCCTCGAGACCGACAGCTTCCAGGCGTCGCGGATCAAGCTCGAGGAGTGGGGCCTGGCCGACCACACGCGCGAGATCAACGTCAGGGCGGCTCAGATCGCCCGGCGGGCCGCCGGCGAGAGCCGCTTCGTCGCCGGCTCGATCGGGCCGACCGGCCACCTCCCGGCCTCCGACGACCCGACCCTCGGGGCGATCGGGTTTCCGGCCCTGGTCGAGGTCTTCACCGAGCAGGCCAGCGGCCTGATCGAGGGGGGCGTCGACCTCCTGATCATCGAGACGGCCCAGGACATCCTCGAGGTCAAGGCGGCGATCTTCGGCGCCCGCGAGGCGTTCAGGCGCAGCGGACGGACGTTGCCCATCCATGCCTCGGTCTCGCTCCTGCCCAACGGCGGCAAGATGCTCCTCGGCACCGACATCTCCGCGGTCCTGACCACGCTCGAAGCGCTCCGCGTCGACGTCATCGGCCTCAACTGCTCGACCGGGCCGGAGGACATGCGCGACGCCGTGCGCTTCCTCGGCGAGCACGCCCCGGTGCCGGTGGCCTGCATCCCCAACGCCGGCCTCCCGCTCCAGGGACCCGACGGGGAGACCATCTTCCCCGCCCAGCCGGAGCCGCTCGCGGCGGCGCTCGGCGAGTTCGTCGACCGCTACGGGGTCAGCGTCGTCGGTGGCTGCTGCGGGACGACGCCGCAGCACATCGCCGCGCTGGCCGAACGCGTCGCCGGCGCGCGGGCCAGCCGCAGGCCGCCGCCGCGCCCCCCGCATCTCGCGTCGATGATCGGCGCGACGCTCCTGGCCCAGCAGCCGGCGCCGACGATCGTCGGCGAGCGGGTCAACTCGCAGGGGTCCCGCCGGGCCAAGGCGATGCTGCTGGCCGACGACTACGACGGGCTCCTGCGGATCGCCGAGGGCCAGGTCGAGGGCGGCGCCCACGTGCTCGACCTGTGCGTGGCCTTGACCGAACGCCAGGACGAGGACGAGCAGATGCGGGTGCTGGCCAAGCGGGTGTCCTTGGCCTCCGCGGCGCCGATCCAGGTCGACTCGACCGAGCCGGAGGTGATGGAGCGGGCGCTCGAGCAGATCCCCGGTCGGGCGATCGTCAACTCGGTCAACCTCGAGGCCGGCCGGGCCAAGCTCGACCGCGTGGTCCCGCTGTGCCTGGCCCACGGGGCGGCGCTGATCGCCCTCACGATCGACGAGGAGTCGATGGCCAAGACGGCGGCCCGCAAGGTCGATGTCGCCCGGCGCATCCACCAGTACGTCGTCGAGGAGCACGGGCTGGATCCGGAGCTCCTGATCTTCGACGCCCTGACCTTCACGCTGGCCACCGGCGCCGAGGAGTTCGCCGACTCGGCGGTCGAGACGATCGCCGGGATCCGCGCGATCAAGGCGGCGCTCCCGGGCGTCAAGACCTCGCTCGGCGTCTCGAACGTCTCCTTCGGGTTCGGCAAGGCCGCGCGCGAGGTGCTCAACTCGGCCTTCCTCCATCACTGCGTCCAGGCCGGGCTCGACCTGGCCATGGTCCATCCGGCCGACATCACCCCCTACGGGGAGATCCCCGAGCTCGAGCGCCAGCTCGCCGACGACCTCATCTTCAACCGCCGCGAGGACGCCACCCAGCGCTTCATCGAGCACTTCGAGGAGAAGGGCGAGACGGCGGCCGAGGAGTCGGCCGACCCGACGGCCGGAATGGAGCCCGAGGAGGCGCTCCACTACCACATCCTCCGGCGCAAGAAGGAGGGCGTCGAGGACTGGATCGACCGGTCGGTCGAGAAGATCGGCGCGGTCCCGACGCTCAACGAAGTCCTGCTCCCGGCGATGAAGGAGGTCGGCGACAAGTTCGGCGCCGGTGAGCTGATCCTCCCCTTCGTGCTCCAGTCGGCCGAGGTGATGAAGAAGGCGGTCGCCCGCCTCGAGAACTACCTCGACCGGATCGAGGGCTACACCAAGGGCACGGTGGTGATCGCCACCGTCTTCGGCGACGTCCACGACATCGGCAAGTCGCTGGTCAACACGATCCTCTCCAACAACGGCTACACCGTGGTCGACCTCGGCAAGCAGGTCCCGATCTCGGCGATCCTCGACGCGGCCCAGGAGCACGACGCGACGGCGATCGGCCTCTCGGCCCTGCTCGTCTCCACCTCGAAGCAGATGCCCCTGGGCGTCGCCGAGCTCCACGAGCGCGGGCTCCCCTATCCGGTCCTGATCGGCGGGGCGGCGATCAACCGGGACTTCGGGCTGCGCATCCTCTACCCCCGGGGCAGGGAGTCAGAGGAGGTCTACGAGCCGGGCGTCTTCTACTGCAAGGACGCGTTCGAGGGGCTCGCGAAGATGGACCAGCTGATCGACCCGGACGCCCGGACGGCGCTCGTCGCGAGCACGCGGGCCGCCGCCCGGCGGCTGCGCGAGAAGGGGCCGGCCCCGGCCGAGCTCCCGACCGACGATGACAGCGTCCGCTCCGCCGCCCGGACCGACCACCCGGTCCCCGTCCCGCCCTACTGGGGCGTCCACGAGCGGGACGTCGACCTGGACGAGGTCTTCCCCCACCTCGACACGCACGTCCTCTTCAAGCTCCATTGGGGCGGGCGCGGGGTCAAGGGCGAGGCGTGGCGCCGCCTGATCCAGGAGGACTTCCAACCGCGGCTGGAGCGGATGTGGCGCGAGCAGGACTACCTGCACCCGCGGGCGCGGCTCGGCTACTTCCCCTGCTACTCGGAGGGCAACGACGTCGTCGTGCTCGACCCGGGCGACCGGGAGACCGTGCTCGAGCGGCTCGTGTTCCCCCGCCAGCCCAAGCACGACCGGATCTGCCTGGCCGACTTCTACCGGCCGCGGGAGACCGGCGAGCTCGACGTGGTCGCGATCCAGGCGGTCACGGTCGGCGACGCGGTGACCGAGCTGATGGCCGAGCTCGAAGCCGCGGGCGAGTTCGCCGAGCAGCTCTTCACCCACGGACTCGGCGTGCAGACGGCCGAGGGCATGGCCGAGTGGATGCACGCCCGCGTCCGTGCCGAGCTCGGGATCGGGCCGACCCAGGGTCGGCGCTACTCCTGGGGCTACGGTGCCTGTCCGGACCAGGCCGAGCACGAGAAGATCTTCCGCCTCCTCGACGCGCCGCGCATCGGCCTGCGCCTCTCGGGCGGCTTCGCGCTCGAGCCGGAGCAGTCGACCCTGGCGATCGTCGCCCACCATCCCCAGGCCGTGTACTTCGCGATGAAGTCGGGCTCTCTCCCGGCCGGAAGCCCCCCGCCCGACGAGGTCATCGCCGGGTCGGTGCGCGACCCGACCCGCGGGGGCCTCCCCGACGCGGCGTCCCCCGACGAGCCCCGGACCCAGCGCCAGGCGGAGCCGGTCGCCGCGGCGGCCGACGGCTGACCCGCCTCGTGCTCAGCAATTGCCGGGGTGGTAGCCCATCCCGCGCTTCTCGACGATCCCGCGCTGCTCGAGCTTGGGCAGGACCCGGTAGAGGTAGTTGCGGCTGATGCCGATCGCCCCGGCGAGCTCGGCCGCCGTGACCCCGGGCCGGGCCGCGATCAGGGCCACCGCCTGCTCGCCCCGGGTTCGTCCACCGCCGCCGGACGGCCGGGCGGCCCGCGGCCGGCTGGCGCGGCGGCGGCCGGTCGGGGCCGCACCGGGCGTCGCTCCGCCGCCGCCATCGAAGATCGCCGCCACTTCCTTCAGCTGGTCGTACTCCGCGCGCAGCGGCTCGAGCATCGCCTCGATCTCGGCCATGCGCGCCTCCACCTGCTTGCCAATCGTCCCCGCATTCGACACCGGCTCTCCTCCTTGAGGGAATCCCTTCGAGTTTTCCTAAACCATACTCTCCCGATTCCTAACTGTCATGCTAAGAAGTGTGCCGGCGTCGCCCTCGGCCCGGGCCTCTACCCTGGGGAGAACTGGCGCGAAACCCGCCGCGTCGAGGAGGCTGAACCCTTGCTTTCACTGCGCTCGACGCGGCTGATCGGATCAACCATCGTGGCCGTCCTCGGCCTGCTCGGGCCCGGCGCCGTCGCGCGGGCCGCGGCACCCTGCGCCGGGGCCGCGTCGTGCCCTTACGGCGCGGTCGAGGTCATCGGCCAGCGAGCCGAGGGGACGATGCGCTTCCCGCAGGCGGTGGCCGTCGGCCCGTCGGGCGACGTCTACGTGGCCGACGCCCAATCCCACGTGATCCAGCGCTTCTCGGCGACCGGGCAGTTCGAGAGCGAGTGGGGCCAGGCCGGGACCGGGCTCGGCGAGTTCGGGATGATCAGCGGCTTGGCCACCGATGCGACCGGTGACGTCTACGTGGTCGACGCCGGGAGCGGGCGAATCGAGAAGTTCGACGCGACGGGGACCCCGATCACCCAGTGGGGCTCCCCCGGGTCCGGGCTCGGCCAGTTCGACTTCGGCGCCGGGAACCTCAACGAGCCGGCCGGCGGGGCCGTGGCCGTGGGCGGCCAGTACGTATACGTCGCCGACTCGCGCAACGACCGGATCGAGCGGTTCGGACTCGACGGGTCGGGCGCGGTCGCCTTCGGGAGCCTGGGCAGTGGACCCGGGCAGTTCTCGCATCCGCGGGGGGTGGCGGCGACGCCGTCCGGGGTGGTCGTCGCCGACGACGACAACCACCGCGTCCAGGTGCTGAGCGCCGACGGGACGTTCGTCGCCCAGGCCGGAGCGTTCGGGACCGGCCCCGGCCAGTTCGAGTACCCCTACGGGGTGGGGGTGGATCCGGCCGGCGACGTGCTCGTGCTCGACAACAACAACGGGCGGGAGGTCAAGCTGAGCCCGACGCTTGGGTTCCTCGCCAGCTGGGGGGACGCCCCGGGACCCGACCGGCTGCGCTTCCCCCGGGCGCTCGCCGTCGACGGGGCGGGCAACTCCTACGTGGCGGACACCGCCAACAACCGCATCCAGGTGTACGGCCCGTCGGGCCTGCTCCTGCGCGAGTGGGGCAGCTCGGGCCGCGGGGGCGGCAACTTCGCCGGGCCGCGGGGCGTGGCGACCGACGCGACCGGCGAGCTGGTCGTCGCCGACACGGCCAACCAGCGGCTCGAGCTCTTCGACCCGGGCCACCAGTTCGTGGCGGCGCTCGGCCAGGCCGGGTCCGACCGGGGGCAGTTCAAGACCCCGGCCGGCGTGGCCTTCGACTCGGCCGGCAACCTCCTCGTCGCCGACCGCGACAACCGCCGCGTCCAGCGGCTGACCCGGGGAGGGATCTGGCGGGGCGACCTCGGCGGCAACCTCCCCGCCGGCTCGCCGGGGGCGCTGACGGCGCCGAGCGCGGTGACGGTCGACCAGCAGGGCAACGTGTTCGTCGCCGACACGACGACCGACCGGATCGTCGGCTTCGCCCCGGACGGGTCGCTCTCGATGGTGACCGGCGCCGCGGGGAGCGGACGCGGTCAATTCAGCCGGCCGGCCGCGCTGGCCGCCGCCCCGACCGGCGACGTCTACGTGGCCGACAGCGGCAACGACCGGGTCGAGCAGCTGAGCCCGTCGGGGGCGGTGGTCCGCATGTGGGGCACGTCGGGGACCGGCGACGGGCAGTTCCGCGAGCCCGACGGGATCGCCGTCGACCGGGCGGGCGCGGTCTACGTGTCCGACCGCCGCAACAACCGGATCGAGAAGTTCACGGCGGCCGGCGACTTTCTCACCGCCTGGGGCACCCGGGGGGCGGCCGACGGGCAGCTGATCACCCCGGCCGGGCTGACCATCGACTGTCACGGAGCCGTGATCGTCGCCGACCGGGGGAGCAACCGGGTCGAGGCGTTCTCCGACGTCGCCCCGGCGGTCCCCTGCGCGCCGGCGTACGCGACCCCGACCGTGCCGCCGGTGGCGCTCGACGTGAGACTGGCCCGCCGGTCGGGGCTGTTCGCCGCGGGCGCGGTCGCGCTCTCGGTGCGCTGCGACCGCCCGTGCATGGTGACCGCCCGGGTGCTCCTCGCCGCGGTCCACGGCAAGGCTCGCGCGAGCCTCGGGGCCGCCGCGCGCCGCCTCCACGCCGGGGTGAGGACGACGATCGTCCTGCGGCTGAGCCCGAAGCGGGTGGCCGCGCTCCGGCGGGCGCTCGGAAAGAAGAGCCAGGCTTTGCGGGCCGGGATCGCCGTCCACGCGCTGCCCCTGATCCCGCCGGGCGGGCTCCCGGTCGCGCCGACCGACTACGCCGCAAAAGTCCGGGCCCGCGCCTGACGTCCGCCGCGGCTGCGAGCGTACCCAGGATGCCGCCCGAGGGCGATCACGTGGTGGCCTGGGTCTACGTCCTGCGCTGCCTGGCCGACGACTCCCTCTACACCGGCTGGACGGTCGATCTCGACCGCCGCCTGGCCGCCCATCAGGCCGGCGACGGGAGCCGCTACACCCGCTCGCGCCTACCGGTCGAGCTGGCCGCGGCGATGCCGATGTCCGACGCCGGGGCCGCCCGGCGGGAGGAGGCGCGGATCAAGCGACTGACCAGAGCCGAGAAGCTGGCGCTGATCGCCGGGTTGGACTAGGCCGCCTCGGCCGCCTCGGGAGCGGCCTCGCGCGGAGCTAGGCGGACCGGTCCGGCGTGGAGGGCGCGCAGGCGGACGTCCCGCCACGAGAGCCCTTCCTTGACCAGGGCGGGCATGCCGAGCATCAGCGCGGTGGCGATCTCCACGAGCTGGAGGATGATCCCGTAGGCCAGGGCCGCGGCCGGCGAGACGTGGTAGCCCCCGGTGAGGACGGCGACGCACGCCGCCTGGAAGACGCCGAGGTTCGACGGGGCGGCCGGGAGCACGGCGGTGACGTTGACGGCGAAGAGGATGGCCGCCGCTGCGGCGAGCCCGCCGTGACGCTCGAGGCCGAGGGCGAGCAGCAGGGCGTAGCAGGCCAGCCACTGGAGCATCCAGGCGGTGAGCTGGGCGCCGGTCGCGGCGGCGGTGAGGCGCGGCTGGCGGAAGACGCGCAGGCCGCCGCGCAGCCGGGTGAGCGCCTGGCGCAGCCGCGCGGCGAGGACCTGGGCGCGACTCGAGCCGGTCGGCGGCCCGCGGCGCAGGAGCGTCGGGGTCACGAGGACGACCAGGAGCACGGCGAGCGGGGCGATCGAGGCGATGAGCAGGGCGCCGCGATGCCCGGCGAGGATGTCGACGCTCGAGAAGACGATCACCCCGAGGACGAGCAGGGCGACGAGGTTGATGAGGGTCTGGGCGACGATCGTCCCGAGCACGGCGGGCAGGGTCTCCCGGGCGCGTCCGAGGCGCCGGGCCACGATCAGCGAGCGCGAGGGCTCGCCGAGCCGGGCGGGGAGGGTGGCGCTCATGAGCACGCCGATGAACGTGCCCTGGAGCGTGTCGCGGAGGCGGACGCGCGTGGCGGGGAGGGCCGCCTTGAGGATCGCCTGCCAGGCGACGGCGCGCAGGACCATCGACGTGCACATCAGCCCGAGCGCGACGAGGACCCAGTCGGGGCGGGAGGTGACGAGGCTGGCGACGATGCGGTCGACGCCGACGCGCCGCAGCGCGAGGAGGGCGCCGATCAGGCCGGCGAGGGCGGCGAGGACGAGGCCGGCCCGCCGGGCGGCGGCGAGCGCGCGCTTGCCCCGCGGCGCGCGGGCGCGCTCGAGGCTCTCCAGACGGCGCGGCGGGCGCCGAGCCCCGTCCGACGCCACCGCCCCGACCCGGACGCCGGCCCGAGCCAGGCGCCCGGTCGGCACCGGCATGGCGATCGCGTCGGAGTAGGCGCCGAGCACCTCGGTCGAGACCCGCTCCCAGGCGTATCGCGGCGCCTGGTGAGCGGCCGCCCTGGCCATCTCGCCGCGCCGGCGCGGGTCGAGGGCGATGTCGCGGAGCCCGTTCGCCAGGGCGACCGCGTCGCCTGGGGGTACGAGGAGGCCCTCCACGCCGTGGTGGACGACGCCGGCGTAGCCGGGGATGTCGGAGGCGACGACCGGGATGCCGGCGGCGAACGCCTCGGTCAGGACCATGCCGAAGCTCTCGCCGCCGAGCGACGGGGCGACGAGCAGGTCGGCGGCGCGCAGGCAGGCCGCCTTGCGGGCGTCGTCGACCTTGCCGAGGGCGTTGACGCCCTGGCGCTCGATCAGCAGGGGGGCGATCTCCTGCTCGGTGGCGCCGACGACGGTCAGCTCGACCGGCACGTGCTCGCGGAGCGCCTCGAAGGCACGCAGGAGGACGCCGAGCCCCTTGCGCTCGACCGCGGCCCCGATGAAGACGAGGCGGAGCGGGCGCTCGGCGCTGACCGGACCGGCCAGCCGCGGCGCGAGCGCGGCACCGATCTCGACGCCGTTGGGGATGACCCGGTAGTGGCCGCCCCAGTAGCGGGCCCCGGTCCAGGCGGCCGCCTCCGAGACGGCGATCCTGACCTTCAGCCGGTTCAGGCGCCGGCGGGCGCCGAGCGCGCGGCCGAGGTTGTTGCTGAACAGGCTGGTCGAGTAGCAGTGGAAGGTGCCGACGAGCGGGAGGTCGGTCGAGCAGAGCGGGTCCCAGGCGACGACCGGGGTGACCGGCTCGTGCAGGTGGACGACGTCGTACCGGCCGCGGGCGAGCTCCCGGCGGATCGTCTGGACGGCATGGGGGGTGATCGCGATGTTCGAGACGGCGCCGTTGGCCGGGAAGCCGATCGTCCGCCCGAGCGGGATCAGGTAGTCGGGCCGGGGGCGGGCCTGGGGGCGGGCCCCGCGGTGCAGGCGGGCGCTGAACGCGTCGTCCGGGTCGTAGGGCGCGAGGACGCGAACCTCGTGGCCGGCGGCGAGGAAGCGATCGGCGAGCGCCTCGATGTGGCGAGTCACGCCGCCGGGGTAGGTCCAGGAGTAGGGCGAGACCAGAGCGATCCGCATTCGATCCCACTCTACAAGCACGGCAGGAGGCCTCCAGGGGCTTCGGCCGGGCGCCCTTTAGACTTAGGTCTCGTGCCCGAGCGCCATTTCGTCAAGTACACGTTCGTCAAGGTCGATCCGGCCTGGCGCCGCCTGGACGCCGACCGCCGGGCGGCCGACAAGCTGGAGTTCGTAGCGGCGTGCGAGGACTTCGCCGTCGATCACCTGCTCCGGGCCTTCTCGACCGTCGGGACCCGCGGCGACTGCGAGCTCATGCTCCTGTCCCAGTCGGTCAGCCTCGACCGCCTCCACGAGTTCCACGTCGTGCTCGGCCAGACCGGCCTGATGAAGTGGGCGGAGATCCCCTACTCGTACCTGGCGATGACCAAGGTCTCCGAGTACTCGCAGGAGTCACGCCTCGAGGTGCGTCCGGCCCACGCCAAGTACCTGTTCGTCTACCCGTTCGTGAAGACACGCGAGTGGTACACGCTGGCCCCGGATGAGCGCTACCGGATCATGCAGGAGCACATCCGAATCGGCCGCGAGTACCCGCAGATCGAGCTGAACACCTCCTACTCGTTCGGCCTCGACGACCAGGAGTTCGTCGTCGCCTTCGAGACCGACCGGCCGGCCGACTTCCTCGATCTGGTCCAGCGGCTGCGCACGACGGAGTCCTCGCTCTACACCCGGCGCGACACGCCGGTGTTCACCTGCATCGCCGCCTCCGTCCCCCGGGCCCTGGCCGCCCTCGACGGCGAGTCGGTCGTCGCCGGGGTGCTCGGGTGAGCGACGAGATCCGCGACTTCACGGTGATCGGGGCCGGCCCGGTCGGGCTGGCGACGGCCTTCTGGGCCGGGATGCGCGAGGCGAGCGCCCGGATCATCGACTCCCTCCCCGAGCTGGGCGGGCAGCTTACGACCCTCTACCCGGAGAAGTGGATCTTCGACGTCCCCGGGCACCGGCGGATCCTCGCCCGCGACCTGGTCGAGGAGCTCCGCCAGCAGGCGCTCGAGCAGTTCGACGTGCCGGTCCACCTCGAGACGACGGCCGAGTCGATCGGCTGGGAGCCCGACCCCGAGGACGAGTCGAAGCAGATCGTCGTCCTCCAGACCACCGCCGGGGAGATGCGCTCGCGGGCGGTGATCATCGCCGGCGGCCACGGGGCGTTCGAGCCGAAGCGGCTGCCCGGCTTCGACATGACCCCGTGGGAGGGTCGGGGGGCCCACTACCTGGTGGGCGAGAAGTCGGCGTTCGCGGGCAAGCGGGTGCTGATCGTCGGCGGCGGAGACTCGGCCTTCGACTGGGTGGTCAACCTCCTCGACACGGCCGAGCGGGTCGCGCTCGTCCACCGTCGCGACGGCTTCCGGGCCCACGAGGCGACGATCAAGGACGTCATGGACGCCCACGCCGGCGGGCACGTCGACCTCCACGTGCCCTTCCAGATCCGCCGGGTCGCCGCCGGGGCGGACGGGGAGATCGAGCGGGTGATCCTCTTCCACACCGAGGACGAGGCCCACGAGATCGAGGTCGAGGTCGACGCCATCCTCCTCCAGCTCGGCTTCAAGACGGCGCTCGGGCCGCTCCGCGACTGGGGCCTCGAGATCGAGAAGGGGGCGATCGTCGTCGACCAGCTGATGAAGACCAACCTCCACAACGTCTGGGCCTGCGGGGACATCACGACCTTCCACGGGAAGCTCAAGCTGATCGCCACCGGCTTCGCCGAGTCGGCCATCGCCGTGGCCCAGGCCGTCCACCAGATCCGCCCGGAGGTCAAGCTCCAGCCGAAGTACTCGACCAACACCGGGGTCCCCGGCGCGGTCGCCGGCCAGGCCTGACGGACCGGCGGGTGAGCGCCGCGATCGGAGCGCTCCGGGCGGCCGACCCGGTCCTGGCCGGGCTGATCGACGCCGTCGGCCTCGACCCGCCGGCGCCCCGGCCGGATCGCCCGCCGCCGGGCGAGCACTATGCGGCGCTGGTGCGGACGATCGCCGGCCAGCAGCTGTCGGTGCTCGCCGCCCGGGCGATCTGGACCAAGCTCCTCGCCGCGTTCGGCGGGCGCCCGCCGACGCCGCAGGAGGTGCTGGACGCCGATCCGCAGGAGCTGCGGGCGGCGGCCGGGCTCTCCCGGGCCAAAGTGTCCTACCTGCGCTCGCTGGCCGAGCACGTCCTCAGCGGCGAGCTCGAGCTCGACCGGCTCGAGGAGCTCTCCGACGAGGACGTCGTCGCCGAGCTGACGGCGGTCCGGGGGATCGGCGAGTGGAGCGCCCACATGTTCCTGATGTTCCAGCTCGAGCGGCCGGACGTGCTGGCCACCGGCGACCTCGGCATCCGCCGGGCGGTCCAGCTCGCCTACGGCCTGCCGGCGCTTCCGGCGGTGGCCGAGCTCGTGCGGCTGGCCGAGGCGTGGCGCCCGTACCGGACGACCGCCTGCCTCTACCTCTGGCGCTCGCTCGAGAACGCCCCGCAGTAGCTCAGCCGCACGCCCGCCCGGGGTCGGGCACCGGATCGCCCGCCGCCCGGGCCCCCCACGCCCGCCAGACGGCGTAGGCCGGGTAGAGGTGGGCGAGGCCGGCGTCGGCGAGGCCGATCGGGAAGAGGGGATCCTCGCGGAAGGTGTACTGGAGGACGGCGGCGACGCGGGGGTCGGCGCTCCAGTGGGCGAGGGCGGCGGCGAGCTCGCGGCATGAGGCGGCCGGATCGCCGGCGCCGGCGACGGCGGCCCGCGGGGTCGGGGCGCCCGCCTCGGTGACCCAGATCGGGGCCGGGCAGCTCCGGCGCCGGAGGGCGCGCTCGAGCGCGGCGACGGTCGCCTCGGCCCGGCTGGCCAGGCGGGCGAGGCCGTAGTGGACGGCCCAGGCAGCGCCCGCGCAGACGACGTCGGCCGGCAGATCGGCGACGAACTCGGAGACGCTGAGCCTGATCGGGGAGGACGAGGTGAACCCGGCGAGGTCGCCGAGGACGAGGCGATGGGGCCGCCCCCGGTCGGCGGCGAGCTCGGCGCGCATCGCCCGGGTGAGCTCGGCGTAGAGCCCCGGGGAGACGGCCGGGGCGCCGGTCTGGCAGCGGACGCGCTGGGGACTGATGAACGAGGGGTGGTTCGGCTCGTTCCACGGACTCCACCACGGCAGCTCGAGGCCGGCGCCGCGGGCGAGCCGGATCAGCGATCCGATCAGCGCCCGGTAGGCGCGCAGCCCCCCCGGGGCGAGCGCGTCGGCGATCGGAGGCGTCCCGGGCCGCCGGCATCCGGCGACCGGCTGGGCCGCCCAGGGCGGGACGCCGTAGATGACGAGCACCGCCGTCAGGCCGGGGTTCGAGGCGATCGCCGCGAACAGCTCGCGCAGGCCGGCGTAGGGCGCGCACGGCGGGATCCCGCGCTCGCAACCGGCATCGACGGCGTCCAGGGTCGGCGGCACGCCCGCCCGCGGCGCAAGCCGGGCCCAGTCGACCACCACGCGCAGGTAACGCGGCCGCAGCGCGGCGAGACGATCCCGCCAGGGTCCGAAGCCGGCCGGGAGGTCGGGGCGGGCGGCGGCGCTCCAGATGAGGTTGGCGTTGGGCTCGGTCAGCCCGATCGCCGGGCGGGGGACGGCGGGCGGCGGGCGGGCCGCGGTCGGCTGCGGCGCGGTGGTGGACGAGGCTCCCCCGCAGGCGGAGAGGAGGGCGACGAGCAGGCCGGCGAACGCCGGCCGTGCGCTCAGACGGGTGAGCAGGACTCCGTTCCGGCGACCCGGAAGGAAGATCCGCAGCCGCAGGCGGCGACCACGTTGGGGTTGTTCACCTTGAAGCCGGCGCCGATCAGGGCGTCGACGTAGTCGATCTCGGACCCGTCGACGTAGGACAGGGCGTCGCGATCGACGAGGAGCTTGAGGCCCTTGACCTCGAACACCTGGTCGTCGTCGCGCCGCTCGTCGAAGGCGAGCTGATATTGGAAGCCGGAGCAGCCGCCACCCCGGACCCCGACCCGCAGGCCGGCGGCCGCGACATCGGAGCTCTGGGACGCGAGAAACTCGCGGACCTTGTCTGCGCCCTTATCGGTGATGGTGACCATCGGTCAAGTGTAGCGATCCGTTCTACTAAGCTTGATTCCAATGCCGAGCCCTGAAGAGATGAAGCAGCGCATCGAAGCGGCCATCCCCGGCGCTCAGGCCGACGTCGAGGACTACACCGGCGGGGGCGACCACTTCCGGGCCATCGTGCGCGCGTCCGCCTTCGCCGGACTTTCCCGGATCGAGCAGCACCGACTCGTCTATCGCGTCTTCGGCGAGGAGATCGGCGGCCCGATCCATGCCCTGTCCTTGAAGACGCAGAGCGACTGAGAGGAACCAGATGAGCGAGCAGACCGAGAACCCCGTCCGCGACGCGATCGCCGCGGCGATCGCGGAGAACGAGGTCATCCTGTTCATGAAGGGGACACCGACTTCCCCGGCGTGCGGGTTCTCCGCCCGCGCCGTGTCAGCGCTCCAGGCGCTCGGCACGCCGTTCGCCGGCGTCGACATCCTGCCCGACCCGCGCATCCGCCAGGAGCTCGTGGCCATCTCCAACTGGCCGACGACGCCCCAGCTCTTCGTCCGCGGCGAGCTGGTCGGCGGCTGCGACATCATCACCGAGATGTTCGACTCCGGCGAGCTGGCCGAGCTGCTCGGCGCCGAGAAGCAGTTCGAGCCCGATCCGGTCGAGCTCGAGCAGGCGCCGATGCAGATCGAGAACCGCCTGGCCTAGCGGCCCTCAGCCCCGCCGCCGGGGACGGCGGCCCGGGGCGACCCGCCGCGGGGGCGGGGGCGGGGGCGGCGCCTGCGCACGGCCGAGCTCCTCCTCCCGCTCCCGGGCGCGATCCTCGCTGAGGCCGACCTCGAAGAACATCAGGCTGACGATGACGATCAGCCCGAGCGAGACGAGGGCGATGGCCACCGCCTCGGCGGTCACGCTGTCCGAGAGCACGATCACCACGATTCCGGCCACGACCAGGAGGCCGGCCGATCCATACCAGCGGATGCGCGCGGCGGTGGCCATGGCTCCAACGTAGCCAATCCGGCGGGGCGGCGGGGGTCGAGTAGGGTTGGCGCGGTGCGCTCGGTCATCGTCGTCAGCGACACCACCCACTACCTCCCGAGCGAGCTGCGGGAGCGGTTGGGGGTCAGGCAGGTCAGTCTCTACGTCAGCTGGGGCGACGGCCTCGAGCGGGAGAGCGACCTCCCCGGCTACGACGACTTCTACGCCCGCCTGCGCACCTCGACCGAGCTGCCGACGACATCGCAGCCGTCGGTCGGCGATTTCGTGGAGACCTACGAGCCGCTCCTGGCCGCCGGGCACGACGTGGTCTCGCTCCATCTCTCGGGCGGCATCTCCGGGACCTGCGGAGCGGCCGCCCAGGCGAAGGCGCTCATCGACGAGCGGGGTGGTGAGGGGCGGATCGAGGTGATCGACACCGAGACCGCGTGTGGCGGCCTCGCCTGCCTGGTGATGGCCGCGGCCGCCGGGGCCGGGGCCGGCGAGGACATCGACACGGTATCCGCCCGGGTCGCGCAGGCGCGCAAGGAGCTGAAGATCTGGTTCAGCATCGACACGCTCGAGTTCCTGCGCCGCGGCGGCCGGGTCGGCAACGCCCAGGCCTGGCTCGGCGGCGCGTTGAAGATCAAGCCGATCCTCTCGGTCGGCCACGAGATCACCCCGGTCGAGCGGGTCCGGACCTCGGGCCGGGCCTTCGAGCGGATGGTGGACTACATGCGAAGCCGGCACGAGGAAGGCGCCGACTGCTGGGTGATCCAGCACATCCAGGCCCCCGACCGGGCCCAGCGCCTGGTCGACCGGGGGCGCGAGATCTTCGGCTCCGAGCCGTGGTTCGTCTCCGAGCTCGGCCCGGTCATCGGGACCTACACAGGTCCGGGGATGATCGGGGTCGGCGGGCTGCCGACGCGGTTCGTCGAGCCCTAGCCCGGCTCGAGCAGGCCCCGGCGACGCCGGCGGCGCCGGAAGGTGAGGATGCCGCTCAGCCCGACGAGGCCCCCGCCGACGAGGAAGCCACTGATCGCCGAGGCGGCGAGGACGACGGTCTCGTTGCGCTGGATCTGGCGCCGCCAGTCGGTGATCTCGGCGACCTCGCCGCGGAGCGTGACGACCGAGGCGGCCAGGGCCTCGCGGTTGGCCTCGATCGACGACCGGATCTCCTCGGGGCTGCGTCCCATCAGTCGCCGGTCACCGACGCGCGGATCTTGCGCGCCTCGTCGATGGCCATGCTCGGAGTGGGCGGCGCGGCCGCCTTGAGCCAGCGGGCGGCCAGGAACCCGCCGAGCGCCCCGAGGGCCAGGAGGAGGACGGCGACGACGAAGAAGCCGGCGTAGTACTTGCCGCGGGGGAAGAGCTCGATCGAGATCAGCCAGGCGAACCCGCCGAGGAAGTAGAGCAGGGCGAGGAGGGCGAAGATGCCGGCCACGAGCCCGACCACGGCCCCGCGCAGGAGCTTGGTCAGCTTCTCGAAGATCTCCGCCTTCGCCAGCTCGATCTCCTCCCGGACGAGCAGCGAGGCCCGCTCGGAGACCTCGGTGATCGTCTTCGCGAGGTTCTGCGCGAGCTGCGGGTCGTCAGCTGCCAAGGCGCCTGACGATCATCGCCGCGATCAGGCCGCCGGCGAAGGCGCCGACGACTGCGACCTCAGGACGCTCGCTGACCAGCGCGGTGACCTTGGTCCTCACGTCCGCAACCGGCACCCCGGCGGTCTCCAGGGTCGCGGTCAACGTACCGATCGCCTTGGAGGCCGCGCCCGGCTCGGTCATCGGCGACTCACTCCGGCGGCTCTTCGTCGAACAGCTGGCGCCAGATGATCGCCGCCACCTTGTTGGTCGCCACCGTGGCGACCGCGCCGAGCCCGGCCATCAGACCGGACCACATCAGTCGTTTGACGAGCGCGTTCTGCATCGGGCCCCAGTCAATCAGATCCGACCCGCCGATGGTGAAAAACGTGGCGGGCGCCGCCGGGCCGGTGACCGCGCCCCTCGATCGCCCAGGCTTGCCCGGTCCGGCGGGGGCGTAACCGCGAATCACCTACGCGGAGCTCCGGCACCGATCGCCGGACGGCTCAGCGGCGCTCGTTGATGCGGATCAGGTTGCCCGCGGGATCGCGGACGGCGCAGTCGCGAACCCCATACGGCTGCTCGGTCGGCTCCTCGACGACCTCGGCGCCGCTGGCCTGGACCCGCTCGAAGGTGCCGTCGAGGTCGCCGGTGGCCAGAAGGATGATCGCGTAGGTGCCCTTGGCCATCATCTCGACGATGGTGCGGCGCTCGTCGTCGGTGACGCCGGGGTCGACGGCCGGAGGATGGAGGACGATCGACGTGCCGGGCTGGTCGGGAGGGCCGACGGTGATCCAGCGCATGCCGCCGTACCCGACGTCGTTGCGGACCTCGAAGCCGAGCGTGTCGCGATAGAAGGCCAGGGAGGCGTCCGGGTCGTCGTGCGGGAGGAAGCTCGCATGGATGGTGAGGTCCATGGGGGTCAGGCGAGCTGCGGCGCGGGGGCCGGCAGATCTCGATTCCTGATCGGTCTGGTCACCTGCTTGGCCATGCACGAGGGCATCCCGGCCGTCGCGCGCGTCGCGTGGCGCCGGTAGACGCTGGGCGGCACGCCGACCAGCTCGGTGAAGCGAGTGCTGAAGGTCCCCAGCGACGAGCAGCCGACCGCGAAGCAGACCTCGGTGACGCTGAGGTCGCCGCGACGCAGCAGCGCCATCGCCCGCTCGATCCGCCGGGTCATCAGGTACGCGTAGGGCGACTCGCCGTAGGCGAGGCGGAACTCGCGGCTGAGGTGCCCGGCCGACATGTGCGCGCCGCGGGCGAGCGCCTCGACGTCCAGCGGCTGCGCGTACTCCCGGTCGATCCGGTCGCGGACGCGGCGCAGCCACGCGAGGTCGCGCGGGTGCTGGCGCGCCGCCGGTCTGCTGGTCATCTGCGAGATCGTGGCACACATGGACGCCCGATGGACTCGGTCAGGCGCCGACGTAGGCCGCGAGGTGCTCGCCGGTGCGGGTGGAGCGGGCGGCGACGAGGTCGGCGGGCGTGCCCTCGAAGACGACCCGGCCGCCGTCGTGGCCGGCGCCGGGGCCGAGGTCGATGATCCAGTCGGCGTGCGCCATGACCGCCTGGTGGTGGGCGATGACGATGACCGACTTGCCGGAGTCGACGAGCCGGTCGAGCAGGCCGAGCAGCTGCTCGACGTCGGCGAGGTGCAGGCCGGTCGTCGGCTCGTCGAGGATGTAGAGGTCGCCCTTCTCAGCCATCTGGGCGGCCAGCTTGAGCCGCTGCCGCTCGCCGCCGGAGAGCGTGGTGAGCGGCTGGCCGAGGCTCAGGTAGCCGAGCCCGACGTCGGCCAGCCGGTCGAGGACGGCGTGCGCCGCCGGCGTGCGCGCGACGCCCGAGCCGAAGAACGCCTCGGCCTCGGTCACCGACATCGCCAGCACCTCGCTGATGTCACGACCGCCGAGGTGGTACTCGAGCACCGATGCCTGGAACCGCTTCCCCTCGCACTCCTCGCAGGTGGAGGCGACACCGGCCATCATCGCCAGGTCGGTGTAGATCACACCGGCGCCGTTGCAGTCGGGGCAGGCGCCCTCGGAGTTGGCGCTGAACAGGGCCGGCTTGACGCCGTTGGCCTTCGCGAACGCCTTGCGGATCGGGTCGAGCAGCCCCGTGTACGTCGCCGGGTTGCTCCGCCGCGAGCCGCGGATCGCCCCCTGGTCGATCGCTACGACACCATCGCCGGCGGGGATCGACCCGTGCACGAGCGAGCTCTTCCCGGACCCGGCGACGCCGGTGACGACGACGAGGACCCCGAGCGGAACGTCGACGTCGACGTCACGGAGGTTGTGGGCGATCGCGCCGCGGATCTCGAGCGTCCCGGTCGGCTGGCGGACCGTCTCCTTGAGCGCGGCCCGGTCGTCGAGATGGCGGCCGGTGAGCGTGCCGCTCGCCCGCAGCCCGGCGACGGTGCCCTCGAAGCAGACGGAGCCGCCCGCCGAACCGGCGCCCGGGCCGAGGTCGACGACGTGGTCGGCGATCACGATCGTCTCCGGCTTGTGCTCGACGACGAGCACCGTGTTGCCCTTGTCCCGCAATCGCCGGAGGAGGTCGTTCATGCGCTCGATGTCGTGGGGGTGCAGCCCGGTCGTCGGCTCGTCGAAGACGTAGGAGGCGTCCGTGAGCGAGGAGCTGAGGTGGCGGATCATCTTGGTCCGCTGCGCCTCGCCCCCCGAGAGCGTGCCCGTCGGTCGGTCGAGCGAGAGGTAGCCGAGGCCGATCTCCACGAACGACTCGAGGGTCTGCCCGAGCGTGTCGAGCAGCGGGGCCACTGACGGCTCGTCGAGCGCTCGGACCCAGACGGCGAGGTCGCTGATCTGCATGGCGCAGGCGTCGGCGATGTTGATGCCCTTGATCTTCGACGAGCGGGCGCCCTCGCCGAGCCGCGTGCCGTCGCAGTCGGGACAGGTCGTGAAGGTCACGGCCCGGTCCACGAAGGCTCGGATGTGCGGCTGCATCGACGCCCTGTCCTTGGAGAGCATCGACTTCTGGATCCGTGGGATCAGTCCCTCGTAGGTCATGTTGATGTCCGCGATCTTCATCCTGGTCGGCTCGCGGTGGAGGAAGTCGTGGAGCTCGGCCTTGGTGAAGTCGCGGATCGGCTTGGCCGGATCGAAGAAGCCCGACTGGGCGTAGAGCCGTGTGTTCCAGCCGTGGCCGGTGTAGCCGGGGACGGTGATCGCGCCCTCGGAGAGGGACTTGCTCGCGTCGAAGAGCTGGGCGAGATCGAGGTCGGTCACGCTGCCCATGCCCTCGCAGCGCGGGCACATGCCGCCGGCGACGCTGAAGGTCCTCGTCACGGTCTCCCGGGACCCGCGCTCGACGGTGATCGCGCCGGAGGCCGTGACCGAGGGGACGTTGAACGAGTAGGCCTTGGGCGAGCCGATGTGCGGCTGTCCGAGCCGGCTGAAGACGATCCGCAGCATCGCGTTCGCGTCGGTGACGGTGCCGACGGTGGAGCGGGGGTTGGAGCCCATCCGCTCCTGGTCGACGATGATCGCCGTGGTCAGCCCCTCCAGCAGGTCGACCTCCGGGCGCGACTGCGTCGGCATGAAGCCCTGCACGAAGGCGCTGTAGGTCTCGTTGATCAGGCGCTGCGACTCGGCGGCGATCGTGCCGAACACGAGCGAGCTCTTGCCCGAGCCCGAGACGCCGGTGAACACCGTCAGCCGGCGCTTCGGGATCTCGATGCTGACGTCCTTGAGGTTGTTCTCGCGCGCGCCGCGCACGCGGATCAGATCGTGGCTGTCGGCGACGTGCGGCGCCGGCGAGCGCGTGCCGGTCACGCCGCCCCCGCGGGCGCGCGTCGACCTCGTGGACTCACCGGTCCTCGAGCAGCCCGAGGACGTTGCCGTCGGGGTCGGTGACCGTGGCCACGAGGCGGCCGCCACCGACATCGCGCGGCGGGTCCTTCACCGTGGCACCGGCGGCGGTCACCTCGGTCAGCTTCGCCTCGATGTCCGGGACGTGCCAGTAGGCCACCGGCGAGCTCATGCCCTGCGGTCCACCGCCGGGCACCAGCCCGATCTGCTGGCCCGCGGCCTCGAACCCGACGTAGTAGGACCCGTCGGTCTGCGGCGGGACGCCGAGCAGGGCGGCGTAGACATCCTTGGCCGCGGCGAGGTCCGAGACGGGATGGAGCACGGTCTTGATTCCCTGGGTGGCAGAGCCGGTCATGGTCACTCCTGAGTCGTGGGTCAGCGGTGCAGGACGAACGGGACGCCCGACGTGTGTCGCGAGAGATGTGTTCCGAGTCGTCCATGGCGGCCATGCTACGGGCGGCTCGGGGCCGGCGCTTCTCGATTCCTGACCGGTCTGGTCACCTACGCAGGGTCGCGGCGGCCGCGGCCGCGCGACCCGCCCTCAGGCGTCGAGGCCGCCGCAGATCGTCTCGACGATGTAGTGCTTGGCGTGCTCGAACTCGGCTTCGCCCTGGTCGAGGACACCGAAGATCCAGCCGGTCAGGACCTGCTCGATCGCCCCGTAGAAGGCGAGCGCCGCGAACTGGGGGGCCACCTGCGGGCGGAACGACCCGTCGGCCTGGGCCTTGGCCACGATCTCGGCGAGGAGGACGTAGGCCTCGCGGATCTCCGACATGTGACGCGCGCCGAACGAGTTCGCCGCCCGGGTGACCTCGACGATGATCACCTTCATCAGGTTCGGATCCCGGCGGTAGGACTCGATGATGAACGAGGCGATCGCCGAGAGCTTGTCCCGGGCCGGGACGGCGAGGGCGTCGACCTCGCGGATCCGGTCGAGCATCAGGTTCCACCGCTCGAGGAAGAGCGTGTCGAGAACCTCGTCCTTCGAGGCGAAGTAGTGGTAGACGAGCCCGTAGGCGACGCCGGCCTGGTCGGCGATGTCGGCCACCCGGCAGGCGTGGAAGCCGCGGCTGGCGAACGTCAGGACGGCGGCGTCGAGGATCTGGCGCCGCTTGTCGGCCGCCGCCTGGCTGCGGGTGGTCGCCATCAGGCCAGCGCCCCCGGCCACGAGTAGACCTCCGGTCGCCGGTTGGCCAGGGCCGGGAGCTCGAGGCGGATCCGCTCGAGGTCGCCGAGGTCGAGCGTCGCCTGGATCTGGCAGACCGCGTCCGGGGCCTGGGCGAGCACGACGCCCCACGGGTCGACGATCAGCGAGCGCCCGCCCGAGCGCAGGTTGCCCGGGTGGCGGCCGATCTGGTTGGCGGCGACGACGAAGGCCTGGTTCTCGATCGCCCGGGCCCGGAGCAGCGTCGCCCAGTGATCGCGCGTCGTCGCCAGGGTGAAGGCCGCCGGGACGCAGAGGACGCGCGCGCCCCGGAGGGCGAGGATCCGGTAGAGCTCGGGAAAGCGCACGTCGTAGCAGACGCTCAGGCCGAGCTCGACCCCCCGCTGGCTGCGGGAGGTGACGATCTCGCGTCCGGCCGTCTCGTGGCGGGACTCGTGGTAGGCGACGCCGTCGACCTCGACGTCGAACATGTGGATCTTCCGGTAGACGGCTTGGGTCGAGCCGTCGGGCCCGAAGTGGACCGACGTGTTGGCCAGGCGCCGGCCGGCTGCGTCCGCGGCGTCCAGGCGCTCGACGATCGACCCGGCGACCAGGTCGATGCGCAGCTCCCGGGCGGTCTCCCGGGCCCAGGTCAGCGCCGGGCCGTCGAGCGGCTCGGCCCCCTCCTCGAGGGTGGCGCCCGTCCCGAGCAGGCTCCACTTCTCCGGGAGGAGGACGAGCTCGGCCCCCTGGTCCGCGGCCTGGCGGGTGAGCCGGTCGGCGGCCGCCAGGTTGGCGCTCCGGTCGTCGGTCGAGTTCAGCTGCACCGCCGCGACGCGGAGTCCGTTTTCTTGGATTGACTGGTCAGTCAAGGTACCTCGGCAACAATAGCGGCGATGGCCGCGGCGATATCCATGGAGGGCGGAGGGTCGCGACCGCCGCCTGCGCCTGGTGCGCAGCCCCGCTCGACCGCCGGGCTCGCCGCCTCCCCGGGCGGACGGTCTGCCCGCAGTGCGGGGTGGCCACCACCGATCCCTGGCCGACGGCGGAGGCGCTGGCCGCGGCCTACAGCGGGGCCTACCGCCCGCCTGCGGGCCGCTTCAGCGGGCCGGGGGACCGGCTCCTCGGGCTCACCCGGGCCGCCCTCGCGCGGCGCCTGGACCGGATCGCCCCGCCGGGCCGGGTGCTCGACGTCGGCGCCGGGACCGGCGGGCTCGTGGCCGCCCTGCGCCGCCGGGGCCGCGAGGCCATCGGCCTCGAGCGCGAAGCGCGGGGCGAGCTGATCCGCGACACGCCCCTGGCGGAGCTCGACGGCGCCTGGGCGGGGATCGTCTTCTGGCACTCGCTCGAGCACCTGGTCGCGCCGGGGGCCGACCTCGACCGGGCGATCGGGCTGCTCGCCCCCGGCGGCGTGCTCGTCGTCGCCGTGCCCAACGCGGCGAGCCTCCAGGCCCGGGTGTTCGGCGATCGCTGGCTCGCCCTCGACCTCCCCCGCCATCTGACCCACATCCCGGCCGGCGCCCTCCGCGGCCGCCTCGAGCGCGGGGGGCTGACCGTGGAGCGGGCCAGCGGCTGGCGCGGGGGCCAGGTGGTGTTCGGCTGGCTCCACGGGCTCGTCGACCTGGCCCCGGGCCACCCGAGCCTCTACGACGCGATCCGCCGACCGGAGGCCCGCTGGCAGGCGCAGGACCAGGCCCGGCGTCGGAACATTCTCGCCGGCGCGGTGCTTCTCGCCCCTCTGGCCGCGCTCGGAGCCGGGCTCGAGATCCTCGTCGGCCGGGGCGGGACGGTCTACGTCGAGGCGCGCCGCCCGAGCGGCGCGCCTCTCCTCCCCTGATCGCCGGCCGACCCGAGTCAGTCCAGGCCGTTGGCCTTCAGGAAGGTCGCCGCCACCGCCGCCGGGTCGCGCTTGTCGAGGTCGACGGCCGCGTTCATGCTCTGGATGGCCGCAAGCGTCAGCTTGCTGCTGACGGCGTTAAGGGTCTGGGCGAACGCGGGTCCCTCGGCCTGGAGCACCTTCTGACTGACGACCGGCGCGACATTCTGGAAGCCGAAGATGTGCTTGTCGTCGGTCAGGAGGGTCAGTTTGGTCTGGGTCAGCTGGGCGTCGGTGCTGAACACGTCGGCCGAGTTCGTGTTGCCACTCTCGAGCGCCCGGTACTGGAGCCCGATGGCCAGAGGGACGAACTTCAGCTTGGTCAAGCCGTAGACCTTGCGCAGGCCGGCCACGCCCTGGAGACGGTTGAGGTTCTCTGGTGTGTCGGCATAGGTGAAGCTGCCCACCCGCGCCAGGTCGCTGATCGACTTCAGGTTGTGCTTCCGCGCGTAGGCCGGGAGGACGGCGACGACGTTCGTGTCGTAGAACGGGGTGGCATCGAGGAGCGTGAACCCCCGGCCGGCCTCGAAGGCCTTTGCCGCCTGATAGGTCGCGGACGCGGACTGGGGCGGATTGTTACGCCCGGCGACCGCCGAGAGGATCGTCCCGACGTATTCGGGATAAACCTGGATCTGGCCGCTCGTAAGCGCCTTGTCGATGATCTCAGAGCTTCCGACGCCACTCTTGAGCGTCACCTTGTAGCCCTTCGTCCGGAGCGCCTGGGCGTAGAGCTGGCCGAGGACGTACTCCTCGGTGAAGTTCTTGTCGCCCATCGTCACCACCGGCCTACCGCTCCCCGGCAGGCTCGCGCCGCCGGACCCGGAGCCGGCGCTCGAGCTCGAGCTCGAGCTGCTCCCGCAGGCGCCGAGCGCCACCGCCGCGCACAAGGCCGCCACCACCGCACCAGCCTTCGGTTTGGCCCTCATCCGTCCCTCCTCAGCTGCCGTACGACGACCGCACCCGGCGGGCTCCATGCTCGGGCCGACACCGAGTGACTTCCCTGCCGAGCCTAGCGCGAATCGGCGCAAGAACTCGGGCGAGTCCCGGCGCGGGAGGTCCACCGGTGAGCCGCCGCCCACGGAGCGGCTAGGGTGATCGAAGTGGAGGCCGCATGACGGGTCGGGGTGGATGGCGACGCGGCCTGGTCATTGCCGGCCTGCTGGGCGGACCGGCGTCCGAGGCCGACGCCGGCAACCTCACGGCGGGTCACCCATCCGGCCGACGTCGGGCTCAGGCGTGCCGGGCTCGGTGCCTGCGTCGGCGCCTGAAACCGGCAGATCAGGTCGGCCGCTGGCGGCGAAGCTCGGCGAGGAGGAGCTTCGAGTGCATCGCCCCGATCAGCTCGCGCAGCGGCTCCGCCCCGGCGCTGATGATCTCGACCGCCCGGTCGGCGTCGACCTCTCCGGTCAGCCGGCCGAGGAGCGTCCGCACCTCCTTGGCCACCAGCGGCTCGAGGGCCTCCCGGTAGCGGAGCGTGTCGTAGACGGTGAAGCCGAGCGTCTCGTCGTAGCCGCTGGCCCGGAAGCGCCCGATCGCCTCGACCACCTTGACGTCGTCAGGGTCGTAGCCGGCCGCCGTCGGCGTCAGGACCCCGAGCTCGGCCAGCCGGGCGAGCGCCGCCTGGGGGACGTCGTAGCGGCGCCCGACCTCCGCCACCGGGACCCGCTGCTGCTCCTGCGAGTGGCTGAGCGCCTTCTCGATGATCCGGTCCTCCAGCTCGAGCAGGCCGGCCAGCCGGTCGGGATCCTCGGCGAGCATCCGCTTGATCAGCCTCAGCGGCATGAAGCGCTGCTCCTGGAGGCGCTTGATCAGGGTCAGGCGCTCGACGAACTCCGGCCCGTAGTAGGCCATGTTCCGGCTCGTGCGGACCGGCTCGGGGAGCAGGCCCTCGCGGAGGTAGTGCTTGATCGTCGGCGCACTGACCCCCGAGCGCTCGACGAGCTCGGACATCTTCAGCAGCCCGTCGGCCGTGCTCATCCGGCCACGGCTCCGGCCCGGTGGAGCGCGGCGATCTCCGCCTCCCCGTAGCCGGCCTCCCGCAGGACGGCCCCGGTGTGCTCGCCGAGCTCCGGCCCCGGCCGCCGGCGGTGGTCGCCCGGCGTGCGCGAGAGCTTGACCGGGATCCCGAGCTGGCGGACCGGCCGGGTGACGCCCGGCTGGTCGATCTCGACGACCATCCCCCGCCCGGCGACGAGCTCCGACCCGAGCGCCTCGTCGAGCTCGAGCACCGGCTCGAGGCAGCAGTCATGCCGGTCGCCGAACTCCGCCCACGCGCTCCGGCCCCGGCCGCGGAAGATCTCCTCGACCGCCCGGTGGGCGTCCGACCCGGGCGGGTCGAGCTGGTGGGGGATGAGGTCCGCCCGCTCGACGCCGCGGCACCAGACGGCCCAGAACTTCGGCTCGAGCGCCCCGAGCGTGACCCAGCCGTCGGCGCACGCGTACGGCCGGTAGCAGATCAACCCCCCGGCCAGGGCGAGCCCTCCCCGCCGGGGCGGCCCGCCGCCGGCGAGATAGCCGGCGGCCACCATGGTCAGCCAGGAGAGGGCGCCGTCGGCCATCGACACGTCGACGAGCTGGCCCTCACCGGAGCGGTCCCGCTCGCGCAGGGCGGCGAGCACGGCGAAGGCCGCGAGCAGGGCGCCGCCGCCGAGGTCGGCGATCTGCCCGGCCGCCGGAGTCGGCGGGCCGTCGGCCGACCCGCTCAGGCCGAGCAGCCCGACCCGAGCGAGGTAGTTGAGGTCGTGACCGGCCCGATCCCGGAGCGGCCCGTCCTGGCCGTAGCCGGTGATGGCGCAGTAGACGAGCCGCGGGTTCGCCGCGCGCAGGCGCTCGTAGCCGACCCCGAGCCGGTCGAGCACGCCCGGGCGGAACGACTCGAGCACGACGTCGTGCTCGCCGGCCAGGCGGACGAGGATCTCGCACCCGGCGTCCGTGCGGAGGTCGATGCAGATCGAGCGCTTGTTGCGGTTGAGCGCGAGGAAGGCCGCCGACCCGGCCCCGGTCCCCGCCCCGTCGCAGAAGGGCGGCCAGGCCCGGAGGCCATCCCCGCCGCGGGGGTCCTCGACCTTGAGCACGTCGGCCCCGAAGTCGGCCAGGAGCAGCGAGCAGAAGCCGCCCGGGAGGAGTCGGGTCAGGTCGAGGACCCGGACGCCGTCGAGCGGCCCCGGGCTCAGCTGCCCTTCCACTCGGGCTCCCGCCGGTCGAAGAAGGCGCTGATCCCCTCGCGCAGGTCGTCGGTCGACCGGGCGATCGTCAGCTGGGCGCGGAGGTAGTCGAGCGCGTCGGCCAGAGCCATGTCCATCTGGCGGTGGATCGCGTCCTTGCCGAGCCGCATGATCGCCGGCGAGGCGCCGGCGAGGCGCGCGGCCCAGTCGCCGACCGCCGCCGCCAGGTCCTCCGGCTGGACGACCCGGTTGACGATCCCGGCGGCGCGAGCCTCCTCGGCCGACCAGCGCCGTCCGAGCAGGAGGAGCTCGCTGGCCTGCTTGCGCCCGACGTTGCGGTAGAGGAGGGCCATGACCATGAACGGGAAGGCGCCGACCCCGATCTCCGGGGTGGCGAAGGCCGCGGCGGTGCTCGCGATCACGAGGTCGCAGGCCAGGACGAGCCCGACCGCCCCGCCGAGCGCGGCCCCGTCGACCGCGCAGACCGTCGGCTTGCCGAGCGTCCCGATCAGCCCGAAGAGGCGGACGAAGGCGGCGGCGTCGGCGTGGCGCTCGACGAGCGGGCGGCCGTCGGCGAACTCGCCGAGGTCGGCCCCGGCCGAGAAGACGGTCGGGTGGCTCGAGGCGAGCACGACGCAGCGGACGGCCGGGTCGTCGCGCGCCCGCTCGAAGGCGCCGATCAGGGCGTCGAGGAGCTCGACCGAGAGGGCGTTCCGCTTGGCCGGGTGGTTCAGCCGGAGCGTGGCGATGCCGGGCGCGGCCACCTCGTAGAGGACCATCGGGTCGGCCATGACCCGGACCATCCTAGCTAAAAGTGAGAAGTACTACTGTTTACTTCCAAGGCAACCCGCGCTACGGTCCGTCGAGCATTCCGAGCGCCCGAGAAGGAGCAGGATGTCCACCGCAGAGCTTCCCCTCAAGCCGGACTACGCGACCCCGGCCCGGCACTTCGTCTTCACCGACGAGCACGACCAGCTGCGCGAGTCGATCCGCCGCTTCGTCGCCCGGGAGCTCGCCCCCCACGCCGAGGAGTGGGAGGAGACGACCTTCCCGGACTGGGTCTTCCGCCGGATGGGCGAGCTCGGGTTCCTCGGGCTGTCGATGCCCGAGGAGTACGGCGGCCAGGGCGGCGACTACTACTGCAACCTCGTCCTCGCCGAGGAGATGGCCGGGGCCGACTCGGCCGGGACGGCGATGGGCGTGGCCGTCCACACCGACATGGCGATGCCGCCGATCGAGCGCTTCGGGACCGAGGAGCAGAAGCGCGAGTGGCTGGCCCCGGCGATCCGCGGGGAGAAGATCCTCTGCCTGGGGATCACCGAGCCGGACGCCGGGTCGGACGTCGCGGCGATCAAGACCCGGGCGGTCCGCGACGGCGACGAATACGTGATCAACGGCTCGAAGACCTACATCACCAACGGCCACCGGGCCGACGTGATCATCCTCCTGACCTTGACCGACCCGGCCGGCGGCCACGACGGGATGACGCTCTTCCTCGTCCCGCTCGACGCCCCGGGGGTGACCCGCGAGCGCCGCCTGGTCAAGCTCGGGATGCACGCGTCCGACACGGCGCTGCTCAGCTTCCAGGACGTCCGCGTCCCGGCGAGCGCGATCCTCGGCCAGCCGGGGAAGGGCTTCCACGCGATCATGTGGGAGCTCCAGGGCGAGCGGCTGATCGCCGCCGCCGGGTGCGTGGCGGCGGCCCAGCGCTGCTTCGAGAAGACCCTCGCCTACGCGAAGGAGCGGAGGGCCTTCGGGCGGGAGATCGGTCACCTCCAGGCGACCCGGCACAAGTTCGCCGAGATGGCGACGAAGATCGAGACGGCCCGCCAGACCGTGTACGCGACGGCCTGGCGCTTCGCCCGGGGCGACTACCCGGTCCGGGAGATCTCGATGGCCAAGCTCCACGCCTCGCGGATGGCGGTCGAGGTCGCCGATGTCTGCATCCAGATCCACGGCGGCGCCGGCTACATGCGCGAGTACGGGATCGAGCGGGTCTGGCGCGACATGCGCCTGCACCGGATCGGAGCCGGGACCGACGAGATCATGCTCGAGGTGATCGGGCGCAGCTTCGGGCTCTGACGGGAGCTCGGCCAGATTCGGATCTCGCGGGCGACGCAACCGGCGCGGCGGCGCCGGCGGGATCACCGCGCCGACGGCGCGGGGCATAAGACCAACGACAGGGAGGCTGAATGGGAGTTCTCGACGACAAGGTGGCCATCGTCACCGGCTCCGCCCGCGGGATCGGCCGAGCGACGGCGGAGCTCCTGGCCGAGCACGGGGCGAAGATCCTCATCAACGACCTCGACGGCGAGGTCGCCGCGGAGGCGGCCGGGGAGATCGACGGGGAGACCGCGGTCTTCGCCGGCGACCTGACCCGGCCGGGCGTCCCCGACGACCTCGTCGCTCGGGCGATCGACGCCTTCGGGCGGATCGACATCATCGTCAACAACGCCGGCTACACGCTCGACAAGCCGATCCACACGATGAGCGACGACTGGTTCCAGAAGATGCTCGACATCCACGTCGTCGCCCCGTTCCGGGTGATCCGGGCCGCGGCGCCCCACCTGCGCGAGCCGGCCAAGGCCGAGCGGGCCGAGGGCCGGGAGGTGTTCCGCAAGATCGTCAACGTCTCGTCCGTCTCGGGGACGATGGGCAACGCCGGGCAGGCCAACTACGCGGCCGGGAAGGCGGCGGTGGTCGGGATGACCAAGACGCTGGCCAAGGAGTGGGGGCAGTTCAAGATCAACGTCAACGCCGTCGCCTTCGGCTACATCGAGACCCGCCTGACCGCCGCCAAGGAGGAGTCGAACACGATGGAGCTCGGCGGCGAGCAGATCCAGCTGGGGATTCCCGACCAGCTCCGGGGGATGGTGTCGATGCTGATCCCGCTCGGGCGCCCGGGCACCCCGCAGGAGGCGGCCGGGGGCGTCTTCTTCCTCTGCTCGCCCTGGTCGAACTACGTCCACGGCCAGGTGCTCAACGTCACCGGCGGCCAGTTCACCGGCATGACGACCTAGCCGAGGGGGATCCCGAGGAGGCTGGCCAGCGGCGGCCCGGTCGGCTGGGGCGTCAGCTCGGTGACGTAGGCCTCGGCCGGGCCGAGCGCCGTCGTCCAGAGGCTGACGTGGGTCCGCGGCGCCTGGGGTCGCGGGCAACGGCTGGGCTCGCTCCCCTGGCTCGTGTGCCCGGGCTCGTAGCCCTTGTCGCGGGAGGCGACGCCGCCGATGCGCAGGAGGAGCTGGCCGGGCGCCGCCGACCCGAGTGAGCCGAGCACGAGGCGCTGGTCGCAGTAGGTCGCCCGCTCGTAGAGGAGCCGATCCCCGACGAGGCTCGGGTTGAGCAGCTGGCTCGAGCGCGACGAGCGGACGACCCGCTGGCCGCGCGACCGGAGGTCGATCTCGAGGATCCGGCTGCGGCGGGCGTCGTTGACCGCGACGACCACCCGGTCGCCGTCGATCGCCGGACGGCCGAGGTCGGTCCCGGACGGCTCGGCGGCGACCAGGGTCGGCGGTCCGAGGGCCGGGAGCGGGAGGGCGAAGAGGAGCCCCCGACCGGTGGCGTCGGTCGCCCGGGCGACCAGCCAGTCGCTCGACACGGCGAGCTGGTCGACCCCGGGCAGGATGACCCTGCCGACGTTCGCTCCGCCGGCGCTGACGCTGACCGCGGCCCCGGCGTGGACAGCGAGGTCCGGCCCCCCGAGGGCCGGGTCGGCCCCGTCGAGCGGCCGGATCCCGCCGGCCCCGTCGAGCATCCCGGGGCCCCCGGGGGTCGCCCAGGCGACGTCCGTCCCGCTGACCGTCGGATCGGTCGCCGGCGCGGCGAGCGGGACCGGCGGCGGCGAGCGGGACCGGCGCGGCGAGCGGGACCGGCGCGGCGAGCGGGACCGGCGCGCCGGCGGCCAGCGCGCTCCCGGCCCCGGCCCCGCCGCCGATGGCCGCGGCGCAGACCAGGAGCAGGAGCCCGTCGACTCGGCGCAGGCCGCGCAGGACGGCCGGGCGCTCGGCCATCAGCTCGGCGTAGCGGACGCCCCGGGGGCCGTCGATCCACGGCGCCAGGACGACGATCGGAAGGGCCCGGCCGGCCCCGAAGGCGACGCCGACGGCCAGCCCGGCCGACGGGTCGCCGAGGGCGACGCACACGCCGGCGAGGGCCCAGACGGCCAGGGTCAGGACGAAGGTCGTGAAGCCGAGTCCGAGGAGCACGCCATAGAGGCCGCCGGCGAGAGGCAGGGGCATGACCCGCCGCCAGTGCTCGGGCACCTGGCGGCGAACCTGGGGCAGCACGCGCACACCGCGGGCCTCGCCGAGCGCCGCGGCCGCCGCGATCGCCACGGCCACCGCCGTCGCCGGGCGGGAGCCCCCGCCGCCGAGCGCCCGGCCGAGGAGGGACAGGACGGTGAAGGTGGTCGCCCCGCCGGCCACGGCCCCGACGGCGAAGGCGGCGCACGCCGCGGCCGTCGTCCGGCGCCCGCCGGTGTGCCCGGTCGGCCCGAGCGTGCCGAGCATCGAGAACCCGCACGGCGACCACGTCCCGGTCAGCCCGGCGGCGAGCGCGGTCGCGGCGAGCAGGACGGTGGCTAGCACTTGATGCCGGTGTCGTAGTAGTAGGTGCAGAACACCGTGCGGCCGGCGTAGCAGTAGCCGGTCAGGGCCGCGTCGCCGTTGATCCGCTTCGACGAGTAGGTGCAGCAGTCGAGCAGGCGGCGGACGTGCCCGCCGCAGCAGCGGTACCACGACCCGTCGACGTGGGTCCGCAGGCCGAAGCGGTCGGGGATCGCGTCGAGGCAGACCCGGCTCCGCGGCGCCGGCGGGAGGGGCCGGCCCGCCGGGTCGAGCAGCACGGCGCCGGCCGCGTCGACCGCGTGCCCGGCGGCGTCGACCGGACGCCCGAGGTCGTCGACCGGATGCCCGTCGGCGGCGCGCAGCGGTCTCCCCCGGGCGTCGACCCGCGGCAGGCCGGTGGGGTGCGGGCAGGAAGCCGTGGTGTAGATGTGCCCGCAGAAGTGGAACGCCTCAGCCGGGTCGGGACCGGCCAGCCGGCCTGCGCCGGCGGCGGCCACGACGGCCGCGCCCACCCGGGCGATGAACCCCCGCCGTGACGTCGCCCGGGTGACCGCGAGCCCCGGTCCCCGCGGACCGCCGCCGTCAGCTCGGGGCATGGGTGAGGGCCGCCCGCCGCTCGGCCGTCGCGAGCATGCCCTCGAGCTGGCCGCCGGTGTTGAACGCGCCCTTGGCCAGGACGGTCCCCGCCGGTCCGAGGACGACGGCGTACGGGCTCCCCGGGATCTCGAGCGATCGCCAGATGTCGGCGTCGAGCGCCTCGTCGAAGCTCGCCATGGCCACGAACGGATCGCTGGCCAGCCAGGCGACGGCCGGCTCGAGCGCCCGGCAGAGCGGGCAGGCGGGCGAGGAGAACACCGCCACCGCGAGCTTGACGTCCGCGGCGAGCGCGAAGCGGTCGATCAGGGAGACCGGGCGGCCGAGGGGCGGCCCCTCGTCGGCGAGCTCGAGGGCGAGTTGGGGGCCGAGGCGCAGGCGCAGCTCGCCGACCTCCCGGGCCAGCCCGAGGACGACCACCCCCAGGGCGAGGAGCCCGGCCAGCGCGAGGGCGAGACCGACAGCGAGCCAGGTGCTGCCGGCGACGGGCGCGGCCCCGACCGACGGGAGCCCGGCGAAGACGACGGCGAGGAGGATGTCGGCCGCGACGATCCGGCGGGTGATCGTCGTGCGCGCTCCGAAGCACGGGCACGGGGCGCCCTCGGCCCCGCGACGGAGGGCCAGACCGGCCGCCAGGGCGAAGCTGGCCATCATCGCCGCGGCGAGGTAGGCGGCGAGCGGCCGGCCGAGGCCGACCCCGGCGCCGAGCCCGAGCTCGGCGGCGGTCAGGCCCGCGAGCCCGGCCGCTCGCGTCCGCCGCGAGCCGAGACCGAAGCCGGCGAGGGCCGCCGCGCTCGGTCCCGGGCGCAGCAGCTTGGCCACCGCGGCGGCGATGAGCAGCCCGGCGAGGAGCAGGCCGAGCGCCGACTGGGGGCTCACGGTCAGGGGGCCTTGGCGAGATACGCGCGCCCGGCCCGCACCACGATCTGGCGCCTGCGGCGCAGGTCGCTCACGACCACCACGCCCCGCTTGACCGCGGTCAGCGTCCCGTCACACCGGTCGCTCGTCGTCCACGTCGTCCCGCGGACCGTGGCCGAGCTGTACTTCCCCTGGGTCTTGAACTTGCCCTTGGCCGTGGCGCGGAGCAGGTTGAGCACCGTCTTGGGCAGCGCGCGCCTGGCCGCCGTCTGGGCCTTGCCGATCGGGGCGGCGCACTTGGCCGTGGTGCTCTTCCCCTCGACCAGATCGAGCTCGGTCAGCCCCTTCTGGCGGCGATCCTGAAGGAGCTTGAACACGCCGGCCGAGAAGTCGCCCGACTGGATCGCACCCTTGACGGCGGTGGCGCTGGTCAGCCGGGCGACGCCGGCCGAGGTGTCGAAGATCGTCCCGACCGGAAGCTGGCGCGCCTCGGTCAGGGGGATGAAGCCGACGCCCTTGACCGCGCTCGCGTGGGCCCCGGCCGAGGAGATGTGGCCCTGGCCGGGGAGGAGCACGAGGACCGTCCCGCTCACCGGCGTCGCGTTCACCGACTTGCCGAGGACCGGCGGGGGCGGCGGCGGGTCGGTCGCCGTCTTGAACGTCGCATCCAGACTCGGCGCCACGCCGGACGGGTTCGCGGCGACCGCCCGGAAGTGATAGGTGCTGTTCGGCAGGAGGTTCGCGACCGTCGCCGTCACCGTATGGTCGGCGAAGTCCGACCCGACCGGCTGCTCGGGAGTCCGCGCGTCATAGGTGATCGCCGCCGCACTCGCCCCCGCGAGCTCGGCTTTGTACTCGAAGTGCATCGTCGTCGGCAGGCCCTGCGGATTGATCGTCGCCGTGAATACGGCGCTCGAGCTGCTGATCACCTTCGGCGGCCCGGTCGCCGTCTTCGGCTGGCCCGGCGACTGACCGGAGGCCCCACCGGTCGTGCTCCCGCCGGTCGTGGTCCCACCGGTCGTGGTCCCGCCGGTCGTCGTCCCGCCGGTCGTGGTCCCACCGGTCGTCGTCCCACCGGTCGTGGTCCCGCCGGTCGTGGTCCCGCCCGTCGTCGTCCCGCCCGGCTGCGGCGCGACGTAGGTGAAGAGATCGGCGGCGGAGGTCGGGCTGGTTCCGAACGGCGTGGTCACGGTCACGTCGACGGTGCCGCTTCCCGGGGGCACGAGCGCCGTCAGGCGCGTGCCGTCGGGGCTCACGCCGAGGACGACGCCGGCCACCGAGCCGAAATGGACGGACTTGGCGCCGGCGAGGCCGCGGCCGAAGACGACTACGCCGGTCCCGCCGGCCGTCGACCCCGAGGCGGGAGTCACGCTCGTGACGGCGGGCACGCCTTCGACGAGCGTGGTCGTGGTGGTCGCCGTGGCGCCGGCTCCGCCGTCATCGGCGATGGTGACCGTGATGGCGAAGCTGCCGCCCGCCGCGTAGGAGTGGCTGGCGCTGACGCTGTACGAGCCGCCGCTCCCACTCACGGTCCCGGTCGAGGTCTGTCCGTCGCCCCAGTCGATCGTCGCGGCGAAGTCCGCCGGGGTCGAGAGGGGGTTCGCGTCGGTGAAGGTCGCGACGGTGCCGGTGAACGCCAGCGGGGACACCGCGGGCAGGGTGGCCCCGGAGGCGGTCAACCCGGCGTCGGCCACGGTCGCCGCTCCGGTGGACGTAGCCGAGTTCGAGGGACTGTCGGCATCGGTGACCGTCACGACGATCGGGAAGCTGCCCTCCTCGGCGTAGGTATGGGTGCCGCTGACGGCAAAGGTCCCGCCGCTGCCGCTCAGCGTGCCGTTCGAGCTTGGGCTGCCGTCGCCCCAGTCGATGCTGGCCGTGTAGTCGCCGGCGAGGGCCGCGGTATCCGGGTCGGTGAAGCTCGCGACCTGCCCGGTGAATGCGGCTCCCTCCGTCGCGCTCACGGCCTGGCCGGTCGCGGTGACCGCGGCGTCGCCCGTGGCCACCCAGGTCTTGGTGGCCGTCGCTTTCTCGAGCGCCCCTCCCGTGTCGGTGAACGTCGCCGATATCAGGTCGGTCCCAACCCCGCCGTCATCGTGATAGGTGAAGGTGGCCTGACCGCTCGAGTTGGTGACACCCGTGCCGGTCTTGCCGGTGTTCGGCCCGCTCTCGACGGTGAACGTCACCGTGGTACCCACGACCGGCGTGCCGGTGACGGTGCCCGCGGCGACCGCCGGCGCGCTCGTCACCGTGGCGGTCACCGTATGGTCGGTGCCCGCGGGATTTGTGGCCGTGGCCGGCGACAGGCTGATGTTTGAGGTCACGGTGACCCCGCCGCCGCTGACCAGGATGTACGGCGAGCCGCTCACCGTGGCGCCGGTGTCGACGTCGGTCGCGCTGTACGTCTTCGGAACCCCCGGGTCGGTCGCCAGGGCCAGCGGGGTCCAGTCGCTGGGGAACTTGTCGAAGAACTCGTGAACCGAGCAGCTCCAGTTCGAGAGATCCGCGTCGTGGAGCCCCGCAGTCGGGCCCGACTGCGCGACGATGGCGATCGTCCCCGTGCAGGGGGCGCCCCCCACGGTGAACTGGCCCGCGCCGTGCGAGCTCAAGCCGTCGAGCAGGGGCACCGGCGTACCGGGGCTCGCGGTCTCGTACGCGCAGGTGAGATCTATATAGGCCCCGGTGGCGCCGGGGACGGCCCCGGCGAACGCGATGCCGTTGGCCTCGAGCAGGTCGCCGCGCTTGGTCCCCGTGGGTCCGTCGTTGTGGAAGGTCGGGTCGGTGCCGATCAGCACCTTGTTGCCGCCGCTGCGCATGACCACCGGCTCCCACGTGGTGGCGTTCATCTGCGCCGCCGCGAAGCTCTCTGGACCGCCGCAACTCGGGTCGCCGATGATCAATACCTGATAAGTGGCGAAGTCGGCCGCCGTCATCGCGTCCCAGGTCGCGGCGTCCACCACGGTAACGGTGAAACCGTCGGCCTCGGCCTGCTGCTGCTCAAGGCTCTTGCCACTTCCGTCCGTGGCCGTACCGGGCGCCACGCTCGTGCTCAGGATGAGCGCCTTGGGAGGCGTGACCGCCGCCCCGGCCGCGACCGGAAACACTCCGCCGAGGAGAATCAGCGTCCAGATGACGCGTACGAGCACGGCGCCTCCGCGTCCGCCCCGTTTACTAAAAAGGTCTACGCCGTGCACGATTCGGTGACCCCACGCCGACCGATCGACTCCCAAGCCTCCTACCGAATGAGCGTGAAGGGTACGCGCGCGACCCCCGGGTGTCAACGTCGAACCGGTGACCGGGCCGATGTCGACCGAGACCGATCGGCCGGATCGGACGAACCGGCGGTACCGGCACCCGGCCGGTCAGCGCTGGGACAGGCTGGCCGCGGCGCCCCGCCGGCGCGCGCTCCGGGCGATCGCCATGTGCCCGTGCTCGTCGAGCTCCTCGTAGAGGCCGCGGATGGCCGCGAAGATCTCGTCGGCCACCTCCTGCTGGCGGGCCCGCGAGGCGCCCTCCTCGCGCTCGAAGCGGAGCGGGTCGCCGTAGCGGACGCTGACCCGCGGGAAGGACAGCCGCTTCCAGTTGCGGATCTTGGCCGACCCGTGGATGGCGACCGGAACGACCGGGGCCCCCGACTCGAGCGCCAGGCGCCCGATCCCCGGCTTGGCCCGCTCCTGGAGCTCCCCGGTCCGCGAGCGGCCCCCCTCGCAGTACATGGCGACCACGCCGCCCCGGGCGAGGATCGTCTCGGCGGTGGTGAACGCCTCCTCGTCGCGGGCGCCCCGCCGGACGGGGAACACCCCGCCGTGGCTGTAGATCCACTTCATCGGGCCGGTGAAGAGCTGCGACTTGGCCATGAAGCGGACCTTCCGGCGGATGTAGCAGCCGAGCAGGAAGTGGTCCATGAAGGAGAAGTGGTTCGGCGCGAGGATCGCGTGCCCCCGAGCCGGGACCTTCTCGGTTGCGATCGATCGGGTCCGCAGGAGGGTGTAGGCGTAGACCGAGGTGAGCACCCGGACGAGCTCGTACACCCAGCTCGGGTCGCGGGTGCGCGACCGGGCGTGGAACTCGTCGAAGAACTCCTTCGGTCGGGGGTCGCGATAGACCTGGTCCTTCATCTGCACCAGCGGCGGAGTCATTCGGGTATTCCTACGCCGCGCACCGCCGGAGGTTACCTGCCCGGGCTGCGCGCGCGCCCGAGCGCGTCGGACCAGCCGGCCAGAAGCGCGGCCCGCCGGTCGAGATCCATCGCCGGCTCGTACCGGGCGCGCTCGCGCCAGCCGGTCCGCACCCGGTCGAGCGTCCACAGCCCCGCCCCGACCCCGGCCAGCGAGGCGGCGCCGAGGGCGGTCGTCTCGGCGAGCTCGGGGACGACGACGGGCACGCCGAGGACGTCGGCCTGGAACTGCATCAGCCAGCCGTTGACGCTCGCCCCCCCGTCGGCCCGGAGCTCGGAGAGAACCGGGCCGCCGGTCGCCTCGATCGCCCGGATCGCGTCGACCGTCTGGTAGGCGATCGCCTCGAGCGCCGCCCGGGCGAGGTGGGCCCGACCGGTGCCCCGGGTCAGGCCGACGATCGTCCCCCGGGCGTGGGGATCCCAGTGGGGCGAGCCGAGGCCGGTCAGGGCGGGCACGAAGTAGACCCCGTCGTTGCCGTCGAGCGACCCGGCGAGTCCCTCGGTCTCGGCCGCCGCGCCGATCATGCCGAGGCCGTCGCGCAGCCACTGGACGGCGGCGCCGGTGACGAAGATCGCCGCCTCGAGCGCGTAGACCAGGCGCTCGCCGATCCCCCAGGCGACGGTGGTCAGGAGGCCCCGGGCCGGGGCCGGCGGGGCGCTGCCGGCGTTGATGAGGACGAACGACCCGGTCCCGTAGGTGTTCTTGCCCATCCCGGCCTCGAGGCACGCCTGCCCGAAGAGGGCCGCCTGCTGGTCCCCGGCCACCCCGCAGACGTCGACCTCGTGGCCGTGGAGGGCGTCCGGGCGGGTCCGCCCCCGGGGGCCGATGCTCGGGCGGACCTCGGGCAGGGCGCGCTCGGGCACGCCGAAGAGGTCGAGCAGCTCGGCGTCCCAGGCGCCGGCGCCGATGTCGTAGAGGAGGGTCCGCGAGGCGTTCGACGGGTCGGTCGAGAGCTCGCCGGTGAGCTTGAACACGATCCAGGCGTCGATCGTCCCGAAGACGGCCCGCCCGGCCCGGACCCGGTCGGCCAGCCCGTCCACCCCTTTGAGCAGCCACTCGATCTTGGTCGCCGAGAAGTACGGGTCGAGGACGAGGCCGGTGCGGGCGCGGACGAGGTCCTCCCAGCCGGCCGCGCGGAGCTCCTCGCACCGGTCGGCGGTCCGGCGGTCCTGCCAGACCAGCGCCGGGTGGAGGGGCGCCCCGGTCGCCGGATCCCAGACGACGACCGTCTCGCGCTGGTTGGTGATCCCGACCGCGGCGAGCTCGCCCCGGCGGGTCCCGGCGGCGGCGAGCGCCTCCCCGGCCACCGCCTGGGTGACCGCCCAGATCTCCCCGGCGTCGTGCTCGACCCAGCCGGGCCGGGGAAACGACTGGGTGAACTCGCGGTAGCCCCGGCCGACGAGCTCGCCGCCCTGGTCGAAGACCAGGCAGGTCGTCCCGGTCGTGCCCTGGTCGATGGCGAGGATCACGGGCGCGAGGATCCGGGTCGGTCGATCGCCGCTGACGACCGCGGCCCGCCTGGCGCCGGCACAGCAGGCCACTCGCCGGGCAGCGCGCGGCGAAGAGACGCGGTGCGGCCTCGGCCCCTCGGCCGCCGATCCGGCGCGCGGCGATCCAGCCGTCGACTTGCCGTCTCAGGCTTCGAAGAGGCTCCGGTTGCTCGGGTCGGCCAGAGCGGCCGCCGCCGCAGCATTGCCACTGTAGGGCGCCAAGACGCCTTCGGAGGTGCCGACGTACCAGACCGGTTCGGTCAGATAGTGGTCGGTGGCCTCCTCGAAGGAGAGGAGGATCGGGCTGTCGGAGTCTTCGTCGGGCATGTCCACCGGCAAGTGTAGTGCGTTCATCGGCGCGTCCCCACGATGCCCTTACGGCCGCGATTCCTTCATGCTCGATCCGGACTGCCCGCCCCCAGCGCCGCAGCAGAAGGAAAGTCGGCACCAGCGAGGCAACGAGCAGTCCGAGCCAGATCCAGCGCCGATCCCCGCCAGGGAATGAAGCCACCAGACTGGCCGCGGCCACGAAGGAGATCGACGCCACCACCACCACGAGGATGCGCAGCGAACTCACGATCCGCCGGACCAAGCGGTGCGCAGGCGCGCTGGCCACGACCGGCGCGAAGACGGCTGGCGCCACGACCACGACCGCGCCCGCGCCCGCCGCATCGGGGCGTACCGGCACGCCGAACACGAAGTGCAGGAGAACGCCGCCGAGTAGCATCAGTGAAGTTAGGCTCGAGATGAGGAGCGCTGTCGACAGCACGCCGCTCGCGCGCAGCTCGAGGTCCACCATCAGGAACACGAGTGCGCTTCGCGGCTGCGGAGCCGGGTGATGGTGCGCCAACTCGGTCGGCCGAGGCAAGCGCGCGATCTCCACGCCCGACCCCAACTGGAGGTAGGACTGCGCGATCACGAGGTCTTCGGGTGCAAGCAGCTCGACATGGCGGCTGGCCGCCTGGCCTCCGATCGGCACGGGTAGGCGGAAGTTCAACGGCGCTATACCCGCCCCCTTCACAATGCGCGTCGGTCGGGCCACGAGCGGGCGAGGGAGGGTCGGGACGCTGCTGGTCGTCCATCAGCGCAGCTTAGTCCCGGCTTCGGGCCGACTCACAAGTACCACGTCGGCCGCTCGGGATCGACGACCAAAGATCACGGCGCCGACCGCCGCAGGCGTGCGATCAGGCCCCGGGCTGAGGGCGCCCCGGCTACGCGACGAGCGCCGCGCGGTCGCCGGGATCGCCGAGCGCGACCCCGTCGAGCCAGACGTCGCCGTCGCGGACGGTCACCCGGTAGGCGTCGACCCGCAGCGACGGGTCGCTGTGGCAGCGCCCGCTCGCCAGGTCGAAGCGCCGGTCGTGGAGGGGGCAGATCACGCAGCCGTCGGCGACGATTCCGTCAGCCAGCGGGCCCCCCCGGTGGGGGCAGCGCTGGTCGAGGGCGAACCAGCCGTGCCGGGACTGGAAGACCGCGACCCGGCGGCCGTCGATCTCGACGGCTCGGCCCTCGCCGACCGGGACGTCCGCGGCCCGGCACACGCGCCGGGTCATGCCGGGGGCCCGACGAGCTCGACGAACTGGTTGGGGTGGTACGGGTCGTCCCGCTCGAGCCACGGATCCCGGACCGCGGCCTTGGCGATGGCCAGGCGCTCGCGCAGGGCCGCCCCCTCCTCCTCGTCGAGGACGATCTCCCGGACCCTGTCCAACCCGATCCGCGGGACGAAGGCGTACATCCGCTCCTTGTAGTCGGCGTTCTCCCGGTAGTACTGGAGGAAGGCCGTCGTCACCCGGAGCGCCTCGGCCGCCGTCTCGACCGTGCAGAGGATGTCGGCCTCCCGGACGCAGGCCCCGGCCGCCCCGCCGATCCGCACCTGCCAGCCGCCCTCGACGGCGACCACGCCGATGTCCTTGACCGTCGCCTCGGCGCAGTTGCGCGGGCACCCGGAGACCCCGCTCTTGACCTTGGCCGGCGTGTGCAGGCCCTCCCACGCCTTCTCCATCTCGACGCCGAGCCTGATCGAGTTGCCCACCCCGAACCGGCAGAAGTCGGTCCCGACGCAGGTCTTGACCGTCCGGACCGCCTTCGCGTAGGCGTGGCCCGACGGCATGCCGAGGTCCCGCCAGATCGTCCGGCAGATCCGCCCGGCGCACGCCGAGCAGGTCGATCCGCTGACCGCCGGTGACCTTGACCAGGGGAACCTCGTACTTCTCGGCGGCATCGGCGATCCGGCGGAGCTCCGACGGCGTGGTCACGCCCCCGTACATCCGCGGGACGACCGAGAACGTCCCGTCGTTCTGGATGTTCGCGTGGACCCGGTCGTTGATGAAGCGGGCGTCCCGCTCCTCCCGGTGGCGGTTGCTGTTGATCTCGGAGACCAGGTAGGCCAGCGCCGGCTTGCAGGCGCCGCAGTCGTGCCCGGTCCCGCACCGCTGGCCGACCGCGCTGACCGCGTCGAGGCCCTGCTCGCGGATGACCGCCGCCAGCTCCTCGCGCGTCTGCTTGCGGCACGGGCAGAGGTAGGCCGGCTCGTTGGCCGCCTCCCCGCTGACCATGGTCACGATCTCGGCCACCAGGGCCCGGCACGACCCGCAGCCCGTGCCCGCCCGGGTCGCGGCCATGACCTCGCGCGGCGTCGGCAGCCCGTCGTTGACCGCCTGGACGATCTCGCCCTTGCAGACGCCGTTGCAGTTGCAGACCTGGGCGGCGTCGGGCAGCTCGGCCGCCGTCGCGTTGCTCGCGGCGACGAGCCGGGCGAGCGGGTCCGAGACGAGCTCGCCGGCCCGGACCGCCTCGAGCAGGTTCTCGTGACCGCGGATGTCGCCGAGGAGGATCGCCCCGCTGATCCGCCCGTCCCGGAGCACGAGCTTGCGGTAGATCCGGTCCTCGCGGAACTCGGCGATCGCCGACTGGTCGGCCTCGGCCTCGCCGATCGAGACGAGGTCGACCCCCATCACCTTGAGCTTGGCCGACGGGATCGACCCCCCGTAGTCGAGCCCGATCCGCCGGAGGATCGTGTCGGCCGCGACCTTCGCCTGCTCGTGGATCGGGGCCACCAGCCCGTAGACGACGCCCCGGTGCTCGGCGCACTCCCCGACGGCGAGGACATCCCCGGCCGAGGTCCGCATCCGATCGTCGACGACGATCCCCCGGCTGCAGGCGATCCCCGCTCCCCGGGCGAGAGATATCTCCGGGCGGATGCCTATCGACACGACGACCAGGTCCGCGGCCAGGGCGTCCCCGTCGGCGAAGCGGAGCTCCTTGACCCTGCCGTTCCCGTGCAGCGACGTCGTCTGGCGGCCGAGGAGGACCTCCACCCCGAGGTCGGTCATCGCCGGGGCGAGCATCTCCGCCGCCCCCTGGTCGAGCTGGCGCTCCATCAGGCGCCCCATCAGGTGGACGACCGTGACCGGGGCCCCCTGGGCGACCACGCCCCGGGCCGCCTCGAGGCCGAGCAGGCCGCCGCCGATCACCGCGGCCTGGCGCGCTCCGGCCGCCTCCGTCCGGATTCGCTCGCAGTCCTCCGGCCCGCGGAAGGCGTGGACGCCCGGGAGGTCGATGCCCTCGATCGGCGGCATCAGCGGCTGGGAGCCGGTGGCCAGGACGAGGCTCGCGTACCCGAGCCGCTCGCCGCCGGCGAGGACCGCCACCCGGGCCGCGGTGTCGAGCTCGGTCACCCACGCCCCGAGGCGGACGTCGACCCGCCGGTCGGCGTACCACTCGTCCGGGCGGAGCTGGAGCGACGCGGGCGACTCGCCGGAGACGAGCAGCTCCGAGAGGCGCACCCGGTCGTAGGGGAGGGACGCCTCGCCGCAGACGAGGACGATCGGGACGTCGGGGTCGCGGTCGCGGATCGCCTCGCAGACCGCCTGCCCGGCGATGCCGCCGCCGACCACGACGATGGGATCGGGAGGGCTCATGCCCCGATGATCCCGGCCGGCGGTTTCCCGACCGTCTCCGGGTTGTTTCGATCTGATGAACGGTCGAGGAGCTCCTCGATCTCCGCCGTGCAGCCCCCGCACCCGGTCCCGGCCCGGGTGACCGTGCCGACCTGGGCCGGCGTGCGCAGGCCGCCCTGGGCGATCGCCTGCTCGATCTGCCCGCGCTTGACCGCGTTGCACGCGCAGACGACCGACTCCGGCCCCGGCGGCTGCGCCGGCGCCACCGGCCCGGCGCCCGGCTCGAGCAGCTCGGCCGGGACCGGGTCGCCGCTGCGCAGGAGGCCGGAGAGAATCCGCGCCTCGGCGCTGTCGCCGACGAGGAGCGCCCCGCTCAGGCGGTCGCCGTCGAGGACGAGCTTGCGGTAGACCCCGCGCCGGGTGTTGCTCTGGACGATCTCGTCCCGGCCGCTGGCCACTCCCCCGGCGAAGACCTCGACCCCGGCCACCTTCAGCGTCGTCGCCGCCACCGTCCCGTGGAAGGCCCCCGGGTCCCCGGCCAGGACGGCCCCGGCGACCCGGGCCTGGTCGCCGAGCGGGGCCCAGAGGCCGTAGACCGTGCCCCGGTGCTCGGCGCACTCGCCGACCGCGAAGACCCGGGGCGCGCTCGTCCGGAGCTGGTCGTCGACGACGATCCCCCGGGCGCACTCGAGGCCGGCCGACCGGGCGAGCGTCGTCTCGGCCCGGACGCCGACCGCGAGGACGACGAGGGCGGCCGGCATCCGCTCGCCGCTGTCGAGGTGGACGGCGTCCGGCTCGATCCGCTCGACCGACCGGCCGATCCGGGCGAACAGGCCGAGGTCGCGCAGCCGGCGGCGGAGGATCGCCGCCGCCCCGTCGTCGAGCTGCTGGGCCATCAGCCGGTCGGCCAGCTCGATCACGGTCACCGTCTTGCCCTGGGCGCGCAGCCCGGCCGCCGCCTCGAGGCCGAGGAGGCCGCCGCCGACCACGACCGCCGCCCGACCCGGCGCGTTGCGCAGCGCCTCGACGTCGTGGGCGGTCCGGAAGACCTGGACGTGCGGGAGGTCGGCCCCGGGGATCGGCGGGCGGAAGGCCCGGGACCCGGTGGCCAGGACGAGGGCGTCGTAGGGGTGGGACTCGCCGCTGCGGTCGACGACGACCCGCCGGCCGAGGTCGAGCCGCTCGGCCGGGCACCCGCCGCGGAGGTCGACGCCGTGGGCGGCGTACCAGTCGGCCGGGCGCAGCTGCGCCTCGGCGTAGCCGGCCGTCCCGGCCAGGACCTTCGAGAGGAGGACCCGGTTGTAGGCCGGGCCGTACTCCTCGCCGAGCATGGTGACCCGCAGCGACGGCCGCCGGCGGATCGCCTCCTCGACGACGGCGAGGCCGGCCATCCCGGTCCCGACGACGACGACCCGCTTCCCGCGGGTCGGGGCGGGCAGGGCGCCGCGGGTCGCCCGGCCGCGGCGGCGGGCGATTCCGGTGACCCCGGCGACCCCGGCGACCCCGGCGGCCCGGGCGGCCCGGGCGGCCCCGACCGGCTCGACCCGGACCGCGGCCGCCTTGAGCTCGGGCTGGCCGGAGACCGGGTCGACGGCGCCGTGGGTCGCCCGGTTGAGCTGGCCGGCTCCGGGCGGGGCGTGGAGGAGACCCCAGTGGAAGGGGGCGAAGGCGACGCCCCGGGGGAGCCGGTCGACGAGCCGGGCCTGGGCGACGAGCTCGCCCCGGGCCGAGACGATCCGGACGTCGTCGCCCTCCGCCACCCCGGGGGCGTCGAGCGGATGGAGCTCGACGAACGGGTCGCCGGTCCGCAGGGCGGCGGCCTTCCCGGTCCGGGTCATCGTGTGCCACTGCTCGGCGATCCGCCCGGTCGTCAGGGTCAGGGGGAAGTCGGCGGTCGGGGCCTCGGCGGGGGCGGCGTGCTCGGTCGCCGCGAAGCGAGCCCGGCCGTCCGGGGTCGGGAAGCTGCGGTCGGCGTAGAGGCGCGCCGTCCCGTCGTGCTCGGCCGCCGGGCACGGCCACTGGACGCTCCCGGCCTGGAGGAGGCGCTCGTGGCTGAGGCCGCTGACGTCGCACGGGCGCCCGGCGGTCGCGGCGGCGAACTCGGCGTAGACGGCCGCCGCGTCGGGCCAGGCGAAGGCGTCCGCGTAGCCGAGGGCCCGTCCGAGGCGGGCGAAGATCTCCCAGTCGGCGAGCGCGGCGCCGGGCGGGTCGAGCAGCTTCCGGACGAGGCCGACCCGGCGCTCGGAGTTGGTCATCGTCCCCTGCTTCTCCGGCCAGGCGGCCGCCGGGAGCACCACGTCGGCGAGGCTCGAGGTCTCCGTCGGGTGGTGGGCGTCCTGGACGACGACGAGCTCGGCCTGGTCGAGCGCCGCCCGGACCCGGGCGGAGTCGGGCATCGAGACCGCCGGGTTGGTGGCGACGATCCAGATCGCCTTGACCCGGCCGGGCTCGAAGATCTCGGTCGCCGTCAGGCCGGGGACCGCGTCGATCGGTCCGGGGGTCGACCAGTGGGCCTCCATCGCCGCCCGGTCGACCGGATTGCCGACCTCCCGGTAGCCGGGGAGGAGGTGGGCGAGACCGCCCGACTCGCGTCCGCCCATCGCGTTCGGCTGGCCGGTCAGGGAGAGCGGCCCGGCCCCCGGGCGCCCGATCTGTCCGGTGGCCAGGCAGAGGTTGATCAGGGCCCGGTTCTTCAAGGTCCCGACCGTCGACTGGTTGGCCCCCATCGACCAGAGCGCCATCGCCCCGCCCGCCCCGGCGAAGCGGCGGGCGGCGAGCTCGATGTCGGCGGCCGCGACGCCGCAGACCTCGGCCGCCCGCTCCGGCGGCCAGGCGGCGGCGACCGCCGCCGTCTCGGCGAAGCCGCTCGTGTGGCGGTCGATGAACCGCTGGTCGAGGAGGCCGTCCCGGACGATCGTGTGGAGCATCGCGTTCAGGAGCGGGAGGTCGGTCCCCGGGCGGACGGCCAGGTGGAGGTCCGAGCCGGCGGCGGTCGGGGTCGGGCGGGGATCGACGCAGATCACGAACGCCCCCTCGGCCTGGCGCTCGCGGATCCGCGACCAGAGGATCGGGTGGCAGGCGGCGGCGTTCGACCCGAGCAGGAGGAGGCAGTCGGCGAGGGCGAGGTCGGCGTAGGCCGGGGGCGGCCCGTCGAAGCCGAACGCGCCCTTGTAGCCGGCCACGGCGCTCGACATGCACAGCCGCGAGTTCGAGTCGACGTTGTTGGTGGCCAGGAACCCCTTGGCCAGCTTGTTGACCGCGTAGTAGTCCTCGGTCAGGAGCTGCCCGGAGATGTAGAAGGCGATCTCGCCGGGCGCGTAGGCCTGGAGGCGGTCGGCCAGCCGGGCCAGCGCCGCCTCCCAGTCGACCGCCTCGAAGCGGGCCTCGCGGTCCTCGCGCCAGAGCGGGGCCGTCGCCCGGTCCGGGGCATGGACGGCGGCCGCCAGCTCGAGCGGCTTTCGGCACGTCCGCCCGTGGCTGACCGGGTGGATCGGGTCGCCCTCGACCGCGCTCAGGCGCCCGCCCTCGGCGCGCACGATCAGGCCGCAGCCGGTGCCGCAGTAGGGGCAGAGGGTTCGCATCGTGCCCGGTCATGGTCGCCTGGGGCCGTGACCGTCGGGCGTCAGCCGTGTGAACGCTCGATGAACGCGCCGGACCGGGGCCCGGGCGGGATACTCCGGGCGATGGCCTCCGATGCGGACTACGTCCTGCGCACGGTCGAGGA
>CAWFQO010000047.1:0-26501 GCA_963817865.1 uncultured Solirubrobacterales bacterium | reverse complement strand
CCGAGCAGCTCGGTCAGGGCGCGCCGATGGCGGGTCAGCGCCGCCTCGGAGAGGGGATCCTCGCCGAGCAGCCGGCCCCGGAAGCCGGCGTCGGAGAAGTAGGTGAAGACGGCCCCGTAGCAGACCTGCATCAGCTCGAGCGGGTCGTGGCGGCGCAGCCGTCCGGCCGCCATCTCCCGTTCGAGGAAGACGATCGCCCGCTCGAGGAACGGGCGCAGCGCCCCGGCGATCGTCTCGTCGAGGCGCTCGCCCCCGTCCATCGCCTCCCGGCGCAGGATCCGGGCGAAGTCCGGGTGGCTGGCGAAGAAGGCGAAGCCGGCGTCGATGATCGACGCCACCTGCCCGAACCCGTCGAGCGCCCCGGTGACCGCCGCCTCGGTCTCCCGGACCCAGTCGAGCACGGCCGACTCGATCACCGCCTCGTAGAGCTCGGCCTTCGAGGTGAAGTGGTAGAGCAGCGTCGGGTGGCTGAGCCCGGCCTGCCCGGCGATGTCGGTCAGCCGCGCCCCGTCGAACCCGTGGTCGGCGAACTCCCGCCGCGCGGTGGCGAGGATGCGCCCCCGGGAGGACGAATCGCTCGCGGGGAGGGTCGCGCTCACCCCCCGATCATAGGCCCGCCCGGCGGTCTACTGACTTGTCAGTAGACCGGTATCGTCTGACCCGGTGGTGACCGAGGTGCTCCCCCAGACGATCGGCGAACGGCTGTCCGGGGCCACGCTCCTGCTGACCGGGGCCTCCGGCTTCGTCGCCAAGTCCGTCCTCGCCCTCGCCCTCGCCGCCCTTCCGGAGATCGGCGAGCTGCGCCTGCTCCTGCGGGCCGCCGACGACGCCGCCGCGCTCGCCCGGGTCCGCGAGCAGATCCTCAGCTCGGCCGCCTTCGCCGGCTGCGACCCCGGGGTCGCCGAGGCGGCGATCGAGCGGGGGCGCCTGACCGCCCACGCCTGCGACCTCGTCGCCCCCGGCCTCGGTCTCGCCGATCCCCGGAGCCTCGCCGGGGTCGACGTGGCGATCCACTGCGCCGCCTCGGTCAGCTTCCAGCAGCCGCTCGACGAGATGCTCGAGCTCAACGTGATCGGCACCGCCGACCTCGCCGCCGCCCTGCGCGAAGCGAGCCCGGCCGTCCGCCTCGTCCACGTCTCGACCGCCTACGCCGCCGGCACCCGCACCGGCCTCGTGCTCGAGCGGCCCTCCGGCGAGGGCCCGGCCGAGCCCGACCTCGACGCCCGGGCCGAGCTCGACGCCGCCCGCGCCTGGCGGGCGGATCTCGAGGCCGACTCCCGGCTCCCCGACCACCAGCATCGCTTCGTCCGCGACGCCCGCCAGGAGATCGGCCCGGCCGGGGCCCCGGCGATCGGGGCCCGCGCCGAGCAGGCGCGCCGCGCCTGGGTCTACGGCGAGCTCGTCGACCGCGGCCGCGAGCGCGCCCGGGCGCTCGGCTGGAGCGACGCCTACAGCCTCTCGAAGGCGCTCGGCGAGCGGGCGCTCGTCGCCCTCCCCCTGGCCAGCCTGACGATCATCCGCCCGTCGATCATCGAGTCGGCCCTGCGCACCCCGTTCCCCGGCTGGATCGAGGGGCTGAAGGTCGCCGACCCGGTGATCCTCGCCTACGCCAGCGGCATGATCAGCCGCTTCCCCGGGAACCGCTCGGCCCGCCTGGACATCGTCCCCGTCGACCTCGTGGCCAACGCCTGCCTGGCCGCGGCCGCCCACCCGCCCGCCCGCAGCCCGTGCGTGGTCAACCTGGCCAGCGGCTCGCGCAACCCCCTGAGCATCGGCGAGATCTCCGCCCTCGTCACCGAGTACTTCCGCGCCCGGCCGCTTCCCGACGAGGATGGGCTCCCGGTCGAGGTCTCCGATTGGCGCTTCTCCTCCTCGGCGACCGCGCTCCGGGCGATCGACCGCGGCGAGCGCGGGGTGCGGGCCGCCCGCCGCCTGCTCGACCACGTCGCCGTCCCCCGGGTCGACGACGTCGAGCGGCGCCTTCACAAGGAGCAGCGCCGGCTCGAGCGCCTGCGCCTGCTCGCCGACATCTACGGCCCCTACGTCGAGCTCGACTGCATGTTCGACGACCGCCACGCCCGCGAGCTGGCCGACGCCCTCCACCCCGACGACCGGGTCCGCTTCGACTTCGACACAGCCGCGATCGACTGGCCCTACTACCTCGGCGACGTCCACCTCCCCGCGCTCCGCGCCCTCCTTCCCCCGCCCCGGCGCCCGCCGGCCGGGGCCGGCGGCCGGGTCGGGACGATCGCCGACGGGCCCCCCGCCCTGGCCATCTTCGACGTCGAGGGCGTCGTCCTCGACGCCACCGTCGCCCACTTCTACGCCTGGCTGCGCGGGCGCGGGATGCCGGCGCTCGATCGGACGGTCTGGCTCGCCGGCCTCGCCACCCGGGTCCCCGGGTACAAGCTGGCCGACCGCCGCTCCCGGGCCGACTTCAACCGGATCTTCTACCAGCAGTACCGGGGCCTCCCGGCCGGCGAGCTCCGCGACCACGCCCGCGCCTCGCTCAGCGACTTCATCCTCCCCCGCCTGCGCCACGACGCCGTCCGGCGCATCCGCGCCCACCGGGCCCGCGGCGACCGGGTCGTCCTCGTCACCGGCGCCCTCGACTTCCTCGTCGAGCCGCTCCGCCATCTGGCCGACGAGCTGATCGCGGCCCGCCTGACCGAGCGCCGGGGCGCCTTCACCGGCGAGCTCGAGGAGCCGCCGCTGAGCGCCGACGGCCGCGCCTCGCTCGCCGCCCGCCTGGCCGCCGAGCACGACGTCGACCTCGCCGCCTGCCACGCCTACGGCGACAGCATCTCCGACCTCCCCCTGCTCGAGCTGGTCGGCCACCCCCACGCGATCAACCCCGACTTCCGCCTCGCCCGCGAGGCCCGCCGGCGCCGCTGGCCGGTGCTCGAGTGGGAGATCGAGCCGGGCGCGCGCAACCGCCCCCGCGACCGCCTCGAGGCACCGGCCTGATGCTCGCCCTCGAGTACCGCCCCACCCCCCAGAGCTACGCCGCCGCCCGGATCTCCCGGCGGGCCGGCCTCCACAGCCTCCACCTCGCCGACCTGCGCCCGCCGCCCCTCGTCGGCCCCGACTGGGTCGTCGTCCACCCCCGGCTGTCGGGGATCTGCGGCTCCGACCACGCCCTGCTCGACGGGCACGCCTCCCTCTACCTCTCCTCCCTGACCTCGACCCCGTTCGTCCCCGGCCACGAGGTGGTCGGCGTCGCCGCGGGCGGCCCGTCGCCCGGGCAGCGGGTGGTCGTCGAGCCGGCCCTCGGCTGCGAGGCGCGCGGGGTCACGCCGGCCTGCATCGAGTGCGTCTCCGGCCGCCACGCCCTCTGCCGCGAGGTCACGGCCGGCGACGTCTCGGCCGGGCTCCAGATCGGCTTCTGCCGTGAGACCGGCGGCGGCTGGAGTGAGGCGCTGGTCGCCCACCGCTCGCAGCTGCACCCGGTCCCGGACGAGCTGACCGACGAGGACGCCGTCCTGACCGAGCCGCTCGCCTGCGCGATCCACGCGGTCGCCCGCGCCGAGGTCGACTCCGGCGCCACCGTCGCGGTGATCGGGGCCGGGGCGATCGGCCTCCTGACCCTGGCCGCCCTGCGCGAGAGCCACCCCGACGCGACGATCGTCGCCGTCGCCAAGCATCGCGGCCAGGAGCTCGAGGCCCGGCGGATGGGCGCCGACGACGTCTACGCCCCCGGCGAGCTCCACCTCCGCGGCGCCCGCCTGACCGGGGCCCGGCGGCTCGTCGGGCACGGCGGCCGCGAGCTCCTCCTCGGGGGCTTCGACGTCGTCTTCGACTGCGTCGCCACCGGGCCGACGCTCGAGTCCGCGGTGACCGCCGTGCGCCCGCGCGGCCTCGTCATGCTCGTCGGCATGCCCGGGCAGATCGGCGTCGACCTCTCGGCGGCCTGGCAGCGGGAGGTCGACATCCGCGGGGCCTACGGCTACGGCGACGAGTTCCCGGCCGCCCTCGAGCTCGCCGGCCGGCTCGGTCTCGGTCGCCTCGTCGCCCACGGCTGGGCGCTCGCCGACTACCGCCACGCCCTCGACCAGTCCCGCCGGGCGACCCGGGCCGGCCACGTCAAGACCGTCTTCGAGCTCGGCGGCGCCGCATGAGCGTCGTCGGGCGCCGGCTCCCCCGGTCGGAGCCGATGGTCGAGCGCCAGCGGACGGCGAGCCTGTCCCCCGGCGCCGAGCGCGAGGCGTGCGTCACCTACATCGACGAGAAGTCGCCGCCGACCCTGTTCCACGCCGGCGAGTCGTTCCGCCTCGAGCGCCTCCCGATCGGCTCCCGGGTCATCTACCCGCCGCCGCCGCTCAAGGGCCTGGCCGACCCGCAGGCGGCGATCGCCGCGGCCCTCGACCACCCCCGCGGCATGGACCCGCTCGACGCCCTGCTGCGGCCGGGGATGCGCCTGACCATCGCCTTCGACGACATCTCGCTACCGCTCCCCCCGATGCGCACGCCCGACGTCCGCCAGCTCGTGATCGAGCAGGTCCTCGAGCGGGCCTACCGGGCCGGGGTCGACGACATCCACCTGATCGCGGCCCTCGCCGTCCACCGGCGGATGACGCCGGACGAGCTGCGCCGGGCGGTCGGGCCGAGCGTGTTCGACGCCTTCCACCCCGACCGCCTCTACAACCACGACGCCGAGGACCCCCTCGGCATCGTCGTCCTCGGCGAGACCGAGCACGGCGAGGCGGTCGAGCTCAACCGCCGGGCGGCCGAGTCGGACCTCCTGATCTACGTCAACATCAACATGGTCACGATGGACGGCGGCCATAAGTCGGTCGCCATCGGCCTCGGGACCTACCGCTCCCTGCGCGCGCACCACAACGTCCACACCCTGCGCCACTCGCGCTCGTTCATGGACCCCGAGCAGAGCGCCCTCCACCGGTCGGCGACCCGCCAGGGCGAGATCGTCGAGGCGGCCGTCCCGATCTTCCGGATCGAGACGACGCTCAACAACGACATGTACGCCGGCCCGCTCTCCTTCCTCGGGCGCCCCGAGCAGCGCTGGACCGGGCGCGAGCAGGCGACCTTCGCCGCGACCAAGCGCGCGCTCGACCGGATGCCGGCCAAGGCCCGCCGGGCGCTCTACACGCGGAGCGTGTCGCCCTACGCCCTGACCGGGGTCACCGCCGGGGCGGTCGACGAGGTCCACGCGGTGACGCTCGGCCGCTGCGCCGACCAGCAGGCCGTGGCGGTCACCGGCCAGTCCGACGTCGTCACCGCCGGCCTGCCCGACATCTGCCCGTACAACGTCAACTCGATCATGAACCCGATCCTCGCCATGTGCCTCGGGCTCGGCTACTTCTTCAACCTCTACAAGGGCCGGCCGCTCGCCCGCGAGGGCGGCGTCATGATCTTCACCCACCCGGTGGCCCGCGAGTTCCACCCGGTCCACCACCCGTCCTACATCGACTTCTACGAGGAGGTCCTCGCCGAGACGACCGACCCGGTCGAGATCGAGCGCCGCTTCGAGCGCTCCTACGCCGAGGACGAGTGGTACCGCCACCTCTACCGGACGTCCTACGCCTACCACGGCGTCCACCCGTTCTACATGTGGTACTGGGGCGCCCATGCCCTCTCCCACCTCGGCCTGGTGATCTTCGTCGGCGGCGACCCGGCCGCCTGCCACCGCATGGGCTTCCGGCGGACCGACACCCTGCGCGACGCCCTCGAGATGGCCGAGCAGGTGGTCGGGAGCGACTTCTCGCTCACCCACTTCCACTGCCCGCCGCTCTTCTACGCCGAGGTCGGATGAGGTTCTCGACCGGGGGCGGCCTGCTCGAGCGCCTGGCCGGCGCCGCCCCGTCGACCCGTCCGCCGGCGGCGCCCAGCCGCTGGCGCACGGTGCGGGCCGGCGGCGACGCCTGGCCGTCGGGGAGCGAGGTGGGCGACCAGGAGTGGCTGCGCCGCCCGGCCGCGTCGCTGGCCCGCGAGGGCCTCCAGCAGGGGCTGCTCTTCCCCCTCGCCCGCGCCATCGCCCGCCCCCGGGTGGTCGGCGCCGCGGACCTGATGAACGTGCCCCAGCCGGCGGTGATCGCCCCCAACCACGCGAGCGACATCGACACGCCGCTGATCCTCGGCGCCCTCCCCCGCGCCTGGCGCTCGCGCACCGTGGTCGGCGCCGCCGCCGACCGCTTCTACCGGCGCCGCGGCTACGCCCTCGCCTCGGGCCTGTGGATCAACACCTTCCCCTTCGACCGGGGCGGCGACCTCCGCGGGCTGGCCGACGCCGCCGAGCTCATCCGCGCCGGCCACAACGTCCTCCTCTACCCCCAGGCGACCCGCTCGGCCGGCCAGGTCGAGGGCTTCCGGTCCGGCGTCGCCCGCCTCTGCCTGGCCACGGGAGCCCCCCTGCTCCCGGTCCACGTCGCCGGGACCGCCCTGATCATGCCCAAGGGACGCGGCCTGACCCAGCGCGGCCGGGCGACCGTGACCTTCGGCCGCCCGATCTACCCGCTGCCCGACGAGACGAGCGACGAGCTGATCGACCGCACGCGCGCGGCGATCGCCCAGCTGGCCGCCCGGCCCGAAGGGGCGCCCGGCTAGGGCCTAGCCGAGGAGGCCCATCCGCTGCGCCCGCTGCACCGCCTCGGCCCGGTTGCGGACCCCGAGCTTGCGGTAGAGCGCGCTCGTGTGCTCCTTGATCGTGTGCGGGGACAGGTGCAGCGCGCCGGCGATCTCGCGGTTGGTCCCGCCGCCGGCGATGAGCTCGAGCACCTCGCGCTCGCGCGGGGTCAGCGGCGTCGCGTTCCCGTCGGTGGCCGGGGGGAACACGTCCATCCCGAGGCCGACCATCTGGACCGCCCGGGCGATCTCGCTGGCCGGCCAGTCCTTGGGGATGAAGCCGAGCGCCCCGGCCGTGCGCGCCGAGGTCGGCGAGATCCGCCCGGCCCCGGAGATCAGGAGGACCTGGGTCATCGGCGAGCGCTGGCGCAGCTGCTCGCAGATCTCCGGCCCCGACTCGGACCCGATGAACAGGTCGACGAGGGCGACGTGCGGCTCGTAGCGGGCGGCCAGCGCGTAGGCCTCCTCGCTGTTGCGCGCGCTCAGGCAGCGCTCGACCCAGGCCTGGTTGCCGAGCATCAGGCGAAAGCCCCAGTGGACGACGTCGTGGTCGTCGATCACGAGGATGCGCAGCTTGCGGCCGTCGAGGGCGATCCGCTCGTCGACCTGCTCGGCGACGCTGCGCTCCACCGGCTCGAGCGAGCTCACTGCGGCACCGTCCCGCGGGACGACCAGCCGGACCTGCCAGGTGTTCTCGGCGCGCTTGCCGAACTCGATGATCCCCCCGGCCGAGAGCGCCTCGAAGCCGGCGAGGCGCAGGCCCATGCCGGCCGGGGTCGACGTCTTGGCGCCGACCCCGTCGTTGGTCACCTCGAGCACGAAGGCATTCTCGTCACTCGCCGTGCGGACGCCGATCCGCGTCGGCGTCGCGTGCTTGTGGGCGTTGCGCACCGCCTCGGCCAGGACCGACTGGGCCAGCGGCTCGAGCGCCGCGGGCACATCGATCGCCCCGTCGAGGGCGATGCCGACGTCCGGGTGGGTCGCCGCCAGGCGCTCGATCTCGTCGGCCAGGGTCGTGCGCGTCTCGGCCGCGCTGCGCCCGAGCGGGCGCTGGAGCGCCGTGCGCAGGTCGGCCAGGGCGACCTGGACCTCCTCGGCGCACCGCGCCCGGGCCACGTCGTCGAGCTCGTGGTCGCCCGAGAGCGCGAGCGACACCCCGAACAGGCGCTGGATGACCCGCTCGTGGACCTCGCGGGCGAGGTCGATCCGCTGCTCGAGCTGGACGGCGTTCTCCTGCTGGAGGGTGGCCACCCGGGCCATCGCGGCGAGCGCCGCCACCTTGCCGAGGATCCACAGGAGCTCGCGCTCGGCGTCGTCCATCGGCTGGGCCGGGCCGCCCCGGTCGGCGAGGATCACGCCGACCCAGTAGCCCCGGGCCGACATCGGCGAGCAGATCACCGTCGTCGTGCCCAGCATCCGCACGTACTCGACCGGCAGCTCCCGCTCGAGGTCGTCGGTGCACTCGATCACCCGGTCGAGCTCGAGCGCCCTCCGGGCGAGCGGCGCCGACTCGACGGTGAAGAAGTCCTTGGCGAACAGCGAGCGGTCGATCCCGTAGCTCCCCGCCGCGCGGACCCGGCGGCGGGCGGCGTCGTAGCGGAAGATCACCGCCCGGGTCAGCGAGGTCACCTCGCACGTCACCTCGCACAGTCGACCGTAGAAGTCGTCGGCGTTCGGGTCGAGCTCGCCCTTCGCCAGAACCTCCGCGACCAGCTCGATCGCGGCGACCTGCGGGTGGGAGAGCGGACGGTTTTCATACGCGCCGGACATACGGTTTCGGACCCCTTCTGGTGGTGTCCATCGATTATCCCCCGCGCTCGGGCAATTGATCGCCTGCCTCCCGAGCGCGCCCCCCCGGCTGGGGGGGCCGCCCCCTCCGATCGGGGGGTTTTCCCGGGGCCGGGCTAACCGGGGACCCCGATCCGGCGTAAGCCTCAATGCATGCAACGGATCCCCGACGACCATCCCAGCGCAATCACGATCGAGGAGCTCCATGGCGTCCACGCCTGAGGTGACCGTCCGTCCGGCGTCGAGCGAAGCGGCCCGGTTGCGAACCGCCGGGATCGTCGGCCTCGGCACGGCGCTGCCCGACCGGGTCGTCGGCAACGCCGGGATCGCCGCCACCCTCGGGGTCGACGACGCCTGGATCGTGCGCCGCACCGGCATCCACGAGCGCCGCCACGCCCCCAAGGAGATGCTCCTCGTCGAGCTCGCCACCGAGGCCGGCCGGGCCGCGATCGAGGACTCCGGCCTCCCGGCCACCGACATCGACCTGATCATCGTGGCCACGCTCTCCCACGAGCTCTCCACGCCGAACGCCGCCCCCCTGATCGCCCACGCCCTCGGGGCCACGCGCGCCGGCGGGTTCGACCTCGGCTGCGCCTGCACCGGGTTCATCGCCGGGCTGGCCAGCGCGACCGCCTGGATCGAGGCCGGCCGGGCGCGCACTGCCCTGGTCATCGGCGCCGAGCTGATGTCGCGCTTCACCGACCCGACCGACAAGCGGACCGCCGCCCTCTTCGGCGACGGCGCCGGCGCCGTCGTCATCACCGCGGGCGCGCCCGGGGCGATCGGCCCGATCGTCCTCGGGGCGGACGGATCCTGCGGCGAGATGATCACCAGCAACCCGCGGACCGGGTCGATCATCATGGACGGGCACGAGACCTTCAAGCAGGCGGTCGCCCGCCTCGCCGAGTCCTCGGTCGAGGCGTGCCGGACCGCCGGCGTCGCGCTCGAGGACATCGACCTCTTCGTCTACCACCAGGCCAACGGGCGCATCACCTCCTCGCTCGGCGAGCGCCTCGGCCTCGACCCGGCGCGGGTCGTCGACTGCATCGCCCGGCTCGGCAACACCTCCGCCGCGAGCGTCCCGCTCGCCCTCGGCTACGCCCGGGCCAACGGCCAGCTGCTGCCCGGCCACCGCGTCCTCCTCGCCGCGGTCGGCGCCGGCTTCACCTGGGGCGCCGTCGTCGTCCAGTGGGGCGAGGCGCCCTCGACGAACGGCTCGGTCGCCTGATGGCCGGATCGCGTCCAGCCGAAGCCTGCGCGCTCGTCACCGGCGGGTCGCGCGGCATCGGCGCGGCCATCTCGCTCGCCCTGGCCGGCGACGGCTGGCCCGTCGTCGTCAACTACCGCACCGACGAGTCCGGCGCCGCCCGCACCGTCGCGGCGATCGAGTCGGCCGGCGGCCGCGCGGTCGCCCTCCACGGCGACGTCGCCGAGCAACCGGAGGAGGTCCTCGCCGAGGCCAAGCGCGAGTTCGGTCCGGTGCTCGCGCTCGTCAACAACGCCGGCGTCCGGGCCGACAACATCGCGCTCTCGCTGACCGACGACGACTGGGACCGGGTCATTCGGACCAACCTGACCGCCGCGTTCCGGATGACCCGCGGCGCGGTCCGCGCGATGATCCGCGCCCGCTTCGGACGGGTCATCAGCATCGCCTCGATCGTCGGCCCCCGCGCCAACGCCGGCCAGTCCAACTACGCCGCGTCGAAGGCCGGGCTGATCGCCATGAGCAACACCGTCGCCGTCGAGGTCGCCCGCCGCGGCGTGACGATCAACACGGTCGCCCCGGGCTTCATCGACACCGAGATGACCGCAGACCTTCCCGAAGGCGTGCTCGAGGCGGTCCCCGCCCGGCGCGCCGGCACCCCCGAGGAGGTCGCCGCCTGCGTGCGGTTCCTCGCCTCGGAGGACGCCAGCTACGTAACCGCCAGCACCGTCTACGTGGACGGGGGGCTGGCCGCATGAGCCACCAACAGAACGGAGCCGAGATGTCCGCAGCAGTCACCGCCGAGCAGGTCGAGCAGGTCGTCAAGACGTCGCTGGAGAGCTTCGGCGCCGATCCCGACGAGATCACCCGCGAGGCCGAGCTGACGGCGCTCGACATCGACTCGCTCGATCTGGCCGAGCTCTCGCAGATCGTCGAGGAGCAGTTCGGCGTCAACCTGACGAGCAGCGACGTCAAGGCGATCGTCACCGTCGGCGACGCCGTCGACCTGATCGTCGAGCGTGCATAGTGACCGTCCCCGATCCCTCGCCGGGAGCAGCGCGATGACCGATGTCGTCATCACCGGCATGGGTGCCGTGACCCCGCTCGGCCTGGGCGCCCGGACCCTCCACGAGCGCTGGACCGCGGGCGTCTGCGGCGTGCGCGACGGGGAGGCGCCGTGCGCCGACTTCGAGCCGACCGACCACCTCTCCCGCAAGGAGGCGAGGAGGGCCGACCGCTGCACCCAGCTCGCCATCGTCGCCGCGGAGGAGGCCCTCCGCGACGCCGGCTGGGACGGCGGGCTGCCCTATGACCCCCACCGCATCGGCTGCATCATCGGCACCGGCATCGGCGGGATCGGGACGCTCGAGCACAACCACACGCTGCTCGAGCGCGACGGGGCCAAGGCCGTCTCGGCCCTCGCCGTTCCGCTGATGATGAGCAACGCCCCGGCCGCGGCCCTGAGCATGCGCCACGACCTGCGCGGGCACGTCTACGGGATCGTCTCCGCCTGCGCCGCCGGCGCCCACGCGATCGGGTCCGCCGTGCGGGCGATCCAGGCCGGGGACGCCATCGCCGTCGTCACCGGCGGGGCCGAGGCGGCCCTCACCCCCCTCTCCAAGGCGGCCTTCGCCGCGCTCGACGCGACGTCGACGACCGGCATCTCGCGCCCGTTCGACCTCCGCCGCGACGGCTTCGTCATGGGCGAGGGCGCCGGCGTGCTCGTGCTCGAGGACGGCGACGCCGCCCGCGCCCGGGGCGCCCGCATCCTCGGCACCGTGCGCGGCTACGGCGCGACCTCGGACGCCTTTCACCTCACCGCCCCCCAGGAGCGGGGCGAGGGCGCCCGGATGGCGATCGAGGCGGCCCTGCGCGACGCGGGCCTCGGGGCCGGCGAGATCGACTACGTCAACGCCCACGGAACCTCGACGCCGCTCAACGACCGCGCCGAGACCTTCGCCCTCAAGGCGGCCTTCGGCGACCACGCCCCCGGGCTTCCGATCTCCTCGACCAAGTCGGCGATCGGGCACCTGCTCGGCGCCGCCGGCGCCGTCGAGGCCGTCGCCACGCTCCTCGCCCTCCGCGACCGCGTCGCCCCGCCGACGCTCGGCTGGGAGGAGCGCGATCCCGATCTCGACCTCGACTACGTGCCCGGTGCCGCACGGCCCTTCGAGGTGCCGGACGGTCGCGGCGCGACCGCGATCTCGAACTCGTTCGGTTTTGGCGGGCACAACGTCGTCCTATGCCTGGAGGCAGCATGAGCCTGAAGCTGGCCCCACGTCCCGATGAACGCCTGACCGCGCTCGAGCGCCTCGAGGTGCTCTGCGATCCGGGCTCGATCAGCCTCGTGCGGACCGACGTCCGCTCCCGGCGGATGGGTGAGAAGGCGCGTGCCGGCGACGGCGTGCTCGGCGGAAGCGGCCGCGTCGACGGCCGGCCGGTGTTCTGCTTCGCCCAGGACGCCTCGTTCGTCGGCGGCTCGCTCGGCCAGGCCCACGCCGACACCGTCGTCCAGGTGCTCCAGCTCGCCGGCCGGGCCGAGGTGCCGGTGATCGGCTTCATCGAGTCGGGCGGGGCCCGCATCACCGAGGGACTCTCCGCCCTCGGCGGCTACGGGCGGATCTTCCGCGAGCACGTCGCCCTCTCCGGCCGCGTCCCCCAGATCTCCGTCATCTGCGGACCGTCGGCCGGCGGCGGGTCCTACGCCCCGGCGCTGACCGACTTCGTGATCATGACCCAAGAGGCGAGCATGTTCCTCACCGGTCCGGCCGTGGTCAAGCGGGTCATGGGCGAGGACGTCGACGGGGCGGCCCTCGGCGGCCCCCGGGTCCACGAGCGCAACGGCGTCTGCCACATGGTCGCGCCGACCGAGGTCGATGCCGCGCTGCTCGCGCGCGACCTGCTCGACCACCTGCCCCAGTCGAGCGCCGAGCCGGCCATGCGCTGGCCGGCGGTCGCCCCGCCCAGCTACCAGCCCGACGCCTGCGTCCCGACCGACGAGCGCCGCGTCTACGACATGCGCGAGGTCGCCCGCTCGCTCGTCGACGGCGGGCGCCTGCTCGAGATCTCGCCGAAGTACGCGCGCAACATCATCTGCGCCCTGGCCCGACTCGACGGCCGGTCGATCGGGATCATCGCCAACCAGCCGCGCTACCTCGGCGGCGTGCTCGACAGCCACGCGGCGATGAAGGCGGCCCGCTTCGTGCGCACGTGCAACCTGTTCGGACTGCCGATGGTCGTCCTCGTCGACACCCCGGGCTTCCTCCCGGGGACCAAGCAGGAGCAGGGCGGCGTGATCCGGCACGGCGCGAAGCTCGTCCACGCGTTCGCCGAGGCCACGGTCCCCCGGGTCACGATCGTCGTGCGCAAGGCGTTCGGCGGCGCGTTCATCGCCATGAACTCCAAGGACCTCGGCGCCGACTTCGTCTTCGCCTGGCCCACCGCTCAGCTCGGGGTGATGGGCTCGACGCAGGCGATCGAGATCATCAATCGCCGGGAGATCGCCGGGGCCGACGACCCGGGCCGGGCGCGCGACGCCCTGGCCGCGGCCTACACGGCCGAGCATCTCCTGGCCGCCACCGGGGCGGCCGACGGCTTCATCGACGAGGTCATCCCGCCCTCGGAGACCCGGCGGCGGATCATCAGCGTCTTCGACAGCATGGAGAACGTCGGCCGCCGCCAGCGACCGCATCGCGGCGGCAACATCCCTCTGTGAGGTGGGCTGACCCGTTCGAGGCCCTGGAGGTCGGGGCCTCGTTCATCTCGCGCGGACGGACGATCACCGAGGCCGACGTCGTCGCTTTCGGCGCGCTCACCTGGGACAGCCATCCGCAGCACACCGACGCCGAGTGGTCGGCCTCGAGCCCGTTCGGCGAGCGCGTCGCCCACGGGATGCTCGTCGTCTCCTACGCGGTCGGCCTCGTCCCCTTCGACCCCGATCGCGTGCTCGCGCTCCGCGGGCTCGACAAGGTGGTCTTCAAGCGGCCCGTGAAGCTTGGGGATACGATCCGCGTCCAGGGCGCCGTCATAGCGCTTCGTCCGATCGGCGAGGAGGCCGGGCTCGTGCAGTGGCGGTGGTCGGTGGTCAATCAGGCCGGGCAGCTGGTCGCCCGCGCGCTGGTCGAGGTTCTCTGGCGGGGCGGCCCCGACCGATGATCCTCGCCGAGCGCAAGCTCTTGATCACCGGCGTCATCACCCGCGGGTCGATCGCCTTCGAGGTCGCCCGGCGGGCCCAGCTGGCCGGGGCCGAGATCCTCCTGACCGGGTTCGGCCGGGCCAAGCGGATGACCGAGCGGGCGGCCAAGGGCCTGCCCACGCCGGTCGACGTGCTCGAGCTCGACGTCAACCGGCCGGAGGACCTGGACGCGCTCGGGGCGGCGCTCGAGGAGCGCTGGGACCACCTCGACGGCATCCTCCACGCGATCGCCTTCGCCCCCGAGGACGGCCTCGGCGGAGCCTTCCTCTCGACGCCGCCGGCGAGCGCCGTGACCGCGTTCGAGACGAGCGCGTTCTCGCTGAAGGCGCTGACCGTCGCCGTCCTCCCCCTCCTCGAGCGCGCCCCGGACGGGGCGAGCGTCGTCGGGCTCGACTTCGACGCCGGCGTCGCCTGGCCGGCCTACGACTGGATGGGCGTGGCCAAGGCGGCGCTCGAGAGCGTCTCCCGCTACCTGGCCCGGGATCTCGGGCCGCGCGGGCATCCGCTCGAACCTCATCTCGGCCGGCCCGATCGAGACGCTGGCCGCCGGGGGCATCCCCGGCTTCGAGCGCCTCGCCGAGCTCTGGCAGAACCAGGCCCCACTCGGCTGGGAGGTCAAGGACGCCGGCCCGGTGGCCGACGCCTGCTGCTTCCTGCTCTCCCCGCTCGGACCGGGGCATCACCGGCGAGATCATCCACGTCGACGGTGGCTTCCACGCCATGGGCGCCCCGCTGCGATGAGCGTCCTGCTCACCGGGGCGACCGGCTTCCTCGGGATGGAGGTCCTCGTCCGCCTGCTCGACCAGTCGGACACCGAGATCGTCGCGCTCGTGCGGGCCCCCGATCGCGCGGCGGCCGCCCGGCGCATCGACACCGTCCTCGCCCAGCTCTACGAGAACCCGGCGGTCCGGGCCGGCGGGCGGATCCTCGCCCTGCCCGGCGACGTCAGCTCGCCTGAACTCGGCCTGAGCGCCGCAGGATCGGCGAGCGCTGGTCGCGCGGACGACGTCGATCGTCCACTGCGCGGCGTCGATCTCCTTCGACCTGCCGCTCGAGGAGGCGCGGGCGATCAACACCGTCGGCACCCGGCGCCTGCTCGCGCTCGCCGCCGAGCTGACCGACCTGCGCCGGGTGGTCCACGTCTCGACGGCCTACGTCGGCGGACGCCACCGGGGGACGTTCGGCGAGGACGACCTCGACGTCGGCCAGGAGTTCCGCAACAGCTACGAGCAGTCGAAGTTCGAGGCCGAGCGCGAGGTGATGGCCAGCGACCTGCCGCTGGTCATCGCCCGGCCGAGCATCGTCGTCGGCGACCGCCACAGCGGTTGGACGCCGGCGTTCAATGTCATCTACTGGCCGCTGCGGGCCTTCGCCCGGGGCATGCTCGACGAGGTACCGGCCAATCCCGACGGGGTGATCGACGTCGTCCCCGTCGACTACGTCGCCGACGCGCTCGTCCACCTCCTCCACGACCCGACGGCCACCGGGGCGGTCAACCTGGTCGCCGGCGGCCAGGCGGTGACCAACGCCCAGCTGATCGAGCTGGCCTGTCGGGCGCTCGGACGCGAGGCGCCGCGGATCAACAACGACGCGGCCATGATCGAGGAGGCGTCGGCCTACCTCCCCTACTTCGACGTCGCCACCCGCTTCGACGACCGACGTGCGCGGAGTTTGCTCAAGCCCGCCGGCATTGCCACCGATGAGTTGGAGGTGTACTTCCCGGCCATCATCGACTACGCCCAGCGCGCCCGGTGGGGAAAGACCCCGCTCACCCGCGAGGCGGCGCAGCTCGCCCGCGCCCGGGCCGCCTAGACACACTCGAATGCGCGTCCCTCGACTCCATCCGCCCGGCCGCCAGGCGATCGGCGCAACCCTCGCCGTCGCCCTGGCCACCCTCGTCGCGCTCGTCGCACCGACCGGCGCCGCTGCGGCCAGCCCGAGCCTCCTGGCCAACGCGTCGGGCTCGACGATCGTCGGCCTCCAGGTCTTCGACCACACCAATCTGACCGGCGGGAGCGCGCCGCGGGGGACGATCAGCTTCGCCCTCTACGGCCCGCGCGACACGACCTGCGCGAGTCCGATCTTCACGACCGCGGTGACCGTCTCGGGCACCGGGTCCGACGACTCGCCCCGGTACACGACGACCGCCGCCGGAACCTACCGCTGGATCGCCCGCTACGGCGGCGACGCGAGCAACACGCCGGTGAGCACCGTCTGCGCCGACGCCAACCAGCAGGTCATCGTCAGCCCGACGACCCCCGCCGTGGCCGTGAGCGCCAGGCAGGCGGGGAACTCGATCTCCGCCTCGGCCACGCTCACCGGTGGGTGGTCGCCGACCGGCACGATCACCTTCCTGGTGACCGGCCCCAACGACCAGTTCTGCGGCGGGGCGGTCGCGTTCACGGCGACCGTGCCCGTCAACGGGGCCGGGGTCTACAACTCGGGTGGCTTCGCTCCGTCCGCCCCGGGCGCCTACGTCTTCCGGGTGCGCTACAGCGGCGACGCCAACGACAACGGGGTCGGGCCCACCCCCTGCCTCGACCCGGCGGCCACGGTGTCGATCTCCGCGGCCCAGATCGGCTCAGGCCCGCCGCCGGTCCCGCCCCCGCCGCCCGGCCCGGGCCCGGCCCCGGTCGGGTCCCCCCCGCCGCCCGGGGCACCGCCGGCGTCCACCCCGCCCCCCGCCGGGCAGCCGCCCGCGGCGACCCTTCCGGGCGCCCTTCCCCCGGCCACCGCCACCCCGACGCCGCCGGGCGTCTCGAACCCGGCGGCCAGCTCGCCCGCGCCGCTCGCGATGCGCGTCCCCGCCGGCTGCGTAAAGGGGGCGTTCCGGGCCTACGTGTTCGGGAGCGGCGTGCGCGCGGTCACCTACTACCTCAGCGGTCGTCGGATGGGGCATGTCGCCCGCCCCGACGCCCGGGGACGCTTCGCCGTGCGCATCTCGAGGCAGACCCTCCGCCGGGGGGTTCGCTACCGCGTGGTCGCGCGGGTCGCCCTGCGTCCGCGCGGCGGCCGGACGCTCCGCCGCACGGTCCTCGTCTGCGCCTGACCCGAGCCGGGCTCAGCGGAGCGCAGCGACCTTCTTGCCCGGGTTCATCAGCCCCCGGGGGTCGCAGGCCTGCTTGACGCGCTCGTGGAGGGCGACCGCCGCCGGCGGCCAGACGCCGGCGAGGGCTCCGCGCTTGACCCAACCGATCCCGTGCTCGCCCGAGATCGACCCGCCGAGGCGGGCAGCGAGGGCGAACACCTCGCCGACCGCGAGCTCCGCCCGGGCGAGCTCCGGCGGTCGGGCCGGGTCGATCAGGAAGGTCGAGTGAAGGTTTCCGTCCCCGGCGTGACCCCAGCTGCACGCCTCCAGTCCGTGCCGGGCGCCGATGGCCACCGTCTCCTCGACGGCCTCGGCCAGGCGCTCGACCGGGACGATGATGTCCTCGCTGAGCTTGGCGCCCCGCCGGGCGCGGACCGCGTGGGACACCCCGCTGCGCCACCGCCACACGCCGGCGATCGCATCCGGCTCGGTCGGCGCTGCCGTCTCGAGCGCGCCGTCACCCAGGATCTCGAGCAGGTCCGCGCGCAGCCGCGCCGCCTCGGCGGTCGTCCCGTCGGCCTCGGCGATGACCATGAAGGCGGCGTCCGGCGGCGCGGCGAGGGGGATGCCGGCGGCGGCCAGGTGGATCGCCCCGCGGTCGAGGAACTCGATCGCCGCCGCCTGGACCCCGTTGCCGATGACCGCCTCGACCGCCGCGCACCCGGCCCGCGCGCTCGGGTAGACGGCCACGACCGGGAGGGCCGCCTCGGGGGCGGGGACGAGCCGCAGCCAGGCGGCGGTGATCACCCCGAGCGTGCCCTCCGAGCCGACGAGGAGGCTCTTGAGGTCGTAGCCCGAGGCATCCCGGCGGAACGGTCCCCCGATCGACACGAGCTCGCCCGGCGGGAGCACGACCTCGAGCCCGGTCACCCAGGCGCCGGTCGCTCCGTACTTGAAGGCGTGCGGTCCGGCGGCGTTGGTGGCGATGTTGCCGCCGATCTGCGACTGCTCGGCGGCGCCCGGATCCGGGGGGAACATGAGGCCGCCCTCGCGCGCGCGCCGGCGGACCTCAGCCGTGGGCATACCCGCCTCGACCTCGATCCGCCAGAGCAGCGGCGCGAACCCGCGTAGGCGCCGGAGCCGCTCGAGTCCGAGGACGACCCCGCCGTCGAGGGGGACGGACCCGGCCGAGAGCCCGCTCCCACCGCCGCGGGGGATGATGGGAACGCCCCGCTCGTAGCAGTGGGCGACGACCCGGGCGACCTCCTCGGCGGTGGCCGGGAGGGCGACGGCGTCGAGGCGCCCGCGGACCCCGCGCCCCTCGGAGAAGTCCACCAGGTAGGCGGGCGCCGGCGGTCCGAGCACATGATCGGCGCCGACGATCGCGGCGAGCTCCGCCCGCAGGGAGGCGGCGGCCGGCTCGGTCAGGACCCGGTCACCCAAGACGCCCCATCAGGGCGCCAGCGCGTAGATGCCGGTCTGGGCGGCGCCCCCGCTGCGCCCGCCGGCCACGAGGATTCGTGTCCCGTCGAGGACGGTCGCCGCGTCGGAGAGCGGCTTGGGCAGCGCCCCCACCCGCCGGACCCGGCCGGTCGCCGGGTCGATCGAGAGGATCTGAGCGATGGGCGTGTCGGCGGCGGCACGGCGGCCGCCGACCAGGTAGACGACCGATCCGAGGGTCGCCGCGCCGGCGTGAGTCAGGACGGCCGGGAGGCGGCCGATCCGCTTGGTCGTCCCCGAGGCCGGATCGAAGCCTTGGATCGCGTCGGTCGCCCCGAGGCCGACCGTGCCCCCGGCGATGATGAGCCGACCACCGGCAGCCGCGACGGCGGCGTAGCGAACCGGGTAGGGGAGATGGCCGACGACGGTGGCCGGACCCCCGGGACGCCAGGCGACGATCGTGTCGAGCGGGCGGCTGCCGTCATAGCCGCCGACGATGTACGCGGTGTCGCCCACGGCGGCCACGGCCACGTCCGAGGCCGGCGATGGCAGGTGGCCGACCGTCGTCGCCCCGCCGGTGGCCGGGTCGAAGCGGAGGATGTGGTCGTAGGAGGCGAGGTCGCCCCCTCCGAAGACGTAGACGGCGCCGCCCAGCGCCGTGGCCTGGGCGTCGTGCTGGCGCACCGGCAGCCGTCCCGCCCCCCGGGGGACCGACCCGGTGAGGAGGAGAACGTTCGCGGTCGAGGTGTCGGCCCGGTCGAGGCCGCCGAGGAGGACGACCTGGTCGCCGCCGAGGCTGGCCACCGCGGGGTCCTGCAGGGGAGCCGAGAGCGACCCGACCGGCTGGACGTGGATCGCCTTGGCCGCCGGCGGCCGGGCGGGGTGACCGCCGCTCGCGCCGCCCCCGGCCGACGCGGCCGTGGCGCCGTGACCGGTCCCCCCGCCGCCCGAGAGGACGGCGATCAGGAAGGCGGCGAGCACAGCGAGCCCGCCGACCAGAGCGGCGAGGCGCCGCCGGCGGCGGCGCAGCTCGGCCGCCCGCGCGGCGGCGCGACCGGCCCGACGGGCGGCGAGCTCAGGCGAGCTCATCGCGGCGCCGGCCGGCGGGGCGGGGTGACGGTGGACGGCGGCAGGTTCGATCGCATCGGAGAGGCGGGGCGCGCCGCGGGGTCGGAGGTCAAGAATAGCGAGCCGGCAGCGGGCCGCCCGCCCTGGTGCGGCGGGCGCCTAGCCGGCACAATGGTCTGCCATGGCCCACCGTCTGATCTATGCCTCCCGTCTCGTCCGCCTGCCCCTGGTCGGCGCCGACGGCGCGCAGATCGGCCAGGTCGTCGACGTCGTCCTCGCCGGCGGCGGGGGGAGCTCCCCGCCCCGGGTCAACGGCTTCGTGGTCAGCGTGCAACGCCGTCGGGTGTTCGTCGGGGCCGGGCGGATCGCCGAGATCGAGCCGGAGGGGGTGCGCCTGCGTCGGGGGACGATCAACCTCCGCCAGTTCGAGCTCCGCGGGGGCGAGCAGCTGGTGGTCGGCGAGCTGCTCGGCCGACGGCTGCGCGGTCGGCGGATCGTCGATGCGGCGATCACGCCGGCCCCGGAGCCGAGCACGTGGGAGCTGGCGACGATCGCCCTCGCGCCGCCCGGGCTGGCGGGACGGCGGCGGGCGCCCGAGATCATCGACTGGAGCGAGGCGGGCGAGGTCCTCCGCGACGAGCGGGCCGGGGCGCGCGAGGCCGCGGCGATCGGCCAGCTCCACCCGGTGGAGATGGCCGAGGCCATCCGCAAGCTGCCGCTCGCCCGGCGGCGCATCCTCGCCGACGCCCTCGAGGACGAGCGGCTGGCCGACCTGCTCGAGGAGCTCTCCGAGGAGGAGCAGGTTCGCATCGTCGAGGGACTCGACCTCGAGCGGGCGGCGCGCGTACTCGACGAGATGGAGGCCGACGACGCCGCCGACCTGCTCGCCGAGTTCTCCGCCGAGCGCCGGGGCGAGCTCCTGGCGGCGATGGATCCGGGGGAGGCGGCGCCGGTCCGGCGCCTGCTCAACTTCCAGCCGGACACGGCGGGGGGGCTGATGACCCCCGAGCCGATCGTGCTCCCGCCGACCGCGACCGTGGCTCAGGCGCTCGCCCGGATACGCGATCCCGACCTGCGCGCGCCGCTTGCCGCCCAGGTCTTCGTCTGCCTGGCCCCGACCGAGACGCCGACCGGGCGCTTCCTCGGCGTCGCCCACTTCCAGCGCCTCCTGCGCGAGGCGCCGTCGAAGACGCTCGGGCGGTGCATCGACAACGAGCCGGAGCCGGTCAGCCCGGACACGAGCGACCAGGTCGTGGCGGCGCGCCTGGCCGCCTACGACGTCGTCGCCCTGCCGGTGGTCGACGACGCCGGCCGCCTGCTCGGGGCGGTGACGATCGACGACGTGCTCGACCGCGTGCTCCCGGTGGGCTGGCGCGTGACCCCGGCGAGGAGCTGACCGTGTCGCGGCGCGACGATCTCAGCAAGCCGCGCGGGACCGGGGGCGGTCCGTCCCACGACCCGGACCGCTTCGGCCGCTGGGCCGAGGCCATGGCCCGCTACCTCGGGACCGGGCGCTACCTGGCGATCCAGACCGGCCTGGTCGTCGTCTGGATCGCCCTCAACATCACCGCGGCCCGGCTCCGCTGGGATCCGTACCCGTTCATCCTCCTCAACCTCGCCTTCTCGACCCAGGCGGCCTACGCGGCGCCGATGATCCTCCTCGCCCAGAACCGCCAGGCCGACCGCGACCGGGTGGAGATCGAGCGCGACCGGGAGACCAACGCCCGCCAGCTGGCCGAGGCCGAGTACCTGGCCCGGGAGATCGCCGCCCTGCGGATCTCGATCGAGCGCAAGGCCGACCGGGAGGACCTGGCCGACGCGGTCGCGCGAGATCAGCCACGCGGTCGACCGCCTCCACGACCACGTGGCCCCGCCGCGGGACGAGCTCGAGGAAGCCGAGTCATGAGTCGGATGTCCTTTTCCGGGCCGGCCGTTCGTCATCGGGATGAAGCCGGCTCCCGAGGCCGGAACCCCGAACCGAAAGGCCCCGAGATGCGCTACATGTTCCTGCTCTACCACGACGAATCCCGCTACGCGACGCCTGAGGACCCGAGCGTCCAGGCCGAGCCGGCCGCCTACGGGGGTTCACCGAGGCGGCCAGGACCTCCGGGGCGTTCCTCTCGGGCGACGCCCTCCAGGGGTCGGCGACGGCGACCATCGTCCGGGCCGGCCCGTCCGGCGCGCCGCTCAGCACCGACGGCCCGTTCGCCGAGACCAAGGAGCAGCTCGCCGGCTTCTACATCCTCGAGTGCGCCAACCTCGACGAGGCCCTCGACTGGGCGGCCAAGATCCCCGCGGCCGGCCATGGCGCCGTCGAGGTGCGCCCGATCCGCGAGCTCGGGTGACCGCCCGGCGACCCGGGTGAGCCGGGATCGGGGCGGCGGTTGACGGCGGTCGACGCCAGCGGCCGGGCGGTGGAGAAGGCGTTCCGCGACGAGTACGGTCGCGTGGTGGCGGCGCTCGCGTCCTGGTCGCGCGACCTCGACCTGGCCGAGGAGGCCGTCCAGGAGGCGTTCGCCGTGGCCGTCGAGACGTGGCCGCGGACCGGCGTCCCCGAGTACCCGGCGGCCTGGATCCTGACCACGGCCCGGCGCCGGGCGATCGACCGCCTCCGCCGGGCGCGGACGCTCGAGCGCAAGCGGCGAGAACTCGACCGTGCGGCGATGATTCACGACGACGAAGACGAGCCGGGGGCATCGGCCGAGGTGCCCGACGAGCGGCTGGGCCTGATCTTCGCCTGCGCCCACCCGGCCCTCGCCCGGGAGGCCCAGCTCGCGCTGACCCTGCGGATGCTCGGGGGGCTGACCGTGCCCGAGATCGCCCGGGGCCTCCTCACCCCGGAGGCTACGATCGCCAAGCGCATCACCCGAGCCAAGGCGAAGATCCGCGACGCCGGCATCCCGTTCGAGGTCCCGGCGGCCGCCCGTCTCCCGGATCGGCTGGACATCGTCCTGCTCGTGATCTACCTCATCTTCAACGAGGGCTACGCGGCGAGCGGCGGCGAGGACCTGATGCGCGGCGAGCTGATCCGCGAGGCGATCCGGCTCGGGCGGCTCCTCTGCGCGCTGATGCCCGACGAGCCGGAGGTCCTCGGCCTGACGGCGCTGATGCTCCTCCACGACTCCCGCCGCGACGCCCGACTGGCTGACGACGGCCGCCTCGTCGTGCTCTCAGACCAGGACCGCAGCCGTTGGGATGCCCGGCAGATCGACCAGGGATGCGCCCTTCTCGACCGCGCCGCCCGCCGTCGCCTCCCCGGGCCCTACCAGCTCCAGGCGGCGATCGCCGCCCTCCACGCCCGGGCCGCCGCGTCCGCCGACACCGATTGGCCGCAGATCGCCGGCCTCTACGGCGAGCTCGCCCGCCGGCAGCCGACGCCGGTGGTGGCGCTCAACCGGTGCGTGGCCGTGGCCATGGCCGACGGGCCGGCGGCCGGACTCCGCGCCCTCGACCGGGCCGGGCTGGCCGAGACGCTCGACGGCTACCAGCCCTTCCACGCCGCCCGCGCCGACCTCCTGCGCCGGGCCGGCCGGAGCGAGGAGGCCGTCCGGGCCTACGACCGGGCCGGCCGGCTGGCCACGACGGCGGCCGAGCGGCGCTATCTGGAGGAGCGCCGCCGGGAGCTCACGGCATGACGAGATGGCTGTCCCCGAACTCGTGCCAGAGGTACCCCCGGTCGAGTGCCGCCCGGTATGAGCGCTCGAGCAGGGCGGGTCCGGCCGCGGCCTCGAGCAGGCGCAGGTGCGACGCCTCCGGCTCGTGCCAGCCGCTGATCAACCCGTCGACGGCCCACAGGCCGCGCTCCGGCGTGACCACCAGATCGGTCCACCCGTCCCCGGCGCGAACCGTCCCGTCGGGGGCGGCGACGGTCTCGAGGGCGCGGACCGCCGTGGTCCCGACGGCGACGATCCGCCCGCCCCGGGCGCGGGTCGCGTTGACCCGGGCGGCGGTCGCCGCGGGCACCCGGTACTGCTCGGCGTAGGGCGGCTCGTCGTGCTCCGGCGAGGAGACCCCGGTGTGGAGGACGAGCGGGACGGCGGCCACGCCCGCGGCGCGGAGACGGCCGAGGAGCTCACGCGTGAACGGCCGCCCGGCGCTCGGCATCTCGGCGCTGCCCGGCGTCGTCGCGTAGACCGTCTGGTAGGCGTCGAGGGGAAAGTCGCCGGCGACGTATTCGTAGCGGATCGGCCGCCCGTGGCGGGCGAGGTAGGCCGCGACGGGCTCGCCGGTCTCCAACCGGGCCAGCCAGAGCCGCCCGCCTCGGGCGTACGGGGCGACGATCTCGACGCGCCCGCCCCCGGCCAGGCTCAGGATCTCGCCGGTCCGCGGCCCGGCGCTCCTCCGGGCGGGACGGCCGCCGTCGGGGCGGCGGATCTCGACCACCCACCACTGGTCGCCGGCCAGGGCGGGGGCCCGGGTCGCGAGGTGGAGGAGGAGCTCGCCGGCCCCCCGGTGGGCCGAGATCGCCGCCGGGAGGGTGGCCGACGCGTTGAGCACGAGCAGGTCATCGGGGGCGAGGAAGCGTGGGAGGTCGGCGAAGCGCGCATGCGCGATGCGCCCGCCGTCGCCCCGGGTCGCGACCAGCAGACGCACGCCGTCGCGGGCCAGCCCCCGGGCCTCAGGCGGCTCGCGCGCCTCGAGCCGGGCTGGGACGCGAAAGGCCGGGGCGCTCACGCCGAGCCTCCGCCGAGCTCCCCGGCCCGGTAGCGCCCGCTCGGGAGATCCCCGTCGATCAGCGCCCGCAGCCCGGGCACGCTCGCCTCGGGGGGCGGACGGTCGGAGATGTCCTCGCCCGGGAAGGCGTCCTGGTGCATCTGGGTGCGCATGTCCCCGGGGTCCACCGTGTAGACCCGCACCGCGGGATGCTCGGCCGAGAACACGGCCCCCAACTGCTCGAGGGCGGCCTTGGAGGACCCGTACCCGCCCCAGAAGGGATAGGGCTCGACCGCGGCATCGCTCGTCACATTCAGGATCGCCCCGCCCGCCGACAGACGCGGGAGGACGAGCTGGATCATGGCGAGGGGAGCGAGGACGTTGACCGCGTAGACCCGCTCGAGGACCTCGAGGGGGTACTCGGCGAGGCCGGGCTGAGGGCTCGGCCCGAGCAGGCTGGCGTTGTTGACCAGGAGGTCGATCCGTTCCCCGGCGGCGGCGACGAGCGCGGCGCGATGGTCGGGGTCGGCGACGTCCCCGGGCACGGCCTGGGCCCCGCCGTCGAGCCCGGCGGCCGTCCGCTCGAGCTCCTCCGCTCCCCGGGCGTCGATGACCACGCGCCAGCCGTCGGCGGCCAGGGCCCCGGCGAGGGCGGCGCCGAGGCCGCGGGAGGCGCCGGTGATGATCGCGACGGGCATGCCCCCACCGTACGCGCCGGGGCGCCCGGCGACCATCGGCAATTGGACCTAGGACCTCAGGAGCCCGGCCCGGACCGCGAGCATCGCCGCCTGGGTCCGGTCGCTGGCCCCGAGCTTGGCCAGCACGTGACCGACGTGGGTCTTGACCGTCTTCTCGGAGATGCCGAGCTCCAGGGCGATCCGCTTGTTCGAGCGGCCCTCGCCGATCAACTCGAGCACGTCCCGCTCGCGGGCGGTCAGTCGGGCCCCCGTGGCCGGCTCCGGCGGCTCGGCCATCGCCGCGACCAGGCGGGCGGCCACCGTTGGGTCGAGGAGGGCCTTCCCGGCGTGGGCGGTCCGCACCGCCCCGGCGAGCTCCTGGGGCTGGACGTCCTTGAGCAGGTAGCCGGCCGCCCCGGCCCGGATGGCCGCGAGCAGCCGGTGGTCGGCGGCGTTGCTCGTCAGCACCACGACCCGGGCCGACGACCGGCGGCGACGGAGCTCGCGCATCGCCGCGACTCCGTCGAGCCGGGGCATGGTCAGGTCCATGAGGATCACGTCCGGCCGCAGGCGGTCGGCCTCCTCGATCGCCGCCACCCCGTCGGCCGCCTCGCCGACCACGTCGATCCCGTCCTGGAGGGTGAGGAAGGTGCGCAGGCCCTCGCGCACGACGGCGTGGTCATCGACCACCAGCACGCGGATCGGCGCCTCACCGCTCAGCGGGGATCACCAGCCTCACGGCCGTCCCGCCGCCCCGCGTCGAGCGGATCTCGAGCTCGCCGCCCAGGCGGCGCGCCCGTTCGTGCATCGAGGTCAGGCCGAGGTGGCGGGCCTTGAGCCCCGGGTCGTCGGGGTCGAAGCCGACGCCGTCGTCGGTGACCACGAGCACGAGCCGGCCCCGGGGCTCGGCGCCGAGGCGGACGTCGATCCGCCGGGCGGCCGCGTGACGCAGGGCGTTCTGGAGGGCCTCCTGGGCGACCCGGAGGACCTCGAGGTCCCGACGGTCGTCGTCGCCGGCCGCCCCCTCGACGGAGAGCGCGATCTCGATCCCGTGGAGCCGTCCGACCAGGTCGACGTGCTTTCGCAGGACGCCCTCGAGGCCGTCCCGAGCGAGCGCCGGCGGCGCAGCTCGAGGATCAGCGACCGGAGCTCGTCCTGCGCCTCGCGGCCGAGCGCCTGCGCTCGCTCCATCTGGGCTCGGGCCTCGCTCCGGTCCCCGGCGCGGTCGCGGTCGAGGAGGGTCATCGCCGCCTCGGCCGCCAGGACGAGCCCGAACAGCTTCTGGCTGACCACGTCGTGGAGCTCGAGGGCCAGGCGGTTGCGCTCGGCGACGATCGTCAGCTCCCGGCTGCGCTCGTAGAGCCGGGCGTTGGTGATGGCGATCGCCGCGTGCGCGGCCAGGAGTTCGATCAGCTCCTGGTCATCCGGGTCGAACCGCGCCGGCGGCGGCCCCTCCTTCTCGGTCAGGTAGAAGGCGCCGATCACCCCCTCCGGAGCGACGATCGGCACCCCGAGGAAGGAGCGCATGTCCGGGTGGCCCTCCGGCCACCAGCCGTGGAAGCGCGGATGCTCGTGGACGTCGTCGGTCCGGAACGGCGCCTCGGTCTCGAGCATCGCGCCGAGCAGGCCATGGGTCCGGGGGAGCGGGCCCATCGCCGCGATCAGCGCGTCGTCCATCCCGGCGACGAGGAACCGCCCGACCCGCCCTCCCCGTCGGGGATGCCCAGAGCGGCGTAGCGCGCCCCGGCCAGCTCCCGGGCCCGGTCGAGGAGCCGTTGGAGGACCTCCTCGACCGACAGCTCCGCGGCGACCGCGAGCACGGCGTCCGCCCACCGCCTTCAGCGCCGGGGTCAGACCTTCGGGCATCTC
>CAWFQO010000046.1:0-66865 GCA_963817865.1 uncultured Solirubrobacterales bacterium | reverse complement strand
GGGGGCCGGCCGGCCAACTACTGCGAGATCGGCGGCAACCCGTCGGTCGCGAAGGCCTGCGGCCTGGCCAAGCTCGTCCTCCAGAAGCCGGGGGTCGAGCGGATCGCCGTGATGATGTCGATCGTCTCCAACACCCGCGTCGACATCGTCGCCCGCGGCGTGATCAAGGCGTGCGTCGAGCTCGGCTACGCCCCGGCCGAGAAGATCGCCATCTTCCGCATCCCCGGCGCCTGGGAGGACGAGGGGTTCAAGATCCTCGAGAAGTACGGGATCGAGTACGCCGACCGGTCGGTCTCGATGCACGAGGCCGCCCGCCGGGCGGTCGAGAAGATCGCAGGCGCGACGTGAGCATCCTCGTCGACGCCGACACGACGTTCATCGTCCAGGGCATCACCGGCCGCGAGGCGGTCAACCTGACCCGGGAGTGCCTCGACTACGGCTCCGGCGCCCGGATCGTCGGCGGGGTGACCCCCGGCCGGCTCGGCCGCGACGTCCACGGCATCCCGGTCTTCGACACCGTCGCCCAGGCCGTCGACCACCACGGCGGGCCGATCGACGGGTCGGTGGTCACCGTCCCCCCGGCCTTCACCCGCGACGCGGTGTTCGAGGCGATCGAGAACGGGATCCGCCTGATCGTGATCGTCACCGAGCGGATCCCCCGGGCCGACGTCGCCGCGATGGTCGAGCTCGCCGGCCTGCGCGGGGCGCGGATCATCGGGCCCAACTGCCTCGGGATCATCGTCCCCGACGTGGTCAAGATGGGCGGCATCGGCGGGCCGGCGAAGAACGCCGCCCAGGCCTACTCCCCCGGGCCGATCGGCGTGATCTCCCGGTCGGGGGGGATGACCACCGAGATGTCCTCGACCCTGACGGCCGCCGGCCTCGGCCAGTCGACCGCGGTCTCGATCGGCGGCGACGCGATCATCGGCCAGACCTACGCCGAGCTGATGCCCCTCTTCGAGGCCGACGAGGAGACCCAGGGCATCGTCGTCTACACCGAGCCGGGCGGGCGGATGGAGGCCGAGCTCGCCCGCTGGGTGACCGAGCACGACTCGCGGCTCCCGGTCGTCGCCTTCATGGCCGGGCGCTTCATGGACGAGATGCCCGGGATGAGCTTCGGCCACGCCGGGACGATCGTCGAGGGCAAGGAGGACACGGCGACCGAGAAGATCGCCCGGCTCGCCGAGGCGGGGATCGAGGTGGCCGAGGAGATCTCCCAGATCCCCGACCTGATCCGGGACAAGATCGAGGCGCGCCGGGTGTCGGCGTGAGCGGGCTCTTCATCGACGTCTCGGTCGACGACGCCGTCGCCGGCGACCCGGCCCTCGCCGCCAAGCTGGCCGAGGTCTGCCCGGTCGACATCTTCGCCGTCGCCGACGACGGCCGGCTGCGGATCAAGGACGAGAACCTCGACGAGTGCGTCCTCTGCCGGCTCTGCCTGAACGCCGCCGAGCAGGCCGGCGCGGCCGGCGGCGTCCGGGTGGTCAAGCTCTACGAGGACGACCCCGAGCAGGCCGTCCTGCGCTGAAGCTCAGCTGATGCCCCAGAAGGGGTTGTGCACCGGCCGGGGATCGAGCGGCTCCTCCGGCCGCGGCCGGGCCTCGGTCGAGGTCTTCAGGGGGCCGGTCGCCTTGAGCCCGGGAATCGTCACCCGCACGACGCTCCAGTCGCCCGGGCTCGCCTCCCGCGCCAGCCAGCGCACCCCCGGCGCTCCGGCCGGCTCGCGGTTGCGCTCGGCGCACTCCTGGTCGGCCTCGGCCTTGGTCATCGGTCAAGGTTACCGCCCGCGGAAGGTTGCCTTGGTAGCGTCGCGGCCATGATCCAGCACGTCGCCCTCGAGACCCGGCGGACCGACGCCCTGATCGCCGCCGCGTTCTGGCAGGAGCTCGGGTTCGAGCTCGTGACCCCGCCGAGCACGCTCGCCGACCGGGCGGCCTGGCTCGAGCGCGAGGGCACCCAGATCCACCTGCTCTGGACCGACGAGCCGACGCCCCAGCGCGAAGGCCACGTCGCCGTCGTCGTCGCCGACTACGAGGCGGCGCTCGGGCGTCTGCGCGCCGCCGGCTACGAGGTCGAGCCCCGCACCGAGCACTGGGGCTCCCCGCGCGCCTTCGCCCGCGCCCCCGGCGGCCACCGGGTCGAGCTGATGGCGGCGTCGCCGGCGAGCTGAGCCGCCGCGATCACCGGTCCGCGCGCTCGAAGACCACGACGCCGTTGGCCGGGACCACGACCTCCAGCCGGGCGCCGGCCGCCCGCAGGGTCGCGCCGAGGTTGCCGACGTTCTCGCCGCCGTAGGCCGCCGCGTCCGAGTTGAACGCCTCCCGCCAGCCGGCGCCAGCCGGCGCCGGATGCTCGAGGGTGTAGCCGGGCCGGTCGAAGGCGGAGTTGTTGAGGCTGGCGACGACGAGGAGCTCAGCCGGCGTCCCAACGGCGGAAGGCGAGCAGCCGACCGGGATCGTCGGTGTGAAACACCTCGATGTTCGGCGACCGGAGCGCCGGGCTGGCCAGGCGCAGGCGGATGATGTCCCGGTAGAAGCCGAACAGGAGCGCGCCCGTCCCGCGGCGCAACGCCTCCAGATCGTCCTTGTTCTCGCTGAACTTGTCGTAGGTGTAGGCATTCTCGGCACCGACCTCGTCGCCCATCAGGAACATCGGCGTCCCGGCGGCGAGCATGGTCATGGAGCAGACGACGCGGCACCTCGCCTCGGCGTACCGGCGGGTGCTCCCGATCAGGGGTGCGCCGTTCACCATGACGAGGATCGTCCGCTCCGTGCCCGGGTCGTTGCCCGCCTCGTCGCGGTTTGAGTGGTAGACGACCTTGCGCTCCCCGTTCTGCGCGACGGCTCCGGCGAAGTAGTCCATCGCCAGAGGCCCGGTCGGGTCGAGGCCGCTGTCAGCAGGACCTTGGCCCACTCCGGCCCCCGACCCCGTTCGCCGACGAGGTGATGGTAGAAGTCGACGTACCGGGCGGCGTCGAAGCCAACGCCGCCCGTCGGCGCCGACGAGGCCGAGGGAGGCGATCATCGGCTCGAGCTCGGGGGCGGCGGTCGCCCGGGAGAACAGGTGGCCCTGGCCGTAGGCGCAGCCGATCGACCGGAGCATCGCGTGCTGGGCGGGATCCTCGATCCCCTCGGCGACCACCTGCATGCCGAGGTTATGGGCGAGCGCGACGATCGCCCGGACGATCGTCTCGTGGCCGGGTTCTCGTGCATCGTGCTGATGAACGACAGGTCGATCTTGAGCGTGTCGCCGGGGAAGGTCTGCAGGAAGGTCAGCGACGCGTAGCCGGTCCCGAAGTCGTCGATCTCAGCCCGGACACCGAGCTCGGCTCTGAGCGCGGCCCGGACCAGCTCCGGCCGGCTGATGACCGTGCTCTCGGTGATCTCCAGGCGCAGGCACTTGGGCGGCCGGCCGCTGCGCTCGAGCGCGGCCTTGACCGCGTCGACGACCCGGCGGGGGTCGCCGAGCTGGCGGCCGCTGACGTTGACGCTCATCGTCAGCCCCGGCTCGACGACGCCACGCCGGCGCCAGTCGGCGAGGACCCGGCACGCCTCGTCGAGGACGAGCGCGCCGAGGTCGGCGATCAGCCCGGCGTCCTCGGCGATCGCGATGAAGCGCTCGGGCGAGACCGGCGTCGCGGCCTGGGGCCAGCGGGCCAGCGCCTCGAACCCGATCAGGGCGCCGGTGGCGAGGTCGACGCCCGGCTGGTAGAAGACGCGCAGGCGGCGCTCCTCGATCGCCGTACGCAGCGCGGCCTCGAGCTCGACCTGGCCGAGGACGCGGCTGTGCATCGCGTCGGTGAACACCGACCACCGGGCGGTGCCCTGGCGCTTGGCGTCGTACATGGCGATGTCGGCGTTGCGCATCATCTCCAGGGCGCTCGCCCCCGGCGCGCTGATCGAGATGCCGAGGCTCGCGCTGACCACGGCGAGCGCGAACCGCTCCTGGCCGACGCGCAGCCGCGCCGCCGGGCGGAGGACCCGGCCGACGAGGAGGATCGCCCCGGTCGCGGCCGGCGCGAGCGGGCATCAACGACGACTCTGCCCCGCGTCGATCAGGCGGGGAGCAGCCGGCCCTGGACGCGCTCGACCTCGAGCACCGCGCCGCGACCTTCATGGCCCGCGGTGTACACGGCGGTCACCTCCAAGTCGACGGCGCTGACGATCTCCAACAGGCCCACGCTCATCCCCGCCCGGCCGGCGGGCTGGGCTCCGAGCAGCATCTCGAGGATCCGGCAGCAATCGGTGATCGTCGCCGCGTGCGCCGGGATCCTGATCAGCGTGGGCTGGCCGGGGCCGTTCGACCGCGGCGCTCGCCCGGAAGGCGCTCCGGCGAGGACGAGTGGGATCGGTCGCAGCCGGACCGGCACGTCGTGGGCAGTCGGGTTGTGGATGGCGATCGCAGTGGCGTAGCTCCCGGGGCGAACCGGTGGGCAATCGCAGCAGTCGTCGCCCTGCTCGCCACAGAGGAACTGGACGCTGTAGCTGTAGTGCTTGGTGTCGGTCGGCCCGACCAGCACAGGCGGCCGCCCCGGCTGCAGGACGCCGACACTCGGCGGATCGAGTGAACCCGGGGCCGAGCAGGCGTCGAGCCCGTAGGACCCGCCGCCGAGATCGATGACGGCGCCGGATATCGTCGTGCCCGAACCCGGCTCGAGGCTGAAGGCGTCGAGCCGACCCGGTCCCAACAGGTTGCCGTACTTGTCGCGCGGCGTGAACGTGATGCGCACGCACGAGCCGCCGCTCGAGCCCGGGGGGAGCGGGGAGGTCGACACCGTGGTCTTGCCGGGGTCGATGCCCACCTCGACGTGGGTCGACCAGACGAGCTCCCGCATGCCGGCGCAACCGAGCCCGTAACGGGCCTTGGCGTGGAAGGTGTAGTTGCCCTCGACGGTGAGCAGGTCCTCGATCGGCCGACCAAACGTTCCTCCCGACTCGAACACGCCGTCTGTGTCGGCGGTCGCGTTGGAGAGCTCGAAGTCGGTCTCGGTGTAGTTTGCGACCGGCTTTCCGCTCGCGTGCTCCAAGGCCTGAAGCGCGGCCTCCCGCGGGAGGATGGCGTCGCCGTCGATGACGGCCGCCGGGCCGAGGGCAGTCCGGCTCACGACGTTGCCAACCCCGGTATCAGGCCGGCTCACGGTCAAGGTCATCTGCATGTCCCGCGGCCAGCCGCCGTCGTCGTGGCGCACCAGGACGAGCGGATTGATCCGGTCGCCGGTGTAGTAGCGCTGTGAGGTCGGCGGCAGCGACATCCTGGGCCCACCGAGCGCGACGACGTTGACGAAATAACGTAGGGCCGGGTGCGGCGGTGGAAACTCGCCGCCATCGCGGGGCCGCAGCACGCGCACGCTCCACTCGCCGTCGCGCTCGCCGCCGAACGCAAGCGGAATGCGCAGGAACGACCAGGTCCGGCCGGTGGCGCTCTCGAGGCCGGCGGTGGACGACGCGATGCGGGCGCCGCCGGGCGTGGTCACCTCGATCAGCAGGTCGGCCTCGGGCGCGTCCCAGCCGACGACGATCGTCACCGTCTTCTCACCGCAGACGTCGAACGGAATCTCCGGTCCGGCGAACGTGTCGGCGGGCAGATCGAACTCCGGATCGAACACCACCCCGGACTCGAAGATGTTGCCGAAGGCGCTCGAGAAGAACTTCTCGAGCGCCAGGCCGCCGCCTGCCCGCATGTACTTCCCGCCGTGCGCGCCGGTCAGTGACGTGAGCAGGGCGCCGTTCAGGTTCGATTCGGTGCCGAAGCCGATCGCGTGAACGGCGATGCCCGCGAGGGCCGCCTCGACCGCCCCCACGTCGGGCGGCGTGTTCTGAAGGCCGTCGGTCAGGAGGAGGATCGCCCTCGGGTTGACCCCGGGCATGGCGAACTGCAGCCGCGACGCATCGAGCCCGCCCCCGATCGTGGTTGCGCCGCCAGGCTTCAGGTTTCCGACGATGCCGCCGGCGAACGGAGCAAGGCCGACGAGGTGGTTCTTCACCGTTTCGCTGACTGCGGCGATCGGGAAGTCGACCGGCGCGCTCGGCGTCGTGCTGAAGGAGACGAGGCCGACGCGGTTGCCGGTCGCCGCCGTGACGAGTCGCACGAACAGCGCCACAGCATCGCGTGCGGCGTCGATCTTCTTGCGGCCGGTGCCGTCGTCGCTCGACATGCTCCCCGACCGGTCGAGTGTCAGCACGACATCGCGCGTGACCGACGGCGGCGGCGTCGGCACGAGGTCGGCGAGGATGTTCGGCGTCGGGCAGTAGAGCAGAACGCCGCCGGGAGAGCAGGGGGCACCGCGCGAGCAGACGCCGACGAGGTGGCCGGCGGTGTCGAACAGGCCCGAGCCCGAGCTCCCGCCCGACACATGGAAGTCCTTCGGTACCCCGATCCCGTCCACGCTGCTGGTCATCACCTTGGCGAAGCCCTCGCCGTGCGGCAGCGACAGCTTCTTGACGGCGCCGTTCGGGTGATGCACCCCGAAGACCTCCTCGTTGACCCCCGGCCGGTCGGGTCGCATCTGGATCGGCGCGATTCCGTCCGGTGCCTCGGCCAGCTGGAGCAGGCTGTAGTCGAGCTTGGCCGCGCCCGAGTCGATGTGACCGAGCACCGCCTTGACCTTGTAGAACCGCGGGCTGTAGCCGATCGGCCGGGAGCCGTCGGGGAGCGTCTCGTAGTCGAAGGTGACCGAGCTGTCGAGGGCCTCTGAAGGCTGGTGGCAATGGCCGGCCGTGATGACCTTGTCGGCATCCACCAGCGTCACCGAGCAGCTCGACAGCTGCACGACGCCCGCGTCGCCCTTCTCCACGGACAGGATCATGCCGACGCTCGAGGCTACTCGGGTGCGTACATCACCAGCCCCGGGGACAGCCCGGACGTTCTCCCAGTTCGGCGGGTCCGCGCAGTACCAGGTGGGGTCGTACTTCGGCTCGGGATAGGTCGCGTCCTGATAGAACGGGTCACAGTTCGAGAAGCTCGGGTGCCCAACCTCGCCGGCATGCCGCTCGCCGCGGCCATACTGGTCGAGCTCGACGCTGCCCGTCGCCGGTCCGGCCGCCACATACGTGATCTTGACGCCGGCGGGGAACGCGTACACATTGACGGGACGCGTCCAGAACGAAGGTCCGTCGGCTGCGGTGAACTTGTCCGTCGCGTACCCGAGTTCGACGTGCAGCTCGTCCCCCGCCTTGAACTTCAGGTTCTGGAAGTGGAGTACCAGCAGCTTCGTCCCCCCGGGCGCGGCTGGCGGGTTGAAGATGGTGGGCGCGCCGGGCTTGATGACGAGTGGTGCACCTAGAACCTGCACGGTGCCAGTGATGTGCGACATAACGCTCCGGTCCATAGTCCGTGGCAGGGCTCCGCCGAGGTCGAGCCCGGCGGCGGGCAAGCGATCCGTGCGGCGCCGTCAGCCGAAGCGGCGGCGGAGAACGAGTTCACGCCACCGACGTTACGGCGCCTCGCCGCCGATCAGTGTGAGCTTGCGCACACACGCGGCCGACCGGGCCCACGCCTGTCCGAGCCGCGGGCGGCCGGCCACCAGGCGGCCCCGGCTACCCGGCCCGCTCGGCCGAGCGCAGGCCGCCCCGGGCCCAGAGGACGACGAGCGCGAACAGCCCGGCGAGGCAGGCGGCGGCGACCGCGGTCTTCGTCGGCGCACCGGAGATCAGCCCGCGGCCGGCCTCGAGCAGGGCGGTGACCGGGTTGAACGTGGCGACCGTGTGGACCCAGCCGGTGACGAGGGCGAGGGGGACGTAGACGGGTGCGAGGAAGAGCAGGATGAAGATCGGCATCTGGATCAGCGGGCCGGCCTGGAGCGTGCGCAGGCGCATCGCGATCCCGGCAGCCCACAGCGTCGAGACGGCGCTCGTGCCCATCGCTAGGAGCAGCAGGATCAGCAGCTGGCCGACCGACCCGTCGACGTGCATTCCGGTGATCAGACCGGCGCAGAAGACGATCGCGAGGACGAAGGCGGCCCGGGCCATCGCGGTCAGGGCGTAGCCGATCACGATCCCCCCGCGGTTGGGTGCGGCGAGGAACAGGCGCCGGGCGAAGCCGAACTCGAAGTCGGCGGCGATCGCGAAGCCGGTGAACACGCCGCCGAACGCGCTGGCCTGGAAGCAGATGAAGACGAACTCGAACGACGTGTACCCGGCCGGGAAGTCGAAGTTCGGGGCGCGGCTGATTCCGGACAGCCCGCCGGCGAACGCCGTGAAGAAGAAGAGCGGGAAGAGGGCGCTCGGGATCAGGAGGGCCGGGTTGGTGAACGCGTTGTGGAGCCCGCGCCAGGCGACCGCGAAGGCGACCGAGAGCGTGCGCCGCAGCGAGGTCATGTCCGGGTGAGCCGCGTCCGCAGGGCCCGGCTGGCCAGGAACAGGGCGATCGCGATCGCGGCGAGGGCGATTCCGAAGGCCATCGCCAGGGCCTCGGCGTCCCAGCCCTTGATGACGAGCGACCGGATCCCCTCGACCATGTAGGAGACCGGGTTGTAGGTGGCGATCGTCCGGAACCAGTCCTGGGCGATCAGGTTCCGGGGGAAGAAGGCCGAGCTCAGGAAGAGGAGGACGAAGAAGAGGGGGAAGAAGCCCTGGACGGCCTCGCCGGACCCGGCGCGCAGGGCGACGAACGTCCCGAAGCAGGCGAAGGCGAAGGAGATCGTGACGGCCAGGACGAGGAGGACGAGCGCGCCGCCGACGCCGGCGGCGATGCCCACGCCGAAGGCCAGGCCGACGAGGAGGTAGAGGACGGCGCTGACCGCGCCGATGAAGAGAGCGCCGCCCAGCTGGCCGGCCAGGAGCGCCGTCCCGGACATCGGGGTCATGGCCAGGCGGTCGAGGAAGCCGCCCTGGATGTCGCGGGCCAGGTCCTGACCTCCGTTCAGGGAGGCGAAGAGCGCCCCCTGCATGAAGGGGACCGCGAGGGCGAAGTCGAGGTAGCTCGCGGCCGGGAAGCCCGGGAGCTTGGTCGCCGCCGAGAGGCCCGAGGCGTTGACCCCGAGCAGGATCAGGGGGAAGACGATCGGGAAGACGACCTGGGCCGGCTGGCGGGAGGTGCGGATGATCGACCGCCGGGCGAGCAGGCCGACCTGGGTCAGCGTCGGGCTGCGCAGCCGGGCGGCGATCACGCGGTCGCCACCGCCGGCTCGCCGGCCGCGGCCGCGGGCATGTCCGGCGCCGTCGCCGCGGCGCCTTCGAGGCTGCGGCCGGTCTTGGCCAGGAAGACGTCGTCGAGGGTCGGCTCGTGGAGGGCGAGGTGGGCGACGGCGATCCCGGCCGCGTCGAGGGCCCGGACCACGCCGGCCAGCTGCTCGACCCCGTCGCGCAGGCGCACGGCGATCGACCCCGCCCGCTTGGCCGCCACCGGCTCGCCGAACGCGGCGAGGGCGGTCCGGGCCTCGGCGCACCGTCCGGTGTCTCTCGGGACGACCTCGATCGTCGGCCGGGCGATCTCGGCCTTCAGCGCCTCGGGGGTCCCCTCGGCGACGATCACCCCCCGGTCGATGATCCCGACCCGTCCGGCGAGGACGTCGGCCTCCTCCAGGTACTGGGTGGTCAGGAACACGGTCGTCCCCTCCTCCCGGGCCAGGCGGGCGACCTCCTCCCAGAGGGCGGTCCGCGACTGGACGTCGAGGCCGGTGGTCGGCTCGTCGAGGAAGAGGATCCGCGGCCGGTGCAGGAGGGCGAGGGCGAGATCGAGCCGGCGCTTCATCCCGCCGGAGTAGCCGGAGGACTTGCGGTCGGCGGCGGCGGTCAGCCCGACCCGCGCGAGGAGCTCGTCGCCCCGGGCGATCCGCTCGGCCCGGGGGATCCCCTGGAGGCCGGCCTGGAGGCGCACGTGCTCGCGCCCGGTCAGGAACGGGTCGAGGGCGACCTCCTGGAGGGCGACGCCGATCGACTCGCGGACCTGGCGACCCTGGGTGGCAACGTCGTAGCCGGCCACGCTGGCCCGGCCGGCGGTCGGGGGCAGGAGGGTGGTGAGGACCTTGACCGTGGTCGACTTGCCGGCGCCGTTCGGGCCGAGGAAGCCGTAGATCTGGCCGGGCTCGACCCGGAGGTCGATCCCGTCGACGGCGCGGATCCCGCCCTTGAACTCGCGGACCAGCCCTGCGACCTCGATGCCCCGCTCGGTGTCCATGGCGTGCAGGTTACGGAATGAGTCGCCCCCCTCTGGGAGCTGCGCCCACGGATGGTCGGCGTGGCCGCCGAGCTCGGCCTGACCCCGCCGCAGATGTTCGCCCTCAACGTGCTCGATCCGCAGCGGCCGATCCCGACGCGCGAGCTGGCGGCCCAGCTCCACTGCGACAGCTCGAACGTCACCGGGCTCGTCGACCGGCTCGCCGCGCAGGGGCCCGTCGAGCGGCGCGAGGACCCCCACGATCGGCGCGTCGGGATGGTCGCGGTCACCGAGGCCGGCGCCGCGGCCGGTCGGCAAGTCAGCGGCGTTCACTTCGCCTCCAGGCGCCCCTGGACGCACACCAGACCCGACGCCGCGTAGAGCGACTCCGTGCGCCCCGAGCACGACTGGCCCGCGCGGTAGCGCGCGGCCGAGGGGTGCTCCAGGCGGCCGGTGACACAGGTCAGGCCCGCTGCGGCGTAGAGCGACTGGCTACGCCCGAGGCACGGCTCGCCGGCGTGGTAGCTCGGGCCCACATCAGCTCGGTGCCCCTGGGCCGGCCTCGCCTGGCTGGAGGTTGGCGGAAATGCCCGCGTCAGCCGAGAACCACACGTTCGACGACACAACGACTTCAGCGGCGGCACGGGCGGGTGCGAGACGGCCCACGCGATCGTCGGCGGCAACACGGGCGGCAACACGGTGACGGTCACCAACCCCGGCAACCAGTCGAGCACCGTCGGGGCGGCGGTCAGCCTCCAGATCCAGGCCAGCGACTCGGGCTCGGGCCAGACGCTGACGTACTCGGCGACCGGTCTCCCCGCCGGCCTGTCGATCAACAGCTCGAGCGGTGTCATCTCCGGCACGCCGACGACGAGCGGCACCTACGGCGTCACCGTCAAGGCGACCGACACGACCGGCGCCTCCGGCAGCGCGTCGTTCACGTGGACGGTCTCAAGCGTGGGCGGCTGCACCGCGCAGCAGTTGCTCGGCAACCCCGGCTTCGAGACCGGATCGGCGGCGCCGTGGACGACGACGGCCGGCGTGATCGCGTCGTCGGCCGCCGGCGAGCCCGCTCACGCCGGTAGCTGGCTGGCGTGGCTCGACGGCTATGGCACCACCCACACCGACACGCTCGCGCAGGCGGTGACGATCCCGGCCGCGTGCCGCAGCGCGACGTTCAGCTACTGGCTCCACATCGACACGGCAGAGACGACCAGGACCACCGCGTTCGACACGCTCAAGGTGCAGGTGCTCTCGAGCTCCGGCGCCGTGCTCGCGACGATCGGTTCGTTCAGCAACCTCAACGCGGCGGCCGGCTACCAGCAGCACTCGGCCAGCCTCGCCGCCTACGTCGGGCAGAAGGTGACGTTGAAGTTCACCGGCACCGAGGACTCCTCGCTGCAGACGTCGTTCGTCATCGACGACAACGCGCTGAACGTGTCCTGACCCACCGCTGGCAGACGCCCGAGGAGGATCTCGGGGCGCCCGACGAGGATCGAGGCGCCGGCCGGTCCTCGACTCAACGACCGCTAGCGGCTGCGCCGGCGCTCCCTGGGAGAAATCAGGGCGCGGCGTGGGGCTTGGCCCGGCGCAGTCGCGTCCGCTCCTCCTGGCGCTCGACCACGTGGACGATCAGCTTGAGGATCTGGGGGACGCCGGTCGCCTTGGCCTGTCCGTAGTGGAAGGCCTCGCGCCAGTCGGCCACCTTCGCGTCCTTGGCCATCTCGTTGAAGAAGGCTCGCGCCATCTCGACCCGTACCTTCGCGTCGACCGCGTCGCCCTTGCTGATCTTCGGGCCCGGCAGCTCGATCCGGTACTGCTGGGTGTCGCCCCGGCCGCGAAGGTCGAGTCCGACGATCAGCTTCAGCGGCGCCAGGGCCGGGACCTCGGCGATGAAGCGGGTGATCGCCGCATCGATCTGGTTCTTCGTGTCGGTGGCCGAGCTCACCGAGGTCAGTCTATTTGCCGCCCTCAGATCTTGTGGCGCTCGAGCAGCTTGCGGCCGATCACCATCCGCTGGATCTCCGAGGTCCCCTCGCCGATCAGGAGCAGCGGGGCATCCCGGTAGAGGCGCTCGATCTCGTACTCCTTCGAATAGCCGTAGCCCCCGTGGATGCGAAACGACTCCTCCACGCAGAACCGGCCGGCCTCCGACGCGAAGAGCTTGGCCATCCCCGCCTCGAGGTCCGAGCGGACCCCCGCATCCTTGAGGCGCGCCGCCCGCATGGTCAGCAGGCGCGCCGCCTCGACCTGGGTGGCCATGTCGGCCAGCTTGAACTGGATCGCCTGGTGCTGGGCGATCGGCTTGCCGAACGCCTTGCGCTCCTGCGAGTAGCGCAGGGCCAGCTCGAGGGCCCGCTGGGCGATACCGACGCCCCGGGCGGCCACGTTGACCCGCCCGACCTCGAGCGCGTCCATGAACTGGGAGAAGCCGCGCCCACGCCCGGCCTCCTCGCCGCCGAGGATGTTCGCCGCCGGACAGCGGTAGCCGTCGAAGACCAACTCGGTCGACTCGACGCCCTTGTAGCCGAGCTTCTTGATCTTCGGCGGCACGTTCAGGCCGGCGTGCTCGCCGGTGTTCTCGGACACCCCGGGCGCCTTCTCGGCGATGAAGCAGGTGAACGACCGGTGGCGGGGCTCGGCGTCCGGGTCGGTCTTGACGAGCACGAAGACGACCCCCGACATCAGGCCGTTGGTGACCCACATCTTCGTCCCGTTGATCTCGTAGGTCTCGTCGTCGACCTTCTTCGCGTGGGTCTTCAGCGCCTGGACGTCCGAGCCCATCTCGGGCTCCGACATCGAGAAGGCGGCCCGGATCTCGCCGGTGGCCATCCGCGGCAGGAACTTCTGGCGCTGCTCCTCGGTCCCGAACTTCATCAGCAGGTACGAGCCGATGAAGTGGGTGTTGACCACCCCGGAGATCGAGATCCAGCCGCGAGAAAGCTCTTCGACGATCATCGCGTAGGTCGTCAGGTCGAGTCCCATCCCCCCGTACTCCTCGGGGATCGTCACCCCGAAGAGCCCGAGCTCCTTCATCTGCTCGACGATGTCGGTCGGGAACTCGTCCTCGTGGTCGAAATGCTCAGCGTTCGGGAGGATCTGCTCGTCGGCGAACTGATGCACCATCTCGGTGATCGCCCGCTGCTCGTCGGTTTTCTCGTTCAGGTTTGCGGCCACGGCCATAAGGCTCTCCACGGTCTCGTCACGGCGGTCGGGGCGGCGGCTCGCTCGCCCCCGAACGGGTACGGCCCTCGAACAGGGAGGATAACCGGGTGAACTTCGCCGTTGCAGTCGTCGACGCCGCCGATCCGTCTCGCCTGGCCCTGGTCGAGCTCCGCCGCGACGGATCCCGACGGGAGTGGTCGTTCGGCGAGGTCTCCGACGCGGCGGCCCGGCTCGCCGGCGCGCTCGCCGCGAACGGGGTCCGCCGGGGCGACACCGTGCTCACCCTGATCGGCAACCGGCCCGGATGGGTCCTGACCATGGTCGCCTGCTTCCGCCTCGGCGCCGTCGTCCTCGCCTGCAGCGAGCAGCTCCGGGCCGCCGACCTGCGCCACCGCCTGGCCGTCGCCCGCCCGGCGGCGATCGTCGCCGACGAGCGCAACGCCGCCGAGCTCGGCGCCGCCACGCCCGACTGCCCGGTCCTCTGGTCCGGCGACCCCGCCCTCTACGCCGGGCCGCCCGCCCCGGCCGCCCGGCTCGCGCCCGAGGACCCGTGCCTGACCGTCTTCACCAGCGGCACGACCGGCGAGCCCCGCGCCGTCCTCCATGCCCAGCGCTACCTGACCGCCCAACGCCTCCAGGCCGATCACTGGCTCGGCGCCCGCCCGGGCGACCTCGTCTGGTGCACGGCGGGCACCGGTTGGTCGAAGTCGGCGCGCAACGCGTTCGTCGCGCCCTGGCTCTCCGGCGCCGCCGCCCTCCTCCACGACGGGCGCTTCGACCCGGACGAGCGCCTCCGGCTGATCGCCCGCGAGCGGGTCGGCGTCCTCTGCATGGCCCCGACCGAGTACCGGCTGATCGCCAAGCGGGCGGCCCTCGCCCCCCTCCCCCACCTTTGCGGCCTGGTCGCCGCCGGCGAAGCCCTCAACCCCGAGGTCCTCCGGGCCTGGCACGAGGCCACCGGCCTCGAGATCCGGGACGGCTACGGCCAGACCGAGACCGGCCAGCTCACCGGGACGCCGCCCGGCGCCCCCGCCCGGCCCGGGTCGATGGGCCGTCCCCTCCCGGGCGTCCGGCTCTGGATCGAGGACGGCGAGCTCGTCGCCGACCCGGCCACCGTCCCCACCTTCTTCCTGCGCTACCTCGGCGAGGAGCCCCCGGCCGGGCCCTGGCGGACCGGCGACCGGGTCGCGCAGGACGGCGACGGCTATCTCCACTTCGAGGGCCGGGCCGACGACCTGATCGTCTCGGCGGGCTACCGGATCGGGCCGTTCGAGGTCGAGTCGGCCCTCGTCTCCCACCCGGCCGTCGCCGAGGCCGCGGTCGTCGCCGCGCCCGACGCGGAGCGCGGATCGGTGGTGCGCGCCGTCGTCGTCCTCCGTCCGGGCTTCGACCCCACGGCCGCGCTGGCGAGACAGCTCCAGAATCACGTCAAGAGCCGCACGGCCCCTTACAAGTATCCGCGGATCGTCGATTTCGCGGCCGCGCTCCCGACCACCGCCAGCGGCAAGATCCGGCGAGCCGCGCTCCGGTAGCGTTGCCGCGCATGGCCGGCGACGGAGTCGAGAACCTCAGCAAGATCGATCACCTCGTCGTGCTCATGCTCGAGAACCGCTCGTTCGATCAGATGCTCGGCTACCTCTCGCTCGCCGGGGGCCGAGCCGACGTCGACGGCCTGACCGCGGGCATGGCCAACGAGCACGCAGGCCGCACCTACCCGGTCTTCCACCTCCCCCGGGGCGAGGTCGCCGCGGCGGCGCTCGATCCCGACCACTCCGGCGAGGCCGCGGCCAGGCAGATCCACGGCGGGCGGATGGATGGATTCGTCGCCTCCTACGCCGAGACGCTGGCCAAGCGCGGCGTCGTCGCCGCCGACCCGGCCCCGATCATGGGCTACTACGACGCCGCCGACCTCCCGACCTACGACCACCTCGCCGCGGAGTTCGCGATCTGCGACCGCTGGCACAGCTCCGTCCCCGGCGCCACCTGGCCCAACCGCCTCTATGCCCTGACCGGCCAGGCCGACGGGACCCCCGACGACAAGCCCGGGCCGCCGATCTACGACAAGCCCTCGTTCGTCCGCCACCTCGACGCCGCCGAGGTCCCCTGGCGCTGGTACTCCTACTCCCCGTCGACGCTCCGCTGCGTCGACAGCGAGTACCTCGTCGGCCACCACGACCACTTCGCCTTCGTCGACCGCGTCAAGCTCCGCTGGGACCCGATGCTCGAGCAGGAGGTCGCGATCGACGCGGGCAGCTCGAGCTTCCTCGAGGACGCGGTCACCGGCAACCTCCCGGCCGTCTCCTGGATCGACCCGAACTTCTACGACCTCGGCCTCGTCGGCTCGCCCTCCAACGACGACCACGCCCCGTCGGACGTGTTCGGCGGCCAGGAGCTCGTCTTCCGCGTCTACAACGCCCTCGCCGCCGGGCCGCGGTGGGACCGGACGCTGCTCGTCGTCGTCTACGACGAGCACGGCGGCTTCCACGACCACGTGAGCCCGCCCGAGGCCCCCGACGAGGACCCCGACCGGTTCGGGCAGTACGGAGTCCGCGTCCCGGCGCTGATCGCCTCGCCCTGGATCCCCCCGGGCCTCGTCTCGCACACCCTGTTCGACCACACGTCGATCATCAAGACGATCCTCCAGCGCTTCTGCTCGGCCGAGCTCGAGCACCGCCACGGGCTCAAGGCCCTCGGCCACTGGCTCGAGCGCGGGCACCCGCACTACCTCGGCCGCCGCGTCGACGCCGCCACCGGCCTCGGCGAGCTCCTCACCGAGCCCCGGCCGCGACCGGCGCCCGACCGCGCCGCCCTCGGCGCCGAGCTCGCCGCCCACCGCGCCGCGCTCGCCGCCTTCGCGGTCACGTCCCCGCCCACCGCCGGCGCCGCCAGCCGCCCGCTCACCGACCACCAGGTGCACATGGTCCAGGCGACCGACCACCTCCGCCGGCACGGGCTCCCCGCCGGCCAGCCCTAACGCCCTCAGCCGGCGAGGCTGACGACCGCGTCGATCTCGACCTGCGCGCCCTTCGGGAGCGCCGAGACGCCGATCGTCACCCGGGCCGGCGGCGGGTCGCCGACGAACTCGGCGTAGACCGCGTTGACCTCGGCGAACCCGGCCAGGTCGGTCATGTAGATCGTCATCCGGACCGCGCGCCCGAGCGTCGTTCCGGCGGCGGCGCAGACGGCGGCCAGGTTCTCGAGGCAGCGGCGCGCCTGCGCAGCCGGCGTGGTCCCCACGAGCTCGCCGGTCGCCGGGTCGAGCGGGGTCTGGCCCGAGCAGTAGAGGAGGCCGCCCGCGACGACCCCGTGGCTGTACGGGCCGATCGCGGCCGGCGCGCCCTCGGCGTCGACGAACTCGGGCATCGCGGCCGGAGGCTACCGACCGTGCGGTAACGTCGCCTCCGTCTGATGCCCAACGCCCTCGCCCAGGAGACCTCGCCCTACCTGCGCCAGCACCGGGACAACCCGGTCGACTGGCTGCCCTGGGGCGAGACGGCGCTCGACCGGGCCCGGACCCTCGACCGGCCGCTGCTCGTCTCGATCGGCTACTCGGCCTGCCACTGGTGCCACGTGATGGAGCACGAGTCCTTCGAGGATCCGGACGTCGCCGCGCTCATGAACGCCCACTTCGTCTGCGTCAAGGTCGACCGGGAGGAGCGCCCCGACCTCGACGCGATCTACATGGAGGCCGTCCAGACGCTGACCGGGCAGGGCGGATGGCCGCTCAACGTGTTCCTCACCCCCGACCAGGAGCCCTTCTGGGCCGGAACCTACTTTCCCCCGGCCCCCCGCCACGGCCTCCCCAGCTGGCCCCAGGTGCTCGAGGCGATCGCCGCCGCCTGGCGCGAGCGCCGGGCCGAGGTCGGGGAGAGCGCCACCCGGCTGGCCCGGCGACTCGTCGGCGCCGCCGCGCTCGAGCCCGCGCCCGACCCGATCGACCCGGCCGGGCTCGACGGCGCGGTCGCCGCCCTGCGCCGCACCTACGACGTCCGCCACGGCGGCTTCGGCGGGGCGCCGAAGTTCCCGCCCGCCGGGGCGATCGACTTCCTCCTGCGCCGCGGCGAGACCGAGATGGCCCTCGGGACGCTCCGGGCGATGGCCGCCGGCGGCATCCACGACCAGGTCGGCGGCGGGTTCTCCCGCTACGCGGTCGACGCGACCTGGACGGTCCCCCACTTCGAGAAGATGCTCTACGACAACGCCCTCCTCGCCCGCGCCTACCTCCACGGCTGGCTGCGCTCCGGCGACGAGCTCCTCCTCCGCACGGCCCGCGAGACGCTCGACTTCTGCCTGCGCGAGCTCCGCGCCCCCGACGGCGGGTTCTACGCCGCCCTCGACGCCGACTCCGAGGGCGTCGAGGGGCGCTTCTACGTGTGGACGGTCGACGAGCTCCGGGACGTCCTCGGCCCCGACCTCGCCGGGCCGGCGATCGACTACTTCGGCGCGACCGAGACCGGCAACTTCGACGGCGCCAACGTGCTCGAGGCCCACGGCCCCGAGCCCGCCGCCCGCGCGGAGATCCGCGCGCTCCTGCTCGCCGCCCGGGCCGCCCGCGTCCGCCCCGGCCTCGACGACAAGCGACTCTGCGCCTGGAACGCGCTGATCGTCTCCGCCCTCGCCGAGGCCGGCGCCGTGCTCGAGGAGCCCCGCTACGCCGAGGCGGCCGCCGCCGGCGCCGACTTCGTCCTGCGCGAGCTCCGCGACGCCGACGGGCGGCTCCTGCGCACCTTCAACCGCGGCCAGGCCAAGCTCGACGCCTATCTCGAGGACCACGCCTTCCTGCTCGAGGCCCTCCTCACCCTCTACGAGGCCACCTTCGACGAGCGCTACTTCGCCGAGGCCCGCCGCCTGGCCGACGTGATCCTCGACCGCTTCGCCGACGCCGACCGCGGCGGGTTCTTCTCGACCGCCTCCGACCACGAGCGGCTGATCGCCCGGCGCAAGGACATCGACGACGCGCCGATCCCCTCCGGCTCCTCGAGCGCCGCCTTCGGCCTGCTGCGGCTCGCCGCCCTGACCGGCGAGCAGGCCTACGAGGCGGCCGCCCTCGGCGCGCTCCAGCTCGTCCACCCGCTCGCCGAGCGCCACCCCCAGGCCTTCGGCCACCTGCTCCAGGCGCTCGACTTCCACGCCGGCCCGGTCCGCGAGGTGGCCCTCGTCGGGGAGGAGCTCGGCCCCCTCGCGCGGGTCGTCCGCCGGGCGCTGCGCCCCCACCTCGTCCTCGCCGGGTCGCGGCGGGCGACCGACCGGTCGATCGTGCCCCTGCTCGCCGGCCGCGGCCCGGTCGACGGCCGCGCGGCCGCCTACGTCTGCGAGGGCTTCGCCTGCCAGGCCCCGGTCACCAGCGCGGCGGAGCTCGCGGCGCTCCTCGACGGCTGACCCGCGCGCGGACCTCAGGCGGCGCGACGGTAGCGCTTCGCCGCGTAGAGGGCCGCGTCGCCGCGCCGCGTGAGCTCGCCGAGCGTGTCGCCCGGGCGCAGCGCGGCGAAGCCGACGCTGATCGACGCCTCCGGCCGCTCGGCCCCGAGCGCGGCGCCGATCTCCGCGAAGCGCCGCCCGGCCTCGGCGGGCACGGTCTCGCCGAGGGCGCAGACGAACTCGTCGCCCCCGACCCGGACGATCGCGTCGTAGGAGCGCAGCCGCGCCTGGATCGCCCCGACGACGGCGCGGAGCAGCGCGTCGCCGGCCGCGTGCCCCCGGCCGTCGTTGACCTGCTTGAGACCGTCGACATCCACGTAGGCGAGCACGAGGCGCCCGCTCCCCCGCCGCGCCCGACCGATCTCCCGCTCGAGCATGACCAGCCCGAGCTCGCGCCCGAAGGCTCCGGTCAGCTGATCGAGCTGGGCGTGCCGGAGCTCGGCCCGCGCCTCCCGGCGGTCACGGGTGGCGGCCGCCCGATCGGCCGCTGCCTCCTCGCGGTCGGCCGCCGCCCGCGCGCGATCGGCCCCGGCCCGGTCCCGGTCAGACGTGCGCTGGTCGCGGCTGCTGGTCCGCTGGTCGGCCTCGGCCTGGCTGCGGTCCCGGCCGGAGGCCGTCCGGTCGCGATCCGTCGCCGCCCGGTCCCGGCTGGCCGCCGCTTCGTCGCGGGTCGAGGTCCGCTCGTCGGCCTCGGCGTGCGCTCCGATCGGATCCGCCGGCGCCGGACCGGCCGCCGGCCCCGCCCTCGACGCGGGCGGCCAGCGCGCCGACGAGGACCTCCTTCTCCCGCCGCAGCCGGGCCACGTCGACCCGCAGGCCGGCGATCTCCCGGCGCAGGCGCCCCGCCGCGCGCTCGTGGCCCTCGGCGAAGCCGGCCGGGACCCGCCGCCTGGCCCCGGTCATGGTCGCCGCCGTCCGGCGCCGGCCCCGCCCCGGCACTCGCGGGCCGGGCCGGCTGGGACGGAGGAGTACTGTCTGACTGGACGGGAGCTGACCGCTCGATCTGCCGTAATCCAGACGTTCTGACGATTGGCCTCCGCCTCCGCGAGTCCGCCCCGACGCCGGGGCGATCGGGCTCGCTTCCATCCAGAGCGCTTCAAGCCCAGGGGACGTCTGCGCCCGCGGGGACTGAGGACCGAGGAGGTCAGAATGACACCGGGCGATCAGCTGTATCAGTGCTCATCGTGCGAGCGCCGAGCCCGCGGGCCGACCGGGGACGGCGGACCGTGCGAGTTCTGCGGCGGCCCGCTCCGCGCCGTGTGGGGGCTCGGCCAGCTCGCACCGACTCGGGACGAGCGGGATCCCGCGCCCGAGGTGACGAGCGCCCGGACCTGATCGCCGGCGGCCGAGCGCCGCCCTTACATCCCGCGGGCACGGGCGTCCCGCAGGTCGCGGACCATCTGCTCGGGCTCGGTCCGGCGGCGGAGCTCGCCGATCTTCTCGTCCTCGAGGACCGCCTGGCGGTAGACGGCGTCCTGCAGCCCTTCGTGGGCCGACTCGAGGTGATCGAGCCGCGCCTCCAGGGTCGCCAGTCGCTCCTCCCAGCCGCCCGCCGTCGACGGGATCCCGTCGTCCTGTCTCTCCATGCCAAGGACCTCCCAACCCTCATAGGTGGGTGTCGCGCGTGAGGAAGAGGGAACGAGACCCAACGAGCGAAGCGGCAGCCGGTCCCGAGGGCGGGGCTCCACACCCGCAACTCGGGCGCAAGCGAGGCCCGCGGGCTCGACTCGACCACCCACGTTACTCCTCCCCCGGGTCCGGCCCCCCGGGGTACCCCGGCGCGTGCCGCCCGGCCCGGCCGGCGTACGCTGACCGGGCGGCCCGCGACCGGGGACCGCGCGCGCCGCACCGAGCCGGGGCAGCGCCCCCACCGAAAGGACGAGATGACGCTCCATCAGAAGGTGTCCCCCGAGCGGTCGGCCGACCGGATCAGCATGCGGCCCCAGAACCTGCTCGACCGCGCCCGGGCCGAGCCGCCGCGCTACAAGCTCCCCGAGGCGTCGATGCCGGCGAGCAGCGCCTACCAGGCGATCACCGACGAGCTGATGCTCGACGGCAACGCCCGCCTCAACCTGGCGACGTTCGTGACCACGTGGATGGAGCCCGAGGCCGGACGGCTGATGGCCGAGACGGCCGACAAGAACCTGATCGACAAGGACGAGTATCCGGTCAGCGCCGAGATCGAGGCGCGCTGCGTGAACATGGTGGCCGACCTCTGGCACGCACCGGACGAGGCCGCGGCGATCGGCTGCTCGACACTCGGGTCGAGTGAGGCGTGCATGCTCGCCGGGCTCGCGCTCAAGTTCGCCTGGCGCGGGCGGGGGCCGGCGGACGGGGCGAAGCCGAACCTCGTGATGGGCGAGAACGTCCAGGTCTGCTGGGAGAAGTTCTGCCGCTACTGGGACGTCGAGCCGCGCAAGGCGAAGCTCGCCCCCGGGCGGACCCACCTGACGGCGGAGACGGCCGTGCCCCTATGCGACGAGAACACGATCGGCGTCGTGGCGATCCTCGGCTCGACCTTCGACGGCGTCTACGAGCCGGTCGCCGAGATCGCCGCCGCCCTCGACCGCCTCGAGGCCGACCGCGGATACGACATCCCGATCCACGTCGACGCCGCCTCGGGCGGGTTCGTCGCCCCCTTCGTCGACCCCGAGCTCCGCTGGGACTTCCGGGTCCGGCGCGTCGTCTCGATCAACGGCTCCGGCCACAAGTACGGGCTCGTCTACCCCGGCGTCGGCTGGCTCGTCTGGCGCGACCAGGCCCACGTGCCCGAGGAGCTCGTATTCCACGTCGACTACCTCGGCGGGCAGATGCCGACGTTCACCCTCAACTTCTCCCGGCCCGGGGCGGAGGTCATCGCCCAGTACTTCAACTTCATCCATCTCGGGCGCGACGGGTACAAGGCGGTGATCGCAGACTGCCGCGAGACCGCCCGGTGGCTGGCCGCCGAGGTGGCCGGGATCGACGAGTTCGAGCTCGTCTCCGACGCGACCGGACTCCCCGTGCTCGCCTTTGCCCTGCGCACCGGCCTCGACTTCACCGTCTACGACGTCTCCGCCCACCTTCGCGTCCACGGCTGGCAGGTCCCGGCCTACCGCTTCCCGCCCGACCTCGAGGACCTCTCGGTCCTGCGGATCGTCGTGCGCAACGGCTTCGGCCGGGACCTCGCCGGCCGGCTCGTCGCCCACCTGCGCGAGGCGGTCGCCGACCTCGGCGACGCCGGCGGCGGGGACCGGGGCGCGACCCACGCGACGCGCTTCCATCACTAGGCGAGTCGGCCGACCCACTCCTCGACGCCGATCTGGCCGCCGACCGGATCAGCATGCGCCCCCAGAACCTGCTCGACCGCGCCCTGGCCGAGCCGCCGCGCTACCAGCTGCCCGAGGCGTCGATGCCGGCGAGTAGCGCCTACCAGGCGATCACCGACGAGCTGATGCTCGACGGCAACGCCCGCCTCAACCTGGCGACGTTCGTGACCACGTGGATGGAGCCCGAGGCCGGACGCCTGATGGCCGAGACGGCCGACAAGAACCTGATCGACAAGGACGAGTATCCGGTCAGCGCCGAGATCGAGGCGCGCTGCGTGAACATGGTGGCCGACCTCTGGCACGCACCGGACGAGGCCGCGGCCATCGGCTGCTCGACCGTCGGGTCGAGCGAGGCGTGCATGCTCGCCGGGCTCGCGCTCAAGTTCGCCTGGCGCGGACGGGGGCCGGCGGACGGGGCGAAGCCGAACCTCGTGATGGGCGAGAACGTCCAGGTCTGCTGGGAGAAGTTCTGCCGCTACTGGGACGTCGAGCCGCGCAAGGCGAAGCTCGCCCCCGGGCGGACCCACCTGACGGCGGAGACGGCCGTGCCCCTGTGCGACGAGAACACGATCGGCGTCGTGGCGATCCTCGGCTCGACCTTCGACGGCGTCTACGAGCCGGTCGCCGAGATCGCCGCCGCCCTCGACCGCCTCGAGGCCGACCGCGGATACGACATCCCAATCCACGTCGACGCCGCCTCGGGCGGGTTCGTCGCCCCCTTCGTCGACCCCGAGCTCCGCTGGGACTTCCGCGTCCAGCGCGTCGTCTCGATCAACGGCTCCGGCCACAAGTACGGGCTCGTCTACCCCGGCGTCGGCTGGCTCGTCTGGCGCGACCAGGCCCACGTGCCCGAGGAGCTCGTCTTCCATGTCGACTACCTCGGCGGCCAGATGCCGACGTTCACCCTCAACTTCTCCCGGCCCGGGGCGGAGGTCATCGCCCAGTACTTCAACTTCATCCATCTCGGGCGCGACGGGTACAAGGCGGTGATCGCAGACTGCCGCGAGACCGCCCGGTGGCTGGCCGCCGAGGTGGCCGGGATTGAGGAGTTCGAGCTCGTCTCCGACGCGACCGGCCTCCCCGTGCTCGCCTTCGCCCTGCGCCCCGGCCTCGACTTCACCGTCTACGACGTCTCCGCCCACCTTCGCGTCCACGGCTGGCAGGTCCCGGCCTACCGCTTCCCGCCCGACCTCGAGGACCTCTCGGTCCTGCGGATCGTCGTGCGCAACGGCTTCGGCCGGGACCTCGCCGGCCGGCTTGTCGCCCACCTGCGCGAGGCGGTCGCCGACCTCGGCGCCGGCGGCGGGGACCGGGGCGCGACCCACGCGACGCGCTTCCATCACTAGGCGAGCCGGCCGACCCACTCCTCGACGCCGATCACCGCGGCCTGGCGGGGAACACCTTCTCGAGCAGCACCCGGTGGACCTCCGGGTCGGCGTCGGCGCACCCGTCGGCGAGCACGGTCAGCCGGAAGTCGAGGTCGGCCGCCGCCCGGAGCGTCGAGAGGACGACGCCGCCGGTGGCGATCCCGGCCAGCACGAGGTGGTCGATCCGCCCGGCCCGCAGGACGACGTCGAGGTCGCTCCCGCCGAAGGCGCTGATCCGGCGCTTGGTGACGACCACGTCCTCGGGTCGGGGCTCGACCGCCGGGTGGATCGCGCTCGCCGGGTCGCCGGCGACGAAGGCCGCGGACGCGGCGAGCGCGGCGAAGCTCTTGTTGGCCGGGCTGACCTCCGGATAGCCGGGGCGGAAGCCGACCTGGACGTAGATCGCCCGGACGCCGGCCGCCCGGGCCGCGGCGAGCGCGGTGGCCAGCCGGTCGAGGAGGTCCGGCTGGCCGCCGACGCGGTCGACGATCGCCCGCTGGACGTCCATCACGAGCAGGGCGGTACCGGTCTCAGGCATGGGCTCCTCCTTCGCGTCCTCGGGGGTCGTCGATCTGGGCCAGCCGCCGCAGCAGGCCGACCGCCTCGAGCAGGATGTCCTGCTCGGCCGGGCTGAGGCCGCTGGCCATCGCCTCGGCCAGCCAGCCCTCCCGGCGGCGGCGCTCCTCGGCGAGGGCCGCCCGCCCGGGGCCGGTCAGCTCGACCAGCCGCTGGCGCCGATCGCCCGGGTCGGGCCGGCGGGCGAGGAGCCCGGCCGCCTCGAGCTCGGCGACGGTGCGCGCCATCGACTGGGGGGTGACCCGCTCGGCGGCGGCGAGGCCGCTCGTCGTCCCCGGCCCCTCGCGGTCGAGCCGCCCGAGCACCGCCGCCTGGGAGAGCGAGAAGCGGTACTCGGCGCGGAGCCGGCGGATCAGCTGGCCGATCTCGCCGCCTTCCTCGGCTACAACCCGATCGAGCACCTGGTCGGCCCGGCGGCGCTCGGCCACGTGAGCGCCGCCAACCATGCCGTGCTCACGGGGCGGACCTTCTTCCCCCAGCTGATCTCCGGTCCGTTCCAGACCGGGTTGCACCAGGCGTTCGCCTTCGCCGTGGTCGCCTGCCTCCTCGCCGCCGCCGTCTCCTGGTCGCGCGGGCGCCGCGGCGTCGAGGACGAGGTTCGCGCTCCGGGGCCGGCCCGGCGCCGGCTCGGGGCGACGCCGTGACGCGGGCCGCCCCCTGCGCCTCGCCCCCGGCGACCGAGCCACGGGTCGGCGGATTCGTGAGAGGATCCGCCGACCCAGGCGCCCTGGGGGCGTCCAGTCCGAGGAGGGAGCAGCCTTGAGCAGCAGCAGCATCGTCGTCGCCTCGATCTCGGGCGCCAGCACGTTCTTCTACGTCATCCTCGGGATCGCCCTGATCGCCGGCCTCGGCGTCATCCTCCGGGCGCCCTGGCCGATCCGCGGGCTCGGCTTCGGCCTCATCGCCGGGGCGGCGATCATCGCCCTGATCATCCTCACCGGGCCGACCAAGCACTGATCCGCCCGGCCGGGACCGGAGTCACTCGAGATCTGGATGCCCCGCCCGGGTGGCCAGCGCGTGCAGGCAGCGATACATCGCCTCGGGGAGGCGCTCGAAGCGCAGGGCGTACACGTGCGGGCGCTGCTGGCGCAGGACGCGCGCCAGCCCGCCGACCCGCATCGGCAGGTTCGGAAGCTCGAAGTTGACCGTCTCGTCCTCGGCGAGGGGACGCGGCGTGGTGACCCGCATCCCCTCCGGGCCCAGCTCGATCGTCTCGGCCACGATCGGGGAGCCGATCCGCCGGCGCAGGGTGCAGCTCAGCGCGATCCGAGCCCGAGGGACGCGCGGACGCACGGGCGCCCCCACCGGTCGCGCCGCCCGGTCGCCGGCGCGGCGCGCCGCCCCCCGGCGGCAGTCGACGTGGGCGACCCGGCCCTCGACGCACATCGAGTCGTCCGCGAGCAGCACCGGCTCACCGCACGCGGCGCACCACCCGAGGTTGCCGGCGTGTCGCGCGAGGAGCTCGCTCCGAAGCTGGGCGTCGAACTCGCTGATCTGACTCATCCGGCTGTCCTCCGCGCCCCCCGCCGAAGCCGGCCGGGCTCTCGGCTCCGTCCGACGGCGACCATGGTCGCGGACGGCGGGACGGCTGATCGACGCAGCGGCGCACGGCCGGCGCTCGCACGGGGGCGATGGGGATCGGCAGGCACGATGACTCCTCGTTCGAAGACCGCAACGACGAGAAGTCCGACCCAGACCCCAAAGGGCACGCCGTCCCTCTAGCTCCCAGCACGGCGCGTACGCCCGACAGGCGGAGCGTAACCCCGTAAGTCGAGCCTACCACCCCTGTCCACGACCGACCGGGCCGGGCCGCCAGACCTCTAGGATCGGTCGAATGGCGGCTCCCAGCACGGGTGGCGATCCGGTCGAGCGGCTGACGCCCTACCGGGCCAAGCGGGACTTCGAGGTCACCGGCGAGCCGGCCGGCCGGGCCCCGGCCACCGACGGGTCGCGCTTCGTCATCCAGGAGCACCACGCCCGCCGGCTCCACTGGGACCTCCGCCTCGAGCGCGACGGCGTCCTCGTCTCCTGGGCCGTCCCCAAGGGCCTCCCCGAGTCGCCCGGGCGCAACCACTTCGCCGCCCGGACCGAGGACCACCCGCTCGAGTACATCGACTTCCACGGCGAGATCCCCAAGGGCGAGTACGGGGCCGGGTCGATGCGGATCTGGGACCGGGGCACCTACGAGACGCTCAAGTGGGACCCCCGCAAGATCGAGGTCGCCCTCCACGGCGAGCGGGTCGACGCCCGCTACGCCCTGTTCGCGATCGGCCAGGAGAAGCTGCCGAAGGACTGGATGGTCCACCGCATGGACCCCCCGGCCGACCCCGACCGCGAGCCGCTGCCCGACCAGCTCCCGCCGATGCTCGCCCGCCCCGGCCCGCTCCCGCCCGACGACGACCGCTGGGCACACGAGTTCCGCTGGGTCGGCGAGCGGGCGCTCGCCTATTCGGAGCCGGGCGTCCTGCGCCTCGAGGCCCGCGACCTCGCCGACCTGACCGCCCGCTATCCGGAGCTCGGCCGGCTGAACCGGGCGCTCAGCTCCCACAGCGCGATCCTCGACGGGGTGGTCGTCGCCTTCGACGCCGCCGGGCGGCCCAGCCGCGAGGCGCTCGCCCGCCGGGCCGAGGCCGGCTCGCCGGCCCAGCGCCGGCGCCTGGCCGCCGACCTGCCGGCGACCTACGTGATCTTCGACCTCCTCTGGCTCGACGGCCATTCCGTCCTCGACCTCCCCTACGCCGAGCGCCGCGAGCGCCTGGCCGCGCTCGCCCTCGCCGGCGACCGCTGGCGGACCCCCGACCACGTGGTCGGCCGGGGGGCGGCCGTGCTCGCGGCCAGCGCCGCCCACGGGCTCGGCGGCGTCGTGTCCAAGCGGCTCGACTCCGCCTACGAGCCCGGCCGACGCACGGACGCGTGGATCGAGGTCGCCGACGCCGGCGGGGACGAAACCGCTCCCGGGGAGGCCCTCTCCGCCCCCCCGCCCGACCCGAGCCCGCCGGCCCCTACCGGCGACCGCGAGCTCGACGAGGCCCTCGATCCCCGGGCCGGGACGCTCCGGCCCGAGGTCGTCGACTACTACCGGGCCGTCGCCCCCCTCCTCCTCGGGCACCTCCGCGGGCGGGCGCTGACCGTCCGGCGACACCGCGGCGCCCTCGAGCTCCGCGTCCCGCTCGCCCTCGACCGCGGCCCCCGGCCGGCCGACCGCGGTCGTCTTCGATCTCGAACCCGGGTCCCCGGCCACCGTGGTCGAGTCCTGCGAGGTCGCCCTCCGCCTCGAGGGCATGTTCACCCACCTCGGGCTCCAGAGCTTCGCCAAGACCTCGGGCTCGAACGGGCTCCAGGTCTACGTTCCGCTCGGGGCCGGCCCGGTCACCTTCGCCCGCACCCGGGCGTTCGCCCGGATGGTCGCCGAGCTCCTCGCCCGCGACGAGCCGGAGCTCGTCGCCGCCCAGCCGACCCCGGCGCCCGGCCCCGGCCGGGTGTGCGTCGACTGGACCGGGAACGACGAGCAGCGCACGACGATCGCCGCCTACTCGCTCCGGTCCCGGGCCGTCTCGACCCCCGTCGACTGGGACGAGGTTCGCCGCACGCGCGCGAGCGGCCGGCCCGAAGAGCTCAGCTTCGACGCCGGGCAGGTCCTCGACCGGGTGGCCGAGCGCGGGGACCTCTTCGCCCCGCTCCTCATCCTCCGCCAGGAACTGCCCGCCTTCTGAGCGGCTCCGGCTTACGCCGCTTCGCGCAGGGCGGCGAGCGTCGGCTGGTTGCCCAGGCTCGCCATCGCCGCCTCTTCCAGCTGGCGGGCCCGCTCCCGGGTCACCCCGAGCTCGCGGCTCGTCGCCTCGATCGTCCGCTGGCGGCCGTCGCGCAGGCCGAAGCGGAGCTCGACCACGTTGCGCTCGGCGTCGGGGAGGGCCCGGAGGGCGTCGGCCACCGTCCGCTCCATCTCGGTCGTCTGGACCTCGTCGCTCGGGTCCGGCCGGTCGCTGGCGATCAGGTCGCCGACGCTGCTCTCGCTCTCGTCGCTCAGCGGCACGTCGAGGCTCGTCACCGTCCGCCGCGCCGCCCGCAGGCTCAGCACGTCGGCGACGGTCATCTCCGCCGCCGCCGCGACCTGCTCGTCGGTCGGGTCGGTGGCCGTCTTCGCCGCCAGCTCCCGCTCGACCCGGGCGAGCTTCCGCTCGCGCTGCTCGATGTGGACGGGCAGCCGGATCGGCCGCGACGTGTTGGCCAGGCCGCGCTGGATGCTCTGGCGGATCCACAGGGTCGCGTAGGTCGAGAACTTGAAGCCCTTGCGCCAGTCGAACTTCTCCGCCGCCCGGATCAGGCCGAAGGTGCCCTCCTGGACGAGGTCGCCCATCGACAGCCCGAGGCCCTGATACCGACGGGCCTGCGAGACGACGAGGCGGAGGTTCGAGTTGATCATCCGGTCCTTGGCTGCCATGTCGCCGCGCTCGATCGCCTTGGCCAGCTCGATCTCCTCCGGCGCGGTCAGCAGCGGGTAGCGCGACGCCTGGTTGAGGAAGATCTGGAGCGAATCGGTCGTCGCCTCGGTCTGGGCCCGGCGCTGGGCCCGGGCGCTGTCGGCCGCGGTCGCCCGGCGCCGCGGCTGCTTGGTGGTTGGAGCGCTGTGCTCGCCGCGCCGGCGGCTCGCGCTCGAAGCTGTGGTCCTATCCATCCGATCCCTTTCACGCGTCGTCTCGAGCCCGCTCACCAGGCCGTCCTCTCTCCGGCTCGCATCCGCCCGGCGGGACGAGACGGGGCGTCGGAGAGGAGCGCTTCGAGTGGCCCGGGCGGGTTCTGGCACCCGCCGCACGGAACACGATAGCAAATAGTTGTCCACGCAACAAGGGCCGCGGCGGGGGGTGGGCCGAGCGGTGCCGCCGGCCGGGCATCGCCGATCTCGGACTCGGGCTTCCGGACGGCCCGCGCCGAGATGAGAGGCCGGATCCGGCGGGCGCCAGGGTGGGCCTTCGGGGCGAGCGCCCGAGGTGGTGTCCTTTATTCGGGCCGCAGCCCGTTCTTGGCAGCACGCGGCGCGACGGCCGAGCTTGGCGGCGACAGGCGTCTGTTACGCTGGAACGGTCGACTGGCAGGGCCGGGGCGCGTCGCGACTCGTCTCCGTCGTAGGGGGCCCCTCGTGGCCGACTCCGCGCATGGCGATCGCTCTGCGGATGACACAAACGGAGCGCTCGATCGGCAGGATCGCAGTGTCGTTGGTACGGGTGGGCGTTCGCTCGCCGATCTCGATCAGGAGTCGCACGAGGCCGCCCGCGGCGCCGACGGTGGTCAGTCCTCGGCGGAACTGTCTGGTTCAGACCAGACGCTGTCGGACTCCGAGCAGACACTTTCCGACTCCGACCAGACCCTTTCGGACTCCGAGCAGACACTGTCGGACTCCGACCAGACGAGTTCCGAGCGTGATCAGGATGCGGCCGAGCGCGACCAGGCGGCGAGCGACCGCGATCTCGAGCTCGGTGTGGCGGCGGCCGATCACGACCTGAGTCGGGCTATGCGTGAGCGGAGCGCTCTCCAGCGCGAGGAGACGACGCGCGCGCGAGTCCGGGCCGCGCATCAGCGGGACCTGATCGCCACTACGCGCGACGCGGTGGCCGTCGCCCGCGACCAAGCCGCCGCTGCGCGCGACGCGGCGCTCGCGGCACGCGACGACGGGGCCGTCTCCGCCCCGCGGCGTGTCACCGGGGCGCAGACGGCGCTCCTCGCGGCGGAGCAGCGCCAGCGGGCGGCGGAGCAACGCGCGGTCGCCGCCGAGCACCGCGCCCTCGCCGCCGCCGACCGTCAGGCGGCCGCGGCCGATCGCGACGCGGCCCTGGTCGAGCGGCGCCGGACACTGGCCGACCTGGATGCCCTGGCCGAGCAGCTGGCGCTCGCCGAGCGCGATCCGCTGACCGGGACCCGCACGCGCGCCGCGGGCTTGGCTGACCTCGATCGCGAGCTCGAGCGGTGCCGGCGCACCGGCGGGGGGCTGACCGTCGCCTATGTCGACGTGGTCGGGCTCAAGCTGCTCAACGACCTCGCCGGGCACGCGGCCGGAGATCAGCTGATCAAGCGTGTCGCCTCGCGAATCGCCGAGCGCCTGCGCCCCTACGATCTGGTCGTCCGTGTCGGGGGCGACGAGTTCCTCTGCGCGATGCCGAACATGTTGCTCGCGGATGCTCGCGCCCGCTTCGCCTCGGTGATGGCCGTGCTGGCCACGGCACCCACGCCAGCCGCGATCAGCGTCGGGTTTGCCGAGCTCGCCGACGGCGACACCGCGGCGGAGTTGATCGCCCGGGCAGACGGTGAATTGATCGACAGTCGCATCGCGAATCGCCGTTCCCGGCCGCGCGCACGGTGAGCCCGACGGGTCCGACGAGAGGGCTGGTCGCGGCGACCGCCGGCCCTCTCCCCGTCGACGTCACCGGCCCAAGCCCGCGGGAGCCCGACCTCCCGTGAGCAGCGCCGGACGCCGCCGGTTTGCCGACCCGCCGTAGCGGCCATCTAGGATCCGAACGCTCGGACCGTCGAACCAGACCCCTCTCGTCGAGCGGTGAGGGGTCGCTCCATGAAGGAGGACCGCTGATGACCGCTGCATCGGACCCAGCGGCCCGCCTGGGCGCCGGCGGCCGCCGGCTCGTGGGCCTGACCTTCGACGACGGCCCCGACCCGGTCTGGACCCCGCGCATCCTCGCGGCCCTGGCCGCCGCCCGCGTCGAGGCCACCTTCTTCGTCATGACCCGGCGGGCGGCCGCCCATCGGAGTGTGATCGCCGCGATCCTCGACGGGGGCCACGAGATCGGCCTCCACTGCGCCCGCCACCTCCGCCACCCCCAGACGCCGCGCGCGGTGATCGAGCGCGACACGGCCGCCGCGCTCGAGACGCTCGCCGGCCTCGGCGTGCGCCCCGCCCGCTGGCGGGTCCCCTGGGGCGCCTGCGCCGGCTGGACGGGCGCGCTCGCCCGGACCCACGGCCTCGCGCTCACCGGCTGGAGCGCCGACACCCACGACTGGCGCGGGGACCCGGCCCCGACGATGCTCCGGGCGATCGAGCCGGACCTCGTCTCCGGGGCGGTGGTCCTCATGCACGACGGGCTCGGCCCGGGGGCGCGCCGCGACGACGCCCGCGAGACGGTCCGCCTGGTCGCGCCGCTCGCCGCGGCGATCCGCCGGCGCGGCCTCGAGGCCGGGTCGCTCGCCGCGCTCGCCGATCGGGGCTCGCGGTGACGGCGGCGTCCCCCGCCCTCGCCGAGGCCCTCGCCGGAATCGCCGCCGGCGCCGCGCGGCTCGACGCCGTCCCCGCCTTCCCCGCGGCCGCCTTCCGGGCCCTCGGCCAGGCCGGCGCCCTTGCCGCCGACCTCCCGTATCCGGCCGAGCTCGCCCTCGTCCGGGCCGTGGCCGGCGCCGACGGGTCGGTCGGACGCATCCTCGACGGGCACCTGAACGCCGTCGAGCGCCTCCGCATGCTCGGGCCGGCCGCCGACGCCGGCGCCGACTCCGACGCCGATGTCGCGAGCGACCTCGCGCTGATCGCCGCCGGCGATCTCTGGCTCGGGCTGTGGGGCGCCGATCCGGTCGACGGCGAGGGCGAGCCGGCCTCCCTCACCGGCGAGCCGGGCGCCTGGCGCCTCTCCGGGGTCAAGGTCTTCTGCTCGGGCGCCGGCGGCGTCCACCGGGCCGCCGTCGTCGTCCGCGGGCCGGACGGCGGCGGCCCCCGCTGGCTCGCCTACGTCGACCTCGCCGCCGGGGCGGCGGTCGACCGGGGGTGGTTTCGCGGGGGCGGGATGCGCGCCTCCGAGAGCCACCGGGTCGTCTTCGCCGACGCCCGGGTGATCGCCGTGCTCGGCGCCCCGGGCGAGCTCGCCCGCGAGCCCTGGTTCTCCCGCGACGCGATCCGCACGGCCGCGAGCTGGGCCGGGATGGCCGACACCGCCGTCGCCGGGGCCCTCGCCGGTCTCGGCGCCCGCCCCGACCCCGGCGACCTCGAGGGCCTGGCCGTCGGACGCATGCTCGCCGCCCGGGGGACGATCGACCTCTGGCTCGGCCACGCCGCCCGGCTCGACGAGGCCGTGCCCCCGGGGCTCTCGGTCGACCTCCGGGAGGCGGTCGCCCGGGCGGCAGCGACGATCCTCGACGAGGCGGCCCGGGCCTGCGGGTCGCGGCCGTTCGCGACGGGCACGCCCCTCGACCGGGCCCGCCGGGACCTCGAGCTCCTCCTCCTCCAGCACCGGCTCGACCCGCTCCTCGCCCGCCGCGGGCGCAGCGTCCTCGAGGCGGCCGGGCGATGACCGGCGCCGAGCGGATCGAGCCGGGCTGGTTCGAGGACCTCTACCAGCGCGAGGCCGACCCCTGGGGCTTCGCGACGAGCCCCTACGAGCGCGCCAAGTACGCCCGCACCCTGGCCGCCCTCGGCCCCCCGGACCGCCGCTTCGCCCGCGCGCTCGAGGCCGGCTGCTCGATCGGGGTGTTCACCGAGCTCCTGGCCGCCCGGTGCGACGCCGTGCTGGCCCTCGACGCCTCGGCCACCGCCGTCGGGCGCGCCCGCGAGCGCCTGGCCGGTCGCACCCACGTCCGCGTCGAGCGGCGAGTCCTCCCGGAGGAGCTCCCCGCCGGCCCGTTCGACCTGATCGTCGCCGCGGAGATCCTCTACTACTGGCCGGCGGAGCTCCTCCGGGCCGCGCTCGGACGGCTCGAGTCGACGCTCGCTCGCGGCCGGGAGCCTCCTCGCCGTCCACTGGCGCCCGCCGACCCGCACCTATCCGCTCCGCGGAGACGAGGTCCACGAGCTCCTGGCCGAGGAGCTGCGGCTGGTCCACGCGTTCTCCGAGCAGACGCCCAAGTACCTGATCGACCGCTACGACCGCCCGGCGGCCGCTGCGGACGCGGCCGCGGCGCAGACGCGGCAGCGCCATGACGAGCCTCCGCCCCCCGGCCCCGGCCCTGCGGGCCTGCGTCGTCGTCCCGGCCCGCGACGAGGCGGAGCTGATCGTCGCCTGCCTGGAGGCCCTCGCCGGCCAGACGGGGATCGACCCCTCGGCCTACGAGGTGATCCTCGTCCTCGACCGGTGCACCGACGCGACGGCCGAGCTCGCCCGGGGCGCCGGCGCCGAGCGCCCCGAGCTCCGCCTGCACGTGTGCGACGGACCCGGGCAGGGCGTCGGGGCGGCGCGCAAGCTCGGGATGGACCTGGCGTGCGCCCGGCTCCTCGGGCTCGGGCGCACCGACGGGGTGATCGCGTCGACCGACGCCGACTCGACCGTCGCCCCCGACTGGCTGGGCATCCAGGTCGACGCCGTGGCCGGGGGCGCCCGGGCGATCGGCGGGCGGATCGAGCTCTTCCCGGCCGACGCGGCCGCCCTCGACCCGGGGACGCTCGAGCGCCGCCGGGCGCGCACGGCCGGCCGGGCCGCCGGGGTCCGGGCGGGAGAGCGCCCCGGGGTCGAGCACGGCCAGTTCAGCGGGGCGTCGATGGCGCTCGCCGCGGCGACCTACGCCGAGATCGGCGGCCTCGACCCGATCGCCGCGCTCGAGGACGAGGCGCTCGAGCGGTCGCTCGAGCGCCACGGCGTCCGGATCGAGCGGCGCCTCGACGTCCGGGTCACGACGTCCGGCCGCGTCCGGGGGCGCGCCGCCCGCGGCCTGGCCTTCGACCTCGCCCTCGACGAGTGGCTCGCCCGCCGGAGCTTCGACGGCCGGGCCACCATCGCCGACGTCCTGGCCGTCAAGGACCAGACGATCAGCGTCGTCCTCCCGGCCCGCGAGGTCGCCGGGTCGCTCGGCGCCGTCCTCGACGCCCTCGAGCCGGCCCGGGCGGCCGGCGTGATCGACGAGCTCCTCGTCGTCGACGCGGCCTCGAGCGACGGTACGGCCGACGCCGCCCGGGCGCGCGGCGTCCCCGTCGCCCAGGAGTCGGAGCTCCTGCCCGAGTTCGGACCGGCGCTCGGCAAGGGCGACGCCCTCTGGCGCGGCCTGAGCGCGACCACCGGGCAGATCGTCGCCTTCCTCGACACCGACACGACCAACTTCACCGCCCGGTTCCTCCTCGACCTGGTCGCCCCGCTCCTCGGCGACCGGCGGATCCACCTGGTCAAGGGCGCCTTCCGCCGCCCGTTCCGCCGGGCGGGAAGCGCCAGCGCCCCCGACGAGGGCGGTCGGGTCACCGAGCTCCTCGCCCGCCCGCTGATCAACCTCCACGTCCCCGACCTCGCCGGGTTCGCCCAGCCCCTGGCCGGGGAGGTCGCCGCCCGCCGCGACCTGCTCGAGACGCTCAGCTTCCCGGTCGGCTACGGGGTCGAGATCGCGATGCTGATCGACGCCTACCGCGCGGTCGGCCGGGACGGCCTCGCCCAGGCGCAGCTCGGGACCCGGGAGAACCGCCACCAGCCGCTGGCCGAGCTCGGCGCCATGGCCTACGAGGTCCTCGTCGCCGCCGAGCGGCGGATCCACGGGGCCGCGGCGGTCGGGGCGCTCGCCCCGGGGACGCTCCTCCAACCGCGGGACGGCGGCCTCGCCCCCCGGCGGCTGGCCGTCGACGAACGCCCGCCCCTGCGCACGCTGGTCACCCGGGCCCGGGGCGCCCCCGCCGCCTAGGGCGTCAGCCGGCGGCCCGGACCTCGATTCGCCCGGCGCGGACGCGGGCTTCCCACCGCGGGGCGGGCGTCGTGGCCGGCCCCTGGGCCACCCCGCCGTCGGGGAGCCGGAAGACGCTCTGGTGCCACGGGCAGACGATCGCCCCGTCGCAGATCTCGCCCTCGTGGAGGGGCGCGCCCCGGTGGGTGCAGCGATCGGAGAGGGCGACGAGCTCGCCGTCGTGGCGGGTCAGGACGATGGCCACGCAGCCGGCCACGGCCGGGGTCAGCCGCCCCTCGACGACGGCGTCCGCGGCGACGGCGTCGACCCAGTCGCCGGGCCGCGACTCGAAGGCGGTGCGGTCGACCCCGAGCCCGAGGGCGTAGGTCAGGTGGGCGCCGAGGTAGCCGCCGGCCCCGAGCGCCCCGGCCCCGGCCGCCGACAGCGCGACTCCGGCCAGGTGGCGCCCGCGCCGCCGCGCGCGCCAGGAGGCGGCGAACAGGCCGAGGGCGACGGAGTTCGACACGGCGTGGACGAGTCCGACCCGGCGCTCCTTCGCCTGGGTGTCGCCCCAGTCGGCGCTCCCGGTGGCCGCGGTCGGGATCGCCGTGAGGATGCCCACCGCGATCAGGCGCTCGGCGGCCCGCCGGCTCCCCCGCCCGCCGGCGAAGTCGAGGACGACGGCGCTGACCCAGGCCCCGAGCGTCACGTCGGTGAGCAGGGGATGGACCGGATGCCCGAGCCAGGTCCCGCTCAGGGCGTCCTTGAGCGGGCCGGCCGGGAGCGCCCGGCGGACGGCGGCGCTCAGGGGGTCGCCGACCAGGTCGAGGGCGCCGGCCTCCTCGAGGGCGGCGACGGCGTCGTGGGCGAGCGAGTTGACCCGATCGATCATGGGCGCGGGATAGCCGGGTCGGCCCCTGGCTAAACCGATCGGATCTGCGAGGATCATCGCCAGCTGATGGCCCTGCCTCCTTCCGGCGAGCAGTTCGAGATCTCCGACGGCGAACAGCGGGCGACGGTCGTCGAGGTCGGCGGCGGGCTGCGCGAGTACGAGGCGGGCGGGCGGGCGGTGATCGACCCCTACCCGGTCGGGGCGATGTGCGACGGCGGCCACGGCGCCCCGCTGATCCCCTGGCCGAACCGGCTGGCCGGCGGCCGCTACCGCTTCGACGGGGTCGACTACCAGGTGGCGCTGACCGAGCCGGCCAAGGGCAACGCGATCCACGGGTTCATGCGCTGGCGGTCGTGGCGGGCACTCGAGCACGAGCCCGACCGGGTGGTCATGGGCGCCGTCCTGCACCCCCATACCGGCTACCCGTTCGCGCTCGAGCTGAGCCTGGCCTACGTGCTCGGCGCCGGCGGCCTCGAGGTCGCGACCACGGCGACCAACGTCGGCGAGCGGGCCTGCCCGTTCGGCTCGGGCCAGCACCCGTACCTGTCCCCCGGCTCCGGGCCGATCGACGACTGCCTGCTCGAGATCCCGGCGGCCACCCGCATCACCACCGACCCGGAGCGCCAGCTCCCGACCGGGCGCGAGCCGGTCGCCGGGACGCCCTACGACTTCCGCTCGCCCCGCCGGATCGGCGACCTGCGCATCGACTACCCGTTCACCGACCTCGACCGGGGGCCGGACGGCCGGGCGGTGACCGGCCTGACCGCGCCCGACGGCCGGCGGGCCGAGCTCTGGATCGACGAGCACTATCCGATCTTCGAGATCTACACCGGCGACACCCTCAGCCCGGCCCGGCGCCGCCTCGGCCTGGGCACCGAGCCGATGACCTGCCCGCCGAACGCCTTCCAGACCGGGGAGCACCTGATCCGCCTGGAGCCCGGGGAGAGCGTGACCACCCGGTGGGGCGCCCGGCTCGTCTAGGGATCCTCCTCGCGGTCGGCCTCGTGGCGGCCGGGCTGGCGCTGGCGACGGGGCGCACGGCGGGGGGTCCGGCCCTTCCGGCCCTTCCGGCCCCGGCCCCGGCCCCGGCCCCGGCCCCGAGCTACGACAACCCCCTGCGGACGTCGGCGATCGACCGCTGCGTGCGCCCGACCCGTCCGGCCGGGATCGCCGCCTATGCCTTCGACGGGGCCCGCCTCCCGTTCACCGTGGCCACCGGCCACGAGCCGGGGACCCGCCCGCGCTGCCGGGCCGGCGAGCTGCGGATCCTCGCCCTGGCCGCCCTGACCATCGACGGTCAGCCGGCCTACGTCCGCCGCGGGGGGTGCGCCGAGCCGTGCCGGGTGCGCCAGCCGACCGTCCACGTCCTGGCCCGCGACCTGGCCGGGCCGGTCCGCCTGCTCGCGCCGCCGGCCCGCGGGGGCGACGGGGCGCCGGCGCCCGGCTGCTCGCGAGCCGCCCGGGCGGCCCCGGCGCGGGCCGGCTCCGACCTCGGCCGGATGTACTACAAGACGCCGGCGGAGATCCGCGGGACCCACCGCCGGACCGGGGTCATCGGCCCGGGGGCCCGGTGGTCGAACTACGGCGACCCGGGGCGCCGCTTCCACCCGCGGGCCGACTACGGCTACCTCCTGTGGAACCTGCCCCGGCGGGCGGACGGAGCCCTCCTCCCAGGGGGCGGGATCGTCGAGGCGGTGATCGCCGAGGGGGACCCGGTCGCGCTCTGCGCCGTCGCCCCCCTCACGCTCCCGTCCTTCGACGCCCGGGGCGCCCGCAACGGCGCGGTGGTCTTCGCCTACGCGCGGACGGCGAACGCGGCGGCGACGATCTACGGCTGGCTGCTGCTCGGCTACCGCTCGGGCGAGCGGCCCTTCCGGGCGACGACGACGTCGTGAGAGCCCGTACGATGGGGGCGTGTCCGTCCCGGTGGCTCTCGACGATCTTCCGGAGCAGGTTCGCCGGTTCGGCCTTGGCCCCTACCTCGTGACGGTGGCCGCCGACCGGACGCCCCGGGCGACGTCGGTGGCGATCGCCTGGGAGGGCGACGCCCTGGTCGCCGGCCTCGGCCGGCGCACGGCGGCGAACGTCCGGGGCAACGGGGCGGTCACCCTGCTCTGGCCGGCCCCGGCGCCCGCGCCCGGCGAGCACGCCCTGATCGTCGACGGCTCGGCCGCCGTCCGGGACGCGCCGGGCGGCGGGATGACCGTGGTCATCCGCCCGACGAAGGCGGTTCTCCACGTGACCCGCGGCTCCTGATCGCGGCGAGCACGCCGACGGCGATCCGCCGCGGGCGCGCCCCGATCCCGAAGACCGCGCCCGCCTCGCCGCGCGGGTCGACCTCGACGACCTTCGCCCCGGCGTCGACCTCGACGCCGTCGTGGGTCAGCCCGCGGAGGATCCCGTCGAGCGGGGCCCGGAGCTCGACGTCCCCGATCGTGGCCACCCGGTCCCCGGCCCGGACGCGCTGACCGATCGCCGCCCCGGTCCGCAGGACCCCGGCGGCCGGGGCGTAGACGAAGCGGTCGCGGGCGTGGCCGTCGAAGCTCCGCGGCTCGCCGGCCAGGCCGCGGGTCGGGCCGGCGGCGACCACCGCCCCGAGCTCGTCGCCCCAGATCGTCTCGATCGCCAGGTCGGTCGTCTCCCCGGCGACGAAGTTCGGCCCGAGGCCGATGGTCAGGGGGGCCAGGGCGTGCTGGACCTCGGGCCGGGCCCGCTTGCGCATGCGGGCGTCGACCAGGACGTCGGGCCGGACGGCTTCGAGGAGGGCGTCGAGGTCGGCGGTCGAGACCGGCACCTCGGCCCCGGCGGCGAGGGCGGCCGCGACGGCGCCCGGGTCGTCGAGGCGGCGGGCGCGCAGGCCGGCGAGCGCGCACTCCCCGTCGAACACGGCATCGGTGAAGGCCATGCCCCGCCGGGGAGCCGCCGGGCGCTCGACGTCGTGGATGGCCACCGCGAACCCGGCGCCGTGGAGGACGTGGGCGACGGCGGAGCCGACGTCGCCGCTCCCCCGCACGACGACCACGGTCGGGCGGCCGGCGGGCCCCGCCGTCACCGCCGGCTGCGCACCCGGGCGCGGACGAGGGCGAGCACGGGCGGGACGAGGGCGTCGGCCATCCGCTGGTACCCGACCCGGGTCGGGTGCGAGCCGTCGACCAGGGTCAGGCCGGCGTGGACCGCGGTGGCCGGGTTCCAGAGGCGGCTGAGGGCGTCGGTGTGGGCGCAGCCGAGGCGGGCGGACTCCTGGCGGTTGATCGCCGCGAAGCGGGCGAGCACGCCGGCCGAGATCGGCACCGGCGAGCTGTCGGCGATCAGGCACAGGCCGCCGTAGGCCCGGACCCGCCCGACGTAGGCCTCGAGCGCCCGGACGTAGGCGGCCACCGCGCGGGCGCCGCTCCCGTTCGAGCCGTACTCGGCCGAGTACTGGTAGATGTACTCGGCGAGGAAGATCGAGACGTCGAAGCGCTGGTCGGAGATGGCCTGGCCGATGCGGGGCTCGGAGTCGTCGGTCAGCGAGTGGCCCATGTGACCGAGGTTCTCCATCTCGATCTGGACGTGCCCGGGGGCGACCGGCCGGCGGGCGAGGAGGCCGGTGAAGATGAGCGTCCCGGTCGCCGGCCCGTGGACGGTGATCGTCCGGGCGCCGGCCGGGACGGTCAGCCACTGCTCGGTCGGCGCCGGCGGACCGCTCGAGCGGCCGTCGATCGTCCAGGTCGCCGCACCGGCGGTGACCGTGAACGGACCCGACCCGGCGAACTTCGTGTAGAGGACGGCGACGGTCGGGGCGTCGATCGGGGCGGTCACCGACGCCTCGGGCCCCGAGGCGAGCGCGCTGTAGCCGCTCAGGCCGTCGAGTCCGTGCGAGGCGTAGCCGGCGAGGACCCAGCCGTCCGGGCTCGGCCGGCTCCCACCGAACACGGTGTAGCGGTTGAAGCGCATCCGGAACGGGGTCGCCGGGATCAGCCCGGTCGCGCCGAGCTCGAACCGGCCGGCCGTGGCCAGGGCGGTGCCGAGGGCGGGGACGAGGCCGTGCTGGAGGAAGCCGGGAATCGTGTAGCCCTCGGCGATCGAGTCGCCGTAGACGGCGACCGTCACCCGGGGACCGACCTTCGCGGCCTGGACCGGCGTCCGGGTCGGGACCGGCGCCGGGGCCGGGGCCGCGGCGGGGGGCGCGGCCGGGGCCGGGGCCGGGGCGCGGGCGCCGCCGAGGAGCGCGAGGAGCGTGACCGCGGCGGCGACCGGCCACCGGCTCGGTTTCGCGGTCACGATCGTCTGAGGATAGCGGCGGCGCCCACGCCTCAGCGGCGCCCCGACAGGCGCCGCCAGACGCCGGCGACGACGTCGTCGAGCGCCTGGAGCATCGTGTCGGGGCGAGCGACCGGGTCGGCCGACCGCGGTCGCAGGGCGCGGCAGGCGGCGGCGTCGAGCCGCAGTACGACCGCCTCGGGGCGGAGCGTGGCGATCTCGTCGGCCACGACCACCCGGTCGCCGGCCGGGGTGTCGACGAGCACGCCGTGGAAGACGTCCTGCGCCCGGGCGGCGAGGACGCGCCGAACCCAGCCGATCGTGACGCCGTCCGAGGAGACGACCGGCGTCCGCCGGGCCAGGGTCAGGTAGGAGCTCGGGGCGCTCGGACCGCCCGGTCGGCTCATCGTCGGTCCGCCTCCGGCCGGGTCACCGGAGCCGGAGCCGGAGCCGGAGCCGCCCGCCCGTCCGGCCGCGGCCCGCCGGCTGCCGCCCCACGCGGCCCGCCGCCGCCGACGATCGTCCCGGCGGCGAGCACCGCCCCGTCGGCCAGGCTCGTCCCCGACCCGATCGCCGCCCGCGGGCCGACCACCACCCGGGAACCGAGGCGCACCGCCGCCGCCCGGACGCCCTGCGCCCGGATCGGCCGGTCGCTGTCGCCGTAGACCGGGTCGAAGTCGATCACCGTCACCCCGTCGGCGAGGCGGCTCCCCGCGCCGACGACGATGCCCGCGTGGGCGATCAGGGCGCACCCGGCGCCGAGGGCCGCCCCCTCCCCCAGCTCGATCGCCCCGCCCCGGACCTCCAGGCGCGCCCGCTCGCCGACCCGGCAGCCGGCGGCCAGGTCGATCCGCCCCGGGCCGGCCTCGAGGCGCGCCCGGCGCTCGATCCGGCACCCGCGCCCGACGCGGAGCTCGCCGCCCGGCCCGACGGCGAGTCGCGCCCCTCGCCCGAGTCGCGTGCCCCGGGCGACGAGCACCCGCCCGCGCAGCGACCGGGCCGCGAAGATCCCCCGCAGCCGGCTCAGGGCGCCCATCGCGGGAGCCTCTCGCGCATGCGGCGGACGCGGTCGCGGGTCACGGCCGCCGCGTGGCCGGTGAGCGCGTAGCGGACCGTCGGGCGCAGCCCCCGCCCGACCTCGGCCAGGGCGGCCGGTCTCGGGGCGCCGAGCGTCCGCGCCGCCCGCTCGGCGACCTCCAGCTGGCCGAGGGCGGTCAGGTGCACCGCATCCGGGAGGACGAGCTTCCAGCCGCCGAGATCCTCGAGTTCGAGCAGCGTCGCCCCCCGCCGCTCCCCGAGCCGGGCGATCACCCGGTTGGCCGCGGCGATCCGCTCCGGGGGCGCCGGCGGGCGGCCCAGGTCGAGCGGGATCGTCGCCACGAGCAGCCGCTCGGCCTGGGCGCCCACCGCGTCGAGGACCCCGGCGAGCGCCGCGGCGAACGCGTCGGCCGCGAAGGTCGGGACGCGGACGTCGTTGACCCCGAGGTAGACGCAGGCGACGTCGTAGGGTCCCCGCAGGCGCGGGACCTGCTCGGCCAGGGCGCTCGCCGCGACCGCCCCGTCGCGGGCGAGGCCGGTGTACGGGAGCTCGAGCGCCGCCGCCAGCCACTGGGCCCACGACAGGCAGCAGACCCCGAGCATCGCCTGGCCGGCGCCGTTGGTGATGCTGTCGCCGACGGCGACCAGGCCGCGCCTCACGGGAGCCGCCCGGCCCGGTCGCTCGCCGCCCGCAGCCGCCGGGCCAGGGCCGGCGTCAGCATCGCCTCCTCGACCCGCCAGCCCCAGTTCCCGGCCGGGCGGCCGGGCACGTTCATCCGCGCCTCGCTGCCCAGGCCGAGGACGTCCTGGATCTGGACCATGGCCAGGTCCGACGGCGCCGCGAAGGCGAGCCCGATCAGCGCCCACTCGGCGTCGTCCTCGGCGCCGACCCCGTTGCGGGCCATCGCCTCCCGGGCCCGGGCCCGCGTCTCCTCGTCGAGCCCCCGCCACCAGCCGAGGACGGTGTCCTGGTCGTGGGTGCTCGTGTAGGTCACGCTCGCCCGCCGGTGGGGCTGGCCCCCGCCCCGGCCGAAGTCGAACTGGAGGATGACCATCCCCGGGTAGCCGAGCCCGTCGCGCAGGCGGTGGACGGCCGGGGTGATCACCCCGAGATCCTCGGCGATCACGGCCAGCGGGCCGAGCTCGCGCTCGGCCGCCGCGAACGGCGCTCCCAGCGGGCCGCGGCGCCAGCGACCGGCCCGCGCGTCGGGCGCGCCGGCCGGGATCGACCAGTAGGCGACGAAGCCGCGGAAGTGGTCGACCCGGACCAAGTCGAAGAGCTCGAAGCTCCGCCGCAGGCGCTCGATCCACCAGCGGTAGCCGGTCCGCTGGAGCGCCGGCCAGTCGTAGAGCGGGTTGCCCCAGTGCTGGCCGAGGGGGGCGAAGTCGTCGGGCGGCGCCCCGGCCACCGCCCCGGACTGGAAGAGCTCGGGGTGGCTCTGGTGGTCGACGCTCCCGGGCGCGACGTAGATCGGCAGGTCCCCGATCATCCGCACCCCCCGGTCGGCCGCGTAGGCGCGCAGGCGATTCCACTCGCGCTCGAAGCGGACCTGGTCGCGGAGCGCCCGCCGGCCCCCGCCGAGCCGCTCCCAGTCGACCGCCCAGTAGGACTGGCGCTCGCGGAAGTCGTCCTCCTCCCCGACCGAGACCGGCGCCCCCGGGTCGGCCAGGAGCCCGGCCCAGCAGGCGAAGGCCGAGCGGGCCTTGTAGGGTGATTTGTACCGGTCCGGCGGACCGAGCGGCAGCATCTGCCACCAGGACTGGCCGGCCGCGGCCAGCCAGTCGACGAAGCGGTAGGCCTCGGCCCCGAGACGCCCCGTCGGGAGCGACGTCGCGTGGAGCTGAACCCCACTGGATCTCACGATGTTCACAGGCAGTCGATTGGAAATGCATGAAGTGCGGAAGGAGAAGCCTGCCATGCCCGCCCTCCCCACGACTCCTCCGCCGCGAATCCGCATCGAGGACGTCGCCCCCGACGTCGACTGCGGCCGCTTTCGGGCCAAGCGCTGCGTCGGCGACCTGCTCGAGGTCTCGGCCACCATCTTCCGCGACGGCCACGACGTCCTCGGCGCCGTCGCCCGCTACCGCGGCCCGGCCGACGCGGACTGGGCGGTGGTCGCGATGGAGCGCCCCGAGCCCCGCGACGACCCCGATCACTGGCGCGCCTCCTTCCCGCTCGACGCCCAGGGCCGCTGGCGCTGGCAGATCGAGGCCTACACCGACACCTTCGCGACCTGGCGCAGCGAGCTCGAGCGCAAGCTCGCCGCCGGCCAGACCGAGCTCGAGCCCGAGCTGGCCGAGGGCGCGGCCATCCTCCGCGCCCTCCTCGGCCGGGCCGGCCCGGCGCAGGACAGGGCGATCGAGCGGGCCGCCCGGGCGCTCGAGGACCAGCGCGCCCCGGCCGAGTCCCGGGCCGCGGCCGCGCTCGAGCCGGAGCTCGCCGCCCTCGTTCAACCGCTCCCGAACACCCCAGACGGAACCGAGCTCGATCGCGTGCTCGAGGTCGACGTCGATCGCCCCCGCGCCCGCTTCGGCTCCTGGTACGAGCTCTTTCCCCGGTCGTGGGGCGGCTTCGACGGCGTCCTCGCGCCTCCTCCCCGAGTTCGCCGCGCTCGGCTTCGACGTCCTCTACCTCCCGCCGATCCACCCGATCGGCGAGACCAACCGCAAGGGGCGCAACGACGCGCTGAGCGCCGGCCCCGGGGACCCGGGCAGCCCGTGGGCGATCGGCTCGGCCGCCGGCGGCCACACCGCCGTCCATCCGGAGCTCGGCACGATCGAGGACTTCGACCGGCTCGTCGCCGCCGCCGTCGAGCACGGCCTCGAGATCGCCATCGACTTCGCCATCCAGTGCTCGGCCGACCACCCGTGGCTGAACGAGCACCCCGAGTGGTTCCACCAGCGCCCGGACGGCACGCTCAAGTACGCGGAGAACCCGCCCAAGAAGTACCAGGACATCTACAACGTCGACTTCGGCTGCGCCGACTGGCGTGGCCTCTGGCACGCCCTGCGCGACGTCGTCCTCTTCTGGGTCGGCCACGGGGTGCGGATCTTCCGGGTCGACAACCCGCACACCAAGCCGGTCGCCTTCTGGGAGTGGTTGATCGAGGAGGTCCGCGACCAGGAGCCGGATGTGATCTTCCTCGCCGAGGCGTTCACCCGGCCGCCGATGATGCGTGAGCTGGCCAAGGTCGGCTTCACCCAGTCCTACACGTACTTCACCTGGAAGAACACACGCCAGGAGCTGATCGAGTACGTCGACGAGCTCGCCCACTCGCCGATGCGCGAGTACTTCCGGCCCAACTTCTTCGTCAACACCCCGGACATCCTCCACGAGTACCTCCAGACCGGGGGCACCGCCGCCTTCGCCATCCGCCTCACCCTGGCCGCCACCCTCTCCCCGACCTACGGCATCTACTCGGGGTTCGAGCACTTCGAGTCGACCCCCCGCCACGCCGGGTCGGAGGAGTACCTGAACTCGGAGAAGTACGAGGTCAAGCAGCGCCGCCTCGACGGCCCGCTGCTCCCGTTCATCTCGATGCTCAACGGCCTGCGCCGCGATCACCCGGCGCTCCAGCGGCTCGAGGACGTGACCTTCCTCGAGACCGAGAACGATCAGGTGATCGCCTACCTCAAGCAGACGGCCGGGGAGACGCTGATCATCGTCGTCACCCTCGACCCCCGCTCGGTGCGCGAGGGCGTGACCATCGTCCCCGTCGAGTCGGGGCTCTCCCCGGCGTTCACGGTCACCGACCTGCTCAGCGGGGAGTCGTTCGACTGGTGGCTCGGGCGCAACTACTTCCGCCTCGACCCGACCCGCCGGGTCGCCCACATCCTCGATGTCGTGCAACCCTGATGGCCATGAACCTGGCCAAGCCCGGCGCCACGTCCCAGTGGTTCGAGTCGAACCCGCACTGGTTCAAGACCGCGATCTTCTACGAGATCCACGTCCGCGGCTTCTACGACGGCAACGCCGACGGGTCGGGCGACTTCCGCGGCCTGACCGAGAAGCTCGACTACCTCGAGTGGCTCGGGATCGACTGCGTCTGGCTCCTGCCCATGTACCAGTCGCCCCTGCGCGACGGTGGCTATGACATCTCCGACTACAAGGCGATCCACGCCGACTACGGGACCCTCGAGGACGTCAAGACCTTCATCGACGCCGCCCACGCCCGGGGCATCCGGGTGGTCGCCGACCTCGTGATGAACCACACCTCGAACGAGCACCCCTGGTTCCAGGAGTCCCGCTCCGACCCCGACTCGCCCAAGCGCGACTGGTACGTCTGGTCGGAGACGGCCGACCGCTACCGCGACGCCCGGATCATCTTCGTCGACACCGAGACCTCCAACTGGACCTGGGACGAAGGGGCCGGGGCCTACTTCTGGCACCGCTTCTTCTCCCACCAGCCCGACCTCAACTACGAGAGCCTCGAGGTCCAGGAGGCGATGCTCGACGTCCTGCGCTTCTGGCTCGACCTCGGCCTCGACGGCTTCCGCCTCGACGCCGTCCCCTACCTCTTCGAGCGCGAGGGGACCAACTGCGAGAACCTCCCCGAGACCCACGCCTTCCTGCGCAGGGTCCGGGCCACCGTCGACGCCGAGTACCCCGACCGCGTCCTCCTCGCCGAGGCCAACCAGTGGCCGGCCGACGTCGTCGAGTACTTCGGCGACGGCGACGAGTGCCACATGGCCTTCCACTTCCCGGTCATGCCCCGGATGTTCATGGCCCTGCGCCGGGAGACCGCCGCCCCGATCCTCGAGACCCTGGCCAACACCCCGGCGATCCCCGAGAACTGCCAGTGGGGCCTCTTCCTGCGCAACCACGACGAGCTGACGCTCGAGATGGTGACCGACGAGGAGCGCGACTACATGTATGCCGAGTACGCCAAGGACCCGCGGATGAAGCTGAACCTCGGGATCCGCCGGCGCCTGGCCCCGCTCCTCGACAACGGCCGCGACGAGATCGAGCTGATGACGGCGATCCTCTTCTCGCTCCCCGGGAGCCCGGTCATCTACTACGGCGACGAGATCGCCATGGGCGACAACGTCTACCTCGGCGACCGGGACGGGGTCCGGACGCCGATGCAGTGGACCGGTGACCGCAACGGCGGCTTTTCCCGGGCCGACTTCGCCCAGCTCTACGCGCCCCCGTTGATGGACCCGGTTTACGGGTATCAGGCCGTCAACATCGAGGCCCAGCTCCGCACCCCGTCGTCCCTCCTGCGCTGGCTGCGGCGCTTCATCGGCCTGCGCAAGGACCATCCGGTCTTCGGCCTCGGGACCTACGAGGCCCTGCCGACGTCGAACCCGCGGATCTTCGCCCACGTGCGCACCTACGAGAACGACGTCGTCCTCTGCGTCCACAACCTCGCCCGCTCGGCCCAGGCCGTCGAGCTCGACCTCTCGGCCTACGAGCGGCGCTACCCCGAGGAGATGCTGGGCCGGACCCGGTTCCCCCGCATCGGCGCGACTCCCCTACCTCCTGACCCTCGCCCCGCGGGGGTTCTTCTGGTTCCTCCTAACGGAAGGCGACAATGGCGACGCGTGACCTCGGCTCCCGCTTGGCCGTCTCCGAGGAGGTCCTCACCGACTGGATCAGCGCCCAGCGCTGGTTCGGGTCGAAGGCCCGGGACGTCGCCCAGTTCAACGTCCTCGACGTCGTCGTCCTCCGCCGGGAGCCCCCGGCCCTCGCCCTGACCATCGTCGAGGCGCGGTTCGGGGCCGGCACCCACGAGCTCTACCACGTGCCGATCGGCGTCCGGCCCGACGGCGAGGGGTGGGACCGGGGCACCGTCTGCACCGACGCCGGCTTCACGGCCTACGACGCCCTCGCCGACCCCGACCAGACCGCGCTCCTCGCGCTCCTCCTCGGCACCTCGGCCGCGATCGAGGACGGCGAGTCGAGCGTCGAGTTCTGGTGGGAGGGCGGGGAGCCGGTCGGGCCGGGGACGCCGTCGCGCGAGATGGGCGTCGAGCAGTCGAACACGTCGATCGTCTTCGACGACCGGCTCGTCCTCAAGGTCTTCCGCAAGGTCGAGCCGGGGATCAACCCCGAGCTCGAGATGCTCCGCTTCCTCGCCGGCCACGACTTCGAGCACGTCGCCCGGCTCGAGGGCTGGTTCCAGTACAGCGGCGAGCTCATGGACGCCACCCTCGGAGTCATGCAGGAGTTCATCGCCGGGGCGGTCGACGGCTGGCGCCTGGCCCTCGACGCCCTCGTCGAGGACGAGAGCGACTTCTTCTCCCGCCTCGAGCAGCTCGGCGCCGTGACCGGGCGGATGCACGCCGTTCTCGCCTCCGACCCCGAGGATCCCGACTTCGCCCCCGAGGAGCCCTCCGACGAGAGCGTCTCCCTGCTCAGCGCGACGATCGACGAGCAGATCGAGCGGGTCTTCCTCGAGCTCCCCGACCACGCCGTGCTCGAGCCGATCGCCGGCCGCGGGCCCGATCTGCGCGACCGCCTCCAGATGCTCTCGCACATCGGCATCGGCGGACGGCTGATCCGCGGCCACGGCGACTACCACCTCGGGCAGACCGTCCTCGGCGCCAACGGCTGGGTCGTCCTCGACTTCGAGGGCGAGCCGGGCCGGCCGCTGCGCGAGCGCCGGCGCAAGCACTCGCCGCTGCGCGACGTCGCCGGGATGCTCCGCTCGATCTCCAACGCCGCCCTCGCCGGCGAGCGCCTCTTCGACCTCCCGGCCGCCTCGCCCGACTGGGAGGCCCGGGCCCGCGAGTGCTTCCTCCGGGGCTACCTCGCCGAGGTCGACCAGAACCTCCTCCCCGCCGGGCGCCAGGGGATCGAGAAGCTGCTGTCGATCTTCGAGCTCGAGAAGCTCCTCTACGAGCTGCGCTACGAGCTCAACAACCGGCCCGACTGGCTCGTCGTCCCGGTCACGGCGATCGCCCGCCTGCTCGACGAGCCCCTCGCATGAGCAAGGGGACCGCCGGCGGCAAGGCAAGGGCAAGGGCAAGGGCAAGGGCGAGGGCGAGGGCAAGCGCGGCTCCTCAGGGGCGGCCGCGGCGGCAGAGGCGGCGGCCGCGGCGGAGGCGGCGGCCGCGGCGCAGGCGGCAGCCGCCGCGCGGGCCGCCGAGGCAGCCCGGGGGGCGGAGGTGCTGGCCGGGGTCCTCGGCCACCAGGCGGAGCTCGACCAGCTGGTCGACGGCCACCACGCCGACCCCCACCACGTCCTCGGCGCCCACCCGGCGCCCGGCGGGGTGCGCATCCGGGCGTGGCGCCCGGGCGCGGACGCGATCAGCGCCGTCCCCGAGGGGGGCGGCGGGGCGGTCGCGCTCGAGCGCGTCCATCCGGCCGGGATCTTCGAGGGCGTCCTGGCCGGGGCGTCGCTGCCCGTCCGCTACGAGCTCGAGGTCCACTACCCGGACGGGAACTCCTTCGGCCTGCGCGATCCCTACGCCTACCCGCCGACCCTCGGCGAGCTCGACCTCCACCTGGTCGGCGAGGGCCGCCACCGCGAGCTCTACCAGCGCCTGGGGGCCCACCCGGGCGAGGTCGACGGGGTCGCCGGAACCGCCTTCGCCGTCTGGGCCCCGGCCGCCCGGTCGGTCAGGGTGGTCGGGGACTTCAACTCCTGGGACGGGCGCCTGCACCCGATGCGCTCGATGGGCTCGACCGGCATCTGGGAGCTCTTCCTCCCCGACGTCGACGAGGGCGCCGTCTACAAGTACGAGATCCACACGGCCGCCGGCGAGCTGCGGCTGAAGGCCGACCCGCTCGCCTTCGCCGCCGAGCTCCCGCCCGGGACCTCGTCGGTCGTCGCCCGGGCCCGCCACCGCTGGCGCGACGAGGACTGGCTCGCCGCCCGCCACCGGCGCGAGCCCCTGGTCGCCCCGATGTCGATCTACGAGGTCCACCTCGGGAGCTGGCGCCGCGACCCCCACGCGCCGGACCGGCTCCTCGACTACCGGGAGCTGGCCGACGAGCTCGCCACCTACGTCCGCGAGCTCGGCTTCACCCACGTCGAGCTGATGCCGGTGATGGCCCACCCGTTCGCCGGGTCGTGGGGCTACCAGGTGACCTCCTACTACGCCCCGACGCCGACGTTCGGGTCGCCCGACGACTTCCGCGCCTTCGTCGACCGCCTCCACCAGGCGGGGATCGGGGTGATCCTCGACTGGGTCCCGGCCCACTTCCCCCGCGACGACTGGGCGCTGGCCCGCTTCGACGGGACGGCGCTCTACGAGCACGAGGACCCCCGCCTCGGCGCCCACCCGGACTGGGGGACGCTGGTCTTCAACTACGGGCGCAACGAGGTGCGGAACTTCCTCGTGGCCAACGCCCTCTTCTGGGTCCGGGAGTACCACGTCGACGGGATCCGGATGGACGCGGTCGCCTCGATGCTCTACCGCGACTACTCGCGCAAGGCCGGCGAGTGGCTCCCCAACCGCTACGGGGGCCGCGAGGACCTCGAGGCGGTGGCCTTCCTCAAGGAGGTCAACGAGGCGCTCTACGCCCAGGCCCCGGGGATCATCTCGGCGGCCGAGGAGTCGACCGCCTGGCCGGGCGTCTCCCGGCCGACCTACCTCGGCGGTCTCGGCTTCGGCTTCAAGTGGAACATGGGCTGGATGCACGACACCCTCGCCTACTTCGCCGAGGACCCGATCAACCGCCGCTACCACCACCATCAGCTGACCTTCAGCCTGATGTACGCGTTCAGCGAGAACTTCATCCTCCCGCTCAGTCACGACGAGGTCGTCCACGGGAAGGGCTCCCTGTTCGAGAAGATGCCCGGCGACCGCTGGCAGCGATTCGCCAACCTGCGCGCCCTGTTCGCCTACATGTGGGCCCACCCGGGCAAGAAGCTCCTGTTCATGGGCCAGGAGTTCGGCCAGGAGCGGGAGTGGAGCCACGAGCGCTCGCTCGACTGGCACCTGCTCGAGCAGGAGGACCACGCCGGGCTCCAGACCCTGGTCGGCGACCTCAACCGCGTCTACCAGGACACCCCGGCCCTCTGGACCCGCGACGCCGACGGAGAGGCGTTCCGCTGGCTCGAGGTCAATGACGCCGACCACAACGTGATCGCCTTCGCCCGGGAGGGCACGGACCCGGACGATGTCCTCGTGTGCGTCTGCAACCTCTCCCCGGTCGTCCGCTCCGACTACCGGGTCGGGCTGCCCCGCCCCGGGGTCTGGGTCGAGCGCGTCAACAGCGACTCGCGTCACTACGGGGGCAGCGACGTCGGCAACTTCGGCGGGCGGGCCGCCGAGTCGGTGCCCTGGCACGACCAGCCCTGGTCGGCGGAGCTCAACCTCCCGCCGCTCGGCGTGATCTGGCTGACCCCGGCCGGGGCGGCCGGGCCGTGAGGCGGAGCCGACCCGGCGCGCGCCCGGCGCGCCGATGACCGGCGACCACGGAGCGCCGCTCCCCTGGCGGGCGCCGCTCGGGGCGGTCCCGGTCGGTGGCGGGGAGACCGAGTTCCGGGTCTGGGCGCCCCACGCGGCGGCGGTCGCCGTCCGCTCGGGCCGCCGGGAGTGGCCGCTCGCCGAGGAGGGTCTCGCCGTCCACGCCGGGCGGGCGCCGATCGGTCCGGGGTCCGACTACTGGCTGGTGATCGAGCCGCGCGGAGGCGGGCGGCGCCGGCGCCTCCCCGACCCGGCGAGCCGCGAGCAGGCCGGCGGCCTGCGCGGCCCGTCGCGGGTCCTCGACCCGGGCGCGTTCGCCTGGACCGACGGCGAGTTCGCGACGCCGCCGCTCGCGTCGCTCGTCCTCTACGAGCTCCACGTCGGGACGTTCACCGCGGACGGGACGTTCGACGCGGTGATCCCCGAGCTCGAGCGGCTGGCCGGGCTCGGGGTCGGGGCGATCGAGCTGATGCCGGTCGCCGACTTCCCGGGGATGCGCGGGTGGGGCTACGACGGCGTCTACCTCTCGGCCGCCCACCGGGCCTACGGGGGTCCGGCCGGCCTCCAGCGCCTGGTCGACGCGGCCCACCGGGCGGGGGTCGCCGTCGTCCTCGACGTCGTCTACAACCACCTCGGCGCCTCGGGCGCCCGCGCCTTCGAAGCCTTCGGCCCGTACTTCACCGACCGGTACGGGACGTTCTGGGGCAAGGCGATGAACTACGACGACGCCGAGAGCGACCCGGTCCGCGAGTTGGTCCTCCAGAGCGCGGCCGGGTGGATCCGGGACTTCCACCTCGACGGGCTGCGCCTCGACGCGATCCACGCGATCTACGACACCGGCCCCCACCCGATCGTCGGCGAGATCGTCGAGCGGGTCCATGCGGTCAACCCCCGGGCCCTGGTGATCGCCGAGTCGGGGCTCAACGACCCGAAGGTGATCCGCCCGCCGGACGTCGGCGGGTGGGCGTGCGACGCCCAGTGGGCCGACGACTTCCACCATGCGCTGCGTGTCCTGTTGACCGGCGAGCGCGACGGCTACTACGTCGACTTCGGGCGGGTCGCCGATCTGGCCAAGGCCTTCGGGCGACCGTTCGTCCACGACGGCCAGTACTCGGAGTTCCGCCGGCGGGTCTTCGGCGCCCCGGCCGGCGATCGCCGGCCGGACCAGTTCGTCGTCTTCGACCAGAATCACGACCAGGTCGGCAACCGCGCCTTCGGCGACCGCCTCCCTCCGGAGGCCCGCCCGCTCGCCGCCTTCTGCACCCTCCTCTCCCCGTTCACGCCGATGCTCTTCATGGGCGAGGAGTACGGCGAGGACGCGCCGTTCCAGTTCTTCTGCGACCACATCGACGAGCCCATCGCCAGGGCGACCCGGGAGGGCCGTCGGCGGGAGTTCGCCTCGTTCGCCGCCTTCGGCGAGGAGGTGCCCGACCCCCAGGCGCTCGCCACCTTCACGGCGTCGAAGCTGACCCGCCGGGTCGACGACCGCCTCGCCGACCTCTACGCCCGCCTCCTGCGCGCCCGGCGCTCGGTCTCCGGCGAGGCACGGGCGATCGAGTTCGACGAGGATGCACGCTGGCTGCGCCTCGAGCGCGACGGGGGTCAGCTGGTCTGCAACTTCGCGCCGGTCACCCAGTCGGTGGCGACCGACCGGAGCGAGATCATCTTGAGCACGCACCCCGAAAACACCCGACTCGGCTCGAGCGCGGTCACGCTCGGGCCTCTCTCTGGAGCACTTCTGCGATGAGCGACATCTGGCTGGGCACCCCGTTCCCCCTCGGGGCGACCTGGGACGGGAGGGGCACCAACTTCTCGATCTTCTCCGAGCACGCCGAGCTCGTCGAGCTCTGCCTGTTCGACGCGAACGGCCACGAGAGCTGGATCGAGCTCCCCTACCGGACGGCCCACAACTGGCACTGCTATCTGCCGGGCATCGCCCCGGGTCAGCGCTACGGGTACCGGGTCCACGGCCCGTTCGCCCCCGCGGAGGGACACCGCTTCAACCCGCGCAAGCTCCTGCTCGACCCCTACGCCAAGGCGATCGACGGACCGGTGGCCTGGGACGAGGCCAACACCCTCCCGTACGTCCCGGACCCGGACAACCCCGACGCCGACCTCGAGCTCGACGACGAGGACTCGGCCCCGGCGATGCCGCGCTGCGTGGTCGTCGATCCCGGGTTCGACTGGCAGGGCGACCGCCTGCCCCAGCGGCCGTGGAAGGAGACGATCATCTACGAGACCCACGTCAAGGGCTTCACCAAGCTCAACCGGGCCGTGCGGGAGGACCTCCGGGGGACCTACGCCGGTCTGGCCAGCGAGGAGGCGATCGCCTACCTCCAGGATCTCGGGGTCACGGCGGTCGAGCTCCTCCCGGTCCACGCCATCATCGACGAGAGCTTCCTCTTCGAGCGGGGCCTGACCAACTACTGGGGCTACAGCTCGATCGGCTTCCTCGCCCCCCACGCGATGTACTCGGCGTCGGGTCGGGGGGGCGAGCAGGTGCGCGAGTTCAAGGGCATGGTCAAGGCGCTCCACACCGTCGACATCGAGGTGATCATGGACGTCGTCTACAACCACACGGCCGAGGGCAACCACCTCGGGCCGCTCCTGTCCTTCAAGGGGGTCGACAACGCCGCCTACTACCGCCTGATGCCGGACGACCTGCGCCACTACATGGACTTCACGGGGACGGGCAACAGCCTCAACCCGATGCACCCGAGCGTGCTGCGCCTGATCATGGACTCGCTGCGCTACTTCGTGACCGAGTGTCACGTCGACGGCTTCCGCTTCGACCTGGCCAGCGCCCTGGCCCGGGAGTTCTACGACGTCGACCGGCTGTCGGCCTTCTTCGACGTGATCCACCAGGACCCGGTCCTCTCCCAGGTCAAGCTAATCGCCGAGCCGTGGGACGTCGGCCCGGGCGGCTACCAGGTGGGGAACTTCCCGGTCCTCTGGTCGGAGTGGAACGGCATGTACCGGGACGTGATGCGCGACTTCTGGCGCGGCCAGGCGAGCGTCGCCGACTTCGCCAAGCGCTTCACCGGGTCGAGCGACCTCTACCAGTGGGACGGTCGGGATCCGTTCGCGTCGATCAACTTCATCACCGCTCACGACGGGTTCACCCTCCGCGACCTGGTCTCCTACAACGAGAAGCACAACGAGGCCAATCAGGAGGACAACCAGGACGGGACCGACGACAACCGGTCGTGGAACTGCGGGGTCGAGGGCCCGACCGACGACGCGGAGATCCTCGCCCTGCGCGAGCGCCAGGAGCGGAACTTCCTGACCACGCTGTTCCTCTCCCAGGGGGTGCCGATGATGCTCGGCGGGGACGAGTTCGGGCGCACGCAGGAGGGCAACAACAACACCTGGTGCCAGGACAACGAGCTCTCGTGGCTGGGCTGGCGCCACGAGCCGTGGCAGACCGACCTCCACCGGTTCACCCGCCGGCTGATCGCCCTGCGCCACCGCCACCCGGTCTTCCGGCGGGTGCGCTTCCTCGAAGGCTCGACCGACGGCCCCGGCCTCCCCGACGCCTGGTGGTTTCGCCCGGACGGGCGCAAGATGACCCAGCGCGACTGGAGGAAGGGCGACAGCCACGTGATCGGCCTGTTCCTGAACGGCGAGGAGCTCCAGGAGGCCGACCCGGAGGGCGACGCGGTGGTCGACGACTCGTTCCTGCTGCTCTTCAACGCCCACCATGAGGACGTGACGTTCACCCTCCCGGCGGCGTCGTTCGGTCGGTCGTGGGCGTCGGAGCTCTCGACGGCCGAGCCGTCGCTCGAGGCCGGGGCGCGGGACTACGCGGCGCGGGACAAGCTCGAGATCCGGGCGCGCTCGGTCTACGTCCTGCGGCGCGGCCAGCTGGCCGGGGCGTGAGCGGGGGCGGATGGCCGTGAGCGAGCTGCGCTGCACCTACCGCCTCCAGCTCGGCCCGGGCCTGGACTTCGCCAAGGCCCGGGAGCTCGTCCCGTACTTCCAGCGCCTGGGCATCAGCCACCTCTACCTCTCGCCGTCCTTCCAGGCCCGGCGGGGCTCGACCCACGGCTACGACGTCGTCGACCCGACCCGGCTGAGCGAGGAGCTGGGCGGCGAGGAGGCGTTCGCCGCCCTGGCCGGGGCGGGCCTGGGGATCGTCCTCGACATCGTCCCCAACCACATGGGGGTCTCCGAGGAGAACCGCTGGTGGCGCGACCCGGAGCTCCGGGCCCGCTTCTTCGACCTCGACCCGGCGGGCGACGGCTACCGCCGCTTCTTCGACATCGACGACCTGGCGGCGCTCCGCCAGGAGGACCTGGAGGTCTTCGAGACGACCCACCGGCGGGCGATCGAGCTCGTCCGCGACGGCCTGGTCGACGGCCTGCGGGTCGACCACCCGGACGGCCTGGCCGACCCGGCCGGCTACCTGGCGCGGCTGCGGTCCGAGGGGGTCGACCGGGTGTGGGTGGAGAAGATCCTCGACCCGGACGAGGAGCTCCGGGACTGGCCGGTGAGCGGGACGGTGGGCTACGAGTTCCTCGGCGACGTGTGCGCGCTGTTCGTCGATCCGGCCGGGCGCGAGCCGCTCGGGGCGCTGCTCGGGGAGTTCACCGGGGAGGAGCGGTCGTTCGCGGAGATCGCCCGGGAGGCCCAGCTCGAGCAGGCCACGGGGACCTTCTCCCGGGAGCTCGCCCGGCTCGAGCGCCTGGGACCGTTCTCGGCGGAGGTGCTGGCCGGGGCGGCGGCGGGGCTCCCGGTCTACCGGACCTACGTCGAGCCGTGGAGCGGGCAGGTCGCGGAGGCCGACCGGGACGCCGTCGCCCGGTCGGGCATGGACCCGGGGCTGGCTGCGGCCGTCCTGCTCGAGCGGACGGAGGGGATCCCCGAGGAGTTCGTCACCCGCTTCCAGCAGACGACGCCGGCGATCACGGCCAAGGGCGTCGAGGACACGGCCTTCTACCGCTACGTGCGGCTGCTCGCGCTCAACGAGGTGGGCGGCGACCCCGACCGCTTCGGCCTCTCGGTGGCCGACTTCCACGCGCGCAACGCGGAGCGGGGGCGGCGCTTCCCCGAGGGCCTCCTGGTCACCCAGACCCACGACACCAAGCGCTCGGGCGACGCCCGGGCCCGGATCGGGGCGCTGGCCGGCCTGGCCGGGGCGTGGCGGGAGCGGGTGCTGGCCTGGCGCGATCTCAACGCCGGGCTGCGGACGGGGCGCCCGCCGGACGCGACCGAGGAGTACCTCCTCTACCAGACGCTGGTCGGGGTCTGGCCGGTGTCGGTGGAGCGACTGTCGGAGTACCTGGAGAAGGCGCTGCGCGAGGCGAAGCGGAACACGAACTGGGTCTCGCCGGACGCGGAGTGGGAGGCGGGGGTCATGGAGTTCGCCGCCCGGGTGGTCGCCCACGAGCCGTTCGTCCGGGATTTCGAGGATTTTCTGGAGCAGGTCCGGAGGGAGGGTGAGCGTGCGGCGCTCGGCCAGCTCCTCCTCAAGCTGACGAGCCCGGGGATCCCGGACATCTATCAGGGGGACGAGCTCTGGGCGCTGTCGCTGGTCGACCCGGACAACCGCCGGGCGGTCGACTGGGAGCGGCGCCGGGAGCTCCTCGACGGGCTCGCGGCCGGGGCTCGGCCGGCCGGCGAGACGCGCAAGCTCGGTCTGATCGTCCGCGCCCTCGACCTGCGCCGGCGCCGGCCGGAGGCGTTCGCCGGGGCCTACGTCCCGGTCGAGGCGGGGCCGGACGTGTGCGCCTTCCTGCGGGGGGAGGACGTGCTCGTCGTCGTCGCCGTGCGTCCGGGGGTGGAGGCGCCGGCGTCGCGGGCGCTGTCGGGGGTGCCGGCCGGCGTCTGGCACGACGTGCTCGACGGCGGGGGAACCGGTGGCGCCGAGGCGACCGAGGCGGCCGGGCCGGGCGGGTCGCCGTGGCCGGGGCTCGGGCTCTACGAGCGGGAGTAGCCGGTGGACGCCAAGCGCCTGGCGTTGGTGGCGGCGATCATGGGATCGTTCGTGGCCGGGCTGGACGCGACGGTGGTCAACGTGGCGCTGCCGGCGATCGAGCGCTCGCTCGGCGGGGGCCTGGCCGGGCAGCAGTGGGTCTCGAACGGCTACCTCCTGACGCTCGGGTCGCTGATCCTGGTCGGTGGGTCGCTGGGGGACGTGTTCGGGGAGCGCCGGGTCTTCGAGCTCGGGGTCGGCGGCTTCGGGGTGGCGTCCGTCCTCTGCGCGGTGGCCCCGTCGATCGGCTTCCTGGTCGGGGCGCGGGCGCTCCAGGGCGTGTTCGGGGCGCTCCTGGCGCCGAGCGCCCTGGCGGTGATCGTCGCGGCGTTCCCGCCGGCCGAGCGGGGGGCGGCGATCGGGTCGTGGACGGCCTGGTCGGGGATCGCCGCGGTGGTCGGGCCGTTCGTGGGCGGGGCGCTGATCGACGCGGCGTCGTGGCGGTGGATCTTCGCGGTCAACATCCCCTTCGTGCTGGCGACCATCGTGCTCGTCCGGCGGGCGGTCCCGGCGCGGGCGGCGGGCGGGGTTCGGCGGGCGGTCGACTGGGCGGGGGCGGGGTTGTGCGCGGTCGGGCTGGCCGGGCCGGTGTTCGCCCTGATCCGCCAGCCGGCGGTCGGATGGTCCTCGCCGGAGGTGGTGGGCGGGCTGGCCGGCGGGGTCGCCTTTCTCGGGTTGTTCCTGGTCCGGGAGGGGCGGACGGGAGACCCGATGCTCCCGCTCGGCCTGTTTCGCCGGCGGAACTTCGCGGTCGGCAACCTGGAGACGCTGTCGATGTACGGCGGCCTGTCGATCACCTTCTTCCTGCTCGTGCTCTACCTCCAGCAGGTCGCCGGCTACCGGGCGCTCGAGGCGGGGCTGGCGACGCTGCCGTCGACGGTGGTGATGTTCGTCAGCTCGAAGCGGTTCGGAGCCCTGGCCGACCGGTTCGGGCCGCGCCGGTTCATGGGCGCGGGTCCGCTGGTCGCGGCGGCCGGGCTGGCCTACCTGGCCCGGATGCCGGCGCGGGTCGACTACGTGGTCGACGTCCTGCCCGGGCTGGTCGTCTTCTCGATCGGCCTGGCCATGACGGTCGCGCCGCTGACGGCGACGGTCCTGGCCGACGCGGACGAGTCGAACGCGGGGATCGCGTCGGGGGTCAACAACGCGGTCGCGAGGGTCGCGGGCCTGATGGCGATCGCGGCGACGGGGGCGATCGTGGCCGGGACGTTCACGGCGACGATCGACCGGGCGCTGGCCGGGCGGACGCTGTCGGGGGCGGGGCGGGCGGCGGTGGCGGCGGCCCGCCACGAGACGCTGGCCCGGGCGGCGACGGCGGGACTGGCCGGGCCGGAGGCGCGGGTGGTGGCCGGGGCGGTCGAGCGGGCGTCGGTCAAGGCGTTCCACACGGGGATCGGGATCGCGGCGGCCCTCGTCGGGCTGGGGGGACTGCTCGGGCTGGCCGGGATCGTCGACCCGCGGCGGCGGGTGGCGGCGGAGGGGTGCGGGGGCGGGCAGATCGTCGGGGTCCCGGAGGACGTCGGCGACTGCTGGTCGGATGAGGCGGCCGGCGGCGTGGCGGTCGGGGCGGTCGGGGCGGGCGGGGCCGGGGCCGGGGCGGTCGCCGGTCGTGGGAGCGGGTGAGCGGGGATGCGCGGGTGAGCGGGGATGCGCGGTTGAGCGGGGCTGAGCGGGTGCGCGGGGTGAGCGGGGTGAGCGAGTGATGGTCGACGTGGTCAGCGAGATCGAGATCGGGCGGCCGCGGGAGGAGGTGGCGGAATACGCGTGCGATCCGGACACGGCGACGGCCTGGTACCGGAACATCGAGGCGGTCGAGTGGCGCTCGCCCCGGCCGGTCGAGGTCGGGAGCCGGATCGCCTTCGTGGCCCGGTTCCTCGGCCGCCGCCTGGCCTACACCTACGAGGTCCGGGCCCTGGTCGCGGGCGAGCGGTTCGTGATGAGCACGGCGGAGGGCCCGTTCCCGATGGAGACGACCTACACGTTCGAGGACGCCGCGGGCGGGGCGACGCGGATGACGCTCCGCAACCGGGGCGAGCCGAGCGGGTTCGCCCGGGTGAGCGCGCCGATGATGGCACGGGCGATGGGCCGGGCCAACCGGGCGGATCTACGGCGGCTCAAGGAGATCCTCGAGGGCGGGGTCAGCTGACGGTGGTGTAGACGACCATGCCAGCTCCGAAGAGGAGGCAGTAGATCCCGAACGGGATCAGGTTGCGGGTCTTGAAGTAGCGGAGGAGGTAGTGGACGGAGACGATGCAGGCGAGGGCGGCGACGACGGCGGCGGCGGCGGCGGGGCCGCGGACGCCGTTGCCGAGCGGCCCGGTCAGGTCGGGCAGCTTGAACAGGCCGGCGGCGAGGATGATCGGGGTGGCGAGGAGGAAGGAGTAGCGGGCGGCGTCGGCGTTGTCGAGGCCGCGGAGGAGACCGGCGCACATGACCATGCCGTCGCGGCTGATGCCGGGGAGGAGTCCGCCGGACTGGGCGAGGCCGAGGACGACGGCCTCGCGGTACTCGAGGTTGTCGAGCCGCCGGAACTCCCCGGTCTCGGTGCCCTCACGGAGAGCGGCGGCGCGGAGGTCGACGTTGCGCCGGAGGCGCTCGGCGGCGATCAGGATGGCGCCGTTGACCATCAGGAAGATGGCGGCGCTGACCGGCTTGGCCAGGGCGACCCGGATCGTATGCTCGAGGGCGAGGCCGAGGATCCCGGTGGGGATGCTCGAGGCGATGATCAGCCAGGCCAGGCGCTCGGTCGGGGTCTCGATCTGGCGCTTGGCGAGCGAGCGGAAGAAGGCCCCGATGATCTCGATCCACTCGCGCCAGAAGTAGATCAGGAGGCCGACGGCGCTGCCGACGTGGAGCATGACCACGAAGGCGAGCCAGGGCGACTCGGGCCGGGACTGGAAGCGGACGAGCGAGTTCCAGCCGAAGAGGGTCGGGAAGAGGACGGTGTGGCCGAGGCTCGAGACGGGGAAGAGCTCGGTGACCCCCTGGAGGAGCCCGAGGACGACGGCCTGGAACCAGCTGATCGGGTGCGCCGCGGCGAGGACCGCGGCGCTGTGCGAGATGACGACGTTCATGTCCGGGGGCGCCCGGGGGGCGGGCGGCTCCACAGCCTAGTGGCCGGGGCCGCGGGAGGCGCCGCGGGCACTCAGGCGGGCGGGAGCTCGATCGACTGGCGGTGGTTGAAGACATCGCCGGGATCCCAGCGGGCCTTGGCCCGCTGGAGCTCGAGGTAGGCGTCCTGGTAGTAGAGGTGCTGCCAGTCGGGGAGGTCGACGTCGGGATAGTTGACGTAGCAGCCGTCCATCGTGCCGTCGGGCACGGGCCCGGCCGGTCCGTACATGGCCTCGTAGAAGCCGCGGATCCAGTCGAGGTTGACGGCGTCGTCGGCCGGGCTCGTCCAGTAGGTCTGGTACTGGAGCTTCATGATCGACGACCGCTGCGGGACCGGCGTGTCGGCGGAGGGCACGGCATTGACCTGACATCCGTAGGAGTCGACCTGGAGGAGGGCCTGGGAGTTGGGGTTGGCGCTGGGTCGCAGCGCCGTCCAGATCGCCTCGACCTGGGCGTCGGGGAAGGGCTTCTTCATGTAGGCCGACTTGTACTTCCCGCGCTGGTTGGGACCGCTGCCGTCGAGGGTCTGGGTCGCGTAGAGCCAGGGCAGCCCCGGCGGGCCCGGCGGCGGCCGGGGCGCCCCGTGGTAGCCGAGCGAGCCGTGGGCGGGGACGGGCCGGGGCATCGAGCTCTTCATCTCGCCGGCGAACTCGTCCAGGCGCGCCGGCTCGGGGCCGACGTACTGGGCGGTCAGCCCGATCTGCCCCTTGGCCTGCTGGGTGAGATGGAGGAGGGCGAACAGGCCGGAGTAGGGGCTGCCGACGTCGCTGTGGGCGGCGAGGAACTCGCCGTAGGTGCGCAGGAGCCCGGCGAAGGACGTCTCGTCGAGGTCGCTCCAGTTCCAGACCAGCGAGACGACGTGGGCCTCCGCAGGCGCGGCGGGCGGGTCGCGGAACCAGAACTTCGTGACGATGCCGAAGTTCCCCCCGCCGCCTCCGAGGTGGGCCCAGAGGAGCAGGCGCTCGTCGGCGTCGGGGCTGTCGCGGCCGACCGTGATCAGCTCGGCCCGGCCGCTCGCGTCGACGTGGACGACCTCGACGGCGTCGAGCAGGTCGACGGTCAGCCCGTGGAGGCGGGAGAGGAGGCCGTACCCGCCGCCGGTGACGTGCCCACCGGCGCCGACCGAGTAGCAGGAGCCGGCGGGGAGGGTCACGCCGTAGCGCTTGTAGAGGAGGGTGTAGACGTGCCAGAGGGTCGCGCCGCCCTCGACGCAGTAGGCGCCGGCCGCCTTGTCCCAGTAGACGCCGCACATCGGGGTCAGGTCGATGATCACGCCGCCGTCGTTGGCGGAGACGAAGTCCTCGTAGCAGTGGCCGCCCCCGCGTACGGTGATCCGCTGGCCGTCGTCGAGCGCCCGCTGCACGGCGGCTCGGACCTGCCCCGGGTCGCGGCACACCTGGATGTAGTCGGGCGACCCGACCCAGCGGAGGTTGAATCCCCGGATGAGCGTCGAGTAGCGGGCATCGTCCCGGTCGACGCGATCGATGTCGTGCTCAGTCATGTGAGTAACAAGGCTAGCCGGCGGACCGGACGGAACGGGTGACACAGCCGGTGCGGGCCGGGTCGGGCGGCCGGCGCGCCCGCGTAGTCGGTACGTTTGGCGAGCGTCCAGACGGGTGAACCTGGTCGACAGACCAGAGAGAGGATTCCGTGGGTACCGTAATCGTCGTGATTCTGGTGGTCGCGATCATCGCCGCCGCCGTCTTGTTCCTCCAGCCGCGGTTGCGAGGAGGCGGTCGCCTGGGCGGCCTCGCGGCTCGGGCCGGCCGGCGTCCGGCGAGCGACCGCGGCGGGGACGGCGTCGGGAGCCGGCGGGGAGAGCGCAAGCTGATCGCCGAGGGAGAGGCGATTCGCGAGCGGGTCGAGGCCGACCTGGCGCAGACGCCGCCCGCGGTGCGGGCGCGCGACCTGGCCCGCCGCCGGGCCCCCGAGGTCGAACCGCCGCCGGTCGAGGCGCCGTTCGTCGCGCCGGGCTCCGCGGCGGGCGCCGAGGGGTACGCGGACGACCCCGAGGTTGCGCGCCGGGCCGAGGAGCGGCGGCTGCGCGAGATCGCGCGGGCCCGGCGGGGCGGTGGCGGCGGGGGCCGCCCCCCGCGGTAGATCAGCGGAGCCGAGCCCGGGGCCGGGCGGGGCGCAAGCGCGGCGAGGAGGTCGAGTAGCGGTCGGCGGAGCGCTCGAGGCCGAGGTTCTCCTCGGCGAACCGCCCGGGGCCCGGCACCGTGGGGGTCAACCGGTCGGGGGCGTAGGCGGAGACGGCGAGCTCGGCGTCGTAGGCGGGGAGCCCGAGGATCCGGCCGGGGAGGCGGGGCGCCCGCCGACGGAGGCATCGCTGGTTGGCCGGGATGAGCGCGCCGTGCTCGACGCCGACGATGTGGGCCGCGAAACCGGCGAGGCGGAGCGCGGGACCGAGGTAGCCGACGGAGTCGAGGATCGCTGCGGTGGCGCCGGTCTCGGCGACGGCGGCGGCGAGCCGGGAGGGATGGGAAGGCGAGCCGCTCGGCGGCGCGGTCGGGCGGCGGCGCGCCGTCGATCGGCGCCCTGGCATCGCCGGGGGCCTGCTCGGTGTCGGCTTGCCGGACGGGGCCGAGGGTCGCACAGTCCAGGGGACCGACGGGCGAGAATGACGATATGGACGCGGACGAGCGCGAAAGAGCCTCCAGGCCGGGCGGAATGGGCGCCGTCTTTCGGGGCTTCCTGGTCCTGCGGCTCATCGGGCTCGTCCCGCTCGTGATCGTCGCCGCGGTGGCGCTCGGGGTTCGCTCGCTCGCGCGGGGGTCGGACGTGGTGGGCGTGGCGGTCCTGGTCGGCGCCGCGGTTCTCGCGGGTGCCGTCGGCGGGGTCGTCGTCCGGGGGGCCCGCCGGCGACGGTGACGGCGCGATTCGATCGTCTCGGGTCGGGCCCGGCCGGTGGCCCCGAGCCAGCCGACGACCCCGGCGACGGCGCGGCGGTCGTCCTTCCTGGCTGGGGAGCGGGAGCTCGACCTGGGCCGCATGGGCTCGAGCTCGCCGGCAGGACGACCCGCGGCGCGGCAGTGGTCGCTGGCGAGCCACACAGTGGTAGAGCAGCGCATTCTGCTGCTCCTCTTTGGCAGGGATGGGGGTCGTTGGCGGGTGGTGTGTGCCGCGTGGCGCCGGGGAGCGCGTCCGAGGCGGACTCGGGGTTGCTCGCCGGCGAGCCACGCGTTTGCGATCGGGGTCAGGTTGCGCCGAGGGCGCGGCGCAGCGGTGGGATGCGCTTGACGACCACGAAGTCGAAGATCAGCAGCGCGACGATCGACAGTCCCAGCAGGGGAAAGAAGACGCCGAGCCCGAGCGTGATCGCGACGACGCCGGCACCGAGTTTGCGGTTCGGTGCGCGGCGCGGCGCACCGATGCCCTTCGGGCGTCGCTTGCGCCACATCACGACGGCGGTGGCGGCCGAGAGCAGCAGCATCAGAGTCGCCACGAGCATCATCAGCTGGCTGACGATGCCGAGTTGGCGGCCCTCGTGAAGCGATATCGACAGGTCCGTTGCCTGGGCCAGCACGCCGTACTGGCCGAACCGGACGTCACCGACGGGCTTCGCCGTGTACTGGTCGATGAACAGGGTGCGCTCGCCGAGCGCGCTCTGGTTCGGCAGGACGTCGCTGTCGGGGGAGCGACTCACCGCGTAGCTGCCGGTCTTCCCGAACGGGAAGCTGATCGTGTACCCGCGCGCCATATGGAGCTCCTGCGTGCGGGCCACGATCGCGTCCAACGGCGCCCCGCCCGCCGGGTTCCATCGCAGCCCGGCGACCTGCGCCGGGCCAGCCGCCGGGGTCGTGCCGGCGGCGTACGCGGACGGTGGGACAGGAACCTCGCCGCTGGCCCACGAGACCTTCTCGCCGCCGGCGACCTGCGCGAGCGTTTTCGACGGGACGCCGTTGGTCACCGCGGCCGGGTAGCTGGCTCCAAGGCTCGTCGCGACCTGCTGGTACTTCTGGCCCCAAACGCCAGTCCAGAACATGCCAGAGACAAGCACAAACAGAAACGCGAACGAGAACAGCACGCCGGTCACGGCGTGGACATCGCGCCAGCGCACGCGCAGCGAGCGAGCCTTGAGGCGGAATCGCAGCGCCCCGCGGAACGAGCGCTTGGGTCCGCGCGGCCACCACAGGTACACGCCGGTGATGATCAGGACGATCATCCAGCTCCCGGCGAGCTCCATCAGCTTATTGCCTTGCCCTTTGGGCCCGAACGGCCCGGGGTAGGACCAGAAGCGGCTCGTCAACAGCGAGCTGTGGATCTCCCGCGCGATCTGCGTAACCTGGTTCTTGTCATCGGTATGGCCGAGCACCTTGCCGGTGTAGGGGTTGACGTACACAGTCCACGCCCGCCCGGACTTCGTTTTGACGCCGAACATCGTGCTGCGTCCACCGTCGGGTGGCGGCGAGACGCTCGACACCGTCCCGCCCGGAACGGCCGCCTTCACCGCCGCGAGCTGCTTGTCGTAGCTCACGATCGCGGTGTGCGGATCGTTGACGCTACGCAGATGGCCGAGAAAGATGTTCTGAATCTGCGGCTTGAAGAGGTACACGATCCCCGAGAACGAGAGGATCACGATGATCGGGATGACCAGCAGCCCAGCGTAGAAATGCCATCGCCACACCGCGCGAAACAACCGCGATTGCGGCTGCTCGCGCAACTCGGCGCCGCGTGCTAGTTCCGCCGGATCGTCGGCCAGCGCGTCGGGGTCCAGCACGGTGCCCTTGAGAGATACAACGGTCGCAGCCATGAAGCTCCTCGTTCGAGATCGGTGCTAGGCGCCGCAGCCGCGGGCCGCCGATCAGGCAGCCGTAGCGAACGCACGCACTAGCGCAGCCAGATTTCCCCGGTCAGGCCTGCCGCACGTCCCCTAACCCGTCACCCGTCCCTGCAAAGGCGAGCCTCGAGCGCCGCCAAAACGGCTGCGGGTCACCCGGCGCCTCCACGACCCGGCGGGGGGAGGGTTCGACGAGGCATGCGGGATCTACGGGTTCGCGTGACCGCCCCATGGGCGGCACTGCACGATGCCCGGGGGCGCTAGCGGAAGGCGGAGACCGACATCCCCGCGGGCGGTGGCCGCACAGCCAACGAGGAGCCCAGCAGAGTCCGGCCGCGCGGAACCCGCCGCCGCGACCGTCGCGAAACACCCTCGATCCGCGGCGCGCGCCCGACGCGTCGATGTCGCGCTCCAGCTCGGCGCCAACGTTCGAGCTGTTCCTGCCCTGGATAGAAGCCCAGCAGCAGTGCGGCGAAAAGCCCCAGCGCCGGCAGCAAGTACAACGCGCCAGATCCGAGCTCGGGTGCAGCAGCGACCGCGAGCATCAGTGAAACAACACTCAAACCGACAGCCGACCAAGCCGCACGCCTGCTCAACATCTGCGCAGCATAACCGTCCGAGCCACGCCCCGCAAACGCCGCGAGAGCCCCCGCCCGCTCACCTGGCACGGGTGCGGCGGAAGCGGCGCCGCGCGGCTGGCCCCACCCGCCGGCATTATCCCGGGGAACGGGCCCGCGCGTCCAAGCCCTCGGCGACGGCCACATCGCCACCGTCGACGGGATGCGCTTCCGCGTCCCGGTCCGCTCGATCTACACCGGCCTTCAGCCGAGCCCGCTCGGGCTCAGCTGAGCCCGCCGGCGGCGTGCTGGAGCAGGGTCTCGGTGGCGGCGCGGACGGCCCGGGCCATCCGGTTGATGTCGCGTCGGAGCTTGGCCAGGGCCCGTGTGTGGGCGGCCGCGTTGCCGGCGCGGGTGAGCGCGTTGAGGTCGCTGTGGAGGAGTCCGCGGGCGCCGCGGGAGATGGAGCGCTGGCTCGCGAGCTGGTCGACGAGGGCGCCGAGCTCGGCTACGGTGATTGTGTGACTCGCGGCTCGGAAGGCCGCCGGGGGCGGGCTGAGCTGGAGCGCCTGGCTGAGCGAGACCGGACCGGACACCGGACCGACGGCGGCGGTCACCTTCTGGGCGAGCGCGGTGGCGGAGTCGCCGCCGGGCGGGAGGCGCTTGGCGTAGGGGCCCGGGAGGCCGGTCTGGAGGACAGTCACCGTCTGGCTGACCTGGACCGACGTGAGGGCGATCGTCGCACCGACCCGGGTCAACGCGCTGACGAGGACGGTCGCGCGCGCCGTCAGCGCGGCGAGGGCGTCGGCCACGACGCCGGCGTAGGCCCGGCCGACCCCGGCCTGGAGCAGTATCCCGGAAGCGGAGCCGGCGAGCTTCGCGCCGGAATAGCGGTTGGCGGCAGTGGCCAGTCCGGCAAGGGCCGCCGCGGCGCGGGCCAGGGCCTGGTCGTACGCGTTGATCGCACCGACGGCCGCCGGGCACCCACGCGGACAGAACAGCCTCACCGCGGGGCTGATCGGCCGGACCGCGGCGACGTGAACGTGGGCGAACGCGCGGCTCGGCGGGTCATTCTGGATCTGCCCGACGAAGGTGGCCATCTCCATGACGAAGGAGCAGATGTCGGTCCGCTAGTCGGGATCGGCGAAGAGGCAGAACACGAACATCAGGGTGAGGTTCGTGTTCGCTTAGTCGCTCGCGGCATCCTTCTCGGCTTGGCTCACGGGCGGCTTCGGGGGGCACGTGGCCGGCGTGGTGCAGGCCGCGAGTGTGGGCGGCGGCGGTCGCGCCGCAGTCACCGCCGCCGGTTCCGCCGGTTGTCCCGCCGCCGGTCGTCCCGCCGCCGGTCGTCCCGCCGCCGGTCGTGCCACCGCCGGTAGTGCCACCGCCGGTGGTGCCGCCACCGGTCGTCCCGCCGGACGAGGGGCAGCAGCCGTCGTCGGGCGTGTGGGCGACGAACTTGCCGGAGTAGGCGTAGTCGCTGCCCTGATAGGTGAAATGGCCGGAGAAGGTGTCCGGGGCCGCGAAGGTGATGTCGAGGTCGCCGGCATCGGTGCCGGATCTGTCGCTCTTGTACCGAGCGATCATGTGTCCGGCGGTGGCGATGCAGCCGTAGATCACACCGTGGGGGTTGGCCTCGTCGCTGAAGTCGCCGCGATAGTAGGTGGTCGGGGCGCCGCAGGCGTGACCGCCGAGCCCTTCGATCCCAGCGGCGCCATCAGTATCGCTCACGACCTTGAAGGTGACCGACCCGGCCGAGCCGTCGTAGAGGGTGGTGGTCCACTGGCCGCTGAAGACGTTGACGACGTCGGCGGTCTTTGCGGACGGTACGAGCACGAGGAGGGCGACAAGCACGATCACCGACGCGATCGCTACGCGCAGATTCATCCTTCTGAGCGGTGCCGCCGACAACCCCTTCGCCCCTCTCGCGATGACTGGCCGGTCCTGTGGCCCATCAAGGTCGCTTCGGCGGCGATTGTCCCACTGCCAGCCGTCGGATGCAACCGCGTGGCGGGGTCGAGGCGACAGGGAAAATGCTTCAGCGATTCAGGCGGAGCCGGGGCGGCGAGGAGCCCTCTACGAGATGCGCGCCGGGCAGTTCCCGGAGGGCGGCGCCGATGAACTCGCTTCGCTGGCCGACCGAGGCGACCGAGATCTCGATCTCGCCGTAGCGCTCGAGCCGGTCGAGAGCGTCCTGCACCAGGGCGAGCGGCACGGGTTGCCCGGCCGGCGACCTGGGGGTCCAGACGACCACGCTGTCGGCATCGACCCGGAGAACCCGATTCTCCTGGCCGGCGAACGTGTGAAGGGCGCGGCCCTCGAGAGAGAGGAGCCAGTCTCTTGCGCGGGGCACGCCTGGACGGTATCGCGGGCGCGGGTTCGGTCGGCTCGCGGCGCCGCCGCGAGCATCGACGCCGCG
>CAWFQO010000045.1:0-14230 GCA_963817865.1 uncultured Solirubrobacterales bacterium | reverse complement strand
ACGGACGCGGTCACCGGGCAGATCGCCTATGACGTGTCCACCTCCTACGGGCTGAACGTCGGACAGTCCGCCCAGGGCGTCCTCGACAACGACTTCGCCCCGTTCGCCACCACCTACACGGTCACCTACAAGCTGACCGACGCGAGCGGCAACCTCCTCGACACGAAGTCGACGTCGGCGACCACGCCGGCCAGTTAGAGCGGCCGGCCCCGCGGCGCGGCGGTGAGCTCCCGAAGGTCTGGGAGCTCGCCGTCGTGCGCGCCGCGACGCGCCCGGCTCCTTCGCGCCGCGGCACTCTCCGAGGACACCGTCAGTCGATGGCGTCGAGTCGGCCGACGATCTCCGAGGCGTGGCGGGTGAACTGGCCATAGTCGAAGATGACGTCGAGGTCGAGCCCGGCGATCGCCGGCTCGCCGGCCAGGAGCCCGCGCAGCGGCGTTCGCTCGCGCCAGGCGCGCTGGGCCGCCTCCTGGACGAAACGGTAGGCGTCGTCGCGGGTCATCCCGCCGGCGACGAGCGCGAGCAGCAGCGGCTGCGAGAAGAGCGCCCCGTGGGTCAGCTCGAGGTTCTCGCGCATCCGCTCCGGGTCGACCACGAGACCGCCGACGACCCGCAGCGCGAGGTGCTGCATGTAGTCGAGGAGGATCGTCGAATCGGGGAGGATCACCCGCTCGACACCGGAATGCGAGATGTCGCGCTCGTGCCACAACGCGACGTTCTCGAGCCCCGCCTGGGCGTTGCCCCGCAGCACGCGGGCGAGGCCGGTGATCCGCTCGCTGACGATCGGGTTGCGCTTGTGGGGCATCGCCGAGGAGCCCTTCTGGGACCCGGTCCGGAACGGCTCGCTCGCCTCGAGCAGCTCGGTCCGCTGGAGGTGGCGGACCTCGGTGGCCAGCCGCTCGAGCCCGGCCCCGGCGAGGGCGATCGCCCCGAGGAGCTCGGCGTGGCGGTCGCGGGCGACGACCTGGGTCGAGACCGACTCGGCCGGGAGGCCGAGGCGCCCGAGCACCCGGCGCTCGTAGTCGGGGCTGTTGGCCGCGTAGGTCCCCACCGCGCCCGAGATCGCCCCGACCGACGCCTGGGCGAACGCCCGCTCGAGGCGGGTGGCGTTCCGGTGGGCCTCGAAGGCGAAGCCGGCGAGCTTGATCCCGAACGTCGTCGGCTCGGCGTGGATCCCGTGCGTCCGCCCGACGCACACGGTCATCGTGTGGGCCCGGGCCTGCTCGGCCAGGGCCCCGACCAGCGCCCGGGCCCCGCCGACGACGATCTCCCCGGCCGCCCGGAGCTGGAGCCCGAGCGCGGTGTCGAGCACGTCGGAGGAGGTCAGGCCGTGGTGGATCCACCGCCCGGCCGGGCCGACCGAGGCGGCGAGCACGTCGACGAATGCGGCCACGTCGTGGTCGGTCACCCGCTCGCGCTCGGCCACCGCGGCGACCGTGAAGGTCGCCTCCCGGATCGCCGCGAGCTCGGCCTCGGTCGGCCCGTCGAGCTCCTCGGCCGCGGCGAGCTCGACCCGCCGCCAGGCGTCCATCCGCGCCTGGTCGGTCCACAGGGCGCCGATCTCCGGGCGCGTGTAGCGGTCGATCACGCGAGGATTATCCCGGCCGGGCCGCCCGGCCGGCGTGCTACGGGTAGACCTGCCGGCCGGTCGCCGGGTCGGTGATGATGATCGCCGTCGTCGGACAGACCTCGGCTGCGGCGAGCGCGAGCTCGTCCCGAGCAGGGCGAGCGACCAGCCGCTGACGATGCCGATCGTCATCCAGGTTGTCTTGTAGCCGCTGACCAGCGGCACCGTCAGGTCGAGGACCGTCGGGTGCAGGTAGCCGTCGCCGAGCAGGCTCGCCGCGTGGACGAGGACCGCTCCGAGCGTGGCGAGCCCGAGCGCCTCGTGGAGAACCCGCAGATCCGGCCGCGGCCCCGGACGAGCCGCCCCCCGATGACCAGGCCGGTCGCGACGGCCAGGCTCGAGAGGATCAGGGCGGCCGTTCCCGCCGCCCGGCTGGTGATCCAGTAGAGGTGGGTGCTCAGGGTCACCGCGCTCGTCATCCGGTCTCCTGTCCCGCCTGTCCCGCCTGTCCCGCCTGTCCCGCTGCCGGGACCACCGCCGCGGTCCCGTCGTCGTGGACGATCACGCCCCCGTCGGGGAGCCAGGCCCGGGCGCCGGCCGGGCCGCCGAGGATCGCCGCCTTGGCCCGGATCTCGGCTTCGAGGGCGGTCGGCGCCAGGGCGGTGGCCTGGACGATGCCCGTGTAGGCCGGACGGCCGGTGGCCGGGTCGAGGAGGTGGTGGGCCGGGCACCCGCGCCCGTCGAGCCAGCTGCGCCGCCCGATGCCGCTCGTCGCGACCCCGCCCCCGCTCTGGTGGTACTCGTGGAGGGTCCGCGCGTCGAACGGGCTCGCGACGAGGACGGCCCGCTCGATCGCGGCCGTCCCGCCGAGGCGGAGATCGCCGGCGCAGTCGACCGCGAAGCTCGCATGCGCGCCGAGTGCCTTGGCCAGGAGGTCCGCGAACATGCCCTTGGCGAGGCCGCCGCTGTCCAGCTTGACCCCCGGCGGGCGGCTGACGGTCGCCTTGCCGACGGCGATCTCCCGCCACCGCGAGGCCTTCGCCGGCCCGGCCGGACGCCGGCGGGGGGCGAGGGCGAGGGCCTCGGCGAGCTCGATCGGCGCGCCGAGCTCACCCGTGTACCCGGCCGCCTCGATCTCGTCGATCAGCGTCGCGTCAACCAGCCCGCCGGTGCGCCGGGCGGCGGCGATCGCCGCGGCGGCCAGGGCGGCGAGCTCCGGGCTCACCGGGACCTCCCACCTCCGATCGGCGTTGAACCGCGACAGCTCGCTCGTCGGGTCGAAGCGGCTGAACCGCAGGTGCCAGTCGAGCAGGCGCTCGCGCGCGAGGCGAACGGCCGTCCGCGCATCGCCCGGCGCTCCGTCGCCGATCACGAACACCGCGCAGGTCGAGCCGAAGCAGGCGAATGTCTCCCCGGCCTCGGCCACGGCCTACGACTGGCGTGTGGTGATCGGGGCCGGCGTGACGACCGGGGCCGGGGGGAGCGCCACCGGCGCGGGCGTGACGGCGACCGGCGCGGGCGTGACGGCGACCGGGGCGGCGGGCGTGACGGCGACCGGGGCGGGAGTCGCGGCGACCGGAGCCGGGGCGGCCGGCGCCGGGACGGCAACCGGGGGCGCCGTCGTCGCCGACTGGCTCGGCGCGGTGGTCGACCCGCCGCTGGTCGGGGCGGTGGAGCTGACCGAGGGCGAGGTGGCCGCGACCGGCGCGAGGGGCGTGTAGGTCACCGGGGTGCCGGCCGCCGTGCTCGTGCTCACCGCGCTCCCGGCCGGGCGGCTCGTCGGAGTCGCATGCGCGGCGGCGGCGGCGGCGGCGGCGGCGCCGGCCCGGGGCCGCGCTCTCGCCGCCGCGCGGGCGCGGGCGCGACGCTCGAGGGCCAGCCGGTGGCGCTTGGCGTGGAGGGCCCGGGCGTAAGCGGCGTTCGCCGCCCCCGGGGCGTGGGCCGAGAGGGCCGGATCGTGACCGGAGGCGAGCTGCACGTCGATCACGAGCCAGAGTGCGGCGAAGGTCGACAGCGAGGCGCCGCCGACGGCGCCCCGTACCCGGCGGGCGCGCTGCCGTCGGGCGGCGAGGCGCGCGCGCACGAGCGCGCCCGCAGCCGCGGCCGGCCCCCGTCGCTCCGGGGCTCGCTGCCCACCTCGGGCCCGGCGACCGCGGCCGCCGGGCCGAGCCTCAGCCCGGTTGCGGGGGCGGGTGCCTACGGGGCGGCGTCCGTCCGGCGCAGCGCGGCGAGCAGGTCGCGCACGATCGCCGCCGCGTCGGCCTCCGGGGTCCGGCCGCCGGCCGGCGGGGTCTCGGGGCGATCCATCGCTGGTTCCATGTCTTCTCCCGATTGGTCTTGACGGGCTGACGGCAGACCGGCGGGAAAAGCTGAAGCCCGTGCGCTGCCTTCAGAAGGGAAGAGCGGCGCGCGCGGAAAACGTGACGGCGACGGCGAGAAGACCTCGGGCTTAGCCGACGGCGGTCGGGGGGCCGGCGGACGGCGGGGGAGCGTCGGCGACGCCGAGGATGCGCGCGGCGAGGACGGCGGCGTTGCGCGGGTTGTCGAGGCCGACGCAGGCGACGGGGACGCCGGGGGGCATCTGGGTGATCGAGAGGATCGCGTCGAGTCCGCCGGCGGCCGACAGGCGGCTGGTGAGCGGCACGCCGATGACCGGGAGGTCGGTGTGGGCGGCGACCGTCCCGGGGAGGGCGGCCGAGAGCCCGGCGCCGGCGATGATCACCCGCAGCCCGCGCAGGCGGGCGGTGCGCGAGTAGTCGGCGACGGTGTCCGGCTCGCGGTGGGCGCTCATCACCCGGATCTCGTAGCTGATCCCCCGGGCCTCGAGCTCGCGGGCCGCCCCGTGCATGACCTCGAGGTCGCTGCGCGAGCCCATGACGATCCCGACCAGCGGGGTGTCGGTCGGGATGTCCTCGAGCTCGGCCAGCGTCTCGGCGACCTCGGGGTCGTCCGCCGGCTCGACCGGGTCGGCGGCGGCCGCCGCGGCGGGCAGCGGCTCGACCGTCTCCGCCCGGGGCACCTCGCCGGCGGGCGCGGTCACGCGCTCACCGGACCCGGGGCGCGGGCGGCGATGTCGCGCCGCAGCTGCATGCCGTCGAACTCGATCACGTCCGCGGCAGCATACGCGGCGGCGCGCGCCTCGCTGCGGATCGTCGGCCAGCGCCGTGAGGTTGAGCACCCGGCCGCCGGCGGTGACGACCCGCCCGTCGACGCGCGCCGTCCCGGCGTGGGTGACCTCGACCGCCGGGTCGACGGCCTCGAGCCCGCGGATCTCGTCCCCGCTCGACGACGAGGCCGGGTAGCCGCGGCTGGCCAGCACGACGGTGACCGCGCACCGCGGCGACCAGTCGAGGCGCGCCCCGGCCAGGCCGCCGGGCCGCGCGGCCGCGGCGAGGACCTCGAGCAGGTCGCCGCGCAGGCGGGGGAGGACGGCCTGGGTCTCCGGGTCGCCGAAGCGGACGTTCAGCTCGAGCACCCGCGGTCCGGCGGCCGTCAGCATCAGGCCGGCGTAGAGGACGCCGCGGAAGGGCGTGCCCCGCCGGCGCATGAGCTCGACGATCGGCTGGTGGATCTCGGCGACCAGTGCCTCGGCCCGGTCCGCGTCGATCCAGGGGACGGGCGAGTAGGAGCCCATGCCGCCGGTGTTCGGGCCCCGGTCGCCCGCGTGGATCCGCTTGTAGTCCTGGGCCGGGGCCATCGGGATCGCCCGCTCGCCGTCGCAGAGCGCGAGCAGCGAGACCTCGACCCCGGCGAGGCACTCCTCGACGACGACGAGCTCGGTGTCGAAGCGGCGGCCCTCGAGCAGGTCGGCGAGCGTCGCCCGCGCCTCCCCGGCGTCCGCGGCGATCACCACGCCCTTGCCGGCGGCGAGGCCGTCGGCCTTGATCACGACCGGGTAGGCCCCGGACGGGGACGCGGTCGCGGTCGTTGCGGCGAGGCGATCGATCGCCGCGATCCCCTCGGCGACCGTCCGCGCCTCGGCCCAGGCCGCGGTCGGGACGCCGGCCTCGGCCATGGCCGCCTTGGCGAAGCGCTTGGACCCCTCGAGCGCCGCGGCGGCGCCCGACGGCCCGAAGGCGGCGATCCCGGCGGCCTCGAGGCGGTCGACCAGGCCGGCCACGAGGGGTGCCTCCGGGCCGACGACGACGAGGTCGACCGCCTCGTCCCGGGCGAGGGCGACGAGCCCGTCGAGATCGTCGATCCCGACGTCGCGCGCCCGGGCCTCGGCGGCGATGCCGGCGTTGCCCGGGGCGCAGACGACCTCCGGCCGCTGGGGCGAGCGGGCGAGGGCCCGGATGATCGCGTGCTCCCGGCCACCGCCGCCGACGACGAGCACCCGCGGGCGGCGGGGCTCCTCGCCGGGGTCGGGCGCCGTCACAGGGAGGCGATGAAGTCGTCGATCGGGATCGCCGCGAGCGTCTCGTAGCGCGCGGTCCCGCGCGAGCCGAGCTCGAGGGAGATCCGGGCCATCGCCGCATCGCCCGGGGCCTCGATGATGTTGATGAAGTCGAAGTGGCCGAGGGTCGCCCACTGGGCGACGACCCTCGCTCCGAGCTGCTCGACCTCGCTGTTGACCTCGAGGATCCGCTGGGGGTTGTTCTTGATCGTCTGGACTCCCTCCGGGGTGAGCGTGCACAGCATCACGTATGTCGGCATCTGGCCTCCCTCGTACGGCGTGCGGTCCGGTCGTTTCTACCTGATCGGAGCGGCGCGGGAGCCCCTGGGGGGCGGGCCGGCGTACGGCTGGGCGAATAACCTGGACGGCCATGCGCCTCCGGCTAGTCCTGCTCGCCGCCCTGGCCGTCGTGGTGCCGGCCGCCGCCGCGCCCGGGACCGGGGCTCCGGTCATCCGCACCGCCCGGCCCTGCTACCTCCCCGACCAGGCCGTGCAGATCGCCGGCTCCGGCTTCCGGGCCGGCGATCGCTACACCGTCACCCTCGACCACACGCGGCTCGGGACGGGAACGGTCAAGCCCGGGGGGACCATCGCCGGCGAGCTCTCGAGCGGGTCCCCGGCCCCCGGCGCCCACCGGGTCCTCCACCGGATCATCGTGGCCGACGGGACGCTCACCGCGCGGATCGGCTTCCACACGAGCGCCTTCGGAGCCTCCTTCAGCCCCGCCGTCGGCGACCCCCGGGCCCTGCGCGTCCGCTACACCGTCGACGCGATCGGCCTCTCGGCTCGGGCCGGGGCGCAGGTCTGGGTCCACTACGTCGATCCGAGCGGCCGCCTTCGCCGCAGCGCGGCCATCGGCACGACCAGCGGCGTCTGCGGGAGCCTCCACAGCATCCGCCATCGTCTCTTCCCGCTCGCCGTCCGGGCCGGCGTCTGGCGCCTCCAGTTCGACCTGAGCCGAGCCTACTCGACGGCCACCCAGCCGCGGATCGTCCGCCAGGTCGCGGTCGGGTAGGTTCAGGCCCCGGCCGGCGCCGCGGAGGTCCCGGCGCCGCCGAGCGCGCCCGCGAAGACGAGCTGGCCGTCGTGGGCGTCGACCTCGACCCGCTCGCCCTCGTGCAGGCGTCCGTCGAGCAGGGCGAGGGCGAGCCGGTCGACCAGCTGCTTCTGGATCACCCGCTTGAGCGGGCGGGCGCCGTAGACCGGGTCGTAGCCGAGGTCGCCGATCAGGTCCCGGGCGGCGGGGGTCAGCACGAGCTCGATGTGCCGGTCGGCCAGGCGGCCGGTCAGCCGGTCGACCTGGAGGCCGACGATCTCGCCGATCTGCTCGCGGGTGAGGGGGGTGAACCGGACGATCTCGTCGAGGCGGTTGATGAACTCGGGCTTGAAGTGGTCGCGGAGGGTCTCCCGCATGTCGCCGCCGCTCGGCGGCCGGAGGTTCGAGGTCATCACCAGGACGACGTTCTTGAAGTCGACCGTCCGGCCCTGCCCGTCGGTCAGGCGGCCGTCGTCGAGCACCGCGAGGAGCGTGTTGAACACGTCGGCGTGGGCCTTCTCGATCTCGTCGAGGAGGACGACGCTGTACGGCCGGCGGCGGACCGCCTCGGTCAGCTGCCCGCCCTCCTCGAAGCCGACGTAGCCGGGGGGCGCGCCGATCAGCCGCGAGACCGAGTGCTTCTCCATGTACTCGGACATGTCGATCCGGATCATCGCGTCCTGGGTGTCGAACATGAACTCGGCGAGGGCCCGGGCGAGCTCGGTCTTGCCGACCCCGGTCGGGCCGAGGAAGAGGAAGGAGCCGATCGGCCGGTCGGGGTCAGACAGCCCGGCCCGGCTGCGCCGGATCGCCGTGGCCACGGCCTCGACCGCCTCGTCCTGGCCGACCACGCGGCGGTGCAGGCGGTCCTCCATGTGGACGAGCTTCATCGTCTCCGACTCGACCATCCGCGCCACGGGAATCCCCGTCCAGACGGCGACGACGTCGGCCACGTCCTCGGGATCGACCTCCTCCTTGAGGAAGACGGCCGCCCCGGCTGCGGCCGCTCCGGCGGCCTCGCGCTCGGCCAGCTGCTTCTCGAGCGCCGGGATCTCCCCGTAGCGGAGCTCGGCCGCCCGCTGGAGGTCGGCCTCCCGCTCGGCCCGCTCGGCCTCGCGGTGGGCCAGCTCGAGGCGCTCCTTGAGGTCGCTGACGCCCTTGATGGCGTCCTTCTCGCTCTGCCACTGGGCCTTCATCGCCGAGGAGCGCTCGCGCAGCCCGGCGAGCTCGCGGTCGATCGCCGCCCGGCGCTCGGCCGACGCGGCGTCCTTCTCCTTGCCCAGCGAGGTCAGCTCGATCTCCAGCTGCATGACCCGGCGGTCGACCTCGTCGATCTCGGTCGGGACCGAGTCGATCTCGATCCGCAGCCGGGAGGCCGCCTCGTCGATCAGGTCGATCGCCTTGTCGGGGAGGAACCGGTCGGCGATGTAGCGCTGGGAGAGGGTGGCCGCGGCGATCAGCGCCGCGTCCTGGATGCGCACCCGGTGGTGGACCTCGTAGCGCTCCTTGAGGCCGCGGAGGATGGCGATCGTGTCCTCGACCGTCGGCTCGCCGACCATGACCGGCTGGAAGCGGCGCTCGAGGGCCGGGTCCTTCTCGATGTGCTTGCGGTACTCGTCGAGCGTGGTCGCCCCGACCGCCCGGAGCTCCCCGCGGGCGAGCATCGGCTTGAGCAGGTTGGCGGCGTCGACCGCGCCCTCGGCCGCCCCGGCCCCGACGATCGTGTGGAGCTCGTCCATGAAGAGGATCACCTGGCCCTCGGCCTCGGCGATCTCCTTGAGCACCGCCTTCAGCCGGTCCTCGAACTCCCCGCGGTACTTGGACCCGGCGAGCAGGGCGCCGATGTCGAGGGCGACCACCCGCCGGTCCCGGAGGGACTCGGGCGCGTCGCCGGAGACGATCCGCTGGGCGAGGCCTTCGACGATCGCCGTCTTGCCGACCCCGGGCTCGCCGATCAGGACCGGGTTGTTCTTGGTCCGGCGGGAGAGGACCTGCATGACCCGGCGGATCTCGGGGTCGCGGCCGATGACCGGATCGAGCTTTCCGTCGGCGGCCTCGGCCGTCAGGTCGCGGCCGAAGCGCTCGAGCGCCTGGAAGCGCTCCTCCGGGTTCTGGTCGGAGACGCGGTGGGGCCCGCGGACCTCGGTGATCGCGGCCAGCAGTCGCTCGCCGGTCGCGCCGGCCGTGCGCAGGGCGTCCCCGGCGCGCCCGCCGTGGGCGCTCAGGCCGAGGAGGAGGTGCTCGGTCGAGACGTAGTCGTCGCCCAGCTTGCGGGCCTCGCCGTCGGCGGCCCGCAGGACGGCGACCAGCTCGCTCGCCGCACCCGGTTCCTCGGCCGCGCCCTGGGCGACCGGGAGGCCGGCCAGGCCGGCGTCGAGCGCGCGGCGGACGGAACCGACGTCGGCGCCGAGCTTGCGCAGGACGGAGACGGCGATCCCCTCCCCGTCGTCGAGCAGGGCGGCGAGCAGGTGCTCGGGGGCGATCTGCGGGTTGCGCCGGTCCGAAGCCAGTCGGGCGGCGGCCGCGACGGCCTCCTGGGCGCGAATTGTCAGACGGTCGGGTTGCATAAGATCTAAGTCTCTTTATAGCAGATTCTCACCGAGAAGCGGTCGTACGTTCGTTGAGTTCCGGCCGGCCCGGAGCCGGGGCCCCGGATCGTTATCTATGCTTTAGCGAGTCCCCGGGGTTGTCGGGTTGCACTAATCGGAGCCGTAGGCAGAGAGAGGCGGATCATGGACCTTCGCATCGGCGCGAGACGCGCCTCGACCCTTGGCGCGGCTGCACTCACGGCGGCGCTCGCCGGGTTGAGCCTGGGCGGCGCCACGGCCGCCGCCGCGACGGCGGCGAGCTCGCATCCGTACCGCCACGGCGTGGTGCCCGAGCTCGGGACGAGCACCGGCACGGCGAACGCCGCCCCCCTGGCGCGCGCGGCCACGACCAACCTCCGCTACGGCGGCGGCGTCGCCGGGATCGGCGTCACGACCGGCACCCCGAGGGTGTACCTCGTCTTCTGGGGCTCGCAGTGGGGGACCCAGTCGACCAACGGCGCCGGCAACCTGGCCTTCTCGGGCGATCCGCGGGCCATGGCGCCCTACTACCAGGCCTTCCTCCGGGGGCTGGGCACGAACTCGGAGCTGTGGAGCGGCGTGATGACCCAGTACTGCGAGGGCGTCGCCGCCGGGTCGCAGACCTGCCCGGCGAGCGCCGCCCACGTCGGCTACCCGACCGGCGGGGCGCTCGCCGGGGTCTGGGAGGACACGGGCGCGGCCGCGCCGAGCTCGGCCACCGGCCACCAGATCGGCGTCGAGGCGGTCAACGCGGCGGCCCACTTCGGCAACACGGCGACCGGGAGCAACCGCAACGCCCAGTACGTGATCGTCTCGCCGACCGGCACCAAGCCCGACGGATTCAACACGCCGACCGGGAACTTCTGCGCCTGGCACGACTACACCGGCGACTCGACCCTGACCGGCGGCGCCATCAGCTCGCCGTCGGGACCGGTGGCCTTCACCAACATGCCCTACGTCACCGACGCCGGTTCGAGCTGCGGCCAGAGCTTCGTCAACGCCGGGAGCGCCGGGACGCTCGACGGGGTGAGCATCGTCGGCGGCCATGAGTACGCCGAGACGATCACCGACCAGAACCCGAACGGCGGCTGGCTCGACTCGGGCGGCAACGAGAACGGCGACAAGTGCGCGTGGATCAGCTCGGGTCAGGGGGCATCGCAGAACATCGTCCTCGCCACCGGGACCTTCGCGGTCCAGTCGACGTGGGCCAACGACTTCAACGGGGGCTCGGGCGGCTGCGAGGTCTCCCACCCGATCGTCACCAACGGCGGGGCGAGCGACTTCGGGCTCGCGGCGAGCCCGTCGAGCGTCAGCGTCACCCGGGGCGCCAGCGCGAGCACGGCGATCTCGACCTCGACCACCGCCGGCTCGGCCCAGACGGTCAACCTCAGTGCCAGCGGCCTGCCGGCCGGGGTCACGGCCAGCTTCAGCCCGGCCAGTGTGACCTCGGGGAGCACGTCGACCCTGACGCTCACCGCCTCCGGGACGGCGACCCTGGGCACGGCCACGGTGACCGTGACCGGGACCGCGCCCAGCGGGACGCACACGACGACGGTCTCCGTGACCGTCCAGGCTCCGGCGAGCAACGACTTCTCGATCGCCGCGAATCCGGCCACGGTCGGGGTGACCCAGGGGAGCAGCGCGGCCAGCACGATCGCGACGACCGTGACCAGCGGGGCGGCCCAGGGCGTCTCGCTGAGCGCGAGCGGCCTGCCCGCGGGCGTGACCGCCGCCTTCAGCCCGGCCAGCGTCACGGCCGGCGGATCGTCGACGCTGACCCTGACCGCCGCGGCGACCGCGACCCTCGGGAGCGCGACGGTGACCGTGACCGGGACCGGCGCGACCGCGACCCACACGACGCCGATCGCCCTGACGGTCAGCGCCCCGGTGACCGGCTCGGTGGTCACCAACGGCGGCTTCGAGACCGGCAGCTTCAGCGGCTGGACGATCTCGGGAGCGGCGGAGGCGGTCGTCACCCCGGGCCACACCGGCAGCTACGCGGCTCGCCTCGGGAGCACCCGGGCGACCAACGGCAACAGCACGATGCAGCAGACGATCAGGGTCCCGGCGAACAACGCGACCCTGACCTTCTGGTACCAGCCGCACTGCCCCGACACGCTGACCTACGACCAGCAGCAGATGCAGATCCGCAGCACGGCGGGCAAGACGCTGGCCACCGAGCTCAACGTCTGCGACAACTCGGGGACCTGGAAGCAGTTCTCGGCCAGCCTGGCCGCGTTCGCCGGGCAGACCGTGGTCCTCTGGTTCAACAGCCACGACGACAACTACCCGAGCGACCCGACCTACCTCGTGATCGACGACGTCGCCGTCGGCGGCACCGGCGCCCCGCCGCATCGGGCGCCCCGGGGGCGGTAGCCCGTCCGGGCGCCCGTCGCTCCGCTCGCTCGGCCCGCCGTGGGCCGAGCGGCCGGCGCGGCCGCTCGGACGCCGCTAGACCGCGGGCGGCCGGCGGACCGGGAGCTTGAACGGCGAGCGGACGTCGGTCGTGCGGACGAGGTCGGTCGAGCCGACATAGGGGACGACCTCGTAACGGACGACCGACCGGCGGACCCGCTCGAGCTCCTCCTCCATCGCCACCTTGGCGACGAGGGCCTGGCGCTCGAGATCCTCGAGCCGGGCCCGGGCGATCTCGAGCTCGGCCTCGAGGGCGAGCACGCGCTCGACGCCGGCGAGGTTGAGCCCGAGCTCGGCCGTCATCTCCTGGATCCGGCGGAGCCGCTCGACGTCCTCGTGGGAATAGAGGCGCGTGCCCTTGGGTGAGCGCTTCGGCTCGATCAGGCCCCGGGACTCGTACATGCGGAGGGTCTGCGGATGCATCTCGGCGAGCTCGGCGGCCACCGAGATCATGAACACCCCGCGATCGGCGGAGACCTCGATGCGGGTGGTGCGCCGGTTCATCGGGCGCCCGCCCAGAGCCGGCTTCGGGGATTGCCGTTCAGGACCTGCGAGAGGGCGTCCACGGCCTCCTCCTGCTCAGCGCTGAGGTTCTCCGGAAGGTCGATCACGAAACGGTAGTGGATGTCACCGTGACCGTCGGAGCCGAGCCGGGGCGGGCCCTCCCCGCGCAGGCGCTGGACGGTGCCATGCCGGGTGCCGGGGGGCACGCGGAGGGTCTTGCGGCCGCGCAGGGTCGGCACCTCGATCTCGCCGCCCCGGAGGGCCTCGACCACGGTGAGGGGGACCTCGACCTCGACGTTGTCGCCCTTGCGGCTGAAGATCCTCGACGGCTCGACGTGGGTGACCACGTAGAGGTCGCCGGGCGGACCGCCGCGCTGGCCGGGCTCGCCCTTGCCGGCGAGGCGGATCCGGCTCCCGTCGCGGACGCCGGCCGGAATGTTCACCCGGTAGCGCTTGACCGACCGGGTGATGCCCGAACCGTTGCACGTCGGGCACGGGTCCTCGATCACCGCACCGCTGCCCCCGCAGCGGGAGCACGGCTGGGAGATCGAGAACATGCCCTGCCCCTGCGACTCGATGCCCCGGCCCTGGCACTGGGGGCAGACGGTCGCGCTCGTTCCCGGGCGGGCCCCCGTCCCGGAGCAGGTGGCGCAGCGCTGGGGCGTCGGCACGGCGAGGGGGACCTGGGCCCCGGCCACCGCCTGATCGAAGTCGATCTGGACCGCGGCCTCGAGGTCGCGGCCGCGCTGGGGGCCCGAGCGGGCCCGGGCGGCCGCCGGACCGCCGCCGCCGGCCCCGCCGAAGAGGTTGGAGAGGATGTCGCCGAGGCCGCCGACGTCGAAGTCGAAGCCGCCGAACGGCGACCCGGCCGCCCCGGTCGCGGCGAACGGGCCCTCGCCCCGGTCGTAGGCCCGCCGCTTGGCCGGGTCGCTGAGGACGTCGTGGGCCTGCGAGACCTCCTTGAAGCGCTCCTCGGCGGCCTTGTCGCCGGCGTTGCGGTCCGGGTGGTAGCGGCGCGCGAGCTTGCGGTACGCCTTCTTGATCTCGTCCGGGGTCGCCTTCTTCTCGACCCCGAGCACCTCGTATAGATCCTTGCGCGCCATCGCTAGGTGCCCTCGCCCGCCGCGGCGGCCGCCCCGGCCGACTCGGCGGGCGGCGTCCCGGCGACGACGACCCGGGCCGGGCGGATCAGGCTGTCGCCGAGGCGGTAGCCGGCCTGGTAGACCTCGACCACGGTGCCCGGTGTCGCCCCGGCGACCACCTGCTGGGCGATCGCCTCGTGGAGCTCGGGATCGAACGGCTCGCCCATGGGGGTGAACGACTCGACCCCGGCCCGGGTCAGGGCCCCCCGGAGGTCGTCGCTGACCATCCGCAGGCCGTCGGCCAGATGGTCGCCCGGCTCGGCCGTCGAGGCGGCGAGGGCGCGCTCGAGGTTGTCGATCGCCGGGAGCAGCTCGCGGACGAGGCGCCCGACGACGCGCGCCTCGGTGGCGGCCGCGTCGCGGGTGACCCGCTTGCGGTAGTTCTCGAAGTCCGCCCGGGTCCGCTGGGCGAGGCCGAGGTACTCGTCGCGCTCGGCCGCCCGTGCCATCAGCTCGCCGAGGTCGACCGCGCCCGCCCCGTCCTCCGGCGCCCCGGGCCCCGGCGCCGCCTCAGCCGGTGCCGCGGCGGGCGGCGCCTCGGTCGGGGCCTCGGCGACAGGCGCCGGGGCGCCGGCGCCGGGCGCCGGGGCGCCGGTTGGGACC
>CAWFQO010000044.1:0-21233 GCA_963817865.1 uncultured Solirubrobacterales bacterium | reverse complement strand
CTCGAGCGAGTACTTGCCCCCGGTGTCGTGGTGGCCCTCGAGCGGGTACTCGCCGGTGAAGCAGGCGTCGCAGTGGTCCTCGCGGGAGCCCTCGATCGCCTCGTAGACGCCCCCGAGCGACAGGTAGGCGAGCGAGTCGCAATCGAGCTCCTCGGCGATCTCGGCCACCGTCCGCCCGTGGGCGATCATCTCCTCGCGGGTCGACATGTCGATCCCGTAGTGGCACGGGTGCTCGATCGGCGGGGCGCAGATCCGCATGTGGATCTCGGCAGCCCCGGCGTCGCGGAGCATCTTGACGATCTGCTTGGTCGTGTTGCCCCGGACGATCGAGTCGTCGACCACGACCAGCCGCTTCCCGGCCACGACCTCCGGGAGGGGGTTGAACTTCATCCGCAGCCCGTGCTTGCGGAGCTCCTGGCCCGGCTGGATGAACGTCCGGGCGACGTAGCGGTTCTTGACGAACCCGTCGTCCTGGGGGAGCCCGCTCGCCCGGGCGAAGCCCCTCGCCGCCGGGTTGCCCGAGTCGGGCACGGGGATCACCAGGTCGGCCTCGACCGGCGCCTCCCGGGCGAGGATCTCGCCCATCCGCCCGCGGACGACCTGGAGCACGTTGCCCCCCATCCGCGAGTCGGGCCGGGCGAAGTAGATGTACTCGAAGACGCAGAACGACTCCCGCTCGCCCGCCGTCACCTGGATCGAGCGGAGGCCGTCGGCCCCGATCGAGATGACCTCGCCCGGCCGGACGTCGCGGAGCAGGCGGGCGCCGATGATGTCGAACGCGCACGACTCGCTGGCCACGCAGTAGCGCGGCTCCTCGCCCGGCTCGAGGCCGGGCAGCTCGCCGAGGACGAGGGGGCGCAGGCCGTGGGGGTCGCGGAAGGCGATCACCCGGTCGTTGGTCATGACCACCGTCGAGAAGGCGCCCTTCAGCTGGGGGAGGACCTCGGCCACGGCGTCCTCGATCCGCTCGGCCTCGTGGGTGGCGATCGCCGCGGCGATGATCTCCGAGTCCGAGGTCGAGCGGAAGCTGACCCCCCGGGCGGTCAACGCCGCGTGGAGCTCGACCGCGTTGATCAGGTTGCCGTTGTGGGCGAGGGCCACCTCCCGGCGATTGGCGTTCGACCCGGCCGAGCGCTGGACCGGCTGGGAGTTCTCCCAGTGGTTGCCGCCGGTCGTCGAGTAGCGGACGTGCCCGATCGCCAGCTCCCCGGCCAGCGTGGCCAGGTCGTTCTCCTTGAACACCTGGCTGACCAGGCCGAGTTCCCGGCGGGTGACGATCTGGCCGCCGTCGTCGGCCGCCGCGATTCCGGCCGACTCCTGGCCGCGGTGCTGGAGGGCGAACAGCGCGAAGTAGGCGAGACGGGAGACGTCGTGATCGGGCGCGTAGATCCCGAACACTCCGCACTCATCACGCGGTCCGTCTCGCGGATCGAGGTCGATAGACGAGGATTTCATCAAGACCGGGGTCCGGGTGGCAGGAGCTCTCCGGACCTACTCCGAGAGCGTAGCAGCGCCCTCGGCGCCCGCCAGCGTCCGGTACATGACGAGGCCGTCGACAAACCGCTCCCCCCGCCAGTGGAAGGCCCCGGGCAGGCGTCCGACCACGGCGAACCCGAGGCTCTCCCAGAGCCGGATCGCCGGCACGTTCTCGGCCACCACGAGGTTGAACTGCATCGCCCGGAAGCCGCGGGCCGCCGCCCGGGCGAGGGCGTGCTCGCCCAGCGCCCGCCCGACGCCCCGGCCGCGGGCGGCCGGGTCGACCATGAACGCGGCGTTGGCCACGTGGGCCCCGAGGCCCGGGTGGTTGGCCCGGAGCATGTACGTGCCGACGATCCGCGCGCCCGCGAGCGCCACGAAGCAGTCGTCGGCCCGCCAGGCGGCGAGGGCCTCGTCCCGGCCGATCGCCGGGTCGAACGCGTATGTGTCGCCGGCGGCCACGACCGTCCGGAAGATCCGCCAGATCGCGCCGGCGTCGGCGTCGCTCGCCGCCCGGACCGCCACCCGGCCGACCGCCTCAGCCAAACATCGCCCCCAGCGACCCATGAACCGCCCGCAACCGCTCCAGGGAAACCGACAGGCGCGCGGGGCCCGCCTCGATCTCGAGCACGTCCCCGCCGACCATGCCGATCGGCACGGCACCGAGCACCCGCAGGGCCTCCTCCGTCCCGGAGACGACGAAGCCGCCCGGGCCCTCTCCGAAGAGCGCGCGCAGCGGCTTGCCCGGGATTTCGCGGAGCAGGACCGACGCGCCGAGGCCCCCGGCGAGGCAGCATTCGGCGACCGACACGGCCAGGCCCCCTTCGGCGATGTCGTGGGCGCTCGAGACCGCGCCCGACCGGACGGCCGCCCGGACCGCGCGCTGGGCGGCGGCGACCGCCTCGAGGTCGACCGGCGGGAGGCCGAGCGGGGAGCTCGGCCCCGCCGAGGCGGGCGAGCTCCGAGGCCGGGAGGGTCGGGGCGAAGGGGCCGACCAGGCCGATCCGCTCGCCCGCGGCCGCGAAGGCGATCCGCCCGGCCCGGGCGGCGTCGGGGAGGACCCCGACCATGCCGACGACCGGCGTCGGGTAGATCGGGCCGTCTCCGGCCTCGTTGTAGAGCGAGACGTTGCCCCCGACCACCGGGACGCCGAGGGCCCGGCAGGCGTCGCCGAGGCCGCGGACCGACTCGGTCAGCTGCCAGGCGACGTGGGGGCGCTCCGGGTTGCCGAAGTTCAGGCAGTTGGTCAGCCCGAGCGGCTCGGCCCCGACGCAGGCGAGGTTGGCCGCGCACTCGAGCACGGCCTCGATCGTCCCCCGGTAGGGGTCGCAGGCCACCCGGCGGCCGTTGCCGTCGATCGCCGCCGCGAGCGCCGGGGTCACCCCGTCCCGGGCCGGGAGCATCAGGACGGCGGCGTCGGCCTCGGCCGGCCGGCGGACGGTCCGCGACTGGACGATGCAGTCGTACTGCTCGAAGAGGGGCCGGCGATCGGCGATGTTCGGGCTGGCCAGGAGGGCGAGGAGGACGGCGTCCGGCTCCTCGGAGGTGAGCGTCCGCTCCGGCCGGGGGTAGATCTGCCGGTCGGGGGCCGCCGGGTCGAGCGCGTAGACCGGGCAGTCGTCGACGAGGGCCCGGACCGGCATCTCCCCGACCAGGCGCCCTCCGTCGAGGATCCGCACGAGCCCGGTCTCGGTGACCGCTCCGATCGGCGTCGCCGCCGTCTCCCACCGGGCGCAGACGGCGATCACCGCGTCGACCAGGTCGGGCTCGGCCACGCAGAGCATCCGCTCCTGGGACTCGGAGACCATGATCTCGAACGGGAGCATCCCCGCCTCCCGGAGGGGAATCCGGGCGATGTCGATGTCGACGCCGAGCTCGCCCTTGCTCGCCATCTCGGCCGCCGCCGAGGTCAGCCCGGCCGCCCCGAGATCCTGGAGGGCGACGAGGAGCCCCCGGTCGAGGAGCTCGAGCGAGCACTCCATCAGCTTCTTCTCGGCGAACGGGTCCCCGACCTGGACGCTCGGCCGCTTGGCCGCGTCGTCCTCGCCGAGCTCGGCGCTGGCCAGGACCGACGCCCCGCCGATCCCGTCGCGGCCGGTCGAGGCGCCGAAGAGGATCAGCACGTTGCCCGGGCCCTGGGCCGCCGCCCGGATCAGCCGGTCGGAGCCGATCAGGCCGATGGCCATCGCGTTGACCAGGCAGTTCTGCGCGTACGGCCCCTCGAAGTAGACCTCGCCGCCGACGGTCGGGACCCCGATCGAGTTGCCGTAGTGGCCGATCCCGGCGACCGCCCGCTCGAGCAGGTAGCCGGTCCGGCCGCCCGGGTCGCCGAAGCGGAGCGAGTCGAGGATGGCGATCGGCCGGGCCCCGATCGCGAACACGTCGCGGAGGATCCCCCCGACCCCGGTCGCCGCCCCCTGGAAGGGCTCGACCGCGCTCGGGTGGTTGTGCGACTCGACCTTGAACGCGCAGACCAGGCCCCCGCCGACGTCGACCGCCCCGGCGTTCTCGCCCGGGCCCATGACGACGTGGGGCCCGGTGGTCGGAAGCGTCCGCAGGAGCGGCTTCGAGTGCTTGTAGGCGCAGTGCTCCGACCACATCAGGCTGAACATGGCCAGCTCGACCTCGTTCGGCTCGCGGCCGAGGCGGTCGGCGATCAGGGCGTACTCCGGGCCGGTCAGCCCGAGCTCGATCGCCCGCTCCCGTCCCGGCGGCGGCGCCGCCGCGGTCGGAGCGCTCACGCGGGAATCCCGGCCATCGAGGCGAACACGGCCAGGCCGTCGGTCGATCCGGTCAGCCGGTCGACCGCGTGCTCGGGATGGGGCATCAGCCCGAAGACGTTCCCCGCCGGGTTGGTCACCCCGGCGATGTCGCGGATCGACCCGTTCGGGTTCTCGCCGGGCGCGTAGCGCAGGACGACCTGGCCGGCCGCCTCGAGCTCGGCGAGGGTCTCCTCCGCGGCGTAGTAGCGGCCGGTCGTGTGCTTGACCGGGATCGAGAGCCGCGCGCCCGGGGGGCACGCGCTCGTGAACGGGGTGGCCGGGTTGACCACGTCGAGCTCGACCTGCCGGCAGAGGAAGCGCAGGCCGATGTTCGGAAGGAGCGCCCCCGGGAGGAGGCCGGCCTCGCAGAGAACCTGGAAGCCGTTGCAGATGCCGATGACGAGTCCGCCGTCGGCGGCGAAGGGGATGACCTCGGCCATGATCGGGGCGAAGCGGGCGATCGCCCCGGCCCGGAGGTAGTCGCCGTAGGAGAAGCCGCCGGGGACGACGACCGCGTCGACGCCCTGGAGGTCCCGGTCGGCGTGCCAGAGCAGGACGGCCTCCCCGACCCGCTCGCAGGCGAGCCGGGCGTCGACGTCGTCGCAGCTGCCGGGGAAGACGACGACGCCGAAGCGCATCAGCCGGTGAGGACCTCGTAATCCTCGATCAGCGGGTTGGCCAGGAGCGCCTCGCACATCGCCGGGAGGCGGGCCGGGTCGTCGACGTCGAGCTCGATCAGGCGCCCGACGTGGACATTGGAGACCCCGTCGAAGCCGAGGGCCGGGAGCGCCCGCTCGACCGCCTGGCCCTGCGGGTCGAGGATGCCCGCCTTCGGCCGGACGAGGACCCGCGCCCTCACGCCGCCGGGTGGGCGGCCGCGGCCGGGATCCCGGTGCTCCGCTCGATCCAGGCGCTGAACGGCTCGCCGGTGATCCGCTCGTAGGCCTCGATGTACCGGGCCCGCGTCCCTTCGACGATCTCGTCGGGGATCGCCGGGGCCGGAGCCGTCCGGTCCCAGCCGGTGGTGGTCGCCCAGTCGCGGACGTACTGCTTGTCGAAGCTCGGCTGCGGGCGGCCCGGCGCGTAGCCGTCGGCCGGCCAGAAGCGGCTCGAGTCGGGGGTCAGGACCTCGTCGGCCAGGGTCAGGCGGCCGCCGTGGTCGGTGCCGAACTCGAACTTCGTGTCGGCGAGGATGATCCCCCGCTCGAGGGCGTGGGCCGCGGCCTTCTCGTAGACGGCGATCGAGACGTCGCGCAGCCGCTCGGCCAGCGCCCGGTCGCCGACCGCCGCGACCGCCGCGTCGAAGGAGATGTTCTCGTCGTGCTCGCCGAGCATCGCCTTGCTCGCCGGCGTGAAGATCGGCTCGGGCAGGCGGTCTGACTCCTTCAGGCCGGGCGGCAGCTCGATCCCGCAGACGGCGCCCGTGGCCTGGTAGTCCTTCCAGCCGGAGCCGGCCAGGTAGCCGCGGACGACGCACTCGACCGGGAGCATCTCCAGCGACTTGACGATCAGGCCCCGCCCGCGCAGGTCGGTCGGGACGGGGACGGCCGCGGCCAGCAGGTGGTTGGGGATGATCTGGTCGGTCAGGCGAAACCAGAAGACCGAGATCCCGGTCAGGACCTTGCCCTTGTCGGGGATCAGCGTCGGGTGGACGACGTCGTAGGTCGAGATCCGGTCGGAGGCGACCATCAGGATGTTGTCGCCGAACGCGTACATGTCGCGCACCTTGCCCGACGAGAGGAGCGGAAGCTCGGAGCTGGTCACCCGCCTGACGATACCGACCCCGGCCGGATCCCTGACCGACGCCGCCCCGCGCCCCGGGGGTGCGTGCCAAATGTCGCAAGGGAGTACCCTCAGTGGAGATGGCACCCCCCAAGGGACAGCAGCAGATCCGCGCCGAGGAGCGCCGAGCCCAGAAGCTCGCCGAGATCCGCGAGCAGATCGCCGCCGGCAAGCTCACCGTCCGGCAGATGACCCCGGCCGAGCGCGAGCTCCAGCCGCGGCGCGAACCGAAGGCAGCCAGCAAGTCGAAGCGCACCGACGCCGCACGCCAACGCGGCCGTGGCTGATGCCCCGCGCGGGGGGGATCAGCTCCTGACCCCGTTCTACATCCCAGGCCGCGAAGGGCGCGAGGCCGAGCGGATCTACGACGACCTGCGCGCCGAGGCCGAGTCCGAGTCGGGCATGGTCGCCCACAAGCGCCGCATCCATCGGGTGATGTGCCGGCGGGGCGGCGCCGACACGACGATCGAGGTCGGGGCCGAGGACCTGCTCGACGCCCACCGGGTCCTCGCCATCCTCCAGGTCGGGCGCGAGCTCTACACCGTGCACCTCGAGGACGTGGCCGTGCCGAGCCAGCGGCGGACGATCGAGCTGGCCAAGCGGACGGTCTACGCCGTCGACGACTTCGACTGACGCGCCGGCCGCCGGCGGCCGCCCGGCGCCGGGTAGTACGACCAAGGTCCCATTGCCGACGGGACCGACGTTCCTCGATCGTCCTGGCCATCGGTCGGTGCGCTCCGCACCAGACCACGGACCAGGAGAGTCGATGATGAACGGAAATCTGAAGCTGGCCGGACTCACGGCGTGCGTCTGCGCGGCACTCGGGCTCGCCCCGGCGGCCATGGCCTCGGGTGGCAAGCCACCGGCCGCCGGCGGCGGCGTGGTGGCCACGGGCGGCGCTGCCCCGGGCGGCGCTGCCCCGGGCGGGGCCGCCACGGGCGGCGGCGGCGGTGGGGGAGGCGGGGGCGGCGGCGCCGCGCGCGGGACCGGCGTCGATCCGACCCCGCCCCCGCCCCCGCCCCCGCCGCCGCCTCCGGCCCCGGCCGCCGTCCCCTGCGGGGCGCTGACCTCCGCCACCGCGACGGTCGGTCACTACCTCGCCGGTGCCGCGGTCTGGAACAACTTCACGATCTGGAACTGCGCCTCGGGCACCGAGACGCTGACGGTGGAGGCGATCGAGACGGACGTGGCCACCGGGGCGGTCGCCTATGACGTGTCCACCTCGTATGCGCTGGGCGTCGGGCAGTCGACTCAGGGCGTGCTCGACAACGACTTCGCCCCGTTCGCCACCACCTACACGGTCACCTACAAGCTGACCGACGCGAGCGGCAACCTCCTCGACACGAAGTCGACGTCGGCGACCACGCCGGCCAACTAGAGCGGCAGGCCCGCGGCGAGGCGGTGAGCTCCCGAGGTCTGGGACCTCGCCGTCCGCGCCGCGATTCCCTGCGCGGCGGCGGCCACCTCTCGGGCCGCATCTCGACGAGCTGGTGGGCGGCGATCGGGCGCTGGTTCTCCCCGGCGAGCGCGCCCGCCATCGGCGTGATCGCCCGGCCATCCGCCTCGGCCGTGGTCAGCGCGGCGTACGCCCCGCCACGCCGCGGATCGCGATCATCACCCCGCCGGCTCGCTCGCGGCTGATCGCCACGGTGACGGTCCCTGGCCGGCCGACGACCTCATCGCCAACCTCGTGCACCTCATGGCGCTCCGCGAAACTCGCCCCGCCGCCGGCGAAGTGTCAGTCGATGGCGTCGAGCCGGCCGACGATCTCCGAGGCGTGGCGGGTGAACTGGCCATAGTCGAAGATGGCGTCGAGGTCGAGCCCGGCGATCGCCGGCTCGCCGGCCAGGAGCCCGCGCAGCGGCGTTCGCTCGCGCCAGGCGCGCTGGGCCGCCTCCTGGACGAGACGGTAGGCGTCGTCGCGGGTCATCCCGCCGGCGACGAGCGCGAGCAGCAGTGGCTGCGAGAAGAGCGCCCCGTGGGTCAGCTCGAGGTTCTCCCGCATCCGGTCGGGGTCGATCACCAGACCCCGGACGACCCGCAGCGCGAGGTGCTGCATGTAGTCGAGGAGGATCGTCGAATCGGGGAGGATCACCCGCTCGACACCGGAATGGGAGATGTCGCGCTCGTGCCAGAGGGCGACGTTCTCGAGCGCCGCCTGGGCGTTGCCCCGCAGCACGCGGGCGAGGCCGGTGATCCGCTCGCTGACGATCGGGTTGCGCTTGTGGGGCATCGCCGAGGAGCCCTTCTGGGCCCCGGTCCGGAACGGCTCGCTCGCCTCGAGCAGCTCGGTCCGCTGGAGGTGGCGGACCTCGGTGGCCAGTCGCTCGAGCCCGGCCCCGGCGAGGGCGATCGCGCCGAGGAGCTCGGCGTGGCGGTCGCGGGCGACGACCTGGGTCGAGACCGACTCGGCCGGGAGGCCGAGGCGCCCGAGCACCCGGCGCTCGTAGTCGGGGCTGTTGGCCGCGTAGGTCCCCACCGCGCCCGAGATCGCCCCGACCGACGCCTGGGCGAACGCCCGCTCGAGGCGGCGGGCGTTCCGGTCGGCCTCGAAGGCGAAGCCGGCGAGCTTGATCCCGAACGTCGTCGGCTCGGCGTGGATCCCGTGCGTCCGCCCGACGCACACGGTCATCGTGTGGGCCCGGGCCTGCTCGGCCAGGGCGGCGACCAGCGCGCGGGCTCCGCCGACGACGATCTCCCCGGCCGCGCGGAGCTGGAGCCCGAGGGCGGTGTCGAGGACGTCCGAGGAGGTCAGCCCGTAGTGGATCCAGCGCCCGGCCGGGCCGACCGAGGCGGAGAGCACGTCGACGAAGGCGGCCACGTCGTGGTCGGTCACCCGCTCGCGCGCGGCCACCTCGGCGACGGTGAAGCGCGCCTCACGGATCTCCTCGAGCTCGGCCTCGGTCGGCCCGTCGAGCTCCTCGGCCGCGGCGAGCTCGACCCGCCGCCAGGCGTCCATCCGGGCCTGGTCGGTCCACAGGGCGCCGATTTCCGGGCGGGTGTAGCGGTCGATCACCCGCGGATTATCCCGGCGGGGCGACCTCCGCGCAGTCGCCGTGGGCGGAACGGGGGTTCTCGTCGACGCGGATCGTGGCCGGCCACCGACCACGCGAGAGGAGGAGGGCCGCCGTACCCGCCGCCCGGCTGGTGCTCCGGAACCGATGCGGGTGCACCGCCACGGCGCCGGACATCCTCACGGTAGTCCCCCCGCGGGAGGGAGCACGGCGGCGGCGCGGTCGTCGTGGACGATCACGCCCCCGTCGGGGAGCCACGCCCGGGCCCGGTCGGGGCCGGCGAGGATCGCCGCCTTGGCCCGGATCTCGGCTTCGAGGGCGGTTGGCGCGAGGGCGGTGACCTGGACGATGCCGGTGTAGGCCGGCCGGCCGGTGGCCGGGTCGAGGAGGTGGTGGGCCGGGCGCCCGCGCCGGTCGAGCCAGCTGCGCCGGCCGATGCCGCTCGTCGCCACCCCGCCCGCGCTGAGGTGGAACTCGTGGAGGTTGCCCCCGTCGAAAGGGCTCGCGACGAGGACGGCCCGGTCGATCGCCGACGACCCCCCGAGGCGGAGATCTCCGGCGCAGTCGACCGCGAAGCTCGCGTGCGCACCGAGCGATTCGGCCAGGAGGTCGGCGAACATGCCCTTGGCCAGACCCCCGCTGTCCAGCTTGACTCCCGGGGGGCGGCTGACGGTCGCCTCGCCGACGGTGATCTCGCGCCACCGGGAGCTCGGTGCCGGCCCGGCGGGATGCCGCCGAGGGGCCAGCCCGAGTGCCTCGTCGAGGTTCACCGGCGGGCCGAGGTCCTCGGTGTACCCGGCCGCCTCGATCTCGTCGATCAGCGTCGCGTCGACCAGCCCGCCGGTCCGCCGGGCGGCGGCGATGGCCGCGGCGGCGAGCCCGGCCAGCTCGCGGCTGACCGGGACATCGCGCCTCCGATCGGCGTTCAGCCGCGACAGCTCGCTGGTGGGATCGAAGCGGCTGAACCGCCGGTGCCAGTCGAGCAGCCGCTCGCGCGCGAGACGCACGGCCTCCCGGGCGTCCCCCGGCTCGCCGTCGCCGATCACGAAGACCGCGCAGGTCGAGCCGAAGCAGGCGAATGACTCGACGGTCTCGGCCACGTCTACGGCGATGCGCTGCCTTCGGAAGGGAAGTGCGGCGTCGCGGGGGGCGGTCGGGCGGGAACCCGGGCTTACCCGACGGCGGTCGGGGGCCCGCCGGACGGCGGGGGAGAATCGGCGACGCCGAGGATGCGGGCGGCCAGGACCGCGGCGTTGCGTGGGTTGTCGAGTCCGACGCAGGCGACCGGAACCCCGGGGGGCATCTGGGTGATCGAGAGGATCGCGTCGAGTCCACCGGCGGCCGAGAGGCGGCTGGTGAGCGGCACGCCGATGACCGGGAGCTCGGTGTGGGCGGCGACCGTCCCGGGCAGGGCGGCCGAGAGCCCGGCGCCGGCGATGATGACCCGCAGCCCGCGCAGGCGGGCGGTGCGCGAGTAGTCGGCGACGGTGTCCGGCTCGCGGTGGGCGCTCATCACGCGGATCTCGTAGCTGATTCCGCGGGCGTCGAGCTCGCGGGCCGCCCCGTGCATGACCTCGAGGTCGCTGCGCGAGCCCATGACGATCCCGACCAGCGGCGTGTCGGTCGGGATCTCCTCGAGCTCGGCCAGCGTCTCGGCGACCTCGGGGTCGCTCGCCAGATCGACCGGATCCGTCGAGGCCGCGGCCGCCACCGGCTCGACCGTCTCCGGCGGGGGGACCTCGGGGGAGGCCGCGGTCACGCGCCCCACCGGACCTGGGACTCCGGCGGCGATGTCGCGGCGCAGCTGCATACCGTCGAATTCGATCACGTCCGCAGCAGCATACGCGGCGGCCCGCGCCCGCTGCGGATCGTCGGCCACCCCCGTGAGGTTGAGCACCCGGCCGCCGGCGGTGACCACCCGCCCGCCGACGCGCGCCGTCCCGGCGTGGGTGACCTCGACCGCCGGGTCGACCGCCTCGAGCCCACGGATCTCGTCCCCGCTCGACGACGACGCCGGGTAGCCGCGGCTGGCCAGCACCACGGTGACCGCGCACCGCGGCGACCAGTCGAGGCGGGCCCCGGCCAGGCCGCCGGGCCGCGCGGCCGCGGTGAGGAGCTCGAGCAGGTCGCCGCGCAGGCGGGGGAGGACGGCCTGGGTCTCGGGATCGCCGAAGCGGGCGTTCAGCTCGAGCACCCGCGGTCCGTCGGCCGTCAGCATCAGCCCGGCGTAGAGGACGCCGCGGAAGGGCGTTCCGCGGCGGCGCATGAGCTCGACGATCGGCTGGTGGATCTCGGCGGCCAGCGCCTCCGCCCGGGCCGCATCGATCCAGGGGACGGGCGAGTAGGAGCCCATGCCGCCGGTGTTCGGGCCCTCGTCGCCGGCGTAGATCCGCTTGTAGTCCTGGGCCGGGGCCATCGGGATCGCCCGCTCGCCGTCGCAGAGCGCGAGCAGCGACACCTCGACCCCGGCCAGGCACTCCTCGACGACGACGAGCTCGGTGTCGAAGCGGCGGCCCTCGAGCAGGTCCTCGAGCGTCGCCCGCGCCGTCTCGGCGTCCCCGGCGATCACCACGCCCTTGCCGGCGGCGAGGCCGTCGGCCTTGATCACGACGGGGTAGGACGCGGACGCGGACGCGCGGGCGAGGCGCTCGATCGCCGCCATGCCCTCGGCGACCGTCCGCACCACCGCCCAGGCGGCGGTCGGGACACCGGCCTCGGCCATGGCGTCCTTGGCGAAGCTCTTGGACCCCTCGAGGGCCGCGGCGGCGCCCGACGGCCCGAAGGCGGCGACGCCGGCGGCGTCGAGGCGGTCGACCAGGCCGGCCACGAGGGGGGCCTCCGGGCCGACGACGACGAGGTCGACCGCCTCGTCCCGGGCGAGGGCGACCAGGGCGTCGAGCTCGTCGATCCCGACCTCGCTCACCCGGGCGTCGGCGGCGATGCCGGCGTTCCCGGGGGCGCAGAGAACCTCCGGGCGCTGGGGCGAGCGGGCGAGGGCCCGGATGATCGCGTGCTCCCGGCCACCACCGCCGACGACGAGCACCCGCGGGCGGCGGTGCTCCTCCCCGGGGCCGGACGCGGTCACAGGGAGGCGATGAAGTCGTCGATCGGGATGGCCGCGAGCGTCTCGTAGCGGGCGGTCCCGCGCGAGCCCAGCTCGAGGGAGATGCGCGCCATCGCCGCGTCACCCGGGGCCTCGATGATGTTGATGAAGTCGAAGTGGCCGAGGGTCGCCCACTGGGCGACGACCCTCGCCCCGAGTTGCTCGACCTCGTCGTTGACCTCGAGGATCCGCTGGGGGTTGTTCTTGATCGTCTGGACTCCCTCCGGGGTGAGCGTGCAGAGCATCACGTATGTCGGCATTTGGTCTCCCTCGTACGGCGTGCGGTCCGGTCGTTTCTACCTGATCGGAGACGGGCGGGAGCCGCGGGTGATGCGGTCGCGTACGGCGGGGCGAATAACCTGGCGGCCATGCGCCTCCGGCTCGTCCTGCTCGCCGCTCTGGCCGTCGCGGTGCCGGCCGCCGCCGCGCCGGGGACCGGCGGGCCGGTCATCCGCACCGCCCTGCCCTGCTACCTCCCCGACCAGGCCGTCCAGATCGCCGGCTCCGGCTTTCGGGCCGGCGATCGGTACACGGTCACCCTCGACCACGCCCGGCTCGGGACGGGTACGGTCAAGCCGGGCGGGACGGTCGCCGGAGAGCTCTCGAGCGGGTCGCCGGCGCCCGGGGCCCACCGGGTGCTCCACCGGATCATCGTGACCGACGGGACGCTCGAGGCGCGGGTCGGCTTCCACACGAGCGCCTTCGGCGCCTCCTTCAGCCCGGCCGTCGGCGACCCGCGGGCGCTCCGCGTCCGGTACACCGTCGACGCCATCGGCCTCTCGGCCCGGGCCGGGGCGCGGGTCTGGGTCCACTACGTCGACCCGAGCGGACGGGCCCGGCGGAGCGCCGCGATCGGCGCGACCAGCGGCGTCTGCGGCAGCCTCCACAGCATCCGCCACCGCCTCTTCCCGCTCCCCGTCCGGCCCGGCGTCTGGCGCCTTCAGTTCGACCTGAGCCGTGCCTACTCGGCGGCCACCCGGCCGCGGATCGTCCGCCAGGTCGCGGTCGGCTAGGGGAGACCCACCAGGAGCGGGTCAGGCCCCGGCCGGGGCCGCGGAGGTCCCGGCGCCGCCGAGCGCGCCCTCGAAGACGAGCTGGCCGTCGTGGGCGTCGACGCCGACCCGCTCGCCCTCGTGGAGGCGTCCGTCGAGCAGGGCGAGCGCGAGCCGGTCGACCAGCTGCTTCTGGATCACCCGCTTGAGCGGACGCGCGCCGTAGACCGGGTCGTAGCCGAGGTCACCGATCAGGTCGCGGGCGGCCGGGGTCAGGGCGAGCTCGATGCTCCGGTCGGCCAGGCGCCGGGTCAGCCGCTCGACCTGGAGGCCGACGATCTCGCCGATCTCCTCGCGGGTGAGCGGGGTGAACCGGACGATCTCGTCGAGGCGGTTGATGAACTCGGGCTTGAAGTGATCGCGGAGGGCGTCGCGCATGTCGGTTCCGCGCGGCGGTCGGATGTTCGAGGTCATGACGAGGACCACGTTCTTGAAGTCGACCGTCCGGCCCTGCCCGTCGGTCAGGCGGCCGTCGTCGAGCACCGAGAGGAGCGTGTTGAACACGTCGGCGTGGGCCTTCTCGATCTCGTCGAGGAGGACGACGCTGTACGGCCGGCGGCGCACCGCCTCGGTCAGCTGGCCCCCCTCCTCGAAGCCGACGTAGCCGGGGGGCGCGCCGATCAGGCGGGAGACCGAGTGCTTCTCCATGTACTCCGACATGTCGATCCGGATCATCGCGTCCTGGGTGTCGAACAGGAACTCGGCGAGGGCTCGGGCGAGCTCGGTCTTGCCGACCCCCGTCGGGCCGAGGAAGAGGAAGGAGCCGATCGGCCGGTCGGGGTCCGAGAGCCCGGCGCGGCTGCGCCGGATCGCCGTGGCCACGGCCTCGACGGCCTCGTCCTGGCCGACCACGCGGCGGTGGAGACGGTCCTCCATGTGGACGAGCTTCATCGTCTCGGACTCGACCATCCGCGCCACGGGAATCCCCGTCCAGACGGCGACGACCTCGGCCACGTCCTCCGGATCGACCTCCTCCTTGAGGAACACGGCCTCCCCGGAGAGAGTCCCCCCGGCGGCCTCGCGCTCGGCCAGCTCCTTCTCGAGCGCCGGGATCTCCCCGTAGCGGAGCTCGGCCGCCCGCTGGAGGTCGGCCGCCCGCTCGGCCCGCTCGGCTTCGCGGTGGGCCTGCTCGAGGCGCTCCTTGAGGTCGCTGACGCCCTTGATGGCGTCCTTCTCGCTCTGCCACTGGGCCTTCATCGCCGAGGAGCGCTCCCGCAGCTCGGCCAGCTCGCGGTCGATCGCCGTCCGCCGCTCGGCCGAGGCGGCGTCCTTCTCCTTGCGCAGCGAGGTCAGCTCGATCTCCAGCTGCATGACCCGGCGGTCGACCTCGTCGATCTCGGTCGGGACCGAGTCGATCTCGATCCGCAGTCGGGAGGCCGCCTCGTCGATCAGGTCGATCGCCTTGTCGGGGAGGAAGCGGTCGGCGATGTAGCGCTGGGAGAGGGTGGCCGCGGCGATCAGCGCCGCGTCCTGGATGCGCACCCGGTGGTGGACCTCGTAGCGCTCCTTGAGGCCGCGGAGGATGGCGATCGTGTCCTCGACCGTCGGCTCGCCGACCAACACCGGCTGGAAGCGGCGCTCGAGGGCCGGGTCCTTCTCGATGTGCTTGCGGTACTCGTCGAGGGTCGTCGCCCCGACCGCCCGCAGCTCCCCGCGGGCGAGCATCGGCTTGAGCAGGTTGGCGGCGTCGACCGCGCCCTCGGCGGCGCCGGCCCCGACGATCGTGTGGAGCTCGTCCATGAAGAGGATGACCTGGCCCTCGGCCTCGGCGATCTCCTTGAGCACCGCCTTCAGCCGGTCCTCGAATTCCCCGCGGTACTTCGACCCGGCGAGCAGGGCGCCGATGTCGAGGGCCACGACCCGGCGGTCCCGGAGGGACTCGGGCGCGTCGCCGGAGACGATCCGCTGGGCGAGGCCCTCGACGATCGCCGTCTTCCCGACCCCGGGCTCGCCGATCAGGACCGGGTTGTTCTTGGTCCGGCGGGAGAGGACCTGCATGACCCGGCGGATCTCGGGATCGCGCCCGATCACCGGATCGAGCTTGTCGTCGGCGGCCTCGGCCGTCAGGTCGCGCCCGAAGCGCTCGAGCGCCTGGAAGCGCTCCTCCGGGCTCTGGTCGGAGACGCGGTGCGGCCCGCGGACCTCGGTGATCGCGGCCAGCAGCCGCTCGCGGGTCGCCCCGGCCGCCCGCAGGACGTCCCCGGCGCGCCCGCCGTGGCCGGTGAGGCCGAGGAGGAGGTGCTCGGTCGAGACGTAGTCGTCGCCCAGCTTGCGGGCCTCGCCGTCGGCGGCCCGAAGGACGGCGACGAGCTCGCTCGCCGGACCTGGATCCTCGGTGGGGCCCTGGGCGACCGGGAGGCCGGCCAGGCCGGCGTCGAGCGCGCGGCGGACGGCGGGGACGTCGGCGCCGAGCTTGCGCAGGACGGAGACGGCGATGCCGTCGCCGTCGTCGAGCAGGGCGGCGAGCAGGTGCTCGGGGGCGATCTGCGGGTTGCGCCGGTCGGCAGCGTGTCGGGCCGCGGCCGCGACGGCTTCCTGGGCGCGAATTGTCAGGCGGTCGGCTTGCATAAGATCTGAGTCTCTTTATAGCAGATTCTCTCGGACGATCAAGGCCCCGACCGGACTCGTTGATTCGTCGAGTTCCGGTCGAGCCGAACCCGGGCCGGGGACCGTTATCTATGATGGGCGAGTCCCGGGGGTTGCTGGGTTGGCACTAATACGGAGCCGTAGGCACAGAGAGGCGATCATGGACCTTCGCATCGGCGCGAGACGCGCCTCGACCCTGGTCACGGCCGGACTCACATCGGCGGCCGTCGGCTTGTGCCTGACCGGCGGTACGGCGGCGGCGGCGACGGCGGCGAGCTCGCACCCCTACCGCCACGGCGTGGTGCCCGAACTCGGGACGAGCACCGGTGCGGCGAACGCCGCGCCGCTCTCGCGGTTGAGCACCACCAACCTTCGCTACGGCGGCGGCGTCGCCGGGATCGGGGTCACCACGGGGGCGCCCAAGGTGTACCTCGTGTTCTGGGGCTCGCAGTGGGGGACCCAGTCGACCAACGGTGCCGGCAACCTGACCCTCTCGGGCGACCCGCGGGGCATGGCGCCCTACTTCCAGGCCTTCGTCCGCGGGCTGGGCACGAACTCGGAGCTGTGGAGCGGCGTGATGACCCAGTACTGCGAGGGCGTCGCCGCCGGGTCGCAGACGTGCGCGACGAGCGCCGCCCACGTCGGCTACCCGACCGGCGGGGCGCTCGCCGGGGTCTGGGAGGACACCGGCGCGGCCGCGCCGAGCTCGGCCACCGGCCACCAGATCGGCGTCGAGGCGGTCAATGCCGCGGCCCACTTCGGGAACACGGCGACGGGGAGCAACCGCAACGCCCAGTACGTGATCGTCTCGCCGACCGGCACCAAGCCCGACGGCTTCAACACGGCGGGCGGGAACTTCTGCGCCTGGCACGACTACACGGGCGACTCGACTCTGACCGGCGGCGCCATCAGCTCCCCCTCGGGACCGGTGGCCTTCACCAACATGCCCTACGTGACCGACGCCGGAGGCAGCTGCGGCCAGAGCTTCGTCAACGCCGGGAGCGCCGGGACCCTCGACGGGGTGAGCATCGTCGGCGGCCACGAGTACGCCGAGACGATCACCGACCAGAACCCGAACGGCGGCTGGCTCGACTCCGGGGGCAACGAGAACGGCGACAAGTGCGCGTGGATCAGCTCGGGTCAGGGGGCATCGCAGAACCTCGCCCTCAGCACCGGGACCTTCGCGATCCAGTCGACGTGGGCCAACGACTTCAACGGGGGCACCGGCGGCTGCGAGGTCTCCCACCCGATCGTCACCACCGGCGGCGCCAGCGACTTCGGGCTCGCGGCGAGCCCGTCGAGCGTCAGCGTCACCCAGGGCGGGAGCGCGAGCACGGCGATCTCGACCTCGACCACCGCCGGCTCGGCCCAGACCGTCGCCCTCAGCGCCAGCGGCCTGCCGGCCGGGGTCACGGCCAGCTTCAGCCCGGCGAGCGTGAGCTCGGGGAGCTCGTCGACCCTGACCCTCACCGCCTCGGGGACGGCGACGTTGGGCACGGCCACGGCGACCGTGACCGGGACGGCACCCAGCGGGACGCACACGACGACCGTCTCGGTGACCGTCAAGGCTCCGGCGAGCAACGACTTCTCGCTCGCCGCGAACCCGGCGAGCGTGAACGTGATCCAGGGCGCCAGCGCCACCAGCACGATCTCGACCGCCGTGACCAGCGGGGCGGCCCAGGGCGTCTCGCTGAGCGCGAGCGGCCTGCCCGCCGGCGTGACCGCTGCCTTCAGCCCGGCGAGTGTCACCGCCGGCGCCGCGTCGACCCTGACCCTGACCGCCGCGTCGACCGCGGCCGTCGGGAGCGCGACGGTGACCGTGACCGGGACGGGGGCCAGCGCGACACATACGACCCAGGTCGCGCTGACCGTCACGGCCACGAGCACCGGGGCCGTGGTCACCAACGGCGGGTTCGAGACGGGCAGCCTGAGCGGCTGGACGGCCTCGGGGGCGGCGGAGGCGGTCGTCACCCCGGGCCACACGGGCAGCTACGCGGCCCGCCTCGGGAGTACCCGGGCGACCAACGGCAACAGCACGATTCAGCAGACGATCCGGGTCCCGACGAGCAACGCGACCCTGACCTTCTGGTACCAGCCGCACTGCCCGGACACGCTGACCTACGACCAGCAGCAGGTCCAGATCCGCAGCACGGCCGGACGGACGTTGGCCACCGAGCTCAACGTCTGCGACAACTCCGGGACCTGGAAGCAGTTCTCGGCCAGCCTGACCGCGTTCGCCGGTCAGACGGTGGTCCTCTGGTTCAACAGCCACGACGACAACTACCCGACCGACCCGACCTACCTCCTGATCGACGACGTCGCCGTCGGGGGGACCGGCGCCCCGCCGCACCGGGCGCCCCGCGGCCGGTAGTCCGGTCGCGGCGCCCTCCGCTCGGCCCGCCGCGCTCGGCGGGTCGAGCGGCCGGTGTGCCTAGACGGCCGGGGGTCGGCGGACCGGGAGCTTGAACGGCGAGCGGGCGTCGGCCCGGCGGACGAGGTCGGTCGAGCCGACGTAGGGGACGACCTCGTAGCGGACGACCGACCGGCGGACCCGCTCGAGCTCCTCCTCCATCGCCACCTTGGCGACCAGCGCCTGGCGCTCGAGATCCTCGAGCCGCGCCCGGGCGATCTCGAGCTCGGCCTCGAGGGCGAGGACGCGCTCGACCCCGGCCAGGTTGAGCCCGAGCTCGGCCGTCATCTCCTGGATCCGGCGCAACCGCTCGACGTCCTCGTGGGAGTAGAGGCGCGTGCCCTTGGGCGAGCGCTTCGGCTCGATCAGACCCCGCGACTCGTACATCCGGAGGGTCTGGGGGTGCATCTCGGCGAGCTCGGCGGCCACCGAGATCATGAACACGCCGCGATCGGAGGAGACCTCGATCCGGGTGGTGCGCCGGTTCATCGGGCGCCGGCCCAGAGTCGGCTCCGGGGATTGCCGTTCAGGACCTGCGAGAGGGCGTCCACGGCCTCCTCCTGCTCGGCGTTGAGGTTCTCCGGAAGGTCGATCACGAAACGGTAGTGGATGTCACCGTGACCGTCGGAGCCGAGGCGGGGCGGGCCCTCTCCGCGCAGCCGCTGGACGGTTCCGTGCCTCGTGCCCGGGGCCACGCGCAGGGTCTTGCGCCCGCGCAGGGTGGGCACCTCGATCTCGCCGCCCCGGAGGGCCTCGACCACGGTGAGGGGAACCTCTACCTCGACGTTGTCACCCTTGCGGGCGAAGACGGTCGACGGCTCGACGTGGGTGATCACGTAGAGGTCGCCGGGCGGGCCACCGCGCTGGCCGGGCTCGCCCTTGCCGGCGAGGCGGATCCGGCTCCCGTCGCGGACGCCGGCCGGGATGTTCACCCGGTAGCGCTTGACCGACCGGGTGATGCCCGAGCCGTTGCAGGTCGGGCACGGGTCCTCGATCACCGCGCCGCTCCCCCCGCAGCGGGAGCAGGGCTGGGAGATCGAGAACATGCCCTGCCCCTGCGACTCGATCCCCCGGCCCTGGCACTGGGGGCAGACGGTCGCGCTCGTCCCCGGCCGGGCGCCGGTCCCCGAGCAGGTGGCGCAGCGCTGGGGAGTCGGCACGGTGAGGGGGACCTGGGCGCCGGCCACCGCCTGATCGAAGTCGATCTGGACCGCGGCCTCGAGGTCGCGCCCGCGCTGGGGTCCCGACCGGGCCCGGGCAGCCGCCGGACCGCCGCCGCCGGCCCCGCCGAACAGGTTGGAGAGGATGTCGCCGAGGCCGCCGACGTCGAAGTCGAAGCCGCCGAACGGAGATCCGGCCGCTCCGGTCGCCGCGAACGGGCCCTCGCCCCGGTCGTAGGCCCGCCGCTTGGCCGGGTCGCTGAGGACGTCGTGGGCCTGCGAGACCTCCTTGAAGCGCTCCTCCGCGGACTTGTCGCCGGCGTTGCGGTCCGGGTGGTAGCGGCGCGCCAGCTTGCGGTACGCCTTCTTGATCTCGTCTGGGGTCGCCTTCTTCTCGACCCCGAGCACCTCGTATAGGTCCTTGCGCGCCATCGCCTAGCTGCCTCCGCCGCCGCCGTCGTTCGCCGCCGGGGTCGGGGCCGCTCCGGCCGACTCCGCGGGCGGCGCGCCGGCGACGACGACCCGGGCCGGGCGGATCAGGCCGTCGCCGAGGCGATAGCCGGCCTGGTAGACCTCGACCACGGTGCCCGGCGTCGCCCCGGCGACCACGTGCTGGGCGATCGCCTCGTGGAGCTCGGGATCGAACGGCTCCCCGTCGGGGGTGAACGACTCGACCCCGGCCCGGGTCAGGGCGCCCCGGAGGTCGTCGCGGACCATCCGCAGGCCGTCGGCCAGGTGGTCGCCCGGCTCGGCCGTCGAGGCGGCGAGGGCGCGCTCGAGGTTGTCGATCGCCGGGAGCAGCTCGCGCACGAGGCGACCGACCACCCGCGCCTCGGCGGCGGCCGCGTCGCGGGCGACCCGCTTGCGGTAGTTCTCGAAGTCCGCCCGGGTCCGTTGGGCGAGCGCGAGGTACTCGTCGCGCTCGGCCGCTCGGCCGTCGGTCAGATGTCGACCTCGGCGGCCCCGTCGTCCGGCGTCCCGGCCGGCGCCGCCGCGGACGGGCGGCGCCTCGGTCGGGGCCTCGGCGACCGGCGCCGGGGCGCGACGCCGGGCGCCGGGGCGTCGGTGGGGACCGGCGCCTCGGCGGTTGTCGGCTCGTCGTGCATTACCTGCGACCCGGCTCGTCGACCACTTCGGCGTCGACGACGTCCTCCTCGTGGGCGGCGCCGGCTCCGTTGGAGCTCGTCCCCGCCTCCTCCTGGTGCTGCTGGGCCTTCTCGTAGATCGCCTCGGAGACCTTGTGGAAGGCGGTCTGGAGGGCCTCGGTCCGGCGGTTGATCTCCTCCGGGTCGGTGGCCTCGAGCGACTCGCGGATCTCCTTGATCCGCTCCTCGATCTCCGCCTTGGCCGTCTCGTCGATCGAGTCGGCGAGGTCCTTCAGCTGGCGCTCGGCCTGATAGGCGGCGTTCTCGCCGTTGTTGCGGGCCTCGGCCAGGGCTCGGGCGGCCCGATCGTCCTCGGCGTGCGACTCGGCGTCGGAGACCATCTGCTTGATCTCGTCGTCGGAGAGCCCGGAGCCCGAGCGGATCTCGATCTTCTGCTCCTTGCCCGTCCCGAGGTCCTTGGCCGACACGTTGAGGATCCCGTTCGCGTCGATGTCGAAGGCGACCTCGATCTGGGGGATGCCGCGCGGGGCCGGGGGGATGCCGGTGAGCTGGAACTTGCCGAGCGACTTGTTGTACGCGGCCATCTCCCGCTCGCCCTGGAGGACGTGGATCTCGACCGAGGGCTGGTTGTCCTCGGCGGTCGAGAAGGTCTCGGCCTTGCGCGTGGGGATCGTCGTGTTGCGCTCGATCAGCTTGGTGAACACCCCGCCCTTGGTCTCGATGCCGAGGGTCAGGGGCGTCACGTCGAGCAGGAGCACGTCCTTGACGTCGCCGGCGAGGAC
>CAWFQO010000043.1:0-12895 GCA_963817865.1 uncultured Solirubrobacterales bacterium | reverse complement strand
CGGTCGGCGCCTAGCCGCGGCGTCGGGTCGCTGCCGGTCAGGGTCGCTCAACCGCTGACGTGGACGAGCACCGGCGGGCTCACGTTGGCCACGTGGCCGCCCTCGACCGGAGCTGCGAAGGCCCGGTAGAGGCCGCTGTGGCGGAGCCGGAGCGTCATGCTGTAGGTCGAGATCCCGGAGGCCGCGGGGCGTGACCGGGTCGCGGCGACCAGCCTCCACCGGCCGCCGGCGAGCCGTTGGACGGAGACCCGGCCCCCGGTCTGCGCCGGGGTGATCAGTCCCGAGAAGGCGGCGGCCGGGGGGCCCGAGGGGGAGGCCTCGCGGACGAGGGTCATGGTCACGGCGAGCTGGACGAACTCGGTCAACGTCGCGCTCACCACCGGCGGGCCCGGACCGACGCTGACCACCCGAAACTGGGTGGTCACGGTCGGGGTGAGCGGCGCGAACTGAAAGCCGCCAGTCGGACCGGCCAGGCTCGGGCTGCCGACGATCCGAAAACCGGTGGTGAACGGGAATGGGTTCTGCTGGAGGATCACTGCGCTCCCGGCGGCATCGCTGCCCGTAATCGTGCCGACGGCGCTCATCGGCGAGCCGACGGTGACCGGGTTGGGAAGCGCATTGATATCCAGGGAGAGGGGGATCGCCGTCGTGGTGAACGTCGCATCGGCTCCGAAGGTGGCGCCGAGGGCGTTGATCGCCACCAGACGAAAGTGGTAGGTGGTCTCCGGGAGGAGTCCGGCGGCGAGGCTCTTGGCCGCGATGACGCGGTGGTCGGACGTGCTGACCAGCGGGCCCTGGCTCCCGTAGTGGGTGGTCGTCCCGAACTGAAAGAAATAGGTCGTCGGCTGTCCCCCCGGGTCGATGGCTCCGGTCAGGTTCGCCGACTGGTAGGTGACGGCGCTCGCGGCACCGGTTTTCACCACCGGTCGCGTTGGGGCGGTCGGGGTCGCCGCGCCGGCGCCTCGGACGAGGACCGAGTACGAGCACCAGGCCCGCCGCGACCGCAAATAATTGACGTCCGAGCACCCCCCCGCCGTCCTCCCCCTCCCTTGACTTCATGTCAGTGACAACCTATCCGAGGGGTCGGTCGGACAAGGCCAGCGATTATCCGCAAGCAGCGGGATGAGGCGGCGCTCAGGCCGCCGGCTGGAGGTGGCAGATGCTCTCCGGCGGGCGCCCCCGCCCGCCCGCCGGTGGCGGCGTCTCCGGCCCGGGGAGGCGGGGCCGGTGGAGCCCCGGCGCCCGGGCCGGCCGGCTAGAAGCTCGCCCCGGCGTGGACGAGGGCCGGCGGGCTCGAGTTGGCCGCGTGGCCGCCCTCGACGGGCGCGACGAACACCCGGAAGAACCCGCCGTGGCTGCGGCGGATCGTCGTGCTGTAGGACGAGCTGCCGGCGGCGGAAGGCCGCGCGTTGGTGGCGGAGACGAACCGCCAGGTGCTCCCGATCAGGCGCTGGATCGAGACCCGAGCCCCGACCTCGGCCGGGCTGACCGTGCCCGAGAAGCGCATCGTGTAGGAGCCGGGCCGGATCCGGTGGCTCTGGACGTGCATGGTCACGGCGAGGGCGACCTCCTCGGTCACGGTCGGGCTGATCACGACCGGCTGGGCGCCGCCGCCGCTGACGACGCGGAACTGGGTGGTCATCGGCAGGGAGAGCAGGTTGAACTGGAAGGCGCCGGTCGGGAGGGTGACCTGGGCGTTGCCGAACGCCTGGAAGCCGGGGTAGGGGAACGGGTTCGCCTGGAGGACGACCGTCCGGCCGCCGGCGCCGGTCCCGCTCAGCGTGCCGACGATGCTCAGCGGGGCGCCGAACACGACCGGGCTGGGGAGCGCCCCGATGGCCAGCGAGAGGGGGATCGCCGCGGTCGTGAACGTCGCGTCGCCGCCGAGGGCGGTGCCCGCGGCGCTGACCGCAACCACGCGGTAGTGGTACTTGCTCCGGGGGAGGAGCCCGCCGATCGGGCTCTGGACACCGACCGCCCGCGTCCCGGCGGCCAGGTTGACCGGGTTGCCCTGGCTCCCGTAGCGGTTCGTCGGCCCGTACTGGAAGAAGTATGTCGTCGGCTGCGCCTCGGGGTTGACCGTCCCGTGGAGGGTGACGCTCTGGTAGGTGACGGCGGTCACCCCGCCGGTCGCGACGACCGGCTTGGTGGCGGCGGTGGCGGTCGGGGCGAGCGCGAGCGTCGCCCCGAGGACGGCGAGCCGGATCGGGGTGCGAAGGCGAGCGGGGTGGCGGTGCGCGAATTGGTTCATGTAGTGGAAACCTACCGGGATGGCGGAGTTTCGAGATCTCGGCCCGGCGATCGCCGGATCGGCCGAGTAGATTCTGCCGTCCCACGAACCGAGGAGCGATGCATGTTCGTCTTCAAGGCCGCCGTCGTCGGAGCCGGGACGATGGGCGGGGAGATCGCCCAGACGATCGCCTCGGCCGGGATCCCGGTCGTGCTGAAGGACATCGACCGGCGGCTCGTCGACGTCGGCCTGGACAAGGCCCGGGAGGTGACGCGGGCCCAACTCGACAGGCTCGTCGAGCGGGGGAAGCTCACCGCCGAGCAGGCCGACGCCCAGGCGGCCGAGATCCTCGAGCGGATCGTCCCGGCCACCTCCTACGACGACTTCGGCGACGTCGACTTCGTCATCGAGGCGGTTCCCGAGCGGATGGCGATCAAGCAGGCCGTCTTCGCCGAGCTCGACGCGGCCACGCCCGGGCACGCGATCCTCGCGTCGAACACCTCGTCCCTGTCGATCACCGAGCTCGGCCTGGCCACCACCCGCCCGGAGCAGGTGCTCGGCTTCCACTACTTCTATCCGGCGTCGATCATGCGCCTGGTCGAGGTGATCGAGGGGGAGGACACGTCGATCGAGGCGCTCTCGGTGGCGACGAACTTCGCCCAGACGATCCGCAAGCTCCCGATCCGGTGCGCCGAGGTCCCCGGCTTCGTCGTCAACCGGGTGCTCAACTCCGCGGTCGGCGAGGTCTGGCGCTTCCAGGAGGAGCGCGGCCTCTCGATCCAGGCGGTCGACCAGGCGATCGCGACCGCGGGCGTCGCCCCGATGGGCCCGTTCTTCCTGACCGACCTGCTCGGCCTCGACACGGTCCACCACGTGGCCGAGTACCTCTACGAGTCCTACGGCGATCGGTTCCACGTCCATCGGGGGATGGGCGAGCTCGTCGCGGCCGGGGAGCTCGGGGCGAAGACCGGACGGGGGTTCTACGAGAACGGCGAGCCCCGGTCGACCGGCTCGACCGACTTCGACGCGGCGGAGCTGGCCGAGCGCTTCGTGCTCAAGGCGCTCGTCGAGTGCTGCCTGCTGCTCGAGGAGGGGGTGGCCAGCATCCGCGACATCGACCTCGGCATGCTCGCCGGGACCGGCCTCAACCCGCCGCCCTTCGCCCGGGCCGACGCCGCGGGCCTCGACGTCGTGCTCGCGTCGCTCGAGCGGGCGGCGGCCGACTGGGGCGAGCGCTACGCGCCGCCGACCATCCTTCGCCGCCTGGTCGCCCAGGGGCGGCGGGGCGTGGCGGCCGGCCAGGGCTTCTTCCCCTACCCCCGCCCCGATGACGGGCAGGACGGCCGCGTCAAGCTCGAGACGCGCGCCGAGCTCGGGGTGGCCATCGCCTGGCTCGACAACCCGCCGGCGAACTCGCTCTCCCCGGGCGTCGTCGCCGACCTGCGCGAGGCGTGGAACGCCGTCCAGGCCGACCGGCGACTCGGGGCGGTCGTGTTCGCCTCGGCCAACTCGACCCTCTTCTGCGCCGGGGCCGACATCAAGGCCTTCGCCGCGATGGACGCCGAGGCGGGGCGCCAGCTGCTCGACGAGATGCACGGGCTCGCCCGCGATTGGGAGCGGTCGTCGATCGTCACCATCGCCGCCGTCAACGGCCCGGCCCTCGGGGGCGGGTCGGAGCTGGCGATGGCCTGCGACGTGCGGATCGCGGGCGAGTCGGCCACGTTCGGCCAGCCCGAGATCAGCCTCGGGATCATCCCCGGGTTCGGGGGCACCCAGCGCCTCCCGCGCCTCGTCGGGCCGGCCAAGGCGCTCGAGATGAACCTGACCGGGACGGCGATCACGGCCGGCGAGGCCTTCGACTACGGGCTCGTCAACCGGGTCGTGCCCGACCACGAGCTGCTCGACTCGGCCGTCGGGTGGGGGCGCCTGCTCGCCGGGCAGGCCCCGCTCGCCACCCTCCAGATCAAGCAGGTCTCGGATCGGGCGGACCTCGACGCGGGGCTCGAGGCCGAGCGGGAGGCGTTCGCCCGGGTGTTCGACTCCGACGACGCCCGCGAGGGCATCGCCGCGTTCCTCTCGCGCCGCCGGCCGGCGTTCGGCGGGCGCTGAGGGCGCCGAGCCCCCGTTCTCACCGGGGTCGCGGGCCGGGGCTCCGGGCCCGGAGGGTGGCCTCGATCCGTCCGAGCGCGTGCGCGACGGTCTGGCGCTCCTCGGCCGCGGCCGGGCCGACGAGGCTCGCGTTGGCGGCGGCGATCACGTCGTCGCGGAGCTCGCGCAGCTCGCCCAGCCGGTCTTCGAGGCCGGTCGCCCGGGCGTCGGCCCCGAGCTCGACGAGGGCCGCCTCGAGCGCGAGGCGGGTCCCGAGCGCCGCGGCGAGCGGCCGGTCGAAGTCGAGGTCGAGCCGGGCGCGCAGGGCCAGCTCCTCGCAGGCGAGGGGCCGGTCGCGGGCCCCGAGGAGGGCGGCGAGCCGGGCCTCCGGGCGCAGGGCGGCCTTCGGGCGCCGGCGGCGCCCGGGCGCCGGGGCGAACTCGACCGCCCGCCGCCAGCCGCCGGCGTAGACGTCCTGCCCGTCGCCGAAGCCGACCCGGGTGGTGAGCGCGGCGTCCGGGGGGAGCTGGTGGGCGAACGGGTCGGCGGCGGCGATCCGGTGGGCGGCGATCAGGCGGTTGAGGGCCCCGAGGGCGTCCGCGGCCGCGTCGACCGGATCGACCCGGTCGAGCCAGGCGGCGGCCTCGGCCTCGTCGGTCAGGGACCGCGCGTCGATCACGGTGGCCCGCGAGAGGCTCACCGGGGTGGGGGGCTGGGGCGGGTCGACCGGCCGCGGGCGGCGGCGCGGGCGGCCCGCCCGCCCCGGGAGGCTAGTCCGGGGCCGGGCGACGCCCACCGTGTCGAGGGCCACGATCCACGCCGGCCCTTCGTCCTCGCGATCCCTCAGCGAATGGCGGCCGTCGGACGGCCCGAGAACGCCGGGGAACTCGAATTGGACGAAACGGAAGAGCCCGCTAATTGCCTGACGTCACCGGGATCGCCGCGTCCGAAGGCGTGGCGGCCACCGTCGGGTTGTCGATCTGGTCGAGCCGGGTGATCAGCCGGAGCCACTGGGTCGGCTTGAGCACCGCGTTGACCTGCTTGCCGAACTTGGTGTTCGGGTCGTACACGGTGGCGAAGCCGACGTGGATGCGGTCACCATGATCGGACATCGCGAACGTGTTGTCGGCCGCCGGATAGGTCATCAGGCTGTCGATCGAGCTCGGCTTGAACGTGCCCTGGAGGGTCAGCAGCCGGCGGATCGTGATGTCGGTGATCGAGCCGGCGCCCTGGTGCCCGAGCACGGGGATGCCGTTGATCGCCGAGATGTCGACCCCGTTGCCGGTGGCCAGGTCCGAGAGGTTCCCGGACTTGTCGAACGCCGTGTTGGCCAGGCTGTTCCCGCAGCGCAGCGCCGTCACGCTGGCCTTCAGGCCCGAGGCGGAGAGGAACTCGAGCGTGGCCAGGACGCGCTGGTCGATCAGCCCGGCCTGGATGTCGCGCCGCCCGCACGAGTAGATGTCGATCGACGGGTCGGTGAGGACCTGCTGCTGGAGCTGGGCCTTGCTCTCGAGGAGGATCTGGCCGATCGTCGGGTTCTGGCCGACGATCGGGTTGAGCGCCGCGGCGCGGTAGATCGCGGTGGCCTCGAGGAGCTTCCAGCCGTCGAGGATCGGCTTGGCGTCGATCAGCGGGGCGTTCTTCCCGGCCGGCCGGATCTGGAAGCCGAGGTGCGGGGCCTGGTAGGGGTTGGTCACGCCGACGCGTCCGAGGATCGTCCCGGCGATCACGCGAGCGCCGGTGACCAGCGGCTTGAGGTCGACGTCGCTGCGCTTGAGGCCGTAGTTCTGGACGAAGTAGTCAGACAGGGCGAACGGCCCGGACGCGGCCACCTGGGTGCGGCCGCCGGCGGCGTAGGCCGCCCGGCGGGTCGGATGGGCGAACAGCCGCTGCGGCCCGGAGGCCGTGTCGGTGGCCAGATGCCCGCTCGGCGCCGGCTGGGCCTGCGAGACGGGGCTGGTCGCGGTCGCCGGAGCGGTCGCCGGCTGGTGGCCGGCGGAGGCCGGCACGTGCGGCGTGGGGTCGGCCGGGAGCTTGACGTCCCGGGCGACCTGGGCGGCCGACTCGGTCTTCGGCTTGGGCGAGGCGTAGAGGGCCGAGAGCGTCTTCATCTGGCTGTAGATGTACGTGTTGCCGGCGGTGTCGCGGAGCTTGACGAAGTTGCCGAGCGTCCCCGAGGAGCCGATCCCGCTGATCACGCCGTCCTTGACGGCGATCACCGGGGCGCCGGCCTTGGCGTAGATGTTGATCGTCGTGTCCTTGGCCGTCGGGGTTACCGCGGCCCGGGTGTTCTGGGTGCTGGCTTGGTGGGCGAGGGCGGCGGTTTCGGCGACGTCGTCGGCGTATTTGGCGGTGGCGTGGACGGGGAAGAGGCCGTCGGTGAGGCCGGTGAGGGAGCTGACGAGGTCGGCGGGCATGCCGCCGACGAGCTTGGCGCGGAGCAGGACGCTGTCGACGTACCAGTTGGCGTTGTTGTAGGCGAAGATCGCGCCGCGGAGGTTCTGTGAGGCGCCGGCGGCGTGGAGGAAGCGGGCGGCGCCGAAGATCGCGTCGACGGGGTTGTAGGGGTCTTTGACGCCGTCGCCGTTGGCGTCGACGCCGTATTGCTTCCACGTTTCGGGGAGGAACTGCATCCAGCCGAGCGCGCCGGCGCTGGAGAGGCTGAGGTTGCGCCCGTAGTTGGTCTCGATGTCGTTGATGGCGGCGAGGATCTGCCAGGGGACGTTGTACTCGACGCCGGCGGCCTGGTAGATCGGGAGCAGGAACGGGGGGATGCGGAAGGTGTCGATGAAGAAGTTGGGGACCCCGATCGGGACCGCGCCGAGCGGGACGAGCGAGAGCGTCGGGTTCGCCGGGAGCGGCACCCCGGTCGCCGCCCGGAACTGCGTCGCCACCGGCCTGGCCACCGGCGCCACCACCGCGCCACCCACGGGCGCGCCCGTCGGCGTGGCGGTCGTGTGCTTGTGGCCGGTCACCTTCTGGGCCGCCCCGGCTCCGATCAGCGGAGGCCCGGCGGGTCCGGCGGGCAGGGTCGTCGGAGTGCCGGGGTTGCCGGTCACGCCGGGAATCCCGAGCGCGGAGCTGTTGGTCGACGAAGTGGTGGTCGGCTCGCCGACGCTGATCCCGACGACCGGCGAGCTGAAGCCGGGTAGCGGCAGCTGGTCGAGGGGGGTCCCGTCGGGCAGGGGAAGTTGGATCTTGATCCCGTTCAACAGGGTCAAGGTCACGATCTTCGCCTGCGCCGACGCAGGCAGAACACCGCCTGCTACCACGCCAGCGGACAGCGCGACGGTGAGCGTCGAAGTCAGCAGCCTACGCCTCATAGCAAACAAACCTGCACTCCTCCCATGCACGCGCTACCAGCCGCAAGCGACAGGCAGCCTAGCATCGTCTCCCGGGGATACCACGGGGGAACCTACCGTTCGCACCGGCCGAATGCAACGCGACATCCGGCCGCCCGCCTCCGGCCGCCCAGGCGGTACGCTTCCCGACGAGGACGATGACCGATCCAGGGACAACCGACGGCGTGCGTGAGCGCTTCGCGGCCAGAGGCGAGGAGGCGCTCGGCCGGCTGGCCCAGGACCTCCTCGAGAACCCGCTCGTCAACGGGGCGCTGACCCGCGCCCTGGGTGTCCGCGACCGGGCGGCGCAGGCCCAGGAGGTGGCGATGGGCGCCCTGAACATCCCGTCGGCGAGCGACATCGAGCGGCTCACCCGCCGCCTGCGGTCCGTCTCCCAGCGCCTCGAGGGCATCGAGGACGGGCTCGATCGGGTCGAGCAGTCGACCAAGCGGCGGACCTCCGATCCGCCCGCCGACCTGGGTCCCCGCCTCGTGGCGATCGAGGAGCGCCTGGCCGCGTTGAGCACGCAGGTCGACGAGCTGAGCGGCGTCCCGCGGGGGGTCCCGCACGCCCAGGAGCGCCTGCGCGTCGAAGACCCGCCCCCGCCCCCGGCCAGCAAGCCACGCCGGGCGGCGGCGGCCAAGCGCGCGCCGGCGGCCAAGCCACGCGCCAGCAAGCCGCGCACGACCCGGAGCGCCCCCAAGAGCTAGGGCGCGAGGGCGGCGAGGGCGAGCCGAGCGGCCCGCTCCGCCGCGGTCGCGAGGCCGCCGTCTTCGATCCGCGCGGGCCGCGCTCCCGTCGAGATCGTGTCCGAGACCGCGAGCACGGAGCCGATCGGGACCCGGCGGCGGGCGCCGAGGGCGAAGAGCGCGGCCGTCTCGAGATCGACGGCGAGGACCCCGCCCGGCCAGCCGCCGCTGCCCCGGCGCTGCCCGTCCGCGGCGGCGTAGAAGAGATCCGAGGAGGCGACGAGCCCGTGGTGGACCTCCGGCGCCTGGGCGCGCAGACCGGCGCAGAGGGCGGCGTCCGGCGCGACCCGCTCGGTGCCGGCCAGCGCGCGGCTCGCACCGTCGGCGCAGAGGGCGGCGGTGGCGATGACGAGATCGCCGAGGCCGAGCCCCGCGTCGAGCGCCGCGCAGGTCCCGACCCTGATCGCCCGGCGCAGGCCGAGGCCGATCAGCTCCTCGAGCACGACGGCGGCCGACGGCCCGCCGATCCCCGTGCTCTGGACGGTCAGGGGACGGCCGTCGGCGGCGAGCCCGGTGTAGCCCCAGAGACCGCGGCTGTGGTTGAACATCAGCGGCCGCTCGAGCAGCGCCTGGGCGAGCGCCATCGCCGCGCCGGGATCCTCCGGAAGGAGCGCGCGCTCGGCGAGCGCCCCCGTCGGCCTGATGTGAATCGTCACGGCCGCGCCATGATGCCAGAGCACGGCGGCGCTCTTCGGGCGCCGTAAGCTGGACTTCAAGGCAAGGAAGGGAGATCGATGGAGACGTCGTTCGAGTCGCGGAAGGAGTTCGTCGAGGTGATGGACCGGATCTTCACGATGATGAGCGAGGATCCGGATATGGGGCCGAAGCTGCGCGACGCCGACGTCCCGCAGCGCTTCGAGTTCGAGGACGTCGACCTGGTGGTCAACATCCGGGCGGGGACCAAGGCCGAGGGCAAGAACCTCCACTGGGAGTGGACCGACGACGTCGACTGGAGTCCGAAGGTCGAGATGACCATGTCCTCGGAGGTCGCCAACCGCTACTTCCAGGGCAAGGAGAACGTCGCCCTGGCCATCGCCCGCCGCCGGATCAAGACCGGCGGCGACGTCAAGGCGGCGCTCGCCCTGATCCCGATCACCAAGCCCATCTACAAGCGCTACCGCCAGGTCGTGGTCGACGAGTATCCCCACCTGAAGGCCTAGCGTTGGCCGGGTCGATCGTCGAGCGGGTGCTCGCCTCGGTCGGCGCCCGCGGCCTGCTCGGGCCGGGCGACCGGCTGGTCGTGCTCGTCTCCGGCGGGCGGGACTCGGTCTGCCTGCTCGACGTCGCCGTGACGATCTGCGGCGCGGGGGAGCTCGTCGCCCTCCACGTCGACTACGGGCTGCGGGGGGAGGAGTCCACCGCCGACGCCGACCACGTGCGCGCCCTCTGCGCGCGCGCCGGCGTCGCCCTCGAGGTCCACCGGGCGCCGGCGCCGCCGGCGGCAGGGAACCGCCAAGCCTGGGCCCGGGACCTCCGATACGCCCGCGCCCAGTCAGTCGCGCGCGCGCGAGGCGCGCGGGTGGCCGCCGGGCACACGGCGAGCGACCAGGCGGAGACCGTCCTCTACCGGCTGGCCGCCTCTCCCGGACGCCGCGCGCTGCTCGGCATGGCCGCCGCCGACGGGCTCCTGATCCGCCCCCTGCTCGGGGTCACCCGCGAGCAGACCGCGAGCTACTGCCGGGCCCGGGGACTCGCCTGGCGGGAGGACGCGAGCAACGGCGACGGGAGCTACGCCCGCGGACGCTGCCGGCACGGGCTGGCCGCCGCCCTCGGCGAGCTCCATCCCGCGGCCGAGGAGAACATCCTTCGCAGCTCCGAGCTCCTGCGCGAGGAGGCGGCCGTGCTCGACGAGGTCGTCGAGACGGCACTGGCCGGGCGGCGCCGGATCGCCGTCGAGCGCCTGGCCGCGCTCCCGCCGGCGCTCGCCCGGCTCGTGGTCGTCCGCCTGGCCGAGGATGCCCTCGGCGCCCTCCTGCCCGGGGTCGGCGCCCGGGTCGAGGAGCTGATCGGGCTGGCGCCGGCGGGCGGGAGCGCCGAGCTCGACGTCGGGGCCGGCTGCCGGGCGGTGGTCGAGTACGGGGTCCTCCGCTTCGAGGCCGGCGCCCCCGAGCCGGTTCCGGCGCCGGTCGCCCTCGCCGTCCCCGGGACGGTCGGGTTCGGCGCCTGGCGCCTGCGGGCGGAGCTCGGCCAGGGCGTGGACGCCGGGCTCGGCCGTCCGGCGGTCGCCGGCCCGGCACCCGCCGGCCCGGGCGCGGACCCCCGGCGCCGGTGGGCCGGACCGGGCGCGGGATCGATCGGCCCCGGGCTCCTCGACGCCGCGGCGCTCGAGCCCGGCGGGCTGACCGTGCGCGGATGGCGCCCGGGGGACCGGATGGCGCCGCTCGGCCTGGGGGGGACCAAGTCCCTGGCCGACCTGTTCGCCGACCGCCGGGTCCCGCGCGCCGAGCGCCGGAGCCTCCCGGTCGTCACCTCGGCCGGGGAGGTCGCCTGGATCCCGGGCGTGGCCACCGGCGAGCGGTTCCGGGTCGGTGCCGCGACCGGGACGACGGTCGTGCTGAGCGCCCGGCGCGAGCCTCGCCGAGGGGATCATTAGACTGGGCCGCGGCCATGGACGATCAGGAGATCGGCGAGATCCTCGTCCCCGCCGATGCCCTCCGCCGGCGGGTGCGCGAGCTCGGGGCGGAGATCTCCCGCGACTACGCCGGGCGCGACCTGCTGCTCGTCGGGGTGCTCAAGGGCGCCGTGTTCTTCCTCAGCGACCTGATGCGGAGCATCTCGATCCCGTGCGAGCTCGACTTCATGGCCGTTGCCTCCTACGGGTCGGCCACCGACTCGTCCGGGGTGGTCCGGATCCTCAAGGATCTCGACGGGGCGATCGAGGGCCGGGAGGTCCTCATCGTCGAGGACATCGTCGACTCGGGCCTGACGCTCCAGTATCTCCTGCGCAGCCTGGGCGCCCGCAACCCGGCGACGCTCGAGGTCTGCGCGCTCCTGACCAAGCCGGAGCGCCGGAAGGTCGAGCTGCCGACGCGCTACGTCGGCTTCGAGATCGCCAACCGGTTCGCCATCGGCTACGGCCTCGACCACGACGAGCGCCACCGGAACCTTCCGTACGTCGCCGCCCTGGCCGTGGCGCCGGCCACCGTCTGAGGGCGCAACGGCTCCCGCCGGGGGCGGCGGGGGCGGGGCTGCGGAGGGGCGCCGGAGGCGCCCGGGCGGCGGGCGTTGACCGGCGGAAGCGGGGAAATCCCGTGGTACGCTAGCTGGACTGCCCGTCATTCTCCAAGCCGGCGCTGCGCGCGCCAGGAGCACGCCGTGAACCGGTTCTTCAAGAGCGCCGCCTTCCCGATCCTGATCGTCGTGGTGCTCGCCTTCTTCGCGCAGAAGCTGATCTCCCCGAGCCAGACCAACGGCCCGGTGCACAGCTACAAGACGTTGGTGACGTCGGACATTCCGAGTGGGTTGGTGCGCTCGGCGGTGGTGAAGACGAAGGACAGCGTGGTCGATGTGACGTTGACCAGCGGCTCGCAGTATGAGGTCGGGTTCGTGCCGGGGCAGGCGGCGGCGGATCTGATCAAGCAGCTGGAGACGGCGCCGGGTCATCCGTCGTTCAACGTGGAGGGGACGAAGAGCAACGGCTGGTTGTCGCTGTTGACCTACGTTTTGCCGTTCCTGATCTTCATCGGCTTCTGGATCTTCCTGATGAACCAGGTCCAGGGTGGGGGGTCGAAGGTGATGTCGTTTGGGAAGTCGAAGGCGAAGCGGCTTTCGGCTGATTCGCCGAAGATCACCTTTCGGGATGTGGCGGGGGTGGATGAGGCGGTGGAGGAGCTTCATGAGATCAAGGAGTTTCTGGAGAATCCGAAGAAGTTCCAGGCGTTGGGTGCCCGGATTCCGACCGGTGTCTTGCTCTATGGGCCTCCGGGGACGGGGAAGACGCTTCTGGCTCGGGCGGTGGCGGGTGAGGCGGGGGTGCCGTTCTTCTCGATTTCGGGCTCGGATTTCGTTGAGATGTTCGTCGGGGTGGGGGCGTCGCGGGTGCGGGACCTGTTCGAGCAGGCCAAGCAGAACTCGCCGTGCATCATCTTCATGGACGAGATCGACGCCGTCGGGCGCCACCGGGGCGCCGGCCTCGGTGGCGGTCACGACGAGCGTGAGCAGACCTTGAACCAGCTGCTGGTGGAGATGGATGGGTTCGAGGCGAAGGACAACATCATCATGATCGCGGCGACGAACCGCCCGGACATCCTCGATCCGGCGTTGTTGCGTCCGGGTCGCTTCGATCGCCAGATCGCGGTCGATCGCCCGGATCGCAAGGGGCGGGCGAAGATCCTCGAGGTGCATACGCGGGGCAAGCCGCTGGGCAAGGAGATCAACATCGACGCCCTCGCCGGTCAGACGCCCGGGTTCACGGGGGCTGACCTGTCGAACCTGATCAACGAGGCGGCCCTCCTCGCGGCGCGCACGGGGAAGCGGGAGATCACGCA
>CAWFQO010000042.1:0-21289 GCA_963817865.1 uncultured Solirubrobacterales bacterium | reverse complement strand
CGCGGCCGGGGGGACGGCCCGGCCCGGGGCTGGGGCCGGGGCTGGGCGCAGGGCCGGGGCTGGGCGCGGGGCCGGGTGGCGGGTGCGGGTGCCGGCCTCCTCGGCCAACCTCGGCCCCGGGTTCGACGCGTTCGCCGCGGCGCTCTCCATCCACCTCGAGCTGACGGTTCGCCCGGCCGCGGCCTTCGCCGTGGTCACCGACGTCGACGGCGTGCCCCGTGACCGGTCGAACCTCGTCGTCCGGGCCTTCGAGCACCTCCACCCGGCCGCCGGGCTCGAGTTCGACATCCGCTCGGAGATCCCGTCGACCGGCGGGCTCGGCTCGAGCGCCGCGGCGATCGTCGCCGGCCTCGTCGCCGCCGAGCGGGTGGCCGGCGGCCCGGGCGGCGACCTGTTCGGCCCGGCCTGCGAGCTCGAGGGCCATCCGGACAACGTCGCCGCCGCCCTCCACGGCGGCATCGTCGTCTGCGCCGACGACCGGGTCGAGCGGTTCGACCCGCCGGCGGGGCTCGCGGCCGTCCTCGTCGTCCCCGGCGAGCCGGTGCGCACGGCCGACGCCCGGGCCGCCCTCCCCGACCGGGTCCCGATCGGCGACGCCGTGTTCAACACGGCCCACGGGGCGCTCCTCATGGTCGGCCTGGTCACCGGCGACGCCCGGCTCATCGCCCGCGGGCTCGCCGACCGCCTCCACCAGCCGCGCCGGGCCCATCTCTTTCCGCGCAGCCAGGCGCTCCTCGACCGGGCGGTCGAGCTCGGCGCGCTCGGGGCGACGATCAGCGGGGCCGGCCCGACCGTCCTCGTCTGGTGCCGGGTCGAAGAGGCCGCGGACGTGGCGGCGAAGCTCGAGGCCGAGGCGGCCGGCTGGGCGCGGGTCGTGGCGGCCGGGTTCGCGGCCGAAGGGGCCCGGGCCACCGCGATCTGACCCCGCCGCCTGGACTTCGGCCGGCCGCGGGGAGAGAATCGGCTCGCCGATGCTCGTCGACCTGCACGCGCATTACCCGATGCACGTCCTCGATGAGACCCCGCACGCCGGGATCCCCCTCGGCCGCTGGCGGGCCGAGCGCCTGCGCGCGGGCGTCGTCGACCTGATCTCGAGGTTCGCCAACTACGAGGGCCCGGGCGAAACGCCGTCGGTGACCATGGACCTGATCCGGGAAGGCGGGGTCGGGGTCGTCCTCTCGGTCCTCTACCAGCCGTTCGACGAGATCGACCCGGGCGCCGCCTTCGGCGAGCCGCCCGGCCCGGGGGCGCCGGGCGACCTCCTCGATCAGCTCGCGACCGTCGAGGCGGAGATCGAGTCCGACCACCGGCGGGTGGCCCTCGTCGTGCGCTCCCGCGCCGACCTCGACCGGGCGCTCGCCGAGGGACTGACCGCGATGGTCCACTGCGTCGAGGGCGGCTTCGCCCTCGGCGCCGACGGCGACCAGGTGCGCCGGACCGTCGCCGCGCTCGCCCGCCGCGGCGTGGCCTACGTGACGCTCGCCCACCTGTTCTGGCGGCGGGTGGCCACCAACGCGCCGGCCCTGCCCTTCCTCAGCGACCGCGTCTACCACCTGCTCTTCCGCCAGCCCCGGCGGGAGGGCCTCGGCGAGCTCGGGCGCACGGCGGTCGACGCGCTCGTCGCCCACCGCGTGCTGATCGACGTCACCCACATGAGCCGGCGGGCGATCGCCGAGACGCTCGACCGCCTCGACGGCGACCCGCGGGCCCGGGGCGTGCCGGTGATCGCCTCCCACGGGGCCTGCGACCTCGGCCGCGGGCCGGAGTACAACCTCGAGCGTGACGCGGTCGTCCGCATCGCCGCCCGCGGCGGCGTGATCGGCCTGATCGACTGCGCCCACTACCTCGCCTTCGGCGCCCGCCGACCCCCGGCGACCCTCGATCAGTCGGTCGAAGTCGTCTGCCGGCACATCGACCGGCTCGCCGAGTGGACGGGCGGCTTCGACCACGTCGCGATCGGGACCGACCTCGACGGCTACATCAAGCCGGCGCTGCCCGGGCTCAAGGACGCCGGGGCGCTGCGCGAGCTCGAGCGCCGCCTCGGCGAGCGCTACGGCGCGGCCGACGCCGAGAAGATCTGCAGCGCCAACGCGCTGCGGATGCTCCACTACCGCTACCCACCGGCTTGAGCCCCGGCGGGAACGGGTAGGCGGCCACCATGAACGAGATCCGCATGGAGGTCACCCAGCCGAGCGTCGCCCCGACACCGGTCGTCCCGTCCGCCCCAATCGCCCCGATCGCGCCCGACCCGGGCACGCCGGCGGCGCCCGAGCAGCCGGCGACCGTCCCGACCCCCGACGAGCCGGCGACGCCGATCGCGCCCGACGAGCCTTCGCCGGTCCCCGAGCCCGACCCGGACCTGCCGGCCGAGCCTGCGACGGACCCGGACGTCGCCCCCGTCCCCGAGGACCCGGGCGTGCCGACCGAGCGGGTGCTCCTGCTGGCGGCCTGACGCCCCACCCGACCACGCTCGCCGGGCCCGGCCCCACGGCTCGCGGACCACGCGCGGGGGGCCGGCCGGGCAGCGCTAACATCGCCGGGGCCGATGCCCCAGACGATCGCCATCCTCTCGCAGAAGGGGGGCACCGGGAAGACGACGACGGTCAGGACGCTGACCGACATCCTCCGCCGGGTCGGGCTGCGGACGCTGGCCGTCGACCTCGACCCCCAGGGGAACCTCTCCGACTACTTCGACGTCGACCCCCAGGCGTCGCCGACCGCCGCCGAGATGCTGACCGGCGGGGCGAGCGCGCCGGCGTCGATCCACGACGACATGATCCCGGCGAACCTCCGCCTCGCCGAGGCCGAGCTGGCCCTCGGCGGCCGGATCGGCCGCGAGCTGACGCTCAAGCGGGCGCTCTCCAAGCTCGGCGACTACGACGTCGTCCTCATCGACTGCCCGCCGTCGCTCGGGCTGCTCACCGTCAACGCCCTCGTCGCCTCCGACTACGCGCTCCTCACCGCCGAGGCCCAGTACTTCGCCCTCCAGGGCGTCGAGCAGGCGCTCGAGGTGATCGAGGTCGCCCGGGAGAGCCTCAACCCCGGGCTCGAGTGGATCGGCGTCGTCCTCAACATCGCCGACCTGCGGACCGTCCATTCGCGCGAGGCCCACACGTCGCTGAAGGCGAGCTTCGGGGCGAAGGTGTTCGAGACGGTCATCCGCCAGTCGATCGCCTACGCCGAGTCGGCCGAGCGGGCGACCTCGATCCTCGACCTCCGCCCCGATCTCGGGGCCGACTACGTCGCCCTCGCCGGCGAGCTCCTCGATCGGCTCGGGCAGACCGCGGCCCGGGCTCGGCTCGCGGACCTCGAGGAGTAGCGGGCTCGGCGTCCGTCGCCCCGGCGCTCACGCGGTCAGGCGGTCGCGGCCGTGCGGTCGCGGGCGGGGCGGTCGCCCGGGTGCGGTCAGGCGGTCGCCGTCGTCGGGGCGGCCGTCGCGGCGGCGGCGTCGACCTCGACGAAGTGGAGGCGGTGGCGGCCGACGACGATCTCGTCGCCCTGGGTCAGGAGACTCGACTCGACCCGCTTGCCGTTGACGAAGACGCCGTTGAGGCTGCGGTCGTCGAGCACGCGGAGGAGGTCGTCGTCGCGGACGATGAGGGCGTGGCGGCGCGAGACGGTCGGGTCGTCGAAGCGGACGTTCGCGGCGAGGCTCCGACCGATTCGGGTCCCGTCGCGGGTCAGCGGGACGATCGCCGTGTGGCCGTCGAGCGTGTAGGCGAGGTAGGCGCCGGGCTGGTCGATCCGCGACCTGGCCTCGGCGATGACCGCGTCGCGCTCGGCCGCCGCGTCGGGGGACGAGGCCTCGACCGGGGCAGCGGTGAAGAGCGACGCGCGGACGAAGGCCTGCCCGCCGCAGCCCGGGCAGTCCGAGAGGGCGTTGGCCGCGGTCAGGGTGACGACGTGGCCGCACTGCTCGCACCGGAACGAACCCGTTCCGGCGAGGGTTCCCGAGATCAACTGCTCCATCTGGAACTCCCCTCCGCGCGAGTCGAGTCGCGCCTCGGACGCCAATCCTCCACCATGATAGACCGGCGAGGGTAAAGCCCGCCTCAGTATTGCGGCAGATGTTGCGAAGTCCGGCGGCGGGGCGGGAGGACCGGACCGGCCGGCGGCGAAGACCGGCGGATGGCGCACCTACCCCCCCTCCATGGCCCGGGTGGCGGCCACGCCCTCCTCGGCGGCCGCCGAGCGCCGGTGAGGATCAGCGCGGCGGAGTTCGAGCGCCACCTCCTGCGCCGGAGCGTCGACGTCCTCGCGGCCGACCGGATGGTCTGCGTCGACTGCGGCCGCACGCCGCTGGTCGGCGAGGTGCTCCACCTCTTCGACACCGGCGAGGTCGTCTGCGAGCTCTGCCGGCCGCTGCGGCGGGGCGCGCCGGTCTCGAGCCTCGACGTGCGACACAGCGAGTACGGGCAGACCGTCCGGGTCAGCCGCACCGCGTAGCGATTCTCGCCCGCGTAGACTGCGCGCGGCCGTGGATACCGTGACCGTCTCGATCGTCGTCGGCCGTCCCGTCGAGGAGGTGTACGCGTATCTGGTGGACATCGCCAACCACGCCGAGTACACGAGCGACTATCTGGTCGACTGGCACCTGACGCGCACCGACCCGGTCGGCGTCGGGGCCGGCGCCCGGTTCCGGGTCAAGGCGCCGCTCCAGCGGTTCGCGTGGGTCGGCCTCAACATCGTCGAGGTCGACGAGCTCCGCCAGATCGTCGAGGCCGGGAGCGGGGGGAAGTTCAACCGCATCCGGGTCGAGGTCGTCTACGCCCTCGCGGCGACCGACGCCGCCCGGACGGAGGTCACCTTCAGCGTGAAGACGGAGCCGGCGACGATCTCCGACAAGCTGATGGAGGCGGCGGGCGGGCGGCCGTGGCTGCGCCGCCACAACGCCAAGGCGCTCAAGCGGCTGCGCTCGATCCTCGAGACCGGCGAGGGCCGCGGGCCCCGCCCCACCGTCGCCGGCCTTTGACGGCGCCCCCCGCCAGGCGCGGCGTCGCCCCGACCGCCGGTCAACATCTAGACTCCGCGCGTCGATGAGCCCCGGCCGAAAGATCCACGCCCTGGCGGTCGCCGCCTGCGCGGCCGTGCTCCTCAGCGCGTGCGGCGGGGGCGACACGACCAACAACCTCCACGCGAAGGACGAGGCCGGGTACGTCGACCTCGGGAACCTCAAGTACCAGGTTGAGCTCTCGCGCGAGCTGAACCCCTACGACACCGAGGATGCCGCCTACCTCCTCGGGCTGACCCCGGCCGCCGCGAAGCTGACCCCCCAGCAGGCCTGGTTCGGGGTCTTCATGCTGGCCATCGACAAGCACAGCCAGCCGTACGAGGCGGCGCGCGGCTTCTACGTCACCGACACCCAGGGCCTCAGCTACCGGCCGACGCCGGTCACCGGGGACAACCCGTTCGCCTACCACGCGACGATGGTCGGGCCCCACGACCAGCTTCCGGTCAAGGGCTCGGTCGGGTACAACGGCCCGACGGGCGGCCTCGTGCTCCTCTTCAAGGTGCCGCTCAGCGCCTTCGACAACCGCCCGCTCGTCCTCCACATCACCGATCCGACCAACCCCCGGCGCGAGGCGACGGTCGACCTCGACGTCTAGGGCTTCGCCCGGGGGGCCGCGGGATGTGCCGCGCTCGCCGGGGGCCGGACGGCGCCGGCGGTCGCCCTGAGGGCGGCCTCGAGCATCACCCGGGCGACCGGGGCCGCCGTGTCGCCGCCAGCGCCGTCGTGGGCGAGCAGGACGCCGACGGCGATGCGGGGGGCGCCGGCCGGGGCGAAGGCGACGAACCAGGCGTCGGTGTTCTTCGGGTCGTTCGGGACCACCCCCGGGCAGGCGCCGGGGTTGTTCGGGTCGGGCGTGCAGCTCGAGGCCGTGGTCGCGAGCTCGGCCGTCCCGGTCTTCCCGGCGACGACCACGCCGGGGATCTGGGCGGCCGTGCCGGTGCCGTGGTTGACCACGCCGATCATCAGCAGGCGGACGGTTCGGGCCAGGCTGAGGGGGACGACGGCCGGCGCCGGGTGGCGGACGCCGAAGGCGAGCGTGGGGACCGGCCGCCGGCCGCCGTTGGCGATCGTCGCGGCGACCAGGGCCATCTGGAGCGTGGTCGCCTGGACCTGTCCCTGACCGATCGCCGAGGACCCGACGTCGAGGGCGCCGCCGATCGAGTCGGCCCGGGGGATCGTGCTCTCGGCGACGGCCGGGATCGGCGACGGCTGGTTGAAGCCGTAGCGGGTCGCCGCGTCGACCAGCCGCGCGCCGCCGAGCTTGACCCCGAGCGGGGCGAAGACCGAGTTGCAGGAGACGGCGAACGCGTTGGCCAGGGTCCCGCCGCACGACTCGCCGTTGGCGTTCTGGAGCTTGTAGCCGTCGATGTAGGTGTAGGTCTCATAGGGGAACGTCGTGTTCGGGTTGGCCAGGCCGGCGAGGAGGACACCGGTCAGGGTCACGAGCTTGAACGTCGAGCCGGGGGGCTGGAGCTCCGAGAACGGGGTGCCGGCGGCGGCGAGGATCTCTCCGGTCGACGGGACGAGCAGGACGACGCCGCCCTCCATCCCGCCGAGGTTGGTCTCGGCGAGGGACTGGAGCGACGGGGAGATCGACGTCCGCACGTCGATGCCGGCCACGGGCGGGGCCGAGGCGATCAGGCGCGAGCCGGCGTAGAGCTGGCCGCCGGGGCGTCCGCCGAGCTGGACGTCGAAGGTCCGCTCGAGCCCGGAGATGCCGACCATCGCATCGGCCGGGTAGCCGCCGGCGCGCAGGATGGTGGCCCGATCGCTGGGAATCGGGCCGACCGCCCCGATGATCCCGCTCGCCGAGGCAAGGTTGGCCAGGCGCGTCCCGTCGCGGGCGAGGAGCCGGGCCCGGGCGGCGAACGCGGTCTGGCGGGTCAGGGTCTCGCCGGGGCGCACGCCGGGGAAGGTGAGCCACGGCCGCCAGTGGACGCGGAGGCGGGCCCCGCTGCCGACGATCGGCAGGACGAACGCGGTGGCGATCCGGCCCCAGAGGCGGGTGAAGACGACTACGGGGACGGTCACCGTTCCGCCGGCGGCGGGCTGCGCCCGGCCGATCACCGCGCCGGTCGCCGTCGAGGTGGCGAGGGCGGCGCGGTAGGCGGCGGCGAAGGCGGTGACCGGCATCGACCGCCGGGTGGCGGCGTCAACCTGCGTGTACATCTGGGCGTAGTCACCGCGGGCCCAGGAGCCGACGAACTGCTGGGCGAGGGTCCGTCCGGGGGAATCGCCTCCGGTCCGGAGGACGAGGAGGACGACGGCGAGGACGATGACGGCGAGGGCCCCGACGAGGCCGAGGAGGCGCGCCCGCTCCGGCGGCGGCGCTCCCCCACCCGGCCAGAGGGGGACGCGGGGCCGCCGTGCTCGCCGGGCGGGCGGCGCCGCAGGCGTCGTCCGTGTGCGCGGCCGGGGCTTGGCCGCGCGGGCGACGTGGATCACGCCATCTGACGGTAGCCCATCGCCGCCTGTGTCACTAGTCATCTGGGTGCTCGCGGGTGAGAGGGGAGGAGTCTGGTGAGGTTCCATCTACCCGGGTTGGTGCCGGGCCCATGAATTTTCGGCGGTTCGCCGCCGCGGCGCCAGAGCGGTCACCGTCCCGAACCCTCCCGAGGGTGCACTAGGCTCGCCGACGCCAGATGACCTCGCTCGACTGGATCATCGTCGCCGCCACCGTGCTCTTCGCGATCTCGGGCTTCTTCCGGGGGTTCATCGTCGGCGCCCTGTCCCTGGCCGGGTTCCTGGGCGGCGCCCTGGTCGGGACGCGGCTGGCCAGCGCCCTGCTCCCGTCGGGGGCGATGTCGCCCTACGCGCCGGGCTTCGGCCTCTTCGGCGCGGTCGTCGCCGGGGGGATCCTCGCCTCCGGGCTCGAGGGCCTCGGCCTGCGCCTGCGGCGAGCCGTGCGGATGGCCCCGCTCGGCCTCCTCGACGGGCTGCTCGGGGCGGCCCTCTCGGCCTGCGTCGCCCTCGGCATCGCCTGGATCCTCGGGGCCGTGGCCCTCCAGGCGCCGGGGGCGGGGAGCCTGCGCCGCGACATCCAGCAGTCGGCGATCCTCCAGCGTCTGAACGTCCTTCTGCCCCCGTCGGGGTCGCTCCTGCACGCCCTGGCCCGGTTCGACCCGCTCCCGGCGATCGAGGGTCCGCAGGCCGGGGTGACGGCGCCCCCGCCGGCGATCGCCCGCGACCCGGTCGTCCGCCGGGCGGCGGCCAGCGTCGTGCGCGTCCTGGGGAGCGCGTGCGGCCTGGGCATCGAGGGCTCGGGCTGGGTGGTGGCGCCGGGCGTGGTCGTGACCAACGCCCACGTCGTCGCCGGGGAGGAGGACACGGTCGTCCAGGTCGGGGGCCTCCAGCCGGGGCTGGCGGCCGAGCCGATCGCCTTCGATCCGACCAACGACATTGCCGTCCTGCGGGTCCCCGGCCTCGCCCAGCCGGCCCTGCCCCTGGCCGTCGACCCGCCGGCCGGCCGGGCGGCGGCGATCCTCGGCTATCCGAAGGACGGGCCGTTCGACGTGCGCCCGGGGCGGATCGGCGAGACCCAGTCGGTGCTCACCCAGGACGCCTACGGCCGGGGACCGGTCTCGCGGGTGCTGACCCCGCTGCGCGGCCTCGTCCGGCCGGGGAACTCGGGTGGCCCGATGGTCGACGCCCGGGGCCGGGTGGTCACGACGGTGTTCGCGGCGACCACCGGCGGGGGGCGCCACGGGGGCTACGGAGTGGCCAACGCCACGGTCGCCCAGGACGTCCGCGCGGCCGGGGGGCGGGTTTCGACGGGGCCGTGCAGCGGGTGATGCGCCCGGCCGGCCTCCCGCCGCGAGGGCCGGCCGCCGACCGCGGCGGGAGGCGCGGGCGGCGGCCGAATCGGGGACGGCGAGCCCGCAAGCGCATTCCGAGCGAGTAGCCTCAGCCCGTGCCACAAGACGAAAAGACACTCGTGATCGCCGAGAAGCCGTCGGTCGGCCGCGACCTGGCCAAGGTGCTGAGCGGTCCGTTCGCCAAGAGCGAGGGCTACCTCGAGGGTCCGGAGCACGTGATCACGTGGGCGGTCGGCCATCTCGTCCAGCTGGCCGATCCGGAGGAGTACGACCCGAAGTTCAAGAAGTGGCGGATGGCCGACCTGCCGATCGTCCCGCCGCGGTTCAAGCTCGTCGTCCGGGACGAGCGGTCGAAGAAGCAGATGAGCGTGGTCAACAAGCAGCTCCACCGGGCGGACGTGGCCGAGGTGATCAACGCCTGCGACGCCGGCCGGGAGGGCGAGCTGATCTTCGCCTACCTGTTCGAGAAGGCCAAGGCCGACAAGCCGGTCCGGCGGCTGTGGCTGTCGTCGATGACCAACAGCGCGATGCGCGACGCCTTCGCCCACCTCCGGCCGGCCGCGGAGCTCGAGAGCCTCGAGCAGGCCGCCCGGTCGCGGTCGGAGGCCGACTGGATCGTCGGGATGAACTCGACCCGGGCGGCGACGATCCGCCTGCGCTCGTCCTTCGACGGAGCCGTCTCCCTCGGGCGGGTGCAGACGCCGACGCTGGCCATCGTCGCCCGCCGGGAGGAGGAGATCCGGGCGTTCAAGCCCGAGCCCTACTGGCTGGTCGACGCCCGCTTCGAGCCGAGTGGGGACGCCGGGCGCGTCTACGGGGCCCGCTTCCACGCGGCGGCCCGGCCGCGGATCGCCACCGAGGCGCAGGCCCGGGCGATCGTCGCCGCCGTCCGCGACGAGCCGGGGGAGATCACCAAGGTCGAGACGCGCAAGCAGACCGAGAAGCCGCCGATGCTCTACGACCTCACGTCGCTCCAGCGGGAGGCGAACACCCGCTTCGGCTTCAGCGCCCGGCGGACGCTCGGCGCGGCGCAGCGCCTCTACGAGGAGCACAAGGCGCTGACCTACCCGCGGACGAACTCGCGCTTCCTGACCGGCGACATGGTCGAGGAGATCAAGCCGACGGCCGAGCTCGTCGGTCACCGCCCGGAGTATCGGGAGGCGGCGGCCTACGTGACCGGCCTCGACCTCCTGCCCCTGGCCCGGGTGGTCGACGACGCGAAGGTCACCGACCACCACGCGATCATCCCGACCCGGGCCGAGCACCCGGTCGAGAAGATGAACGACGACGACCGCCGGATCTACGACCTCGTGGCCCGGCGCTTCCTCGCCGTCTTCCACCCGGACGCGATCCTCGAGAACACGCGGGTCGAGACGACGGTGGCCGGCCACGTCTTCCGGACCCGGGGCAAGGTCCTGCTCGTCCCGGGCTGGCGGGCCGTCTACCTGGCGATGCCCGACTCGGCGCGGGTCGCACCGGGCGGCGACCCGAAGGCGGCGGCCGAGGAGGACGACGAGATCGACGTCGGCGTGCTGCCCAAGCTCGAACAGGGCGAGCCGACGCGGACGCTCGAGGTCGAGGACCTCGCGAAGATGACCAAGCCGCCGCGGCGCTACACCGACGCGTCGCTCCTCGGGGCGATGGAGACGGCCGGGAAGCTGGTCGACGACGAGGAGCTCCGGGAGGCGATGAAGGACTCGGGGATCGGGACGCCGGCGACCCGGGCGTCGATCATCGAGCGGCTGATCGACGTCGGCTACCTCGAGCGCGACGGGCGGGCCCTGGTGGCGACCGAGAAGGGCCGCAACGTGATCCGCCTGCTCGGCGAGCACGCCCTGACCTCGCCCGACCTGACCGGGAGCTGGGAGTACCGGCTCGGGCGGATCGAGCGGGGCGAGGAGCAGCGGGCCCGCTTCATGGACGACATCGCCGGCTTCGCCCGGGAGACGATCGAGGAGCTCGACGCCAAGCTCAAGGACGTCCGCATCCCCCGGGCCAACCTCGGGCCGTGCCCGGTCTGCGGCCACGACATCGTCGAGAACCGCAAGGGCTACTCGTGCTGGGCGCGGGACGACCCGGGTTGCGGGTTCGTGATCTGGAAGGCCAAGGCCGGGAAGACGCTGCCGCTGGTCGTCGCCCGCGAGCTGATCGCCACCGGGCGGACCGAGAAGCCGGTCACCGGGTTCAAGGGCCGTAGCGGCCGGTCGTTCCGGGCCAAGCTCGCCCTGATGCAGACCGAGGACGGAAAGTGGCGCACCGAGTTCGACGAGCCCTGGGCGCGGGCGGGGGCCAAGCCCCCCGAGGTCGAGGCGGACGCGGGGGCGGTCGACGTCGCGACGACGGCCGACGACGCGCGCAGCGCCGCCTGAGCCGCGGCCGCGCCGCCCAGGCGAGCGGCTCGAACGCGACGCCGGCGGGCGGGCTCCGGCCGGATCCCGTCCTGTGGCTGCGCAACGATGGGCGTCGATGCCCCTCACCCTCGTCACCGGCCCGGCCAACGCGGCCAAGGCGCGCGCCGTCCTCGAGCGCTACCGCGCCGTGCTCCCCCGCGGGCCGATCCTCGTCGTCCCGCGATCGGCCGACGCGGTCCACTACCGGCGCGAGCTGGCCCGGACCGGGGTGGTCGTCGGGGGGAGGGTCGAGTCGTTCGCCGGCCTGCTCCGGGAGATCGCCGCCCGGGCGGGCATCGGCGTGCGTCCGCTCGGGCCGGGGGCCCGGGAGCGGGTGGTGGCGGCGGCGATCGCCGAGGCCCCGCTCGAGCTGCTGCGCCCGAGCGCCGCGGCCCCGGGGTTCCTGGCGGCGGCGACCCGCCTGGTCGGTGAGCTCGGCACCCGGCGGATCGACCCGCCGCGCCTGACCGCGGCGCTCCGGCGGTGGGCGCCGGGCGGTCGCCGGGGCGCCTACGGGGCGGAGGTGGCGGCGATCTACGCCGGGTACCGGCGGCGGCTCGAGCGGCTGGGCCGCCCGGACGAGGAGCAGCTCGCGGCGCGGTCGCTCGACGCGATCCGTCTCGACCCGGGGCGGTGGGGGGCGACGCCGGTCCTCCTCTACGGCTTCGACGACCTCGATCCGCTCCAGCTCGACGCGGTCGAGACGCTGGCGCGGATGGCCGACGTCGTCGTCTCGCTTCCCTACGAGGCGGGCCGAGTGGCGCTGGCCGGCCGGGCGGCGACCTTCGAGACGCTGCGCCCGGCGGCGGGGGAGGTCATCGCCCTGCCCGCACGAGCGGAGTTCTACGAGCCGCAGGCGCGGGCGGCCCTCCACCATCTCGAGCGCGCGCTCTTCGACGAGGGCAGCGAGCCGGTCGCCCCGGCGGATGCCGTCGGCCTGATCGCCGGTCAGTCCGAGCGCGACGAGCTCGAGCTCGTCGCCGCCGAGGTCGGTGAGCTCCTGGCCGGGGGCTGGCGGGAGGACGACATCGCCGTCGTCATGCGCTCGATCGCCGGTTCCGAGGCCCTCCTGGCCGAGGTCTTCGCGGGACGGGGCGTCGCCGTGCGGATCGCGGGCCGGGTGCGTTTCGCCGACACCTCGGTGGGGCGCGGGCTCCTCGGCCTGCTGCGGGCGGCGCTGGCCGACGGGTCGGCCGAGGACCTGCTCGCCTGGCTGCGGGTCCCGGGGCTGCTCGAGCGCCCGGAGCTCGCCGACCGCTTCGAGGCACGCCTGCGCCGGGAGGGGATCACCCGGGCGGGGGCGGCGCGGGCGCGCTGGGAGCACTTCCCCCTCGACGGGCTCGACCGGCTGCGGGCGGCGGCCGACCGGGGCCCGGCGGTGCTGCTCGAGCGGACGGCGGCCGAGGTCGAGCGCCTGCTGGCCGCGCCCCACCGGCGGGCGGCGGCGGTGCTCGGCCGGGCGGAGCTCGCCGAGGCGCGGGTCGTCGTCGCGGCGGCCCGGCGGCTCGAGGAGCTCCGCGAGCTGACCGCGGCCGATCGGTCGCTCGGCCCGACGCCGGCCGAGCTGATCGCCACCCTGTCCGGGCTCGACCTGGAGTCGCCGCGGGCGAGCGGAGGGGTGCTCGTGTGCGACGCCCTGTCGCTGCGGGCGCGCCGCGTGCGGGCCCTCTTCGTCTGCGGCCTCCAGGAGGGGGCGTTCCCGGCCGCGGCGCGCGACGGCCCGTTCTTCTCGGCCGAGGAGCGGGCCGAGATCGCCCGGGCCTCGGGCCTCGTGCTGGCCCCGTTCGAGGATGGGGCGGCGGCCGAGCGCTACCTCTTCTACGCGACGACCTCGCGGGCCGAGTCGCGACTGCGCCTGAGCTGGCACGCGGCCGCCGAGGACGGCTCGCCGGTGGCGGCGTCCCCCTTCCTCGACGACGTCAGGGGATTGTTCGCGCCCACTCCGCAGGTGCGGCGCCGGGCCCCGGATACGGATCTTGCGGAGCGGGTTCGGGTTGGCGGGGCGGGGCCGCGGGGGAGCGGGGGCGCGTCGCTCGGCCGGCTGGGCTCGGCGGGGGTGCTCGCGGCCCTGGCCGACCGTCCGGCCGAGTCGCCGTCCTCGCTCGAGGCGTGGACGGCCTGCCCGGCCGCGTGGTTCGTCGAGCGCTTCCTCGGCGCCGAGCCGCTCGAGCCGGACGGCGAGCCGCGGGCCCGGGGGACGGTGGCCCACGCCGTCCTGGCCCGGGTGGTGGCCGAGCTGTGCGCGGACGGGACGGTCGGTTCGGCGAGCCCGGACACGGTGCGCGCGCGGGTGGCGGCGGCGCTGGCCGAGCACGCCGGGGAGGTGTCGCCCAGCCCCGACCGCGATCGGGCGGCGCGCCGGCGCCTGGAGGCCGACCTCGGGCGCTACCTGAACGGGCTGGCCGACGGGGCCCACGCGCCCCGGGAGCTCGAGCTGGCCTTCGGGTTGCCCGGGGCCGCCCACCCGGCGGTGGCCCTGGCCGGGGGCGAGCTGATCCTGCGGGGGCGGATCGACCGGATCGACGTCGACCCGGCGGCGGGGACGGCGATCGTCCACGACTACAAGAGCGGCGAGGTGGTTGGGGCGGCGAAGTGGGAGGACCAGGGCCGGCTGGCGCTCGCCTTGTACATGCTCGCGGCGGGCGAGCTCCTCGGGACCGGGGTCGTCGGCGGCCTCTACCAGCCGGTCCGCGGGGTCGACCTGCGCCCGCGGGGAGCGCTGGCCGCCGAGGTCGAGCCCGGCCTGGCCTCCTACGCGACCGACCGGCTCTCGGCCGCGGAGCTCGCGGCGGTGCTCGAGGGGGCGCTCGCCCGGGCGCTGGGGGCGGCGCGCGAGCTGCGCGCCGGGGCGCTCGAGCCGCGGCCGGCGACCTGCACCCGCGACGGCGTCTGCCGCCATCCGTCGATCTGCCGGGCGGCCGGGCGATGACCACCGGCGCCCCGACCCGGGCGACGCCCGGCCCCGTCCTGACCGACGAGCAGGAGGCGGCGGTCGAGCGGCGCCGGGGGCCGATGCTCTTGGCCGCCAACGCCGGGAGCGGGAAGACGACGGTCCTCGTCGAGCGCTTCGTCCGGGCCGTCCACGAGGACGGGGTCGCGCCGTCGCGGATCCTCGCGATCACGTTCACCGAGCGGGCGGCCGCCGAGCTGCGCGAACGGGTCCGCCGGCGCCTGCACGAGCTCGGCGACCGGGGGGCGGCGCAGGCGACCGAGGCGGCCTTCGTCTCGACGATCCACGGCTTCTGCGCCCGCCTGCTCCGGGCCCATCCGCTGGCCGCCGGCTTGGCGCCGGGGTTCGCCGTGCTCGACGACGGGACGGCGCTCGGCCTGCGCCAGGAGGCGTTCGAGGCGGCCCTGGCCGCCTGGATGGCCGACGCGCGGGCGGTCGACCTGGCCGCCGCGTGCGGGGTCGACCAGCTGGCGACGGCGATCGGTGCCGTCCACGACGAGCTCCGCAGCCGGGGACGCACGCGGCCGGAGCTCTCCCCGGGGCGGCCCCGGCATGACCCGGCGGCGGTCGGGCGGGGGCTGGCCGAAGCCGGGCGGGCCCTGGCCGGCGAGCTCGGCGCGGTGCGGGGCGGCGGTGCCCGGGTCGAGGCGGCCCTGGCCCAGCTGGAGGCGGGGCTGGCCCAGCTCGAGGCCGACCCCGAGCGCGTGGCGCTGGCCGAGCTCAAGCTCCACCGCGGTGCGCGGGCCCTCCAGACCCCGGCGGCCGACGCCTTCGAGGCCGCGCGGGTGCGCTGCGTCGAGGCGCGGGCCGACGCCGCCGGGGTGGTCGCGGCCGAGCTCCTCGGGGCCCTGCTCACCGGCTTCGCCGCCGCCTACGCCGGCCGCAAGGAGGCGCGGGGGGCGCTCGACTTCGACGACCTCGAGCTCGCCGCCCGCGACCTGCTTGACGGCGACGCCGAGCTCCGGGCGCGCTGGTCGGAGCGCTTCGAGCTCCTGATGGTCGACGAGCTCCAGGACACCAACCCCCGGGAGATGGCGATCCTGGCCGCGCTCGACCGGGGGAACCTGTTCACCGTCGGCGACGAGTTCCAGTCGATCTACGGGTTCCGCCACGCCGAGGTCGGGATCTTCCGGGATCGCCGGCGGGCGCTCGTCGGCGGCGGCGGGGTCCGGGCGCTGTCGTCGAACTTTCGCAGCCGTCCCGCGCTCCTGGCCGCGATCAACGCCACCTTCGCCCCGCTCTTCGGCCCCGACTTCGTCCCGCTCGTGGCCGGACGGGAGGACGCGCCGGGGCCGGAGCCCCGGATCGAGCTCCTGCTCAACGACGCCAAGGGCTGGTGCGAGCCGACCACCCCCGGGGCCGGCCCGGCCTGGCGGCGGGCGGAGGCGGCGATCCTGGCGCGGCGGATCGGCGAGCTGATCGCCACCGGCGGCGCCCGGCCCGGCGAGGTGGTCGTCCTGCTGCGCTACGCGACGGCCGCCGGGATCTACGAGCGCGCCCTGGCCGACCGGGGGGTCCCGGTCGCCTCGGGACCGGGCGGGGGCTTCTATGCCGGGCAGGAGGTCTCGGACCTCGCGGCCTACGCCCGGGTCCTGGCCAACCCGCTCGACGACGCCGCGCTCTACGCGGTGCTCGCCTCGCCGCTCGCCGGGGTCGCGGCCGACGGCCTCGCCGTCCTCGGCCTCGCCGCGCGGGCGCTCGGGCGCGCGCCGTGGGAGGTCCTCGACGCGGCGCTGGGCGGCGAGCCGGCCGCCCGGGCGGGGCTCGCCGGTCTCGGCGGCGAGGACCGGGCGCGGCTGACCGAGGCCCACGATCTGATCGCGGCCGAGCGCGGGGCGGCGCCGCGGCTCGGTCCGGCCGAGCTCCTGCACCGCAGCGACTACGTCCGGCGGGCGGCGTGCGGGCCGCTCGGCCTGGCCAACGTCCAGAAGCTCCTGCGCCTGGCCCGGGAGTTCGAGGCCCGCGAGGGACGGGACCTGCGGCGCTTCGCCGATCGGTTGGCCGCCGGGCGGCTCGGCGCGGCCCGCGAGCAGGATGCCCAGCTGGCGGAGACCGACGCCGTCCGCCTGATGACCGTCCACGCGGCGAAGGGGCTCGAGTTCCCGGTCGTCTGCTACGCCGACCTCGGTCACGGGCCGCCGACCGGGCTGCCGCTCGTCCTGACCGACGGCGAGCGGATCGGCCTGCGCCTGCCGACGCTCGACCAGGCGCCCCGGGCCGACGCCTTCGCCTACGCCGGGCTCCGGGCCCGGCGGGAGGTGGCCGCCCTGGCCGAGGAGCAGCGGATCGCCTACGTGGCGATGACCAGGGCTCGGGAGCGGCTGATCCTGAGCGGCGCCGCCGACTTCGCGCGCTGGCCGGCGGTCGGCGCCGCGGCGCCGGCCGTCGCCTGGCTCGCCCCGGCGATGGTGCCCGACCTGCGCGGCCGCCTGGTCGCCCCGGAGCGGGTGAGCGACCTCGAGCTCGGCGGCGTCCCGGTGCGCCTGACCCTGACCCCCGCCGGCGCGGAGGCGCTCGAGGCGCCCCCGGGACCCCCGGCGGCGCGGAGGCGCTCGAGGCGCCCCCGGGACCCCCGGCGGCGCGGAGGCGCTCGAGGCGCCCCGGGCCCCCCGGCGGCGCGCCGGCGCCCCCCCCCTCGCCGCCCGCCGCCGCCACCGCCGTCCCGCCCGGCGCAGCTCTCCCTCTTCGAGGAGGCGGCCGGCGCGCCGGTCGGCCGGGCGGCGGCCACCCCCCCGCCCGACGCGATCAGCTACAGCTCGCTGGCCGACCACGCCCGCTGCGGCTACGGCTACTACCTGCGCCGGGTGCTCGGCCTCGCCGAGGTCGCCCCCCCGCCGGGCCTCGACGCGGCCGCCGGGACGGGCCCCGACCCGGCGGTCCGGGGGCGAATCGTCCACGCGTTGCTCGAGCGCCTGGACTTCGCGGCGCCGTCGCCGCCGTCGCCGGCCGCCGTCCGGGCCGCCGCCGGCGATCCCGGGCCGGACCCCGATGAGGTCGAGGCGATCGCCGGGCTGGTCGGGGCGTTCGCCGCCAGCCCGCTCTGCGCCCGCCTGGCCGCGGCGGACGCCCCGCGCCGGGAGGCGAGCTTCGCCCTGCCCCTGGGCGACGTCCTCGTCGGCGGCTACATCGACGTGCTCGCCCGGGAGGCCGACGGGGGCCTCCTCGTCGTCGACTACAAGACCGACCGGGTCGCGCCCGCGGCGGACCTGGCCGAGCGGGTCAGCTGCGACTACGGGGTCCAGCGACGCATCTACGCCCTGGCCGGCCTGCGGACCGGCGTGGCCAGCGTCGAGGTCGCCTACTGCTTCCTGCGCCGGCCGGCCGAGGTCGTCTCCGTACGCTACGCCGCGGCCGACGCCGCCCGCCTGGAACGCGAGCTCGCCGCCGTGGCCGCGCCGCTCCTGGCCGGCCACTTCCCGGTCGCCCGCCGTCCCCACCGCGGGCTCTGCGCGACCTGCCCGGGCCGGGCCCGGCTGTGCTCGTGGGAGGAGGAGGTGACGCTCCGCGACGAGCCGTGAGCCGCGCGCGGGGCGCCGGGGCCGGGCAAGCCGCCGTGCACGGGGCGGGACGGCCGGGGCGGCATGGAATACTGATCGCATGCCAAGGGCGATCTGGACGGGGGCGATCAGCTTCGGGCTGGTCAGCGTCCCGGTCAAGCTGTACGCCGCGGTCTCGACCAAGGGCGTCCACTTCCATCAGCTCCACGCGGCCGACGGGGTGCGCATCCAGCAGAAGCGGATCTGCCCGGCCGACGGCGAGGAGGTCCCGTACGCGGACATCGTCAAGGGCTACGAGATCGCCCCCGACCGCTACGTGATCATCGAGCCCCAGGAGCTGGCCTCGCTCGCCCCCAAGCGCGCCCGGACGATCGAGATCGAGGACTTCGTCGCGCTCGCCGAGATCGACCCGATCTTCTTCGACCACCCCTACTACCTCGTGCCCGACGAGCGCGGCGTCAAGCCGTACCGGCTGCTCCTCGAGGCGATGCGCGAGACCGAGATGGTCGCCCTCGGGCGGCTCGTCCTCCGCGCCAAGGAGAACCTCGTGGCGATCCGGGCCGCCGATGACGTGCTGACCCTCGAGACGATGGTCTTCGCCGACGAGATCGTCTCGCCCGACCGCTTCGCCGAGCTCGACGGCGAGGTCAAGACGAGCGACCGCGAGGTGGCCGTGGCCAAGCAGCTGATCGAGTCGCTGAGCGGGCCGTTCGAACCGGACAAGTACCGCGACGAGTACCGCGAGCAGGTCCTCGCCCTGATCGACCGCAAGGCGAGCGGCGAGGAGATCGTCCTCCAGCCGTCGGCCCCCGACGAGAAGGTCGACGGCGTCGACCTCATGAGCGCGCTCCAGGCCAGCCTCGAGGAGGTCAAGCAGCGCACCGGCGCCGGGCCCAAGCGCCCGCGCAAGGCCGCCGGGTCGGGCGGGGGGAAGAAGGCCGCCGCGAAGAGCGGCTGAGCCTCCCACCACACCCGAGGCGACGGGGCCGCCCGGCCCCCGTTTTCGGGGGTTCCGCTGCTACCCTTGCGCTTCTGCCTCGGTGCCCGCATGGTCGCGGGCGCGCCGCCCACGGGAGCTCGCATGACCAGCATTAGGGAGCAGCCGGCCGCCGGCCTGTACGACCAGCGCTACGAGCATGACGCGTGCGGCGTCGCGCTGGTCGCCCGCCTCGACAACCACCCGACCCACGAGGTCATCGTCCGGGGCATGCGCGCGCTCGTGAACCTCGAGCATCGTGGGGCCGCCGGGGCCGACCCGCAGACCGGCGACGGCGCCGGCATCCTGCTCCAGCTCCCCGACCGCTTCTTCCGCGCGGTCCTGTCCTTCGAGCTCCCCGCGGCCGGGCGCTACGGCGTGGCCATGTGCTTCCTCCCCGGCGATGCCGACGACCGCGGTCAGCTGATCGAGATGCTCGAGGCCAACGTCCGGGCCGAGGGCCAGCGCGTCCTCGGCTGGCGCGAGGTCCCGGTCGACCCCGACCACATCGGCGAGACGGCGAACGCCTCGCGGCCGGAGATCCGCCAGCTCTTCATCGGCGCCGGCGACGGCCCCGAGGCGTCCGACCAGGACGCCTTCGAGCGCAAGCTCTACGTGATCCGCCGGGTGACCGAGCTCGCCGCCGGCGCCCGCTCCTACCTGGTCAGCTGCTCGTCGCGGACGATCGTCTACAAGGGCATGCTGATCGCCCACCAGGTCGGCGACTTCTACCCGGACACCGTCGACGAGCGCTTCGAGAGCGCGATGGCGCTCGTCCATTCCCGCTTCTCGACCAACACCTTCCCGAGCTGGGAGCTCGCCCATCCCTACCGGATGATCGCCCACAACGGGGAGATCAACACCCTGATGGGCAACATCAACTGGATGCGGGCCCGCGAGTCGGCGCTCGCCTCCGAGCTGTTCGGCGACGACCTCCAGAAGGTGATCCCGCTCGTCCGCCCGGGCGGCTCGGACTCGGCGACCTTCGACAACGTGCTCGAGCTCCTGACCCTGGCCGGGCGGTCCCTGCCCCACGCGGCGATGATGATGATCCCCGAGGCCTATCGCGACCGCGACGACCTCCCGGCCGAGCTCGTCGGCTTCTACGCCTTCCACTCGTGCTTCATGGAGCCGTGGGACGGCCCGGCGGCCGTCGCGTTCACCGACGGCCGGGTGATCGGCGCCACCCTCGACCGCAACGGCCTGCGCCCGGGCCGGTGGCTCGAGACCAAGGACGGGTACGTCCTGCTCGGCTCCGAGGCCGGGCTCCTCGGCGTGCGGCCCGAGCAGATCGAGCGGCTCGGACGCCTCCAGCCGGGCAAGCTCTTCCTCGTCGACCTCGAGCAGGGGCGGATCGTCGCCGACGAGGAGGTCAAGCGGACCGTGGCCACGGCCCAGCCGTACGCCGACTGGTTCGAGCAGAACACCGTCCACTTCGACGACCTCCCCGACGCCCGCGGCCGGGCGCTGACCGAGCCGCTCGAGGTCCTCCAGCAGGCCTTCGGCTACTCGCAGGAGGACCTCCGGGTCCTCCTCGCCCCGATGGCGGCCACCGGCGCCGAGCCGATCGGCTCGATGGGCAACGACTCCTCCCTCGCCGTCCTCTCCGACCTCGCCCCGCCCCTCTTCAGCTACTTCAAGCAGCTCTTCGCCCAGGTCACCAACCCGCCGATCGACCCGATCCGCGAGGAGATCGTGATGAGCCTGGCCTCGAGCCTCGGCGGCGAGGGCAACCTCCTCAGCGAGAGCCCGTCCCACGCCCACAAGCTGATCCTCGATCAGCCGATCCTCCGCAACCACGAGCTCGAGGCCGTCCGCGAGGTCGGCGGCGACGTCTTCCAGGCCCACACGATCGACATCACCTGGCCCGTGGCCGACGGGCCCGAGGGGCTGGCGGCCGCGGTCGACCGGATCTGCGCCGAGGCCCACGACGAGATCGCCAGCGGCGACAACATCCTGATCCTCTCCGACCGGGCCGTCGGGCCCGACCGGGTGGCGATCCCCTCGCTCCTGGCCGTCGCCGCCGTCCACCACCACCTCGTCCGCGAGGGGACGCGGCTGCGGGCCGCGCTCGTGCTCGAGTCGGGCGAGCCCCGCGAGGTCCACCACATGGCCACGCTGATCGGCTACGGGGCCAGCGCGATCAATCCCTACCTGATGTTCGAGACGGTCGGCCGCCTCGTCGCCGAGGGGCGGATCCCGGGCCACAACGGCGACGAGCCGACGGTCGCCGCGGCCGAGGCCGGGCTGGTCAAGGCGATCGGCAAGGGGCTCCTGAAGACGATCTCCAAGATGGGCATCTCGACGATCCACTCCTACTGCGGGGCGCAGATCTTCGAGGCCGTCGGGCTCGACCGGTCGCTCGTCGACCAGCACTTCACCGGCACGGCCTCGCGGATCGGCGGGATCGGCATCGACGTCCTCGCCCGCGAGACCCTCGACCGCCACGCGCGCGGCTACGGCCACCGGGCCGACCTGCTCCCGGTCGGGGGCATCTACGCCTGGCGGCGGGACGGCGAGCACCACATGTGGAACCCGGAGACGATCGCCGCGCTCCAGCACGCGGTCCGCCAGGAGGACGGCGCCCGGGCGGCCGAGACCTACGCCGAGTACGCCCGGGCGGTCAACGAGGACGCCTCGCGCCGGGCGA
>CAWFQO010000041.1:0-16346 GCA_963817865.1 uncultured Solirubrobacterales bacterium | reverse complement strand
GGTCGACGGTGGCCGCCCGCCTGCTCGACGACTGGGAGGGAGCACTCGAGCTGTTCGTCAAGGTGATGCCCGACGACTTCCGCCGGGTGCTCGACGAGCTCGCGGCCAAGCAGCTGGCCGAGGCCGCGGCGTGAGCGCCGCGGCCGGCGGACGGACACGCTGATGGGCGAGCTCGGAGCGTTCCTGCGCATCGAGCGTGCGCCGGTTCCCGAACGCGATCCGCACGAGCGGGCGCACGACTACCGAGAGTTCCTCGTCCACCGTCCGGTCCCCGAGCTCCAGGAGCAGGGGGCGCGGTGCATGGAGTGCGGCGTCCCCTTCTGCCACAGCGGCTGCCCGCTCGGCAACCTGATCCCCGACTGGAACGACCTCGTCTACCGCGACCGCTGGTCGGACGCCCTGCGCCAGCTCCACGCGACCAACAACTTCCCCGAGTTCACCGGCCGGCTCTGCCCGGCCCCGTGCGAGGCGGCCTGCGTGCTCGAGATCCGCGAGGGCGACGCGGTCACGATCAAGCAGATCGAGAACGCGATCATCGACCGGGGCTTCGACGAGCAGTGGGTCCTCCCGGCCCCGCCGGCCTTCGAGACGGGCCGGAGCGTCGCCGTGGTCGGCGCCGGCCCGGCCGGGATGGCCGCCGCCCAGCAGCTGCGCCGGGCCGGACATCGCGTCGTCCTCTTCGAGCGCGACGAGGCCGCCGGTGGGCTCGTCCGCTTCGGGGTCCCCGACTTCAAGATCGAGAAGGCGATCGTCGAGCGGCGGGTCCGCCAGCTCCTCGACGAGGGGGTCGAGCTCCGCTGCGGGGTCGACGTCGGGCGGGACGTCTCGACCGAGGAGCTCCGCGCCGGCTTCGACGCCGTCGTCCTGGCCATCGGCTCCCGGGTCCCCCGCGACCTCCCGGTGCCCGGGCGCGAGCTCGACGGGATCCACTTCGCCATGGAGTACCTGTATGTCCGCAACCGCTGGGTGGCCGGCGAGTTCGGCCCGGCCCCGAGCGTGGCCGCCCCGCCACCGCGGGCGATCACGGCCGCCGGCAAGCACGTGATCGTGATCGGCGGGGGGGACACCGGGGCCGACTGCGTCGGCAACTCGCTGCGCGAGGGCGCCGCCTCGATCACCCAGCTCGAGCTCCTCCCCGAGCCGCCGCCCCGCCGCCCGGACGATCGCACGCCGTGGCCGCTCTGGCCGAACAAGATGCGGCTCTCCTACGCGATGAAGGAGGCCGAGGCCGAGGGGCGGGGGGATCGCGCCTACTCGGTGGTGACCACCCACTTCTCGGGGGTCGAAGGTCGGGTCGCTGCCCTCCACCTGGCCGAGGCCGAGGCGGCGCCGCCCTTCCACCCGGTGGCCGGGACCGAGCGCGAGCTCGCGGCCGACCTCGTGCTCCTGGCCATGGGCTTCGTCCACCCCGAGCACGAGGGCCTGGTCGAGGAGCTCGGCGTCGAGCGCGACCAGCGGGGCAACGTCCGGGCCGCGACCTACGCGACGTCGGTCGACGGGGTGTTCGTCGCCGGTGACGCCCGCCGGGGTCAGTCGCTGATCGTCTGGGCGATCAACGAGGGGCGCCAGTGCGCGCGGGTCGTCGACCGCTATCTCGGGACCCCGCTGCGCAACGGCGCCGTCCGGTCGCCCGCCTGAGCCGCCGCAACATCGGACGCCCGGGCGGTTTAGGGGATCAGACCCCCTCGGTCGCCCGCCGAGCCGATCGCACGGTGAGCGCTACCCTGTGCCCTGCGGGGACCTCAAACGAACGAAAAGGAACATGCTCTTGCGCCTGCGCAGAACCCTCCTGACGTCGATCGTCGCGCTCGCCGGCCTCGGCGTCGCCCCGGCGGCCAGCCAGGCCTACCTCACCGGGGTCGGAGACAACAACCCGAACATGTTCGCCAACCCGTACTACCAGGCGCTGAACTCGAAGATCGCGCGCTTCGTCGCGCCCTACAACGTCGTGTCGAGCCCGAGCGACCTCGGGGCGATCCGGACCTGGATCAAGGCCGCCGAGCAGTCGGGCGTCCAGCCGCTGATCGCCTTCTATCACGCGCGCGGCCGGGCCGGGACGAAGATGCCGACGGTCGCCGCCTACACCAAGGAGATCAAGAAGTTCTTCAAGCTCTTCCCGGAGATCAAGTACTACACGCCGTGGAACGAGGCCAACCGCGGGAACGTCGTCGTCGGCGGCGGCGCGTCGTTCCACAGCCCGACGGCCCAGCAGTCGGCTCAGTACTACCTGGCCATGCGCTCGGCGTGCAAGGGCTGCAAGATCGTCGGCCTCGACGTCCTCGACGGGGCGAACATCAAGCCGACGATCGCCTACATCCACCAGTTCCAGCGCTACGCGGCGGCCCACCTCCCGACGATCTGGGGCCTCCACAACTACTCGGACACCAACCGCTTCCGGGGCACGGGCACCAAGGCCGTCCTCGCGGCCGTCCGGGGCCAGGTCTGGCTGACCGAGACCGGCGGCCTCGTCCAGTTCGGCGGCGCCTTCCCCTACAGCCTGACCCGGGCGAACAAGGCTCTGGCCTACATGTTCAAGCTCGCGGCCTCGAACCGCCGGATCGCCCGCCTGTACATCTACAACTGGTACGGCGGCACGAACAGCACCCGCTTCGACGCGGGCCTGGTCGACGCGTACGGCGTCCCGCGCGCCGGCTACTACACGGTCCTCAAGAAGCTGACCGGCAAGTAGCGGCGGCCTTCCGGCGGCGCCGGCGGCGGGCTCCGGCCCTCCGCCGGCGCGATGCCGTCCACCCTGCTCCCTACAGTTGCGCAGAGGGAAACTCGTCCTTCGCACTCGTGGGAGCGCCCCGATGCCGCTTTGCTTCATCGAACCGCAGGATGCGATCCGTGTAATCGCAGAATCGATCGGCCGCGAGGCTCGCCGCCAGCTGGTCGGCGAGGTCCTCCACGCCTGGGTGGACGACCTCCCGGAGCGCGAGCTCGTCGCCCAGTACGCCAAGGCGGTGGCCGAGCTCGACGAGCAGGACCTGTCGATGCTGGCCGCCTGGCACGCCTCGCTCGAGACGATCGGACAGCCGATCGCCAACACGGAGTTCCTGGTCAGCGTCTTCCCGTCGCTCGGCGAGCATCGCCGGGAGGCGCTGAAGATCGCCGCGAGCTTCCGCGGCGAGGAGGCGTTCGACGCCGGCGTGGCCGAGGAGCAGGCGCTCCGGACCGTGCTCCCCCGGCTCTCCCGGGCGCGGGCCGAGCAGCTCGCCCTCGAGTGCATCGAGCTCTACGTCTGGGACCGCCTCGGCTCGGACAACTGAAACGTAGACTGAGGGGATGGCCCGCCGCGTCGTTCTCTTCGCCACCGACTCGTGCAGCTTCTGCGTCCACGCGCGGTCGCTCCTGATCAAGCGCGGGGTCGACTTCGAGGAGGTCGACCTCGGTGGGCAGCCCGACCTCCAGCGCGAGCTGGCCGCGGTCACCGGCCGGGACGGCTTTCCGCAGATCGTCGTCGACGGCGAGCCGCTCGGCGGGCTCAACGAGCTCCGCGCCGCCGACCGGGACGGAACGCTCGCGTCCTGGCGTTAGCAACTAGTCGCCGAAAACGTGCTCCTCCCAGTCGCCGCACCGGTGGAACCCGACCGCGGCGTAGATCTTGTTCGACGTCGGGTTGGCCAGGTCGGTGAAGAGCATGCACCGGTTCGCGCCCTCGGCCAGCGCCCGGCGGCTCGCCGCGGCGACGGCGCTGCTCGCGTAGCTGCACCGCCGGCGCTCGGGCGGCGTGTAGACCGGGCCGATCCGCCGGACCCCGGCGATCCCCGGCGAGAGCGCCAGCGTCGAGACGAGGCCGTCGTCGTCCCAGACGAGCTGCGCGCCGTCGGCCAGGCGGGCGGCGACCGTGCGCGCGGCCACCTCGAGCCCGGGCACGCCGGCCTCGACGAGGAACGCCCGCTCCCAGCCGACCAGGAGGTCCTCCTCGTCCTCGCTCGCCGTCCGTAGGCGGCCGCGGGCCGGCCGCGGCGGATCGCGGACCTCGCTCAGGAGGTGCATGGCCTCGCGCCTCCGGCACTCGGCCCGCCCGCCGGCGCGGGCGATCCACGCGGCGGCGAGCGCCCGCGCCGTCGGCGGCTGCGCGCTCACCCCGGGCACCGCCGGGTCCTCGGCGATCCACGCCGCGACGAGCGCGCCGGCGTCGCCGGCGTCGAGCGCGGTGGCCAGGAGCGCCCACGGCGGGATGCGCAGGGCGGCGGCGCACGTCCGCCCCCGCTCGTCCACTCCTGCGGCGAACAGCCCGGTCGCGCCCGCCCGACGGCGCGCCCGCACGAGCACGGTGGCCAGGACGTTGCGCTCGACGCGCCCGGCGAGGAAGCCCTCGGCCCGGGCGGCGAACACCTCGGCATCACGGGTCAGGAGGAACCGCACAGCCGGATGTCACAGCAGACCGGGCCGTCTCGTCAAGGAGGCGGAAGGCCACTGAAGACAAGGGAGATCACATGAAGGTTCTCGTCGCCGGAGCGTCCGGGGCGCTCGGCCGCCAGCTCGTCCCGCGCCTGGTCGCGGCCGGCCACGACGTGGTCGGCATGACGCGGACGTCGTCGAGGCTCGTCCGCGAGCTCGGCGCGACCCCGGTCGTGGCCGACGGACTCGACCCGGAGGCCGTCGCTCGGGCGGTCGGCCGGTCGGAGCCGGAGGTCATCGTCCACCAGCTGACCGCCCTCTCCGCCGGGATCGACCCGCGCCACTTCGACCGCGACTTCGCCGCGACCAACCGCCTGCGCACCGAGGGCACCGACCATCTGCTCGCCGCCGGCCGGGCGGTCGGCGCCCGGCGGTTCGTCGCCCAGAGCTACGCCGGCTGGCCGTTCGCCCGGCGGGGAGGGGCGGTCAAGACGGAGGACGACCCGCTCGACCCGTCGCCGCCGGAGGCGATGCGCCGCACGCTCGACGCCCTCCGCCACCTCGAGGAGGCGGTCGTCGGGGCGGAGTGGACGGAGGGCGTGGTCCTGCGCTACGGCGGCTTCTACGGGCCGGGGACGTCGCTCGCCCCGGACGGCGAGCATACGGCCCAGATCCGCCGGCGGCGCTTCCCGGTCGTCGGCGACGGGGGCGGGGTCTGGTCGTTCGTCCACGTCGCCGACGCGGCGCAGGCCACCGCGGTCGCCGTCGAGCGCGGCCGGCGCGGGGTCTACAACATCGTCGACGACGAGCCCGCCCCGGTCGCCGCCTGGCTCCCGGCCGTGGCGGCGGCGCTCGGGGCCGGACCGCCGCGGCGGGTGCCCCGCTGGGTCGGCCGGCTCGTGGCCGGCGAGGCGGCGACGGTCATGATGACCGAGGTGCGGGGAGCCTCGAACGAGAAGGCCAAGCGGGAGCTCGGCTGGGCGCCGGCCCACGCGAGCTGGCGGGACGGCCTCGCGGCGTGAGCACGCCGCGCGAGCGCCTGCTCGACGAGCTCCGGCCCCCGGCCTTCGCGATCGCCTACCGGATGCTCGGAAGCGTCGCCGAGGCGGAGGACGTGGTCCAGGAGGCGCTCCTGCGCCTCCACGGGGTCCTCGAGGCCGGCGCGGCGATCGCCTCGCCCCGCGCCTACGTGGCGACCGTGACCACGCGCCTGGCCATCGACCAGCTCCGCTCGGCCCGGGCCCGGCGCGAGACCTATCCGGGCGAGTGGCTGCCCGAGCCGTTCGTCGCCGACCCCGGGGCGGCCGACCCGGCGGACGCGGCCGAGCTCGGCGACTCACTCTCGGTGGCCTTCCTCGTCCTGCTCGAGCGGCTCTCGCCCGAGCAGCGGGCGGCTCTCCTCCTCCACGACGTGTTCGACTACGGCTACGAGGAGATCGCGGCGATCCTCGGCAAGACCGCGGGCAACGCCCGCCAGCTCGCGGCCCGGGCCCGCCGCCAGGTGGGCGAGCGCCGCCCCCGCTTCGAGGTCTCCCGCGCGCGGCGCGAGGAGCTCGCTCGCCGGTTCTTCGCCGCGGCGCGGGAGGGCGACCTGGCCGGGCTGGAGGCGCTGCTCGCCGACGACGTCGTCCTCCACGGCGACGGCGGCGGCCGGGTCCCGGCGCTGGCCCGATCGCTCCACGGGTCCGGCCGGGTGGCCCGGACGCTGATCGCCTGGGGCCGGGCGGCGGCCGGGGTCACGGTCGCGCTCGCGGAGGTCAACGGCCAGCCGGGGGCCGTCCTGCGCGACGGGGCGGGCGGGGTGTTCGGGGTGATGGCGCTCGAGATCGCCGACGGACGGATCCGGGCGGTGCACTCGGTCGTCAACCCGGAGAAGCTCGGCCACGTCGGCCGGGTGGCCGACCTCGGCGCCGTCCTGCGCAGGGCCGACACGGAGCCGAGGCCGCCGATGCGCCAAGATGTCGGGTGATGAGCGACGGGCGCGACAACCGGCGGGCGCGGCGATGAGCGGGCCCGAGCTCGGGCTCGCCCTGGCCGTCTTCCTCGCCTGCACGGTCGAGGCGGTCGAGGCGCTGACGATCGTGCTCGCCGTCGGCGTGACCCGGAGCTGGTCGTCGGCCCTGGCCGGTGTGGGCAGCGCGACGGCGGCCCTGGCGGTCATCGTCCTCGGCCTCGGCCCGGCCCTGACGGCGCTGCCGATCGACGTCCTCCGCGTCGCGGTCGGCGGCCTGCTCCTGATCTTCGGCCTCCAGTGGCTGCGCAAGGCGATCCTCCGGGCTGCCGGGCGCAAGGCGCTCCACGACGAGGCGGCGACCTTCCTGGCCGAGCGCGAGGCGGCCCGGGCCGCCGGGCGGGCGGACGGACGGCTCGACGGCTACGCGTTCGCGATCGCCTTCAAGGGCGTCTTCCTCGAGGGCCTCGAGGTGGCGTTCATCGTGCTCACCTTCGGGGCCAACCAGCACCGGGTCGGGCTGGCGGCGGCGGCGGCGGGCGCGGCGATCGCGGTCGTCGTCCTCGCCGGCGTCGCCGCCCGGGCGCCGCTGGCCCGGGTCCCGGAGAACACGCTGAAGTTCGCGGTCGGCATCATGCTGACCTCGTTCGGGACCTTCTGGGGGGCCGAGGGAGCCGGGGCGTCCTGGCCGGGGGGCGACGCGGCGCTCCTGGCCATCGTTCCGGCCCTCGCCGCCATCTCGCTCCTCCTCGTCGCCTTCGCCCGCCGGCCGGCGGGTGAGAAGACGTCGGCCCCGCCGGTCGCCGAGCGGGCATGAGCGCGCTGCGCCGAGCGGCCTTCGCCGTCTGGGACTTCGTGGTCGGCGACGACTGGCGGGTGGCCCTCGGGGTCGTCGTGGGGATCGGCCTGACCGCGCTCGTCGCCACGACCGCGGCGGCTGCCTGGTGGGTCCTCCCGCTGGCCGTGGTCGCCCTGCTGGCCGATTCCCTGCGCCGAGCCCGCTGAGGCGAGGTCAGCCGGCGGCGAGCACGATGTCGTAGCGCCCGGCCCCGACGCGCCCGGCGTGGTGCCAGCGGAAGAAGGCGGTGCGCAGGCGGGTCCCGTCGGCCAGCTCGAGCTCGCCGCCGCCGATCGCCTCGCCGGCGAGCCGGAGGGGGAAGTCCGACTCCTCGGTCTCCCACAGCTCGAGCCCGGCCCGCCGCTGGCCGCCGTCCGCGCCGTAGGCGGTCGAGAGGCGGGGGTCGTCGATCGCCGCCGGCTCGGGTGCCCCGCGCAGGACGAACCCGGCGACCTCCTCCGCCTCGTGGTCGTCGGCCCGGGCCGGGCGCCGGGCGCGCAGGCCGACGGCCAGGTCATCGGCGAGCCAGGCGGCGACCGCCCGGCGCAGGGCGGGGCGCCGGCGCCCGCGCGGGGCGGGCGCCTCGATCACCGCGTGGCCGAGGCAGTCGACGGACGCCCCGTCGAGGGTCCCGCGCGCGCGGCAGAGCCACTCCCGTGTCCCGTCCGGGTAGGTCGCCGGGGGCCCGAGCGGCTCGAGCACGACGTCGAGCCCGGCGTCGTCGAGGGCCTCCCAGCCCTTTTCGAGGGTGCGCACCCGGGCCGGGCGGACGGGGGAGGTCGCGCCGTCCCGGTGGATCAGGGCGCCCTCCCCGCGCACGAGGCCGGCGAGCGACGCATCGCCGAAGCCGAGGGCGATCCCCTCGGTCACCGGTTGAGCTTCTCGGGGTCGACCTCGATCGCCCGGCCGTCGACATCGTAGACGTCGACCGGAGCCGACCGCCGGCGGCCGGCGCCCCCGGCGAGGTGGGCGAGGATCCGGCCGGCGTAATGGCGGATGATCTGCCCGCGGACGAGCGCGCGGCTCGGGGGCGCGAGGAGGAGGGCGCCGAGGACGTCGGTGACGAAGCCGGGCACGATCAAGAGCGCCCCGCCGACGAAGACGAGGGCCCCGTCGAGCGCCTCTCGGGCCGGGGGCCGCCCGGCGGCGATGGCCGCGCTGAATTCGCGGAGCACCGCGCGGCCCTGGGACCGGACGAGACGGACCCCGATCAGCGAGGTGCAGGTGAGGGCGAGCACCGTCCAGAGCGGGCCGATCGCCTCGCCGACGCGGATGATCACGTAGAGCTCGAGGATCGGCAGGCCGATCACGACGGCCAGGATGAGCAGGGGCATCGCGCTAAGGCTACGCCCCGGTTACAATGGCAGCATGGTCACCGTCGAAGATGTCGAGGAAGCCCTCACCAACGTGATCGATCCCGAGCTCGGGCTCGACTTCGTCGAGCTCGGCCTGATCTACGGGATCGAGGTCGACGGCGGGTCCGTCCACGTGACCTTCTCGCTGACCTCGCCCGGCTGCCCGATCGGCCCCCAGGTCTCCGAGCAGATCGACGAGTTCGTCGGCGAGCTCGACGGCGTCGAGACCGTCGCCTCCGAGATGGTGTTCACGCCCCCGTGGACGCCCGAGCGGATGAGCGAAGACGCGCGCTTCGCCCTCGGCTTCTAGCGGACGCCGAGCGCGCTCACCGGTGGTATGACCGGCGCAGGGCGGCGATCGTCGCCGCCAGGCTCGGCCCCGGGCGCAGGGTCCAGGTCACCGCGACCGACCCGCTCGAGCCGGGCAGGGTGAGGACGCCGCCGGCCAGGCGTCCGGACGCGGCCCGGAAGCGGCGCACGGCGTAGGGGACGGGCCAGCGCAGCACGGTCCCGGGTGGGGCCGACCAGTCGAGCCTCGCCCCGCCGGGTCGGGCGCGCAGGACGAAGGAGACGCGGCCCCGGCGGGTCGGGGCTCCGCCCACCGAGATCACCTTCCCGGGGCCGAGCCAGCCGCCGGGGACCGCGCCGAGGAGGACCAGGCCTCCGGCCGCGTCGTCGCGGACGAGCATGTTGCGGATCAGCGTCACGAGCTCGCCCGAATAGGTCCCGTGGGGGGTCAGGTTCGCCGCGCTCGAGCGCTTGCCGCCCGGGCGGATGTCGGACTCGAAGCCGCCGAGGGTCCCCGTGCCGTGGGCGAGCTCGCTGTAGAGGCCGTCGATCACCGCGGCCTGGTCGCCGCGCTCGAGCTCGGTCTCGAAGATCCGAAAGCCCGTGTAGTCGTGGAGGGCTCCGGCGTAGGTGGCGATCCCCTCGCGGAAGCCGGCTCGGGCGCGCCGGAGGGTGGCCGTGACCACCGGGTCGGCCGGGTCGAGCGGGCCGTCCGGGTAGGCCACCCACCAGTTGCCCCAGTCCCGACCGCCGGGGCGGTCGAGCGCCGGGGGGACGGCGCCGCCGTCTCCGGCCGCGGCGGTCCGCGTCGCCCGGGCGACGTTGGCCCGCAGGGTGGCGGCCAGGGCCTGCCAGCTCCCGGCGAGGTCGGGCCGGCCGGCGAGGGCGGCCAGCCTGACCGCCTCGTCGATCCCGGCCACGGCCCAGAAGTCGTCGCCGGCCAGGCGGCCGGCCAGGTACTCGTTGTCGCCGGGGTCGCCGGCCGGGAGGAGGCCGAGCGGGTCCCCGGCCGTCCGCGTCGCGATCCAGCCGACGGCCCGGCCGACCGCCGCGAGCTCGGTCCGGGCGAAGCCGGCGTCGCCGGTCAGCTCGGCGTGGCGGCCGAGCGCCCAGAGCGCCTGGCCGATCCCGTCGTACTGGCCGCGACGGCTGATGAAGAGGCCGTCGGCGTCCTGCCAGCGGGCGAAGTAGTCGAGATCCTCGCGGGCCGGCCCGGGGAGGCCGGCGAGGTCGAGTGCGTTGGTCATGCTCGCCGCGTCGCGCAGCCAGAAGGCGTGGTACTGGAGGTCGTTGACCGCCTGGACCCAGTCGCCCGAGGCGAGCCGGTAGCGGCTGGTCAGGATCTGGACGAGGCTGGCCGCGAAGGCGTCGCTGACCCCCGGCTCGGGGAGGCGCAGGCGGACGCCCGGGCCGAGGAGCGCGGCGAAGCTTCGCCGGACCCGCAGCCGGGCCGCCCCGTAGCCGAGCCGGGCGATCGCGGTCAGGGTCGGCCCGGGGGCGGCGACGGGGACGGCCGGCCACTTGAACACGAGCTCGGCCGCCCGCCGCGGCCCGAGCGTGCGGGTGTAGCCGGCCGCCGCGCACACGCCCGTCCGCTTCGTGCAGCTCGCCGGCGGCCGGGCGCCCGGCCCGTCGGACCCGGGCGCCAGGACGACGAACGCCTCGGCCGGGCCGGGCGCGGTGCGCACGATCGCCCCGCCGGCCAACGCGTAGCGGCTCACCGGCGGCTGGACCTCGCCCGGCTGGGCGTAGAAGCCGTTCGGCGTCCCGGACGGCGCGAGGTAGCGGAAGTAGGGCGCGCCCTGCGGGGTGAGGCGCGGGCCGCCGCTCTTGCGCACGCCGACCGCCCAGCGCGCCCGGCGGGGGGTCCCGGTGAGGTTGCGCATGGTCACGCGGACGAAGTCGACGGCGACCCCGTCGACCGGGGTGGCGAGCATCGACACGGAGTAGCGGACGCCCGCCCGGACGAGGCTCGAGCTGACGATCGGGTAGCCGGCGCCGTCGGCGAGGGTCCGCTGCGGCTGGACGTAGGGGACGAGGGGATCGCCGAAGCTGAGGGCGAGCTCGCCGTAGCCGGTGTAGATGCCGCCCTCCGGGGTGATCTCCGAGGCCGCGAAGAGGCCGGGGACGGCGAGCTGGTCGGTCGGCGTGGCCACGAAGCTCCACTGGGCGGCGGCCGGGGCCGGAGCGGCGACGGCGAGGAGGCCCGCGGCGGCGAGAAGCGCGCGCAGGGGGCTAGGGGGCTGTCCGCTTGGTCGCCGCCGGGCGCCGGCGGGCCCGCGGCTTGGCCGGCGCCTTGGCCGCCCCACCGTCGCCGGTCGCGGCGCGCGCGCGGGCGAGGAGGGCATCCGTCTCGGCGGCGATCGCCTCGCCGATGACGTCGATGTCGGGGAGGGCGTCGAAGTCGCCGAGGAGGCCGAAGTTGAGGGCGCCGTTGTAGGACATGATCGCGATCGCGAGGGCATGGTCACGGGGGAGGAAGGCGATCGGGAAGACCTCCTCGAGCTCACGCCCGAGGACGTAGAGGGGGAACTGGGGGCCGGGGACGTTCGTGACGATCAGGTTGAACAGGCGGGTCGAGAAGTTCAGGCGCGAAGCCTGGGCGAGGATCGTCGGCGGGGCGAAGTCCTGGACGCCGGCGATCACCTCGGCGCCGAGCGCCTGCTTGGACTCCTTGAGCCCGTCCATGGCCGCCGCGACCACGCTCAGGCGGGCGAGCGGATCCGCGACGTAGACGGGCAGCGGCCCGCGCATCACGGCGATCCGGTTGCCGATCTGGCCGCGCTCGTGCTCGGCGCGGACCGAGACGGGGACGAGCGCCCGGAGCTCGAGGCCCTCGGTGCGGACGCCGCGGCCCTGGAGCCAGGTCCGCAGGGCGCCGGAGACGACGGTCAGGACGACGTCGTTGACCGTCCCGCCGAAGGCGTTCTTGATCAGCTTGAAGTCGGCCAGGGCGCAGCTGACCCCGACGAAGCGCCGGTGGGGGCCGATCTCGACGTTCAGGGGCGTCGACGGGGCCGGGTTGAGGATGATCCAGACGACCTCGCCGACCCCCTCGACGACCTCGCGCAGGCGGGCGACGGCGCGGTCGGGGTGGAGGGCGGCGTCGACGGCACCGGTGGTCAGGGAGACGCCGGCGTTGAGCGCCCCGCGGACCCCGGCGGCGAGGAGGCCGGCCGTGCCGGGCTCGGCGTGCGGTCGCCAGGGCTCGCCGGAGTGCTCGACCTCGCGGGGCTCGGGCGTCAGGTCGAAGAGGACCTGGGCGAGGTCGACGCCGGCGATCCCGTCGATCACCGAGTGGTGGGTCTTCCAGATCAGGGCGAAGCGGTTGTCGTCGAGGCCCTCGATGAACCAGATCTCCCAGAGGGGCTTCGAGCGGTCGAGCTGCTGGGACATCACCCGCGAGAGGAGGCGCAGGAGCTGCTCCCGGTTGCCCGGGGCCGGGAGGGCCGTGTGGCGGAGGTGGTACTCGAGGTTGAAGGTCGCGTCGTCGACCCAGACCGGGCGGCCGCTGTCGAGGCCCATGTCGGCGAGCTTCTGGCGGTAGCGGGGCACGAGGTGGAGGCGGCCGCGCACCTGCTCGGCGAGCTTCTCCATGACGGGCGGGGGGCCCTTGAAGATGGCGAGCCCGCCGACGTGCATGTGGGAGGTCGGTCCCTCCTGGTGGAGGAACGAGGCGTCGACGGCGCTCAGGCGGTCGAGGTGTTGCTGGGGCATGCTGGACCTCCTCCTTCTCGACGGCAAGCCTAGTCTGTCGCACCGCCCCGAGGGGGCCAGGGCGAGCGGGCGCGGGTGATCGGCGGCCGGGCGGCGTAGGCGTCCCGCGGCGAGTCGGTGGCGACCTTCACGGCCGCGCCGTGACGGGCGGCCGCGGGGTCGGGCAGGTAGCGGATGGCGTGGTCGGGCGACCGGGTGCCGACCATCAGGATCGCGCACGGCCCATCGCCGGCCCCGACCGTGATGTGGGCGGTCCCGGGTGGGCAGTGGAGGTAGTCCCAGGCGCGCATGCGCCGCTCCTGGCCCTCGACTATGGCCAGGCACTCGCCCGAGAGGACGAGGAACCCCTCCTGCTCGCTCTCGGCGTGGTAGAAGCCGGGCGTCTCGCCCGGGTGGAGGATGTGCACGCCGATGCCCAGCCGGGGCGACCGGGCGTCGGGCGCCTCGAAGCCGCACCAGATGCCGCCGCCCGGCACCGTGGCCCACCCGATCTCGGTGAGGTTGAGGATGAACCAGCCGTCGCCGGCCGGGAGGAGCCCGGTGTCGGTCCGCTCGAGCCGGGCCTCGCTCATCGGGCACACGGTACCTTCCGTCCATGCATCGCGACGCGCTGCGGGCCGTCCAGGCCCCGCTGAGGAGCGCTTCCTGCGGACGCTGCGCGAAGCTCCGCCGGTCAGCGTGGTGCGCTGATCGACCCCGCCGCCGCTGCGGCGGCTGACCGGGCCCGGCGGGTGAGCTCGACGGTCGCGGCGCGGAGCTCCGTGCTGTCGCCGAGCGCCGCCCGGAAGGCGACGCGGGCGGCGGCCCGCCCGCGGGCCGTGCGCACGGCCAGGTCGATGCCCAGACGATCGATGCGCGCGCACTCCGCGGCCGTCGCGTCCGGGTAGCCGCCGAGCGCCCGGGCGATCGCGAGCAGGGCGTCAGCGTGGTCGCGGTTGAGGTGCTCGACCGCGGGTCACGCGCGCCGCGGCCAGCGGGTCGGGCGGGCCGTCCGGCGCGGTGATCATCAGGCTCGCCCGCCCGTCGGCCTGGAGGTTGCGGCCGTGCTCGGCGAGGTGGGAGACGCACAGGACGGGAGACCCGTCGTCGAGGCGCCCGTAGGTGGCCAGCGACGCCCAGGGATCCCCGCCGGCCGTGAGCGTGGCCAGGGCGGCGACGTTGGTCGCTGCCGCGAGCGTCCGCGCCTCCTCGGCCGCGCTCGGGCGCGGGGCCGGGTCGGTCGCGACCAGCGGCGGCGGGGTGGACGGCCCCCCGTCGAGGACCCCGTGGTCGGGTGCGTCGCTCATCTCCCCGAGCCGGGCACTGCGCGCCGAGCGCTCAGAAGAGGTGCCCGCAGGCGACCGGCCGGGCGGAGCGCGCCGTCGACGAGAGCACGACGAGGTAGAAGGGGCCCGAGCGCAGGCGCCCGATCGTGGCGTGGACGGTCGAGCTCGAGAACCCGGCGCCCGACAGCCGCGTCAGGCGAAAAGCCGCCCGTCCGCCGAGCTGGGCGCACGACCCGCCGCGCTCGATGCTGACCGGCTCCCTGCGCATCTGGGCGCCTATGATCCTCACCGCTACGCGCGTGGCCGAGCCGGCGGCGAACAGGGACACCGTCCCGACCTGGCCGGAGTTGCTCAGCGGCGCGATGCCCAGCTCGGTCTGGGCGCCGGCTCGGGCTCCGGCGAGCAGCGCCGCCAGGACGGCGGTGGCCAGGGCCGCGGCGAGCAGCCGGCCGGATGGATGGCGAAGCCGAGACATGGCCGCGGGATGCTCGCAGACACCGGACTCGCCCGTCAAGCCCGGGGCCGGCCGCGGCGACCCGCCATAGTGTCCGTTGGTGAGCCAGGACACTCCGCGCCGCGACATCGAGAACCGCGCCGACTGCGAGCGGCTCGTCCGCGCCTTCTACGGCCGGGCGCTCGTCGACCCGATCATCGGCTACATCTTCGCCGACATCGCCAAGCTCGACCTCGAGGCCCACGTCCCCGTGATCGCCTCCTTCTGGGAGACGATCCTCCTCGACGCCCGCTCCTATACGGGCAGCGCCTTCGCGCCCCACGCAGCGTTGAACGCCCGGGTCCGGCTCCGGGCCGGGCACTTCGAGCGCTGGCTCACGCTCTGGCGCGCGACCGTCGAGGAGCTCTTCGCCGGCGACCGGGCCGAGCTCGCCAAGGCGCACGCAGACCGGCTCGCCCAGGCCTTCCAGCGGCGCCTCGAGGACCCGCCCCCGCCCGAGACCCCGCCCGGGGACATCGTCCTCGCCCTGACGCTCCACGGGCCGGCGCCCGGATAGCGGTCAGGCCCGCTCGAGCACCACGACCGGGATCTCCCGGTCGGTCTTCTCCTGGTACTCGTCGTAGGCCGGCCACTCCCCGACCATCGTCCTCCACGCGTCCGGCTTCTCCTCGGGCGTCGCGACCCGGCTGCGCACCTTGAAGCGATCGGCCCTGACCTGGATCTCGGCCTCCGGCTTGGCCTCCAGGTTCAGGTACCAGGCCGGCGGAGCGTCGGCCCCGCCCTTCGACGCGACGATCAGGTAGTCCTCGCCCCGGCGGCCGTAGATCAAGGGTGTGCTCCGCTCCTCGCCCGACTTGCGCCCCGTCGTGGTCAGGATCAGGGTCTGGGTGCCCTGCCAGTCGTGGCCCTCCTCGCCATCCGTCTCCCGGTATCTCTGCACGTGCTCGGGTCCGAACAGCATCCTCAGGCCTCCTTCTCGGCGCGGTTGGTTTGTCCTCTCGGTTCGATCATAGGAGCGGCGCCCCGGTCAGCGGCCCCGGGCGGCTCGAGCTCGCCGACGGCGCCGGATTGAGGACAGGAATTGACCTGAGCGCCTCGTAGCCTGGGCCGGCGATGCCAACGAGACCAAGGAGCATCAATGCTTGAGCGAGACGGATACATCCCGGGCGTCCCGTGCTGGGTCGACACCAGCCAGCCCGATCCGGAGGCGGCCGTCGCCTTCTACCGGGGCCTGTTCGGCTGGGACCTCGAGGACACGATGCCCCCCGGGTCGCCCGGCCGGTACTTCGTCGGTCGCCTCCGGGGCGGCGACGTCGCCGCCATCGGGTCGCAGCCCGACGGGGGGCCGCCGGCGGCGGTGTGGAACACCTACATCTGGGTCGAGAACGCCGACGACGCGGCCGCGCGGGTCCTCGACGCCGGGGGCAAGCGTCCTCTCGGACCCGTTCGACGTCATGGACGCCGGCCGGATGGCGGTCTGCGCCGACCCGGAGGGGGCGGCGTTCTGTGTCTGGGAGGCGAACCGCCACAAGGGTGCCCGGATCGTCAACGAGCCCGGCTCGTTGAACTTCAACACCCTGAGCACCCGCGACGCCGAGGGCGCGGCGGCGTTCTACGGCGCGGTCTTCGGCTGGGAGGCGCTCGGCCTGGAGGGCGGCGCGCAGATGTGGGCGCTGCCCGGGTACGGGGAGTTCCTCGAACGGAGCGATCCCGGGCTGCGCGACCGGATGGCGCAGAGCGGTGCCCCGGACGGGTTCGCCGACGTCGTCGCGGCGCTCCAGCCGATCGGGGACGACCAGCCCGACGTTCCGGCGCACTGGGGCGTCACGTTCGGAGTCGACGACGCCGACGCGACGGCCAGCCGGGCGGCCGAGCTCGGCGGTCGCGTGGTCGTGGCGCCGTTCGACGCCCCGTGGGTCCGGATGACCGTGATCGCCGACCCCCAGGGCGCGATGTTCACGGCGAGCAGGTTCGTGCCCGAGAACCGGGTGCTCGCGACCCGGGGCAGCCAAGCCGAGACCCGCGAGCCCTGACCGGCCGGCCGAGCCCGCCCGGGCGGGCCGGGGCGGGGCGGGCGGTGCCCATCGCTCGCCCCGGCCTCGACCTGGCCGACGTGCCCGGCCGGCTCCAC
>CAWFQO010000040.1:0-19987 GCA_963817865.1 uncultured Solirubrobacterales bacterium | reverse complement strand
AATACGACAACATCGGCCATCTCCAGCTCTACAACCAGATCTCGACCGTCGGCTCGTTCATCCTGGCCCTCGGCGTCCTCGTGACCGTGATCAACGTCGTCCGCTCGCTCAAGGCCGGCGCCGTCGCCGGGCCCGATCCGTGGCGGGGAAACACGCTCGAGTGGTTCACCTCCTCCCCGCCCCCGGCCAACAACTTCGACGTGATCCCGCGCGTCCGCTCGCTCGAGCCGATGAAGGACATCCGCCGGGAGGTCGAGCGCCGGACCGGCACCGGGGCGGCGGCCGAGCCGAGTGGCGTGGCCTAGGCCAGTGGAGGCCGCTCCCGCCACCACCGACCCAGCCGGCCTGGCCGCCGTCCGCCAGGTCCTCGCCGACTACACGGCGCTGACCAAGCCCAAGGTCCAGTCGCTGCTCCTCCTGACGACGGTTACGACCATGTACGTGGCCGGGACGCCGTCCCCGTGGACGGTCCTCCTGACCCTGGCCGGCGGGTACCTCTCGGCCGGCGGGGCGGGCGCGGTCAACCACTACTGGGACCGGGACATCGACGCGCAGATGAAGCGGACGGCGACCCGGCCGATCCCGGCCGGCCGGATCTCCCCCCGGGCCGCTCTGATCTTCGGCCTGGCCCTCTGCGCCGCGTCGTTCGCCCTCCTCGCCACGACGGTCAACGTCCTCGCCGCCAGCCTCGCCCTCGCCGGGTTCGTCGGCTACGTCGGCGTCTACACGATCTGGCTCAAGCGGCGCACCCCGCAGAACATCGTCATCGGCGGGGCCGCCGGCGCCGTCCCGCCGCTCGTCGCCTGGGCGGCGACCACCGGGAGCCTCTCGTGGACGGCGGTCTACCTCTTCGCCATCGTCTTCTACTGGACCCCACCCCACTTCTGGGCGCTCAGCCTCCTGATGAAGGACGAGTACGCGAAGGTCGGGGTCCCGATGATGCCGGTCGTCCGGGGCGAGGCCGAGACCCGCAAGCAGATCCTCCTCTACTCGCTGCTCCTCTACGCGGTCACCCAGCTCCCCTACTGCGCCGGGGGCTTCGGGACGATCTACCTCGTCGCCTCGATGGTCCTCGGCGCCCTCTTCATCGCCGCGGCCGCCCGCCTCTACCGGCGGGCCGACCGCCCGGCGGCCCTGCGCCTCTACCTCTTCTCGCTCGCCTACCTCGCCCTGCTCTTCGGGGCGATGGTCCTCGACGCTCAGCTGTAGGATCTCGACGACGATGAACCAGAAGCTGGCCCGCAAGAACATCCGGACGGCGCTCATCGTCGGCGCCTTCTGCATGGTCACGTTCGCGCTGACCTTCCTCGCCGCCGCGGTCTACGTCTCCTGATGGACGGCACGGCGCTCGACTCGGTCGAGGAGGACCCGCCGCTCGCCGGCGAGGAGATCCACCTCCCCGGGCCGTCGGTCCTGCCCCTGCTCCTGGCCGTGGGCATCACCGTCGCCCTCGTCGGCGTGACGATCTCGCCGATCTTCATCGTGGCCGGCCTCGGCCTGGCGATCCCCGTCCTCGTGCGCTGGATCCGCGAGGCCCGCGCCGAGCTGCGCCACCTCCCGCCCGGGCCTCACTGAGACCCCGACCCGTCGCCCTGGCGGCGGCTGGTTGACGGCGACAACGGCGGTCCGCCCGGCTGACGGCGCGGCCGCAGCGGCCCGGCCGAGCCCCGGGCCGGACCTCCCACGCCGGCCACTGCGCACCCCGCCGGACCCGCTCCACAGCCTCCCCCTTCGAGATTGCGGTCCGTCGCGGCTTGTCAATAGGATGCCGCGCGATGGAGGAGCAGGAGCACGACACGCCACACCGGCCAGCGGTCGAGCGCCGCACCCTGGTCCCCGTCTTCATCATCGCCGTCGTCGCCTGCGCCGGCGGAATCGTCCTCGGATTGGTGATCCCCTGGTTCCCGCCGGCCGCCGACTCGCAGGCCAAGTCGATCGACACGCTCTACTACGTGCTGATCATCGTCACCGTCCCGGTCTTCGTCCTCGTCGAGACCGTCGTCCTCTACGCCGTCTACCGGTTTCGCATGCGTCCGGGCGAGGAGCTCCTCGACGGGCCGCCGATCCACGGGAACACCCGCCTCGAGATCATCTGGACGGCGGCCCCATCGGCGCTCATCGCCGCCCTCGTCGTCTACGCTGCCGTGGTCCTGCGCCACATCGAGCACAAGCCGGCCAACGAGGTCCAGGTCCAGGTCTACGCCCAGCAGTTCACCTGGTCGTTCGGCTACCCGTCGGCCCCCGGCGGCAAGACCGTGGTGGCCGACGAGCTCTGGCTGGTCAAGGACCAACCGGTCCGCTTCCGCCTCCACGCGAGCGACGTCCTCCACGGCCTGTGGATCCCGGCCTTCCGCCTCCAGGAGGACGCCGTCCCCGGGATCACGACGAGCTTCCGGGTGACGCCGACCCGCCTCGGGACCTACGACATCGTCTGCACCGAGCTCTGCGGCCTCGGCCACTCGACGATGCGCTCGACCGTCCACGTCGTGACCCGGGCCGGCTACGACGCGTTCCTCGCCGCGCGCGGCGGTCTCGGGGGCGGTCCGCCCGCGCCGACCACGCCGGCCCAGGTGGCGGCCCTCGGCAAGACCGTCTTCGTCTCGACCGGCGGTTGCGGCGCCTGCCACACGCTGGCCGCCGCCGGCACGACCGGAGCAATCGGCCCCGACCTCGACAAGTACCTCAAGGGCAAGTCGGTGGCCTTCATCCAGACGTCGCTGCTCAACCCGAACGCCTACGTCGAGAAGGGCTTCCCGGCCAGCGTCATGCCGTCGAACTTCGGGACGACGCTGACCGCGGCCGAGCAGAGCGCCGTCGTAAAATATCTTGCGTCGGTGACCAAGTGACCGAGGAGGAACGCTGATGGTAGCCAGGCTCCGAGCACCGGGCCTCCTTCGCGGAGGCTGGTTCTTCGTGATCGGCATCGCCTTCGCCTACGCGGTGACGATCCTGATCCGGTACGTCTCGCACTACCACCCGTTCGTGGACGGGTACTCGGTGCTCCAGGTCGGGATGATCTCCGGCCCGATGTTCTTCCTCGTCGGTCTCGGCGCGTTCGACTACTGGTTCTACTGGGCCTCGGGCAAGCCGACCCGCCCGGAGGACCACTCGAGCCACGGCGCCCACTCCTGGAAGGACTACTTCCGGGTCAACACCGACCACAAGGTGATCGGCATCCAGTACACGGTGCACTCGTTCATCTACCTGCTGATCGGCGGCCTCTTCGCCATGCTCGTCCGGGCCGAGCTCGCCCAGCCGGGGGCCAAGTTCGTCGACGCGAACACGTTCAACGGGCTCTTCTCCGTCCACGCGTCGCTCCTGATCTTCCTCTTCGTGATCCCGGTCTTCGCCGGCCTGGCCAACTTCGTCCTCCCGCTGATGATCGGCGCCCCGGACATGGCCTTCCCCCGCCTGAACGCGCTCTCCTTCTGGCTCCTGCCGATCGCCGGCCTGATGATGCTCGCCTCGTTCTTCGCCCCCGGCGGGTCGTTCGCCTCCGGCTGGACCGCCTACGCCCCGCTCTCGACCTCGGCGCCGATCGGGCAGGCGTTCTTCACGATCGGGGTCCAGTTCGCCGGGGCCTCGTCGATCGCCACGGCGCTCAACTTCCTCGTGACGATCATCACCATGCGGGCGCCGGGTATGAGCTTCTTCCGGATGCCGCTGCTCGTCTGGGCGAACTTTTCGACCTCCCTGCTCGTGGTCATCGCCACGCCGTTCATCGCCGCCTCCCAGTTCTTCGTCCTCCTCGACCGGACGCTCGGCTTCAACTTCTTCGAGGCGGGCCGGGGCGGCGACGTCCTCATGTACCAGCACGTCTTCTGGTTCTACTCGCACCCGGCGGTCTACATCATGATGCTCCCCGGGTTCGGGATCATCAGCGAGATCCTCGCCGTCAAGTCCCGCAAGCCGATCTTCGGCTACCGGATGATGGCCTTCTCCCTGCTCGCCATCGTCGCCCTCGGCTTCACCGTCTGGGCCCACCACATGTTCACGGCGGGCGTCCAGACGTGGATCCGCGTCCCGATGATGATCACGACCTGCATCATCGCCGTCCCGACCGGGATCAAGATCTTCTCCTGGCTGGCCACGCTCTGGCGAGGCGTGCTCCACATGGACACGCCGATGCTCTTCGCCCTCGGCTTCCTGACCATGTTCACCCTCGGCGGGATCTCGGGGGTGATGCTGGCCATGGTCCCGTTCGACCTCCACGTCTCGAAGACGTACTTCATCGTCGCCCACATCCACTACGTGCTGTTCGGCGGCTCCCTGTTCACGATCTACGCCGGCGTCTACTACTGGTTCCCGAAGATGACCGGGCGAATGTTCGACGAGCGCCTCGGGAAGATCCACTTCTGGACGACCTTCGTCGGGTTCAACGTCACGTTCGGGCCGATGCACCTGATCGGGCTCCAGGGCATGCCCCGGCGGGTCGCCGACTACGCGACCCAGTTCGCGACGTGGAACCTGATCATCTCGCTGGCCAGCTTCGTGATCGGGCTCTCGACCCTCGTCTTCGTCTACAACGTGGTGACCAGCTGGGCGCGCGGCCCGCGCGCGGCGGCCAACCCGTGGCGGGCGCTGACGCTCGAGTGGCAGGTCTCCTCGCCCCCGCCGATCTTCAACTTCGACGCCCTGCCGACGGTGGTCGGCGGGCCGTACGAGTACGGGGTGCCCGGGGCGGTGCACGGCGTCTTCCGGGGCGCCGAGGTGAAGACCGGCGCGGCCGGCGGACACGTCCCGGTCCCGGCCGGAGACTAGGCGGACGATGGCCGAGATACTGGTCGTGGCGAACGAGACGGTCGGCGGCCGCCGGCTGCTCGAGGCCCTGCGTCAGCGGGCGAAGGTCCACGACTCCCTCCACGTCCGCCTCCTCGTGCCCCAGAACCGCCCGCGCCGCGGCTCGGTGATCTACGTCGACCAGGCACGCGCCGCCGCCCAGACCCGGCTCGAGCTCGGGCTCGCCCTCCTCCTCGAGGAGGGCATCGACGCGAACGGCGAGGTCGGCGACGCCGACGCGTTCGCCGCGACGATGGACGCGATCGGCGACCGCCGGCCCGACGAGATCATCATCTCCACGCTCCCGGCCACCGCCTCCGGCTGGCTGCGCCGCGACCTCGTCGAGCGGGTCGCCGACGCGTCGGGTCTGCCCGTCCAGCACGTGGTGACCGACATCGACGCCGAGGGGCTCCCCTACGACATCTCGCTCGTCGTGGCCAACCAGACGGCCGACAGCCCGGCCCTCCTGGCCAACCTCAGGGAGAAGGCGGCCGAGGGCGGCGATCACGTGTTCATCATCGTCGTTCCCCAGTCGGGCGGCGACGGCAACGCCGCCCGCGAGTCGAACGCCCACCTGACGAACTCGCTCTCCCTCCTCCACGAGGCCGGCCTCCTCGCCTCCGGCCTCGTCGGCGACCCGGATCCGTTCACGGCGACGATGAACGCCCTCCAGTTCTTCCGGGTCAACCGCGTGATCATCTCGACGCTGCCCGAGACCCGCTCCGGCTGGCTGCGGGCCGACCTGATCGAGCGCGTCCGCCGCTACGCCGCCTGCCCGGTCGAGCACGTCGTGGCCGAGCCGGAGACCTCCCCCGCGAACTCGATCGGAGAGTAGTGGAAGCAGCCGGACTCGCTCCCCAGATCCACGGTCACGACGACCACGGCGAGCACCACGGTCCGCCCGAGGCCAACCGGTCCTCGCGCGTCGAGCCCCAGCTCCTCGGGATGCTCCTTTTCATCATCTCGGAGATCATGATCTTCGGGGCGTTCTTCACCGCCTACTTCTTCATCCGGGTCGTCCAGGGCGACCCCTGGCCGACCCCCGGCACGACGATCCCGGTCGGCGTGGCCGCCTTCAACACGTGCATCCTGCTCTCGTCCTCGCTGACCCTCCACTGGGCCGAGACCGGCGTCAAGTCGGGCAATCGCTTCGCGCTGAAGGCGGGGATCCTCTCGACCCTCCTGCTCGGCATAACCTTCCTCTTCGTCCAGATCAACGAGTACGTCCACCTCGGCTTCGCCCCGAAGGACAGCGCCCAGGGCACGATCTTCTACGGCCTGACCGGGCTCCACGGGGCGCACGTGTTCGTCGGCCTGACCCTCCTGACGATGGTCACCGTGCGCTCGTTCAAGGGTCACTTCAGCGCCGAGGAACATCGCGGGGTCGAGGTCCCCGGCATCTACTGGCACTTCGTCGACGTCATGTGGATCGTCGTCTTCTTCGCCGTCTACGTCCTCTGATGCTCAATCCGCTCCGCTCCGAGGGCGAGGCGTTCCGGTTCCTGGTCTACGTGGCCGTGTTCTTCGGGGTGCTGATCGCCATCGTGGTCATCGCCCGCGCCGTCTGAGGCCGCCCCGGCGGCCTCAGGGCACGGTGGGCGGCGCCGCAGCCGTCACCTGCCGGCTCCGCCGCCGCCGGCGGGCGCGCTCCCCGCCGCGCCGGCACCCGCGGCCGGTGGGGCGCCGGCCGGCAGGGGGGCACCCCGCCGGCCGCGACGCCCGCCGTCCCCGTCGCGGCGAGGCTCGACCCCACCGCCGCGCCGGTCGCCGCGCCCGCTGGGGTCGAGGGAGCGCCGCTCGCCCCGGTCGCGGCGCTCGCCCCTGCCGGCCCTCCGAGCGCCCCCGGGCCGGACGACCCAGAGGCCGCGGCGGCCGGGCCGGTGGCGGTGGTGAGGGACGCCGCGCCGCCGTTCGCGGCCGCGGCGGCTCCCGGCGGGACCGGGCACGGCGGTTGCGAACCGGCGGACGGCGGCGAGCTGGCGGCGGAGCCGGCGGCGGCGGCGGAGGCGGCGGCAGGTGAGGTGGCCTCGACGGGCGCCGTCGGCGGGGCGCTCGCGCTCGACGCGCCGGCGGTCGCGGCGGCGGCCTCGGGGGGCGCGGCCCCGGCGGAGCCCGGCACCGGGGTGGGGGCGACGGTCGGGGCGGGGGCGGAGCCGGCGGCGGGCGCGCCCGCGGGCGGGGTGGGAGCCGTCGCGCCGTCCGGTGCCGTCACCGCGCCGGCGGCCGTGACGGCCACCGCGGCGGTCGCGGCGGAGGCGGTCGCGGCGGAGGCGGGGTCGGCGCCCGGGGCCGGCGGGCAGGCCGCGGGGCGGGGGAAGGTGGCGAGGGACACGGTGCGCGCCGGGCGCGCCGGCACCGGCCGGGCGATCCGGCCGGCGTGGACCGCAACCGGGGCGGAGTGGCGGGCCGCGGCCGCCGCGGCGCCGGCGCCCGTGGCCGAGGCCGGGGCCGGTGCCGGGCGGTCGGCGACCGCGGAGGAGAGCGCGTCGCCGGCCCCGCCGACGAGGGCGGCGGCGCAGACGATCGCCGCGACCTTGCCGGCCGCCGTCCCGGCCGCGCCGCACAGGGCGCCGCCGCCGCCTCCGAGAAGCCCGCCCCCGGCTCCGCCGCCGGCGGCCACGAGCCCTCCGCCGGTCCCGCCGCCGCCGCCGAGGCCGGTCATCAGCCCGAGCTGGCCGAGCAGGCCGACCGGGGGGACGAGGGCGGCGAGCTGCCTGCTCGTGCTGCGCAGCTCGAGGCGATGCGCCCGACAGCCGGCGCACTCGCGCAGGTGGCGGCGGGCCTGTCCGCTCGGGCGCACGCCGCGGTCGTGGGCGGCGGCCAGGGCGAGGCGGATCTCCGGGCACGGGGCCTCGCGAGCCACGGCGGCGCTGGCCACGCCGTCCCGGGCCCGGACGAGCAGCGACTTGACGGCGCCGACGGAGACCCCGAGGGTGGCGGCGAGCTCCTCGTAGGTGAGGCCCTGGAGCTCGCGCATGAGGAGCGCGGAGCGCTGCTGCTCGGGGAGGGCGAGGAGATCGCGGACGAGGCGCCTGAGGTCCTCGCTGCGCTCGGCCTCGACCGGCGGGTCGTGGTGGGCGCCCCGGGAGAGGGCGGGCTGGGCTCCGGGCATGATCTCGCTCGGCATCGGCGCGGGGCGGCGGAGCCCGTCGACGCACCGGTTGTGGGCGATCCGGTAGAGCCAGGCGCGGAGGGCGATCGGGGCGTCGGTCGCCCGGAGCGCGGCGTGGGCGCGGACGAAGACGTCCTGGAGGACGTCCTCGGCGTCGGCGTGCGAGCCGCCGAGCATCTGCCGGGAGTAGGCCATCAGGCGGACCCGGTAGCGCTCGTGGATGACCCCGAACGCCTCGTCGGAGCCGGCGCGGAAGAGGGCGACGAGCTGCTCGTCCGAGCGGAGCCGCAGGAGCGTCGCCGGCAGCGAGACGCCTCTGCTGGCGATCCGGGCCGGGCTGGGGAGGGCGGCGGCTTCCACGGGCTTCCTACCGCCGGTCTAAACACCGGCCGGGCCGGCAATGTTGCGCAGAAGCCGCGCCCGCGGTCCTACTTGACGGTCAAGGTCCCGAGCATTCCGGCGGCGCGGTGGCCGGCGACCTGGCAGAAGTAGGTGTAGGTCCCCGGCTTGAGCGTGACCTTGACCATCGAGACCCCCTTCGGCACGATCGGCCCGGCGCCGAGGATCGCCCCGGTCGGCCCGGTCCCCTGCTGGACGGCGATGTTGTGGGGGACGCCCGACATGTTCGCCATCTTCAGGGTGACCGGCCCGGCCTTGCCCGTCGCCTTGTTGGTGACGTAGGCGAGCTGGCCGGTCGGGTCGGCGTCGATCTCGAGCGCGCCGGCGGCCTCGACCGCCGGCTTGCCGGCCCCGGCCGTGGGCACGGCGCTGAGCAGGAGCCCGGTGTCCTGGCCGGTGCGGTTGGTCGCGTAGGCGACGTAGGCGGCGACGTCCTGGGCCACCCTGGTGTGGACCAGCTTGGCCGGCATCACGCCGCCGAGCTCGGGGAAGAGGATCTGCTGCTTGACGATGCCCTGCACGGTGCTGCGCTTGAGCCCGTCGGCCAGAGCGTTCTTGAACGCGGTGTCGAGGTTCGGGCCGACGTTGCCCTTCGTCCCCGCCCGGCCGAGGGTGTGGCAGGAGCCGCACTTGCCGACGAACGCCTTCTTCCCGGCGACCAGGTCGACGCCGGAGTCGTGCTTGAGGGAGCATCCGCCGAGGGCGAGCACGAGGGCGCTGCCCATGGCCGCCGCCCCCAGTCTCCTCGTCCATGTGCCCCGCACGGGGTGAGCGCGATCGATCGCCATCGGCGCGGGAACTCTATCCGTGCGGCCCGACCGATGCCTCGCTGGGCGGACCCGGGTGGTCAGGGGGCGGCCAGGCCATCGAGTCGCCCCTGGGCGGCGGCGATCACCCCGCCGGCCACGCCCGCCCACGAGTAGTCGGCACCGGCCGTGGCGGCCAGCGCCGTCCGCGTCGCCGCGCGCAGGGCGGGGGGCGCCTCGAGCCAGCCGATCAGGTTCCCGGCGAGCCCGGCGACCGCCCCGGGGCCGAGCGGGAAGGAGAGCCAGGGAGCCGCGGCGGGCGGGACCGCGGCCGCCAGGCGGCGGGAGACCTCGGCGAGCCCGGAATGGTCGGCCGAGACGGGCAGGGCGCCGCAGGCGGCCGCCTCGGCCGCGACCATGCCGAACGCCTCCGGGAAGGTGCTCGGGACCACCTGGGCCTCGCACGCGGGGAGGAGCTCGGCGACGTCGGCGTGCGCGAGGCGCCCGGTGAAGGCGATCGTCCCGGCCGTCCGCGCGGCCGCGGCCGCGTAGCGTCCGGCCGCCCGGGGGTCCTGGGTCGTCGAGGAAGGCGAGGAGCATCCGCAGGGGCCCGGGCTCCCCGCCCTCCAGCTCGCGTCCGCGCCCGGCGAGGTCGCGCAACCGGTCGCGATCGCCGGCGGCCAGGGCCGCCGCGATCTGCTCGAGCCCGCTGCGGTAGGCGCCGAACCCGACGATCACCAGGCGGGCGGCCGGGACCCGCTCGACCACGAGCGGCCAGGCGGCGAGGAGGAGGTCGACGCCCTTGCTGACGATCAGCTTGCCCGTGAAGCTGACGATCCGGTCCCGGCGCGGGTCGAGTCCGGCGAGCGCCCGGCCGCCGGCCGCGCCGCCGAGGGCGAACCCGTCGGCGCCTGCGCCGGCCGCCTCCGCTCCGGCGGCGAGGCGCCGGGCGAGCTCGCGCAGCCCGGCGGCGGCCGCGGCCGGCTCGCGCCGGGCGAAGCGGCTGACGTCGACCCCCGGGGGACCGAGCCGCGTCCGGCCCGGGAGCCCGGCGTCGCCCATCGCCGCCCAGAGGCTCTCGGCCGTGTGGCGGGACCCGACGAGGACCCCCCGCGCCGGGGCGAGCCCGGCCCGGGCGTAGGGGAGCAGGCGCCGGGCGTCGGGCTTGACCGAGTACTCGAGCGCGCTCCCGTGGACCTTGACCGCATAGGGCACGCCGAGCGGCACGAGCGCGCGGGCGAGGATCGCCGGGCCCATGACCAGGTGGTTGGCCAGGGCGACCTCGACGCCGGCCCGCGCGGCGACCTGGCCGGCGGCGGCGGCGTTGCGCTCGACGTAGTCCTCGATCTCGGCGAGGCTGCACTCGGCGAACGTCCGCACCTCGAAGCCCTCGTAGCGGTCGTGGACGTAGACGGGGAGGAGCGCGCCGATGTCTGGCCGGTAGACGGTGACCCGGACCGGCTCGCGCACCGTCCGCACCCGCAGCGGCCCGCCGTCCCAATCACCGACCGCGTCCACGAACTGGTGCTTTTCTGGAGCGGCTTCCTGGCTTAGGAGGTGGACCTCGTGGCCGAGGCCGGCCAGTGCCTCGGCCAGGCGGGCGTTGTACACGTTCGAGCCGGTGCCGCCGAGGAGATAGCCGTGGAAGATCAGGATCCGCACTTCTCGAGCCTAGTCGGGCTCCGCGCAAGCGATCGGTCACCGGCCTCCGCGGCCGCGGCTCCCGGTAGGATCTGGCCATGGGCACGAGCCAGCGCTACCGCCTGCGCGCGCCGTCGACCGGCCGCGAGCTGATCATGGAGGCCGACGGCGAGCACACCTACGTCGACCGGGAGACCGGCGAGCCGCTCGAGGTCAAGGGCATCCTCCTCCCCCTCGCCCCGTCGCCGTCGCGCCTGCCCTGGTCGGTCGAGAACCTCCGCTTCTGCACCTGGTGCGAGCAGCTCGCCCAGAAGGATCTCAACGACTGCCCGACCTGCGGTCGGCGGATGGACCCCCTCGGGAGCTGATGGCCCGCACGGTCCGGCCCGCGGCGCTCCTCGGCGCCCTGCTCAGCGGGGTCGTCCTCGGCGCGTGCGGCGGGACCCAGGTCTCGGACGCCGTACCGCGGACGATTCCCGACGTGACCACGCCGACCGGGTCGGCGGCGCTCGCCGCGAGCGGCGGGACCTCGACGGGCACGACCGGCACGACGGGGACGACGTCGACGACCTCGACCGACACGACGTCGACGACCTCGACCGACTCGACCGGCGGGAGCGGGAGCGGCGGCGGGAACGGAACCTCGAGCACGGACACGTCGTCGTCGTCCTCCTCCGGCGGGAGCGGCTCCACGAGCTCGGGCGGTGGCGGCAGCGGGAGCACCGGCTCGACCACGGGGTCGGGGACGGGCGGGTCGAGCGCCCAGACCGGGGGCGCGTCGCCGTCCGGCGGATCGAGCGCCTCCACCGGGGGGTCGACGACCGGGTCGGGGAGCTCGACGACCGCGGGCGGGACCGCGTCGAACACCGGCGGCGCCGGCGGGTCGGCCAAGCAGTTCCAGAGCTTCTGCGCTCAGAACCCCGGCGCCTGCTGATCCGCGCGGGCCGCTGGGCTCCGGGGATCGCCCCGGCGGCGCTCAGGGCGTCGAGACGAGCGTCGCGCTGTAGGTCAGGCGCGCGGTCCGGTAGAGGCAGATGTACTGGACGACGCTGTTCAGGCTGGTGTGGGTCGTCTGGCTCGTCGTGTCGGTGCACTTGCCCTTCGGGCGGCTCGCCCGCCAGGAAACGTCGTTGCCGAAGCCGAGGGCGAGGGCGGGCGCCCAGGTCGGCACGGTCAGGCCGATGAGGTTGCCCTTCTTGACGGGGATCGTCTGGGCGAGGGCGAATTGGGCGGTCGCCCCGAAGTAGGCCTGGAGCGGGACGACCGGGCTCTGGGCGAGCAGGCGGAAGTGGAGGTTCGCCCCGCCGCGGAGGATGGCGATCCCGGCCGAGGCGGGGCCGCCCTCGTTGGCGTCGAAGAAGGCGATCTGCTTCTTGTTCGGCTTGCCGAGGGTGATCGACCAGGCGACGATCGCGCCGTCCCGGGGGATCGTGACGAGCGCCTTCTCGGGTCCGACCTTGGCCTGATAGCCGGTCGTGCGGCTCACGGCCAGGCAGGGATTGCCCGGGCAGCTCGGCGGCGGCTGGGTCGGGGTCTTCGCGGCGAGCTGGGTCGCGGTCAGCCCGACCTCCGTCAGGGTGCCGAGCGCCGCCCCGGGGAGCGCGAGGGCGAGGGCGGAGATGGCGAGGATCGCGGCGAGTAGGGGCCTCATGGTGCACCATTCAACACCAGACCCGACCGTGCGGCGCCGGGCCGGTGGGAAAATTGCGGAGATCGGAGGCCGGCGGAGGGGGCGCCCGGCCGGGTCGGTCGGCCGGGCGGGCGGCCGGGGCGGGCGGGCCGGGCTCAGTCGCGGAGCGCGTCGCCGGCCGCGGCGATCTCGGCCGCGTCGCCCGGGCCCGGGGTCCAGGGCAGCCGGAGGGGGTCGCCGGCGTAGCGGGGGATCACGTGGAGGTGGAAGTGGAAGACCGTCTGCCAGGCCGGGGCCCGGCAGGAGTTCAGGAGGTTGACCCCGTCGGCTCCGAGCCGCGCGAACGCCCGCTCGGCGATCCGCTGGGCCATCGCCGCGCAGGCGGCGAGGTCCTCGGCCGGGATCGCCTGGAGGTCGCGAGCGTGGGCTCGGGGGATGACGAGGGCGTGCCCGCGGGTCGCCGGGGCGATGTCCATGAACGCGATCGTCCGCTCGTCGGCGGCGATCACGGTGGCCGGGAGCTCGCCGGCGACGATCTCGCAGAAGATGCAGTCGGGGTCGCGGGCGGCGTCCGCGCTCGTCGTCTTGCCTGCGTCCCCGGTCATGCCGAGAGCAGCATACGCGCCAGCTCGACGGCGGCCTCGGGCGTGGTGGCGGCCCCGGCGAACTGGGCCTCGGCCAGCTCGGCGAGGAGCTCCCCGACCCGGGGCCCCGGCTCGAGCCCGAGCTCGCGGACCAGGCGGTGGCCGCGGACGAGCGGGGCCGGGCGGCCGCGCTCGTGCCAGGCGAGGGCGTCGCCGATCACCGCCCGGGCGACGACGAGGTGGCGCTCGATCGCCACCTCGCTGCGCTCGCCGCGGGTGGCCAGGCGGTCGGCGACCGAGAGCAGCGTGACGTCGGCGGCGAGCGGGTCGCAGGCGTCGAGGTAGCGGTAGATCGCCCGGCGGCCGAGCGGGGCCTCGTGGACGAGGAAGCCGAGGCGCAGGTGATGGCGGACGAGGCCGGCCACGTGCGCCTGGAGGCGCTCGCTGGCTCGGAGGCGGCCGAGGATCTCCCGGGTCATGGCGGCACCGAGCTCGTCGTGGGCGGCGAACACGACCCGGCCGTCCGCGGCCACCTGGCGGGTCGCGGGCTTGGCCACGTCGTGGAGCAGCGCCCCGAGGCGGAGGGCCTGCCCGCGGGTGACCTCGTCGGCCAGCGGCTCGGCGAGCATCCGGCGCACGCCGGCGGCGTGCTCCTCGCCGAGCCGGGCTCCGGCATCGTCCTCGAGCGCGAGCACCGCGTCGAGCACCTCGAACGTGTGCCCGGCGACGTCGCGGTGGTGGTAGCGGTTCTGCACGACCCCGACCATCTCGTCGAGCTCGGGCAGGATCACCGCGGTCAGGCCGAGCTCGCCGGCCAGGCGCAGGCCGGCGACCGGCTCCGGGCTCGCGAGGATGCGCTTGAGCTCGCCGAAGATCCGCTCGGCGGCGACCCCGGCGAGGGCGGCCGCCGCCGCTCGGGCCGCCGCCCGGGCGGCCGGGTCGGGCGCGAGCCCGAGTTCGCAGGCCAGGCGGACGAGGCGCAGCGTTCGCAGCGGGTCGGACCGGAGGGCGTCGGGGGCGGCCAGGCGCAGGCGCCCGGCGGCGAGGTCCGCGGCCCCGCCGAGCGGGTCGACGAGCTCGCCCCCGGCCAGGGGCCGGGCGATGGCGTTGACGGTGAAGTCGCGGAGCGCGAGGTCGGCGGCGAGCGAGCCGCCGCGGAGGGGGTTGAGGTCGGCCTGCCAGGAGCGGTCGCGGGCGACGACCCGCCAGGCGCCGAACTCGTCGGAGAGCTCGAACGAGGCGGCCCCGGCGCGGCGCCCGAGGGCGAACGCGGCGGCGCGAACGTCGCCGTCGACCACGAGGTCGACGTCGGCGGACGGGCCGGAGCCGCGGAGCTCGTCGCGGACGGCCCCTCCGACGAGCCAGACCGGGAGGCCGGCCAGCGTCTCGCGGGCCAGCTCGAGCGGGAGGGTCACGGCGGCTCGGGGACGCCGGCGCGGTCCGGCTCGGGGACGCCGCTGCGGTTCGGCTCGGGGACGCCGTCGCGGTTCGGCTCGGGGACGCCGTCGCGGTTCGGCTCGGGGACGCCGGCGCGGTCCGGCTCGGGGACGCCGTCGCGGTGATAGACGCGCGGGACCCGGGGGAGCAGGCCGCAGGTGACCTCGTAGTTGATCGTCCCCAGCCGCTCGGCCACCTCCTCGGCGGTGATCCCGTCGCCGAGCAGGGTGGCCGGGGCACCGGGGCGGACGGTCGTGTCGAGTCCGAGATCGACGGTCACGTTGTCCATGCTCACCGTCCCGACGAGCGGTCGCCTTCGGCCGCCGACGATGACGTCGGCGTTGTTGGTCAGGCCCCGCCGCCAGCCGTCGCCGTAGCCGACCGGGACGACGCCGAGGTGGGTGGCCGAGGTGGCGACGAAGCGGCGCCCGTAGCCGGCGCTCTCACCGGGCGCGCACGGCTTGATCGCCCCGACCCAGGACCGGAGAGCGAGCGCCGGCTCCAGATCGCGGGCGGCGGCGTCGCGGCCGAACGGGTCGAGCCCGTAGACGGCGACCCCGCAGCGGGCCATGTCGAAGTGGGCGCGACGGTCGCGCAGGAGGGCGGCGCTGTTGGCCGCGTGGACGACGAGGTCGCGATACCCGGCCGCCCAGGCGGTGAACCGGTCGAGCTGCTCGCCGAAGAAGTCGTCGCTCCGGTCGTCGGCGGTGGCGAAGTGGGTCATCGCCCCGACGAGCTCGCATCCGGGGGCCGCCCGGACCGCCGCGGCGACGCGATCGGCCTCGTCCGGGTCCCGCGTGCCGAGGCGTCCCATCCCGGTGTCGAGCTTGACGTGGATCCGCCCGCCGCCGAGGCCGGCGATCCAGTCGACGAGCTCGGTGGTCCAGGCGACGACGTCGGCGCCGGCCGCGTGGGCCACGGCCGCCTCCTCCCGGGTCAGGGCCCCCATGACGAGGATCGGCGGGCCGTCGAGGCCGGCGGCCCGGAGGGCCGCCGCCTCCCTCGCGCTGGCCACGGCCAGCCAGCTCGCCCCGCCGGCGAGGGCCGCTCGGGCGCAGGCGGCGGCCCCGTGGCCGTAGCCGTCGGCCTTGACCACGGCGCACAGCGCCGGCCCCTCGCCGGCGAGGCGGGCGGCGTTCCGCTCGATCGCGGCGAGGTTGACGGTGGCGACGGCGGGCACGACTACGGAGCGAGGCTGCGGGGGAGCGCGGCGATCACGTCGGAGGCGATCACGCCCTCGGTGCCCTGGGTCTCGGCGGCGCGCCGCCCGGCCAGGGCGTGGAGGGTGACGGCGGCGCAGGCGGCGGCGAAGGGGTCCATCCGCTTGGCCAGCATCGCCCCGAGCACGCCGGAGAGGACGTCCCCGGTGCCCGCCGTGGCCAGGGCGGGAGTGGCGCCGGGGCTGACGGCGACCGCGCCGTCGGGGGCGGCGACGAGCGTGTCGTCGCCCTTGAGCAGGACGACGGCCCCGGAGCGAGCCGCCGCCTGGCGGACGTGGTCGAGGCGGGCACGGGCGACCGCGTCGCGCTCGACGCCGAGCAGGCGGGCGAGCTCGCCCTCGTGGGGGGTGAGGACGGTCGGGGCCGCGCGGACGGCGAGGTCCTCGAGGCGCCCGGCGTGGGCGTTCAACCCGTCGGCGTCGAGGACGAGGGGCAGGGTCGATCGGCGGGCGAGGGTCGCGGGCGAACTCGCCGGCGCCGCGGCCGAGCCCGGGGCCGAGGACGAGGGCGCCGCCGCGGCGGCCGAGCTCGACGACCGTCTCGACCCCGCCGGGGCCGAGCGTCCCTTCGTCGTCGGGGAGGGCCCGGGTCATGACCTCGAGCAGCCGCGTCTCGAAGACGAGCGCGAGCGAGGCGGGGATGGCGGCGGTCACGTAGCCGGCGCCGGCGCGCATCGCCGCCTCGCAGGCCAGGCACGGAGCCCCGGTCAGGCCGGCGGATCCACCGGCGACGATCACGTAGCCGCTGTCGAACTTGGTCGACGCGGTGGCCCGGCGGGGGATGAGCTCGAGCACGGCCGGGTGGATGAGGCCGATGTCGGGGTCGATCGGCGCCCCGGCGGGGATGCCGATGTCGAGCACCCGGACCTCGCCGGCGTGCTCCTTGCCCGGGGCGATCCAGAGCCCGGGCTTGCCGGCGTGGAACGTCGCCGTGGCCCGGGCCCGGACGGCCTCGCCGGCCACCTCGCCGGTCGAGGCGTCGACCCCGCTCGGGACGTCGGCGGCGAGGACGGGGACGCCGGCGGCGTTGATCGCGGCGATCGCCGCGGCGATCGCCCCGCGCGGGGCACCGGCGAAGCCGGTGCCGAGGAGCGCGTCGATCACGAGCGCGGCGCCGGCCGGGCCGCGGCCGGGAGCACGCCCGGGCGGCGGCCCGGGCAGGCGCTCGAGGCTGATCCGGGCGTCGCCGGAGAGCTCGCCGGGGTCGGCGGTCAGGATCACCTCGACCTCCCGGCCGTCCTCGCGGAGGGCGCGGGCGGCGACGAGGCCGTCGCCGCCGTTGTTGCCCTTGCCGGCGTAGACGACGACGAGCCCGTCCGGGGCGAGCTCGGTGGCGAGGCGGGCGAGGTGCGTCCCGGCCCGGTCCATCAGCTCGAGCGAGGGGACGCGGGCCACGTCGATCGCCCAGGCGTCGATCGCCCGCATGCGCGCGGCGTCAGGGAGCGGCTCGAGGAAGGTCGCGAGCATCAGCGGAGGACGGCCACGGCAGCGGCGGTCAGGCGCGAGTGGGTCAGGGAGAGCTCGACGGTGACGCCGAGCTCGGCCGCCCGGTCGCGGGCGGCGCCGTGGAGGACGACGCGGGCGGACGCCCCTCCGCCGGGAACCTCGATCTCGAGGGGGCGGAGGACGTCGAGGCGGAGGGCCTTGAACACGGCCTCCTTGGCGGCGAACCGGGCGGCGAGATGCTGGGCCGGCCGGGCCCGGGTGGCGGCGTAAGCGCGCTCGCGGTCGGTGAAGAGACGCTCGGCCAGCCGGGGACGCCGGGCGAGGGCTCGCTCGAGGCGGTCGATCTCGAGGAGGTCGATCCCGATCATGGTCGCGAGCGATGCTAGTGCGTCCGGTGGCGGACGGCGGGACGGACGGCCGGGACCGGCGGCCGGGGCGGGCGGCCGGGGCGGCGGGGCGGGCGGACGGGGCGGGCCCGGGCGGGCGGCCGGGCCCGGGCGGCCGGGCGGCCAGGCGGCCAGGGTGGCCCCGGGCGGTCGGGTAGGCTGAGCCGGGCCGATGACCACCGAGGAAGCAGACGAGGCGTTCGACTGCCTGAGCCGCCACGCTCGGGCGATCGCCCGGCCCACTGGGCCGGCCGAGGCCCTCGCACTGGTCGACAAGGCCGCGCTGGCCGAGCTCCAGCGGGCGGCGATCATCCACTACGTCTCGAGCGGACCGGCGGTGGTCAACCTCGCCTACCGGGTCCTCAAGGCGGGGACGGCGACCTTCGTGGCCGCGCGCTTCGCCGCCGGCGACGAGCCGGCCGACCCGCCGCCCGAGCGGGCGCTCTTCGCCGAGCGGATGATCGCCCTCGACCGGACGCTCGCTGGCGCCGGGCCGGCCGACCGAGCGACCGGGCTCCTCGACGCCCTGGCCGCTCGGCTCGCCGGTGGACGAGCCCTGCTCGAGCCGGGCGGGCCGGGAGGCGCGGGCGGTGTCGGCGAGCTGCGGGCGCTGGGGGGGCCGGAGTGCGCGACCGGTGTCGGCGACCTGCTCGAGGCCGCGGGGATCGCCTACGTGCTCGCCCAGCTGCTCGAGAACCCGCCGCGTCCGGCCCTCGCCGTCGGCTGACCGATCAGGCGGCGAGCCGGACGACCTCGCCGGTCGCCCGTTCGCCGAGGAGGTCGAGCACGCCGGCCTCGATCCGCGCCCGGCGGCGCGGCTGGGCGAGGAGCCGGAGGTCGGTCGGCCCGGGGCCGACGTCCTGGAGGGTCCAGCCGGAGCGGTAGCGGTCGAAGATGCGGGGGTCGATGTAGGAGGCGCGGCAGACGGCCGGGGTGTTGCCGAGCGACTCGGCGGTCTGGCGGATGGCGGCGACGATCGCCCGCCGGCGGGCGGTCTTGGTCGGGGCGGGCGGCGCCGCGGCGAGGGCGACCGCGGCGAGGACGGTGGCGTTCCAGGTGCGGAAGTCCTTGGCGCTGAAGTCGCCGTCGAGGCACTCCTTGAGGTAGCCGTTGATGTCCTCGGGGCGCAGCGGCCGCCACCGCCTGCCGTCGCGGTAGGCGAGGAGCGGCTCCTCGCCGGGGCAGCGCCGCCGCCGGAGGATGGCGTCGAGCGCGGCGCAGGCGGCCGGGTCGCCGACGACGGTGTGGAGGCGCTGCCCGCTCTTGGCGGGATAGTCGAAGACGAGCGCGGACCCGTCGCGGCGAACGTGGTCGCGGCGGATCGTGGTCAGCCCGTGGCTGCCGTGCTCGCGGGCGTAGCCCTCGCTGCCGATGCGAAAGCAGCCGACGTCGAGCAGGCGTACCCCGCAGGCGAGGATCCGCCGGCGGTCGAGGTCGGGGGAGCGGAGCTCGCGCTCGACCCGGCGCCGGAGGCGCGGGAGGCGGGCGGCGAAGTCGAGCATCTCCTCGAACTTGGCCCGGTCGCGGCGGACGCGCCAGTCGGGGTGGTAGAGGTACTGCTTGCGCCCGGCGTCGTCGAACCCGGTCGCCTGGAGATGGCCGCGGGCGTCCGGGCAGATCCAGACGTCCCGCCAGGCCGGGGGGATCGCGAGCTCGCGGATCCGGGCGATGAGCTCCGGGTCGTCGACCCGGCGGCCGGCCGCGTCGAGGTAGACGAACCCCCGCCCGCAGCGCCGGCGCCCGACTCCGGGGCCCGAGCAGTCGGAGCGCCTCAGTCGGGCCATGGGCGGGGGTCGGGCTCGAGCATGCTCGTGAGCTACCCGCCGGCGGGCGGCGGCGAAACCCGGGCGGGCTACTCGACGGTCACGGTCTTGGCCAGGTTGCGGGGCTGGTCGACGTTCAGGCCGCGGCGGCGGGCGATCGCGTAGGCGAGGAGCTGGAGGGGGATCACGGCGAGGATCGGCTGGAGCATCGGGTCGGTGGCCGGGATCGGGATCAGGGCGTCGACGTGGGGCCCGACCCGGTCGTCTCCGTCGGTGGCGATGGCGATCACCCGGGCCCCGCGGGCCCGGACCTCCTGGATGTTCGAGATGACCTTCTCGAGCACGGGCGACCGGGTGGCGACGCAGATCACGGGTGTCGCCTCGCCGAGCAGGGCGATCGGGCCGTGCTTCATCTCGCCGGCGGCGTAGGCGTCGGTCGAGATGTAGGAGATCTCCTTGAGCTTGAGTGCGCCCTCGAGGGCGACGGGCAGGCCGACGTGGCGTCCGAGGTAGAGGAAGAACTCGGCCTGCCAGCAGCCGGCGACGATCTCCTCGATCTGGGGCTTGACCCGGTCGATCAGCGTGGTGATCGAGTGGGGCAGGTGCTTGAGCTCGGCCACGAGCTCGGTCGACCGGGCGGGCGAGAGGGTGCGGCGGAGCTCGGCGAGGCGGAGGGCGAGGAGGTACATGACGGCGACCTGGCAGACGAACGTCTTGGTCGCGGCGACGCCGATCTCGAGGCCGGCGCGGGTGAAGAGGACGCCGTCGGCGTCGCGGGTGGCCTGGGAGCCCATCGCGTTGGTGATGGCGAGGACCTTCGCCCCGCGCTCGCGGGCGAGGCGCAT
>CAWFQO010000039.1:0-54112 GCA_963817865.1 uncultured Solirubrobacterales bacterium | reverse complement strand
TGACCGACTGGGAGTGGCCGACCCGGACCGGGACGCGGGCGCAGGTCGCGCTGACCCGCAGGGCGGGCAGGCCGAGGATCTTCCGAGTCTCGCCGATCATCTTGCGCTCCTCGGTCGTGTAGTCGTCGCCGTCCTTGAACGTCTCGACCTGCGGGAGGACGTTGAAGGCGATCCGGTGGGGGTAGATCTCCGGCGGGGACGGCTCCTCGTCGTCGAGGATCCGGCGCGCCTGGTCGAGCATCTCGGCGACCGCCTTGACCCCGGTCCCGGAGGTCGACTGGTAGGTCGAGATCACGAGGCGCTCGATTCCGGCGGCGTCGTGGAGCGGCTTGAGGGCGACGACCATCTGCATGGTCGAGCAGTTGGGGTTGGCGACGATCCCGCGGTGGTCGTCGATCGCCTCGGGGTTGACCTCGGCGACGACGAGCGGGATGTCGGGCTGCATGCGCCAGTGGGAGGAGTTGTCGATCACCAGGCAGCCGGTCGCCGCGAAGCGGGGGGCCCACTCGGCCGAGACGGCCGACCCGGCCGAGAAGAGGGCGACGTCGAACCCGTGGATCGTCTCGGCGTCGAGCGGCTGGACGACGCCCTGGGGGAGCGTGCGCCCGGCCGAGCGGGCCGAGGCGAAGGGGACGATCGCCGCGGCGGGGAAGCCGCGCTCGGCGAGGACGTCGAGCATGACGCTCCCGACCGCGCCGGTCGCGCCGACCACGGCGACGCGATACGGAGCGCCGGACCCGCCGGGCTCGGACGCCTTCGGCGGCGGGCCGCCGGCTGCGGTCACCGGCTCTGCCCGTCCGGGCCGAAGGGGTCCTCGATCTCGCCGCCGCCGGAGAGGCCGAAGGCGTCGTGGAGGACCCGGACGGCCTCGGTCACCCGGTCGAGCTGGATCACGCAGGAGATCTTGATCGGCGAGGTCGAGATCATCTCGATGTTGATGCCGGCTTCCCCGAGGACGGTGAACACCTTGGCGGCGACGCCCGGGTGGCTGCGCATCCCGGCGCCGATGATCGAGACCTTGCCCATCGCCTCGTCGGTCGCGACGTCCTCGATCCCGAGCTCGCCGACCGCCTGGGCGAGGGCCCGGCGGACGTCGTGGAGGTCGTCGCCGGGGACGGTGAACGACATGTCGGCCCGCCGGTCGTCGGCCAGCGGCTCGTTCTGGATGATCATGTCGACGTTGACGTTGGCCTCGGCCAGGATCGTGAAGATGCGCCCGGCGATGCCCGGCCGGTCGGGGACCCCGAGCAGCGTGACGCGGGCCTCGCCGGTCGAGTGGGTGACTGCGGTGACAAGTGGTCGCTCGATGGTCTCGGCCTCTCCCAGGACAACGGTACCCGGCCCGTCGTCGAAGCTCGACCGACAGTGGATGCGCACGCCGTGGGTCCGAGCGTACTCAACCGAGCGGAGCTGGAGGACCCCGGCTCCGGAGGCCGACATCTCGAGCATCTCCTCGAAGGAGACGACCGGGAGCTTCCGGGCCTGGGGGACGACCCGGGGGTCGGCGCTGAACACGCCGGCCACGTCGGTGTAGATCTCGCATTCCTGGGCGCCGAGGGCGGCGGCCACGGCGACCGCCGTCGTGTCGGACCCGCCCCGGCCGAGGGTGGTCACGTCGTGGGCGGTCGAGACGCCCTGAAATCCGGCGACGAGGACGATCTTGTCCTCGTCGAGGGCGCGGATGATCCGCTCGGCCCGGACGTCGAGGATCTTCGCCTTCGTATGCGACGTGTCTGTCACGATCCCGGCCTGTGAACCGGTCAGGGAGATGACGTCGTGCCCAAGGTCGTTGATCGCCATCGCGCATAGGGCGCACGAGATTCGCTCGCCGGTCGATAGGAGCATGTCCATCTCGCGGGGGTGGGGGATCGGGGAGACCTCGGCGGCCATGGCGATCAGGTCGTCGGTCGTCTTGCCCCGGGCCGAGAGCACGGCCACCACCCGGTATCCGGCGGACCGCTTCTCGACGATCCTCCCGGCCGCCCGCTTGAGGCGCTCGGCGTCGGCGACCGAGGTGCCTCCGAACTTCATCACGATGATCTCCATCTCGGCGTCCGAGGATACGGGGTGAGGCCGCGCGGGCCGTCCCGGCGCCTCCTGCTCATCGCCGTCCTCGCGGCGGCCCTGGCCGGGGCGCTGCTCGCGCTGATCCAGGGACCGTCGGCCAAGCACCGGCCCGTGACCCAGGGCGGTTCGCGCTTCGGGGCCGCGCGGACCGTCCATCCGGGCGAGTCGCTGATGGACGCCCTGGCCCCGCTCCTGGCCACCGATCCGGGGCAGGCGGTCGGGACCGAGGCACTGGACGCGGCGATCGCGCGCGGGCTGGGTCAGCTCTTCGTGATCGGGATCGACGGGACGACGATCACCCCGGCGACGCTCGCCCGCCTCCAGGCCCACAACTGGGGCGGCGTCGTCCTCGGCCGGCCGAACTTCGCCTCGAAGACCCAGCTGACCGGGCTGATCGGGGGCATCCGCGCGGCCGTGGCCATGAGGCCGCTGATCGTCGCGCGCCAGGGCGGGGGCGACAGCAACGGCTTTCCCGGCCTGCCGCCGCCGAGCGAGCCGGCCCTCGGGGCGACCGGGCGGGCGGACCTGGTGGCGCGGGAGTCCCGGCTCGTGGCCCGGGCCCTGCGCCCGCTCGGGGTCAACGCGACGCTCGCGCCGCTCGCCGACCTGGCCGACACCGGCGGTCCGGAGGTCGGCCGGGCCTACGGGGCCGACCCGGCGCTGGTCACGAACCTGGTCCGGGCCGCGGTCGTCGGCTACCGGTCGGCGGGCCTGATCGCGATGGTCGGCCACTTCCCGGGCGAGGGGGCGGCGAGCGAGGATCCGACGCTCGGAGCGGCGACCGTCGGCCTCGGGATGCCGGCGCTCCTGGCGGCCGACGTGAAGCCGTTCGCCGCGGTCGCCGGCCTCGCCCCGGTGGTCCAGCTCTCCGACGCCCTCTACGCCGCCTTCGACGGGGTGACGCCGGCCACCCTCCTCCCCGACGCGGTCAACCTCCTGCGTCAGCGCCTCCACTTCGCCGGGGTCGTCGAGAGCGGCGATCTCCTGGCGGTGACGGCGGCGACCGGCGGGACCGTGGCCGATGCGGCGGTGCATGCGCTCAAGGCCGGCTGCGACCTGCTCTTCCTCCCGGGCGGGGCGACCGACGCCGAGGCCGCGTACAACGCGGTGCTCGCGGCGATCCGCCAGGGGCAGCTCGACCCGCAGGCGATCGCCCGGTCGCTCGCCCGGGTCGCGGCGCTGAAGAAGGCCTACGGGGTCGGCTAGACGGCCCGGCGGCCGGAGAACGCCCGGCCGAGGGTGACCTCGTCGGCGTACTCGAGGTCGGAGCCGACCGGGAGGCCGCTGGCCAGGCGGGTGACCACGAGCTCGGGGGTGCGCTCGCGCAGGCCGGCGGCGACGTGGAGGGCGGTCGCCTCGCCGGTCGTCGTCGGATTGGTGGCGAGGACGACCTCGCGGACCGGCGAGTCGGGGCCGGCGACCCGGACGAAGAGCTCGGCGATCCGCAGGTCGTCGGGATCGATCCCGTCGATCGGCGAGAGCGCCCCGCCGAGGACGTGGTAGCGGCCCCGGTACTCGTGGGTCCGCTCGATCGGGATCACGTCCGAGGGCTCCTCGACCACGCAGATGACCGCCGGGTCGCGGCGGTCGTCCTCGCAGATCCGGCAGCGCGGGCCCTCGGCGAGGTTGAAGCAGACCTGGCACAGGCCGATCCGCTCCTTGACCTCGCGAATCGCGTCGGCCAGGGCGATCGCGTCGTCCTCGGTCGAGCGGAGGATGAAGAAGGCGAGCCGCTGGGCCGTCCGGTTGCCGATCCCGGGGAGCTTCGACAGCTCGCTGACCAGGCGCTGGATCGGGGCGGCGTGCATCTCAGCGCGGCCGGCCGTCCGGCGGCCGGGCGGCGGGCCGCGTCACAGGCCGGGAATTCCGAGGCCGCCGCCGAGGGCGCCGAGATCGAGCCCGCCGGTGGTCGCCCCCATCCGCTCGGCGGCGAGCTCCTGGGCGGCGCGGAGCCCCTCGTTGACGGCGCCGAGGACCATGTCGGCCAGGAGCTCCGGGTCGTCGGGGTCGATCGCGGACGGGTCGATCGTGATCTCTTTGACGACGAGGGCGCCGGTGACCTTGACGGTGACCATGCCCCCGCCGGCGGAGGCCGAGACCTCGGCGGTGGCGAGCTCCTCCTGGGCGCGCGCCATGTCCTCCTGCATCTTCTGGACCTGCTTGAGCATCTTCTGCATGTTCTGCTGGGGCATCAGCTTGGCTCCTCTGGGCGGCGCTGGAGGTTGGGCGGGAGTTCACCATCGAGCTCCTCGGCGTCGAACTCGGCCTTCAGGCGGGCGATCCACTCCTCTTCGGTGAGCGGAGGCGGGGGCGCCTCGCCGCTGGCGCCGGGAAGCTCGCGGAGATCGTAGGCCAGGGCCAGCGAGCGCCCGGTCACCGCGCGGACGGCGTCGGCCACCGCCTGACGGTTCGCCTGGTCGTCGGCCTTCTTGCGCAGGAAGGCCGAGTCGGCCGGGAAGGCGAGCACGAGGCGGCGATCGGCGAGCTCGACCGGGACGGCGTCGGCGATCACGGCGGCGAGCATCCGGTTGGCCAGGCCGACGGCGTCGAGCACGGCCGGCCAGAGGCTGACCAGGCGCTCGAGCGTCAGCTCGCCGGCGTCCAGGCCCGCCGGGGGGGCGGCGGCGAGGGGCGGGGGCGGGGGCGGCGGCCCGGCGACCTCGCGGCCGGGCTCGGGGCCAGGGCGGTCGCGGTCCCGGCCCGGGCGGCGGCCGGGCCGCCGGTCGGAGCCGCCGGTCGGCGGGCGACCGGGGGCGGGGCGCTGTCCCCGTTGGCGGGGCGCGGGGCCGGGGATCCGCCGCTCCGCAGGGCGGCCTCGAGACGGGCGATCCGCTCGAGCAGGGCGTCGGTCGAGGGGTCGACGGCCGGAGTCGCCGCCTTGACCACGGCCAGCTCGAGCTGGGTGCGCCCGTCGGCCCCGTTGCGCAGGGCGGCGAGGCCGGCGGCGAGGAGGTCGAGCAGGCGGACGAGGGTGGCGGGGGGGACGCGGGCGGCCTGGTCGGCGAGCTGCTCGTCGCGCTCGGGGGTGACGGAGATCTCGGCCGGGACCTGGCCGTCGAGGGTTCCGACGACGAGCGCCTCGCGGGCGTGGACCTCGAGCTCGCGGATGAACCCGGCGGGATCGCGACCGGCGTCGACGCACCCGGCGACGGCGAGGAGGGCGGCCCGGGAATCGCCGGCGGCGATGGCGTCGACGGTGGCGAAGAGGAGCTCGGAGTCGGCGACGCCGAGGACGGCGAGGACGTCGTCGAGGAGGATCTCGTTGCCACTGTAGGTCCGGAGCTGCTCGAGCGTGCCGAGGGCGTCGCGAAAGCTCCCGGCCGCGTGGCGGGCGAGGAGGGCGACGGCGGCCGGGGGGATGACGATGTCCTCGGCGACGGCGGTCCGGCGCAGGACGGTGGCGATCTGGTCGGCGGTCGGCCGCTGGAAGTCGAAGCGGTGGCAGCGGTCGACGACGGTGGGGAGGATCTTCTGGGCCTCGGTCGTGGCGAGGACGAAGACCGTGTTCGGCGGCGGCTCCTCGAGCGTCTTGAGGAAGGCGTTCCACGCGGCGGTCGAGAGCATGTGGGCCTCGTCGAGGATGTAGACCTTCTGGCCGCCGGAGACCGGGGCGTAGGCGACGGACTCGCGCAGGGCGCGGATGTCGTCGACCGAGTTGGACGAGGCGGCGTCCATCTCGATCACGTCGAGCGAGGAGGCCTGGGCGATCGAGACGCAGGACTCGCAGATCCCGCACGGCTCGGTCGTCGGACCGTTCTCGCAGTTGAGGCAGGCGGCGAGGATCTTCGCCATCGACGTCTTCCCGGTCCCCCGCGACCCGACGAACAGGTAGGCGTGGTGGACCATGTCCCGGGTGACGGCGTTGCTGAGCGTCCGGACGACGTGCTCCTGGCCGACGACCTCGGAGAAGCTGCGCGGGCGGTGGCGACGGTAGAGCGAGGGACTGGCCGACACGAAGGGCCAGTGTACTTGGGGGTGGCGGCCCGCCCCGGGGCCGGCGCCCGGGTCGTCGGGACGGAGGGCCGCCGTCGGGGCACGCCGGCGAGGGGCGAGGGCGTCCGCGTCGGGCGACCCGACCGGGAGGCCCGAGCGGTAGCTTGCCGGGGATGGCGCGCGCCCGCTTCGCGGCCTTGGTCGCCGTGCTCGCGGTTGCGATCCGGGCGGTGGTCGGCCACGGCCTGGTCAACTACGACACCCTCTACGCGATGGTCTGGGGGCGGGACGTCGCCGGCGGCCGGCTCCCGGACTACGGCGTCGCGATCGCCCCGACGCCGCATCCGCTGGCCACGGCGGCGAGCGTGCTGCTGGCGCCGGTGAGCAACCTCGACCGCGGCGGGGTGCACGGCGAGCTGGCCACCGAGATCGTCGTCGGTGGGGCCTTCGTCTCCCTGGCCCTGCTCGGCTGGGTCGTCTACCGCCTGGGCGCGGCGTGGTTCAACCGCTGGGCCGGGGCGGTCGCGGCGGCGATCATCCTCACCCGGGTGCCGGTGCTCGACTTCGGGTCGCGGGTGTACGTCGACATCCCCTACCTCGTGCTCGTCCTCGGCGCGCTCCTGGTCGAGACCCGCCGTCCCCGGGCGGGCGCCCCGGTCCTCGGGCTGCTGGCGGTGGCCGGCCTCCTTCGTCCGGAGGCCTGGCTGCTCTCGGCGGCCTACGTCGGCTGGGTCTGGTGGTCGGAGCGCGACCTCGACCGGATCGTGCGCCTGGCCTGGATCGCGGCTCTCGGTCCGGTGCTCTGGTTCGCCGCGGATCTCGCGGTCACCGGCGACCCGCTCCACTCGCTGACCGGGACCCGGGACACGGCGAAGCTCCTCGGGCGGGTCACGGGGCTCCTCCACGTGCCGACGACGGCGCCGTTCCGTCTCGGGGAGATCCTCCGGGAGCCGGTGCTCTTCGGCGCGGGGGTCGGCGGCGTCTGCTCGCTCCTGTGGCTGCGCCGGCGGGCAGCCCTCGGGGCGGCGACCGGGGTCGTAGCCGTGGTCGCCTTCTGCGTGCTGGCGGCGGCCGGGCTCCCGATCATCACCCGCTACCTCCTCCTCCCGGCCTGCATCCTCGCGATCTTCTGCGGGGCCGGGGCGTTCGGTTGGCTGGAGCTCGGGGGCGAGGACCCGAGGCGGCGCTGGTGGGGCTGGGCGGCCGCGGCGGTCGGTCTCGCCCTGATCGCCTTCATCCCGTCGCAGGTCGGTCGGATCAGGACGCTCCGGGCGACGCTCGGCCGTCAGGAGGCGATCCAGGCCGACCTCGGCCGGTTGATCACCCGCCGGGTGGTCGGCGCGGCGTGCACGCCCGTCTCGGTTCCGAACCACCGGCCGGTGCCCCTCCTGGCCCTGTGGCTGGACGTCGAGCCGCAGGCGGTGGTCAGCGCCGAGGCGGGGGCGCCGGCGCGCGGGACCTACGTGACCCCGGCCGACGCCGGCGTGGCCCACGACTACATCCTCGACCCGCGCGACCCGGTCCAGGTCGTCCCCCGGGTCCCGCCGGGCTTCCGGCGGGTCGGGGGCGACGCCTCCTGGCAGGTCTATGCCCGGTGCGGCTGAGGAAAATGGACCGTGCACCCGCTGTCGAGGGCATAACCCGAGCGCCTTGCGTCGTCCGTAGCTCCGGCGCGGGGGCTCCCGCTGCGCCTGCCGGTTACCGCTTAAGGCTGCTTCCTTCCGGACCTGACCTGGTTCACGGACCGACACCGCAGGGGACCCGAGCCATCGACGCCCCGGACGACGGGGCGACCCGGGGGACGCACCCCTCGAGAGGGAATTCGGCCCCGCTAGAGCGGATTGCGGATTCAGGGCGCCGCTACGTCCCCGCCTAGCACGGTCCGGTGGTGATCCTAGCTGCTGGTCGGGGTCGCCGGGGATCGTAAAGATTCGGTGGCCCGATCCCGACGAATGTAGTTGCGCGTGCATCGATCTGGTATGTTGCACGTGCAATCAACTTTTCGCCCGTCGGGGGCACGAACAAGGAGCAAGAGATGACGACCGCCGAGCAGCAAGCCATCGGCCAGGGCACGTGGAACGTCGATCCGGTGCATTCGAGCGTCGAGTTCCAGGTCAAGCACATGGGGATCGCGACGGTCAAGGGGTTCTTCGGGAAGTTCGCGGGGAAGCTTGAGGTCGGTGAGACGCTCGGCGAGTCGGTCGCCGAGGGGACGGTCGACGTCGACTCGGTCAACACCCGCGAGGAGGCCCGGGATGGGCACCTGAAGTCGCCGGACTTCTTCGACGCGGCCAACCACCCGGAGATCACCTTCCGGTCGACCAGCATCTCGCCGGGGGCGAAGGGGGCGATCGCGATCGACGGCGACCTGACGATCCGCGGCGTGACCAAGCCGGTTCGCCTCGAGGCGGTCGTCGACGGGCCGGACACCGACCCGTGGGGCAACGAGCGGGTGGGCATCGAGGCGGTCGGGACGATCAACCGGTCCGACTTCGAGATGAAGTTCAACCAGGCGCTGGGAAGCGGGAACATGCTCGTCTCCGACAAGGTCAACATCGTGCTCCAGATCTCGGCGGTCAAGGCCGCCTGAGCTGGACGGGCCGCCCGGACGGGCGGCCGGACGGGAAGGTCCGGAGCCGGCGGTCGCGGGAGGACGAGCGACGTGCCGGCCGCGGACCGGCGGGAGAGCCGTAGAATCAGCGCCCGAGGGCGCGTAGCTCAGTGGGAGAGCGCTCGCTTCACACGCGAGAGGTCGCAGGTTCGAAACCCGCCGCGCCCATAGGAATCGAACTGGCCAGCTACGCCGCCCTCCGCCTCGATCCCTAGACGTGAGCCGGCGGCGGCCGCCGAGTCGGCTCGCCACCCGGTCCGTCGACCGCCCACGGATTCACGGACAGCTCTCAGGCCGTGCGCAGGACGTTCCAACGCGCGGGAGCGACCTTGCTGGTGTACCCGGGACGACCCGGACGATTCGGAAGGACGAACCCTGATGCTCAACACGACAAAGAAGGTGCTCGGCGGGGCGGCGGCGCTCGCCGCGATTGCCCTGGGGAGCTCGGCGATCGCCGGCGCGGCGACGTCATCGTCGACCACGGCGACCACGCCGAGCGCGACGGGCGCACCGGCGCGGCCGGCGTTCAACGGCCCGGCGCACGGGACGGCCGCGCATGAGGACGCCGAGAAGGCGGTGACCGGGTCGGCGGCGACCCAGGCGCAGGCGGCGGCCGTGAAGTCCGTCGGCAGCGGCACGGCCGGAGCCGTGACGAGCGACTTCACCGGGAAGGGCTACGAGACGACCGTGACCAAGGCCGACGGTACGCAGGTCGAGGTCCACCTCGACAGCTCGTTCACCGCCATGCAGGGTCCCGGCGGTCCGGGCGGTCCGGGCGGACCGCCGCCCAGCGGGTCGACCCCCTGATCTGACGGCCGGGCGAGGGTCGGCCTGCTCGCCGCCCCTCGCCGCCCGGCCCTGGCGCGCGGACGACGGACGCGCGCTACGCGGTCCCGCGGAGGGCGACCGTCCGCCGCCCCCGACCCACGGCGGCCGCCGGCGCGAGCTGGTCGTCCGGGGGGAGCGTGCCGAGCGCCTCGACCTCGAAGCGGAGTTCCGTCACCAGGCGGCTCCCCGGGATCAGGTCCTCGAGCATGGCGAGGCTCGCCCGGTAGTGCTCGAGCTTCGCCTCGCCGTCCGCCGGATCCTCGACGCCCGCCAGCCGGGCCTGACCGATCCTGACCCGGAGCTCGCGCGTCCGGGCGAGCTTGTCGGCGGCGAAGATCTCCCCGGCCTCGGCCCCGGCCGCGGACACCTGGGCGCGCAGCGCCGCCTTACGCGGCCCATACCCGGCGACCGCCGTGTCCTCGGTCACCGCCGCGACCAGGGCGCTGACGCCGCCCCCGAAGCGCCGGTGGATCTCGCCGAGCGGCGAACCGCCGTGCTCGGCGACGTCGTGGAGCATCCCAGCCGCGACGACCTCGTCCGGAGCCCCGCTGAAGTGGAGCATGGCCGCGACCTCGAGCGGGTGGAGGACGAACGCCGCTTGGTCTGAATCCCGCCGCCGACCCTCGTCCACTCGACTTGCGTAGCGGAACGCCGCCCGCGTCGTCGGGAGGCCCCGCAAGAAGCTCGGCACGGCGAGGCTGGAGCTCGCCCGATCCCGCTCGTACATGGTTATTCCCCCGGCGTCCACGCCGCGACGCATCCCTCCGCTTCGCGTTCACCATTGACCGAGGCGGAGACGAATACACCGGCTCGGACCGAGACCCTGCGGCCCCGAGCCTCCGGCTGCCTCGCTACGGCAGGACCATGCAGCTCGCGGACCCGTCGCTGACCGTCTGGCAGTTGCCGGCCGCGACGCCGCTCACGGTCGTCTGGATCGGGACGTAGCTGCCGGTGATGACCGGGGCCGGCGACTGCTTGGTCGTCTGCGTGCCGTCATACCCCTGGCTGTTGCCCTGCGCCGTCGAGCCGACGATCGTCCCGGCGGCGACACCCTGCCCGTTGCTCAGATCCGCCCCGGCGACGGTGGTCGCGCTCAGCGTCGAGTTGCCGATCGTCGGATTGCTCGCCTTCTGGGTCGTCGACTGACCCGTCGCCGCCGCCTGGCGGCTCGTCTGGGACGGCGAGCCGATGATCGCCCCGTCCTCGTCGCCGACGATCTGGGTGTTCCCGAGGCCGGCCGCCGCCGTGACCGTGGCGACCTTGCTCCCAGTCGACGCCTGGCTGATCAGATTGCCCTGGTCATTGCCCTGGACCGCATCGCCGAGGACGACCCCGCCACCGCCGATCAGCTGATCGTTGCCGAGCGTTCCGGCCGCCGTGCTCGCCTGCGTCTTGCTCCCGGCGTTCACCTGGGTCGTCGCGGCGCCCTGCGTGTTCCCCTGCGTGGCCTTCCCGACGAGCACGCCGTCCTCGCCGAGCGGGATGCTCTGGCTGTCGCTCATCGAAGTGACCCCGGTCTGAATTCCCTTGCTGTGGTTCAGACCGACGACCGGGAGCGGCGAAACGTGGTTGTTGGCGCTCTGGCTCATCGTGCTCGCCTGGCCGCTGCTCTGAACGGCGGTCCCGATCACCGTCGTGTCGGCCCGGGCAACCGCGATCGCGACGAACGGCACCGCGATCGCGATCGCGATGCCGCGCGGCAGCGAACCCCGGCTCGGGCTTGGATCGGTGCGCTCTGCGGCTCGGTCACGTGCGGAACCATCGCCGACCCCGCGCCCGAAGATGTTGCCCGCTGGTAAAGCGGCGCCGGCAGTACTCGACGCTCCGCCCGCGCATGCGCACGGCCGATTTCAGGTTAAGAACCGCGGGACTCGCCCGACCGGCGGCGCGCCGTCCAGTCGCCGCGCCTCGCCCCGCGCGTCCCAGTCGCCTGACACCGGCGCCCTCCTTGGCACTATGGCCACATAACCAAGCTCTCACATTCCCTAACCTGGCCAACCCCTCTCACCAGATTATCGGCCCCCTCTTACCTTCTCTTTAAATTTCCTCGGTGAACTCAGCGCCTCGACCAAGCCGACGACGGAGCGAGGTAGGCCTGTGAGCACGAGTAGACGCATGCTGAACAAGGTGCCCGAGGTGATCGTGTTCTTCTGGATCATCAAGATCCTGTGCACGACCGTCGGGGAGACGGCCGCCGACCTCCTCAACACGAATCTCCACCTCGGCTTGACCGGTATCACATACATCATGGGCAGCCTCCTGGTCGTTGCCCTCGCCGTTCAGTTCCGCTCCCGCAAGTACGTGCCCGTGAAATACTGGACCGCCGTCGTCCTCATCAGCGTGGTCGGGACGCTGATAACCGACAACCTCACCGACAACTTCGGCGTCGCCCTGAGGACGACGACGATCGTCTTCGCCATCGCCCTCGTCGCGACCTTCGCCTGGTGGTATGCCAGCGAACGGACGCTCTCGATCCACACGGTCTTCACCACCCGCCGCGAAGCCTTCTACTGGCTGACCGTGCTCGTGACCTTCGCCCTCGGCACGGCCGCCGGCGACTACCTCGCCGAGACGCTGGCCCTGGGCTACTGGAAGTCGGCGCTCCTCTTCGGGGGAGCCATCGCCCTCGTCGCCCTCGCCCACTTCCGGCTCAAGCTCGACGCGGTCGTCGCCTTCTGGATCGCCTACGTCCTCACCCGACCGCTCGGCGCCTCGATCGGCGACTACCTCTCCCAGCCCCGCGACGCCGGCGGCCTCGCCCTGGGCACCACCGCGACCAGCCTCCTGTTCCTCGCCGCGATCTCCGGGGTCATCGTCTACCTGACGAAGACCCACCGTGACGAGATCCCGACCCCACCGCCCGCGGCCGGGCACGACGCTCAGCCCGCCGGCGCCGCCCATCCGCGCCCGGTCGGCCACCAGGTCGGCCCGACCCCGGCCGCAGAGGGCTCCAATGCCTGACCCGTCCCCGGACCCCGCCCGGGCGGGGTCCGGCATCATGGCTCGCATCCTCCCCCGACCGGCCGTCCGTCCCGTGACCCCCGGCCTGACCCGGCCGCTGCGTCAGGCCGTCCTGCGTCCCCGGCAGGCGGTCGCCGACCTCGCGGCCCACGAGCCGGCCGGGGCGTTCGCCGTCGGCGCCTTCGGCGCCGACGGTGAGCTCCTGGCCGTCGGGCTGGTCGGGCCGGAAGGGGGTCCGGGATCCTGGCGGGTGCGCGGGATGGCCACGGCTCCCGAAGCCCGCGGCCGGGGTCTCGGCACGGCCGTGCTCGACGCCCTCGTCGGGCACGCTACGGCCCACGGGGCGCGGCGGGTCTGGTGCAACGTTCGCACGCCCGCGCGGTCCCTCTACGAGCGCGCCGGCTTCCGCGCCGTCTCCGAGGAGTTCGAGCTTCCCGAGATCGGCCCCCATCTGAAGATGGAACGGCTGACCGCGGCCGCCTTGCAACCCGCCGGTCAAGCCCGGCCGGCGCCTTAGACTCACCGGATGGTCACCGCACCCCCGATCGACGCCGAGGAGACTCCGCGGGGATGAGCACGCGATCGGTGGTCAGGCCGTGGTGATCGTCGCGCGCTCGGTCTTCACCGACCGCGACGAGCGGCTCGCCCGGCAGCGGCTCGGCCTGAGGACGGTCGCGGTGGTCCTGGCCTGCGGGCTCGCCGGGCTCGTGCCCCCCGCCGCCGCCCGCGCCGACCCCCCCGCCCCGGTGTCCGGCGGGGTCGTCCTCTCGGACACCACCGCCCCGCCGGCCGTCCCGACCACCGTCCCGGCTCCCCCGCCGGCCCCCGACGCCGGGCTCCAGGCCCTCCCCCGGGTCGGCGGCGCCCCGGTCACGCCCCCGGCGCCCACCGCGCCCGGCCCGCCGGTCGTCGCCGTCCAGGCACCCCAGACGGTGACCGGCCACAAGGCGGTCCCCCCGGCGAGCAGTGGCGCGGTGGTGGCGCCGGTGGCCAGGCCGGTGGCGACGCAGTTCCGGGCGGCGACCGGGGTGCCGCTCCCGGCGAACCCGACGCTCTCGCTCGTCCCGCTCGGCGCGGTCCCGATCGGGGTCCCCAACTTCTTCATCGACACCTTCCGCATCCCCCCGTTCCTGCTCCCGATCTACCAGGCCGCCGGCGTCGAGTACAACGTCCCCTGGCAGATCCTCGCCGCCGTCAACGACATCGAGACCAACTACGGGCGCAACCTCAGCCTCTCCAGCGCCGGCGCGCTCGGCTGGATGCAGTTCCTCCCCGAAACGTGGAAGCAATACGGCGTCGACGCCAACGGCGACGGCGTCAAAGACCCCTACAACCCCGTCGATGCGATCTTCGGCGCCGCCCGCTTCCTCCACGCCGCCGGCGCCTCACAGAACCTCCGCGGCGCGATCTTCGCCTACAACAACGCCAACTGGTACGTCGACAGCGTCCTGCTCCGCGCCAAGCTCGTCGGCGGCATGCCCGCCGACCTCGTCAGCTCCCTCACCGGCCTCACCGACGGCCTCTTCCCCGTCCACGCCACCGCCAAATACGCCGACGACGTCGCCGAAACCGCCGCCCTCGCCCACCAAGCCAGCACCCAGAACACCCCGGCGGCGACGGCGACCAACATCTATGCCGCGGTCGGCGCCCCGGCGATCGCCGTCAAGGACGGCGTGATCACCGCGATCGGCGAGCGCCCGGCCCTCGGGAGGTTCATCGCCCTCCGCGACGGCGACGGCAACACCTACACCTACAGCCAGCTCGGACCCGTCCCCCACCTCTATGCCGCTCCCAAGGCGCAGGTCGCTCCGGCCGCCGCCCCGGTCGCCCGCGCGGTCACCGTCCCGCCCGACCCGGCCCCCCGCGCGCCCGCCTCCGCCGGCCACCAGCCGGCCGGCCCGACCGCAGCCCCGGTCGCCGTGGCCCCGGTGGCCCCCGCGCACTCGGCGACCGACACGGCGTCCGGGCCCCAGCGGCTCTTCGCCTACCCGGCCCGGCGGGCGGCCTACGCCGCCGGCGGCTGGCGCCAGATCGCCCACCGCGCCCCGGCCAACCTCTCGGCCTACCTCGTCGAGAACCCCGGCCTCAAGCCCGCCGACGTCGAGCTCCGGGTCCTCGCCCCGGGCGCCGAGGTGGTCGCCGGGACGATCCTCGCCCGGATCGGGCCCGCCGCCCCCGGGTCCGCGCCCCATCTCGGCTTCCAGATCCGGCCGGCCGGCAAGAACGCCCCGCTGATCGACGCCAAGCCGATCCTCGACGGCTGGAAGCTCGTCGAGGCCACCGCGATCTACCGCGCCGCGGCGCTCAACCCGATCGTCGGCCAGAACCCGACGATCGGCCAGATCCTCCTCGAAAGCAAGGCCCAGCTCCAACGCCAGGTCCTCGCCGACCCCGCGATCGACATCTACCCGTGCGGGCGGCGCGACATCGCGGCCGGGCTGATCGACCAGCGCGTCCTGGCCACGCTCGAGTTCCTCTCCGCCTCGGGCTTCGACCCGAGCGTGACCGCCCTGCGCTGCGGGACGCCGCTCGCCGGGCCGGCCTCCGCCCCGACCGTCGCCGGCGAGGGCGTCGACATCTCGGCGATCAACGGCATCCCGGTCCTCGGGCACCAGGGGGCCGGATCGATCACCGACCTGGCGATCCGGCGACTCCTGACCCTCCAGGGCACGTTCAAGCCGCACGAGATCGACAGCCTGATGAGCTACCCCGCGGCCGACAACGCCTTCGCCATGCCCGATCACGCCGATCGCATCCACATCGACTTCGCCGCCGCCTACTCCCCGAACGCCAAGTCCGGCCAGGCCGACGCCTGGCTGCTCAATCCCGGCCAGTGGATGCGCCTGATCAACCGGCTCGACCAGCTCCCGAACCCGACGGTCGCCGCCCAGCCGTCGACCGCCGCGATCCCCGCCGGCCTCCCCGCCCTCCCCGGCCACTAGCGCCGGCCGCGCTGCCGCCGGTCAGTCGACGATCGGGAGGCGCTCGAGCACGCCGGCGATCCGCAGCACCCGCTCGATCCGCTCCGGCGGGCGACGGATGGTCAGCCGGTCGGCGTCGGCCCGGCCGGTCGCGGCGATCAACAGCCGGATCCCGCTCGAGTCGACGAAGGTCAGCCCGGCGAGATCGAGCACGATCCGCCGGACGTCGGTCGCCTCGACCCGGCGGAGCTCCCGGTCGACGCGCTCGGCGTTGGCGAGGTCGAGCTCCCCGCCCAGGCCGATCGTCTCGACCTCCCCGACGCGGCTCGAGTCGATCGACAGCTCCCCCGGCGCGAACACCTGCTCGGCCGGCGGCTCTTCAGGGACGGCGCTGTCGGGCATCGAAGCACGCTAGCACGACCGTTCGTGCCAGACGCGACGGGCGTTCGCCGCCCTCGCCTACCCTTGATGAGATGACCGGCGACGACAAGGTCGGGCCCTCCACCGGGGCCCGCGCGCCCCGAGTCCGCGGGCCCCGGTTGCGCCGGTCGATCCTCCTGCGGGCCGGCGAGCTCGCGTCGCTCGACGGGCTCGATCGAGTCTCGCTCGGACGCCTGGCCGCGGCGATGGAGATGAGCAAGAGCGGCCTCTACGCCTACTTCACCTCCAAGGAGGACCTCCAGCTGGCGACGATCGACTGCGCCTGGCTGATCTTCGCCGAGCATGTCCTCGACCCGGGTGACGACGGCCTCGAGGCGCTGCTCGACCGTTGGGTCGCCTACTACGAGCGCGAGGTGTTCCCCGGCGGCTGCCCCTTCATCACCGCCGGCATGGAGTTCGCCAACCGCGACGGCCCCGTCCACGACGCGCTGGCCGCGGCGATCGACCGCCAGCACGCCGCCCTCGAGCGCGCGATCGTTCGCGCCCGGGACGGCGGCCGCCTGCCCGCGGCGACCGACCCCGCCCAGATGGGCTTCGAGCTCCACGCGATCCTCGTCGCCGGCAATCAGCGCTTTCGGATGAGCCGCGACCCCGCGGCCTTCGCCTCGGCGCGCACGGCGATCGCCCGGATGCTCGCCGGCCCGCGCGGCTGAGCCACCCCGGCCGGGACGGACCGTCAGCCGGCCCGGGACGGGCTCACGCACGCCCGATCGCGCCCGGCGCCCTTGGCCAGGTAGAGCGCCCGGTCCGCGTCGGCGACCAGCTGCTCAGCGCTCCACGGGAGCGCCCAGACGGCGATCCCGGCCGAGGCGGTGAGCCCGGCGGGCATCCCGCCGCGGAGCCGCTCGACCGTCTCGCCTGCCGCCGCCGCATCACAGCCGGGGAGCACGAGCCCGAACTCCTCGCCCCCGATGCGCGCCACCAGGTCGATCTCCCGGACCTCGGCCTGCCAGCCGCGGGCGATTTCGCGCAGGGCCGCGTCGCCGGCCGGATGCCCGTGGCGATCGTTGAACGCCTTGAAGCGGTCGACGTCGAGAAGCACGACCGCGAGCGCGTAGCCGAGCCGCTCGGCCCGCCGGACGGCCACCGGCAGCTCCTCGTCCCAGGCTCGCCGGTTGGCCAGGCCGGTCAGGGCGTCGGTCCGGGCCTCGAGGGCGAAGCGCCGCGTCAGCTCCCGCCGGTCGAGCTCGTTGCCGACGAGCACCGCGATGTCGGCGAGCGACTCGAGGTGCGCGGCCTCCCACCGCCGCGGGACGTTGTCGATGGCGCAGAGGCTGCCGAGGACGTGTCCGGTCGGGGAGACGATCGGGAAACCCGCGTAGGCGATCACGCCGAGGTCCACGATCGCGAGGTTGCGGCTGAGGATCGGGTCCGTCCGGGCATCCTCGACGACGAGGGGGGCCGCGCTGGCGACGACGTGCTGGCAGAAGGAATGCGACAGCGGCGTCTCACGGGCATCCGCCCACGGCTGGGGCAGCCCGCACAGCCCGGCGAAGTACTGGCGCGTGTCGCTGACCACGGAGACGAGGGCGACCGGGACGTCGGCCACCGCCGAGGCCAGCCGCGCGAAGCGGTCGAACATCGGCTCCGGGCCGTCGCCGTCGAGGAGCCCCTCGGACGCGAGCGCAGCGAGTCGAGCCGGATCCGACACGGCCGTCTGGAGGCGGGCGGTCGAGGCCAACGGAGGCCGGGCGTGGTCCGGGGAGGAGCGGTGTAGGAGCATCGGCTCTACCTTCCCCATCGGCGCCCGCGCCGCCGACCTTGAGACGCACGGCGCTAGTGTCCCGGCGTGGCCGCCGTCCGCGACTCGCCGTCCCGCGTCGCCGTGATCGGCGCCGGCTTCATCGGAACCCACGTCGCCGCCGCGCTCCTCGAGGCCGGGATCGAGACGTCGGTGATCACCCGCTCGCCCCCCGACAGCCGCAAGCTCCGCCTGCTCGCCGGCGTCCGGCTCGCCGTCGTCGACGCCAGCTCGCGCCACCTGCTCGAGCCGCACCTCGACGACGTCGAGCACGTGGTCTTCTGCGCCTCGGGCCTGATGCCGGCCGAGTCGAACCGCGACCCTCTGGCCGACGCCCAGCTCTCGCTTCCACCGCTCCTGAATGTCCTCGAGATCCTCCGCGAACGCCCCGCCCGAGGGATCACCTTCCTCTCCTCGGGCGGCACGGTCTACGGCCCGTCGCGGTCGGAGCTGATCGCCGAGGATCATCCGACCGAGCCGATCACCTCCTACGGGATCATGAAGCTCGCGTGCGAGAAGTACGTGCGCATGTACGAGCAGCTCTACCGGGTCCCGGCCACCGTCCTGCGCTGCGCGAACGTCTACGGCGAGCATCAGCCGGCGATCCGCAGCCAGGGGGTCGTCGCCGTGATCCTCGATCGGGCCGCTCGCGGCGAGCCGATCCCCCTCTACGGCGACGGCTCGATCGTCCGGGACTTCGTCTACGTCGGCGACGTCGCCGCGGTCATCCTCCGGGCGATCGGGGCCGGCGCCCGCCCGCCGGTGGTCAACGTCGGGTCCGGCTCCGGCTGCTCCCTGGCCGAGCTCGTCGCCCATGTCGCCGAGATCCTCGGACGCCCGCTCGAGATCGACCGCCGGCCCGACCGGGGCTTCGACGTCCCGCGGATGGTGCTCGACGTCGCCCTCGCCCGGCGCGCGTTCGCCTTCACGCCGACGCCGCTCGCCGAGGGCCTGCGCCGGACGGTCGCCGCCCGCCCGGATACCTTCCGGTGATGGACGCCACCGACCGCCTCAACGAGCTCGACCGCCGCCACCTCTGGCACCCGTTCACCCAGCAGCAGGGGTGGGTCGACGAGCCGGCGCCGGTGATCGCCCGGGCCGAGGGGACGACGCTCACCGACACCGACGGCCGCACCTATCTCGACGGGGTCTCCTCCCTCTGGTGCAACGTCCACGGCCACCGCCACCCGGCGATCGACGCGGCGATCCGGGCCCAGCTCGAGCGGGTCGCCCACTCGACGATGCTCGGGCTGACCCACGCCCCGGCGATCGAGCTGGCCGCCCGGCTGGCCGGGCTCGCGCCGGCCCCCCTGACCCGGGTCTTCTTCTCCGACAGCGGTTCGACCGCCGTCGAGGTGGCCCTGAAGATGGCCTTCCAGTGGTGGGCCCAGCAGGGCGACCCGGCCGCCGCCCGGCGGCGGGGCTTCGTCTGCCTGCGCGACGCCTACCACGGCGACACCCTCGGGTCGGTCTCGGTCGGGGGGATCGACCTCTTCCACGCCTGCTACGAGCCGCTCCTCTTCGGGGCCCGCCAGGTCGACGCCGGCGACGTCGGCCAGCTCGCCGCCCTGCTCGAGGCCGAAGGCCCGGAGATCGCCGCGATGATCGTCGAGCCGCTCGTCCAGGGCGCGGCCGGGATCCTCGTCCACCCGCCCGGGTACCTCCGCGCCGTGCGCGAGCTCTGCGACGCCCACGGGCTGCTCCTGATCTGCGACGAGGTGGCGACCGGGTTCGGGCGGACCGGGCGGATGTTCGCCTGCGAGCACGAGGGCGTCGCCCCCGACCTGATGTGCGTGGCCAAGGGGCTGACCGGCGGCTACCTCCCGCTCGCGGCGACGCTCACCACCGAGCGGATCTACGCCGGCTTCCTCGGCGCCCACGAGGACTGGCGGACCTTCTTCCACGGCCACACCTACACCGGCAACCCGCTGGCCTGCGCCGCCGCCCTGGCCACCCTCGACGTGTTCGAGGAGGAGCGGACCCTCGAGCGGCTCGGGCCGAAGATCGAGCTGCTCGGCCGTCTGCTCGACGACCTCGTCGCGCCCCTGGCCGCGGTCACCGAGGTCCGCCGCCGCGGCTTCATGGTCGGGATCGAGCTCGGCGGTCACCCGGCCGCCCGGCGGACCGGCCATCTGGTCACGCTCGCCGCCCGCCGGCGCGGCGCGATCATCCGGCCGCTCGGCGACGTCGTCGTCCTGATGCCCCCGCTGGCCATGGCCGCCGACGACCTCCGCCGGCTGGTCGAGATCACCGCCGCCGCGATCGCCGAGACGGCCGCGGCCGGTCCTCAGTCGTCGTAGGGGACGAAGTCCTTCTTGCGGGCACCGCAGACCGGGCAGTACCAGCTCTCGGGAATGTCCTCGAACGGCGTCCCCGGCGGGATGCCCCCGTCCGGATCGCCGTCGGCCACGTCGTAGATGTAGCCGCACGACTCGCAGACCCAGCGCTGTGTCCCGGTGGTCATGGAGTCGAAGACTAGTGCTCCCGGCCGGTAGGGTGGCGGGCGATGGGCGCCGAGCTCTCCCCCGACGAGGTCGACGCGGCCGCACGCCGCGGGTCCGGCGGGCCTCCGGCCCGGGCGCGCCAGGCCGCTTCGATCATCCTCGTCCGGGACGGCCGGCCCGGATCCGGCGACGGATCCGGCGAGGGCGCCGCCGCCGCCGAGCCCGAGGTCGAGGTGCTCCTGGTCCAGCGCAATCCCGCCGCCCGCTTCATGGGCGGCGTCTGGGTCTTCCCGGGCGGCGCGGTCGACCCGGACGACGGCGAGGGCGACCGGGCCCACCGGGCGGCGGCGGTCCGTGAGCTGGCCGAGGAGGCCGGGATCGACGGCGTCGACCCGGCCGGGCTGATCAAGTTCTCCCGCTGGATCACCCCGGTCGAGCTGGCCATCCGCTTCGATACCCACTTCTTCCTCGCCCGCCTCCCGGCCGGCCAGGAGCCGCGGATCGACGGGCAGGAATGCGTGGCCGAGGCCTGGCTGACCGCCCAGGCGGCGCTCGACGGCCACGCCGACGGCCGGACCCCGCTCGTCTTCCCGACCATCCGCCAGCTCGAGCAGCTCCGTGGCTTCACGACCGTCGGCGCCCTGCTCGAGCACGCCCGCTCGCGCGAGGTGCCGACCAGCCGCCCGCGCGTGACGATGGCCGGGGGTACCGCTCAGGTGGTCATGCCCGGCGAGTAGGCTTCCGGTCCGATGGCTCCCGCCCCGCCTCGCGACGACGCCGCGCCCCCGCCCCCGCCGCCCGCGGAGGCCCCGGGCCTCACCGTCGCGGTGACCGGCCCGACCGGCGAGATGGGCCAGGCGTTCATCCGCGCGCTCGAGCGCACGCGGGAGGTGGGCCGGGTGGTCGGGATGTCGCGGAGTCCGTTCGACCCGGCCGAGCACGAGTGGCGCAAGACCAGCTACCGGCGGGGCGACGTCCTCGACCGGGCGGCCGTCGACGACCTGGTCGCCGGAGCCGACGTCGTCGTCCACCTCGCGTTCATCATCCTCGGGACGCTCGAGCAGAGCCGGCGGGTCAACCTCGACGGATCGCGCAACGTGTTCGAGGCCGCGGTCGCCGCCGGCGCCCAACGCCTGATCTACACGTCCTCGGCGGCGGCCTACGGCTTCCACAAGGACAACCCGCCGCTCCTGCGCGAGGACGATCCGGCGCGGGGCACCGACGCCCACCAGTACTCGGCCCAGAAGGCGGAGGTCGAGGCGCTCCTGGCCGAGATCGTCGGTCCCTCGGCGACCGCGGCCTACGTCTTCCGCCCGTGCATCGTCGCCGGACCCGACGCTCCCCTCCTGATCGATAAGATGCCCTACACCCAGCTCTCCGGCCGGGTTCCCGGCGGCGTCCAGCGCCTGCTCGACGGGATGCCGATCCTCAAGCCGGTCCTCCCCGATCCGGGGATCCCCTTCCAGATCGTCCACCACGACGACGTCGCCGAGGCGCTCAGGGCGGCCGTCCTCGGCCGCGGGGCTCCCGGCATCTACAACCTGGCCGGACCCGGCGAGCTGACGATGAAGGACCTCGCCGACGAGCTCGGCTGGTACTCGATCCCCGTGCCCGAGGTCGCGGTCGACGCCGCGGCCGAGATCATCGCCCGCCTGTCCTTCCTCCCGGCCGAGGCCCAGTGGGTCAACGCCCTGCGCGAGCCGGTGATGATGGACTCGACCAAGGCCCACCGCGAGCTCGGCTGGCGCCCGAAGCACGGGGCCCGGGAGACCGTCCGCGCGACGATCGCGGCGAATCGCCTGAGCCGGATGGTGCGCTGAGCCAGCCGGGTCCCCGCCACCGGCGAGGCCGCCGGCAGCGTGCATCGCCGGCGCGCGACCCTGGCCGCCGCCCGGCCAGCTCAAGCCTGCCTTCGAGCCCCACCGAGCATGCCGTCCGCTGTGCAGCCGGTGATCCGGGCGCACGTGACTTTCGCAACGTTCTCGGTGCTAACGTGATGCCCGTAACCCACAACAGCTTCGCGTGGCGTCCGCCCGACGGAGCTGCCGGTAGCCTGGCGCAGCCGCGGAGAAGATGAACCGGATCACCCATCACCGGCACCATGAGCCAAGGACCGCGACCCGGTGTCGCTGAGCCCCTGGGTGGCCGTGGATGCGGCGACGATCCCGGCGACCCGGGCTCGTGAACTGCGCGACGCCTGGGAGGACTTCGTCGATGACCGTCCGCGCGACGACATCGACGACCCCGGACGGCCTGACGTTCGGGTGCCGATCGTCGACTCATGGCGCCGCTCGCGCGACGCCGGCGTCGATCCGACCGGTCGCCAGGCGGCTCCCTCCGTGGTCGAGATCGAGGCGGCGCGCGCACTCTGGAGCTCCCACCCCCTGGCGAGCGCCCTGCCGCTGATCGGCCATTGCATGGCCAACGCCTCGGTCGAGGCCGACTGCCTCCTCGTGGTCAGCGACGCCGACGGCCTGCTGCTGCGCATCGTCGGCGACGCCCGACTGCGCAACCGGGCCGCCGACGAGATGAACTTCGTCGAGGGCGCCCTCTGGAGCGAGTCCGGCGCGGGCACCAATGCGGTCGGCACCGCGCTGGCCGCTGAGCACGCGATGCAGGTCTTCGCCGCCGAGCATTACACCGAGCCCGTCCAGCGCTGGACCTGCTCCGCGGCGCCAATCGTCGACCCCGACACCCGGCGGCTCCTCGGCGTCATCGACCTGACCGGCGACGCCAGCGGGGTCAACCCGCTCAGCCTCTCGGTCGTGGTGGCCACGGCTAGCGCGGTCGAGGAGCTGCTGCGCGGGAGGCTCCACGAACGCGACGACCGCCTGCGCGCCCGCTACGGCCAGCTGCTCGGGCCCGGGCCGGCCCGGGCGGCGCTGGTGACCGGGACCGGTCGGATCCTGCTCGACCCGGCGCGGCACTGGTCGCCGAGCGCGGTCGCCTCGATCCCCGCCGGCGGCGGCCTCCTCTGCCTCCCCTCGGGGCTCGAGGCCATCGCCGAGCCGATCGAGGGCGACGACGTGTACGTGGTGCGCCCCCGGCGGACCACCGCCTGCTCGCGCATCCCGCTCGTCGAGTTGCGCGTCCTCGGCGCCGACCGAGCCGAGGTCCGCCTGGATGGCGATCCCATCCATCTGCGCCCGAGGCACATCGAGCTGCTCACGCTGCTGACCCTCCACCGTGGCCGCCTCACCGCCGAGGCACTATGCGCCGAGCTCTACGGTGAGGACGGCCATCCGGCGAGCGTGCGGGTCGAGATGTCGCGCCTGCGCAAGCTCCTTCGGGGTGCCGTCGAGCACGACGGATATCGGCTGGCCGGCCCGGTGGACAGCGACCTCGAGCGCGTCCGCGCGCTGCTCGGGCGCAACGCCGTCGGCGAGGCGGCGGCGGCCTATCCCGGACCGCTGCTCCCGGACTCGACGGCTCCCGGGATCGAGCGCGCGCGCGAGGAGCTCGACGCCTGGCTGCGGCAGGCGGTCATCAGCTCCGGCGACGCCGACGCCCTCTGGGAGTGGGTGCGCTCCCCCTCCGGCGCGGAGGATTTGCTGGCTTGGCAGCGGCTGGTGGCGGCGCTCGACTACACCGACCCCCGTCGCTGCCGGGCGGTCGCGCGCATGGCCGCCCTGCGGCGCGCGCCCGGGGTGTAGCGGACATGTAACGCCGCCGTGATGCACTCCTCGTGACGGTTGCGTCTAGCAGCCGGCGAGTCGGACCCGGGCCTCCGGTCCGGTCGTTCCTGGAGAGGAGCAGTCATCACCGAGCACCCCGCAACGGCCGCTTGGCCACCCCTGGCCACGCGTGCACCCGGCGCGCAGCCGCCCGCCCGCAGCGTGCGCGACGCGCTGCGCCACCCGACGGCCGCGCCCGGCGCTCCCCTGACCTTCGGAGCGTTTCGGCGGTCCCCTCGTCCTCGCGCCGGCGCGTGGCGGTCAGCCGCGGTCGCGCGCGTCCCCGTTCACTCACCCCCGTCCACGTCGGAGAGGAAGTCTCGCAATGAGTAGAGCCAGCATCACGAAGGCTCACAACAAGATCCAGGAGTTGTCCTGGGAGCCGACCTTCGTCGAGCCGGTCGACAAGTACCCGACCGACTACACGTTCGAGAAGGCGCCCAAGAAGGACCCGCTCAAGCAGGTGCTGCGCTCCTACTTCCCCATGGAGGAGGAGAAGGACAACCGCGTGTTCGGTGCCATGGACGGCGCCATTCGCGGCAACATGTTCCGCCAGGTGCAGGAGCGCTGGATGGAATGGCAGAAGCTGTTCCTCAGCATCATCCCCTTCCCGGAGATCTCGGCCGCGCGGGCGATGCCGCTGGCCATCAACGCCGTGCCCAACCCCGAGGTGCACAACGGCCTGGCCATCCAGATGATTGACGAGGTCCGTCACTCGACGATCCAGATGAACCTCAAGCGGCTGTACATGAACCACTACATCGATCCCGCCGGGTTCGACATCTCCGAGAAGGCGTTCTCGAATTGCTACGCCGGGACCATCGGCCGCCAGTTCGGCGAGGGGTTCATCACCGGCGACGCCATCACCGCGGCCAACGTCTACCTGACCATCGTCGCCGAGACGGCCTTCACCAACGTGCTGTTCGTGGCCATGCCCGGAGAAGCCGCCGCCAACGGCGACTACCTGCTGCCCACGGTGTTCCACTCGGTCCAGTCCGACGAGTCGCGCCACATCTCCAACGGCTACTCGATCATCCTCATGGCCCTCGCCGACGAGCGCAACCGGGAGCTACTCGAGCGCGACCTGCGCTACGCCTGGTGGAACAACCATTGCGTGGTCGACGCCGCGATCGGCACCTTCATCGAGTACGGGACCAAGGACCGCCGCAAGGATCGCGACAGCTACGCCGAGTCGTGGCGCCGCTGGATCTACGACGACTACTACCGCAGCTACCTGATGCCGCTCGAGAAGTACGGCCTGAGCATCCCGCACGACCTCATCGAGCTCGCCTGGGATCGCATCCAGAACAAGGGCTACGTCCACGAGGTGGCCCAGTTCTTCGCCACCGGCTGGTTCGCCAACTACTGGCGCATCGACGCCATGGACGACACCGACTTCGAGTGGTTCGAGCACAAGTACCCGGGCTGGTATGACAAGTACGGCAAGTGGTGGGAGCGCTACGCCGACTTCTCCAAGAAGAACGGCCACAAGCCGATCGCCTTCGAGGCGGGGGCCGACTACGAGTACCCGCATCGCTGCTGGTCGTGCATGGTGCCGTGCCTGATCCGGGAGGACATCGTCGTCGACGAGGTCGACGGGCAGGTCCGCACCTACTGCTCGGAGACCTGCCATTGGACCGACGCGGTCGCCTTCCGCCCCGAGTACAAGGGCCGACAGACCCCGTCGATGGGCAAGCTCTCGGGCAAGCGTGAATGGGAGACGCTCTACCACGGCATGGACGTCGCCGAGATCATGCAGGATCTCGGCTACGTTCGCGACGACGGCCACACCCTGGTGCCCCAGCCGCACCTGGACCTCGACCCGAAGAAGATGTGGACGCTCGACGAGGTCCGCGGCATCACCCTGAACAGCCCCAACGTGCTGCTCAACCAGATGACGCCCGGAGGAGCGCGAGAAGCACATCGCCCAGTACCGGACGGGTGGCCCCGCTGGCCGTCCGGCCGAGGAGGACGCGGCGGCCTGACGACGCTCGCACGTGCCGGCGCGCGCAGCCGCCGCCGGGGACCGAGGAGAGTCCCCGGTCGGCGGCCGCGCCGGTCGCGAGCGCGACCGCCGTCTCCGAGGAGACACGACCATGGGTGAGAAGCACACCGCACGATTCGAGCCGGTCGGCGTCGAGATGGAGGTCGACGAGGACGAGACGATCCTCGACGCCGCCTTCCGCCAGGGCATCATGCTCATGCACGGCTGCAAGGAGGGCCAGTGCTCGTCCTGCAAGTCGTTCCTGCTCGACGGCGAGGTCGACCTCGATCGCTACTCGACGTTCGCCCTCCCCGACTTCGAGGAGCAGGAGGGGTACACCCTGCTGTGCCGCGCCCACGCGCTCACCGATGTCGAGATCGAGCTGTTGCACTACGACGAGGAGGCCCTGCGCAGCGGCGTACCGATCGTCACGGTGACGACCGAGGTCGAGGCCGTCGACGCGCTTACCCATGACATCCGTCGCCTCGTCGTGCGCGTCAGCGAGCCCGACGGCCTGCAGTTCAAGGCCGGCCAGTATGTCGACATCGGCATCCCCGGCGCCGACGGCGAGCACCGATCGTTCTCGATGGCCAACGCCCCGGGTGAGCTCCGGTCGCCTGGAGTTCATGATCAAGCTCTACGAGGGCGGCCACTTCTCCGGCCTGCTGGCCGGCGGCGGGGGCATCTCGGTCGGCGACGCGCTGACCTGCAGGGGCCCGTTCGGCATGTTTACGCTGCGCGACAGCTCGCCGCGGCGGCTCGTCTTCATCGCCGGCGGGGCCGGGATGGCGCCGGTCCTGTCGCTGCTGCGCTCGATGGCCGAGAAGGGCACCGAGCGCCCGGCGACGTTCTACTACGGCGCGCGCACGGCCGACGATCTCTTCGCGCTGGAGGAGATCGAGCGCCTGGGCGGAGAGCTGCCCGGGTTCCGCTTCGTCCCGGCGCTGTCGGAGGCCGAGGAGGACGGCGACTGGGACGGGGAGTCGGGCCTCGTCACGGACGTCGTCGATCGCCTCGAGGAGGACCTCGAGGACGTCGACGCCTACCTCTGCGGTCCGCCGCCGATGGTCGACGCCGCGATCGCACTGCTCGACCGCCGCGGTGTTCCCGAGGCGCACATCTATTTCGACAGGTTCACGACGACCGCGGCCTGACCGCGGCGCACGAGAGGAGCAGCATGCCCGCAGATACCGTCAAGGCGCCCCGCAGCGTCCCCAAGCCGGTGTTCACCGACGCCGAGGCCGGGGCCAAGGAGTTCCCGTCCTCGCGCAGTCGTTCCTACAACTACTTCGAGCCCAGGAAGCGCCGGGCGACCGTCTACGAGGACGTCACGATCGACGTGCAGCCCGATCCCGAGCGTCACCTCACGCAAGGCTGGGTCTACGCCTTCGCCGACGGCTCGTCGGGCTATCCGCAGGAATGGACGGCGCTACGGTCCACCAACTGGCATGCGTTCCTCGATCCCAATGAGGAATGGGAGCAGACGATCTATCGCAACAACGCCAACACGGTCCGCCAGATCAGCGGGGTGCTGGCGAACGCGAAGGCCGCCGATGGGTTCTCCGGCTGGAACCGCTCGTGGATCGCCGTCGTCGAGAAGCACGTCTCGGCCTGGGCGCACGTCGAACACGGGCTCGGCATGCACGTCTACACGCCGGCCCAGCGCGACGCTCCGACGAACATGATCAACAACGCGCTGGCCGTCGGCGCCGTGCACAAGCTGCGCTTCGCCCAGGACATCATCCTCTACAACCTCGACGTCTCCGAACAGGTCGAGGGCTTCGACGGGGCCGCCCACAAGGACGTCTGGCAGAACAGCGAACTGTGGCAGGCGACGCGCGAGAACGTCGAGAAGCTGACCGGCATCCGCGACTGGGCGCAGGCGTTCTTCGCGACGGCGATCGTCTTCGAGCCGCTCGTCGGCGAGCTGTTCCGCAGTGGCTTCGTGATGCACGCGGCAGCGCTGCAGGGCGACTTCGTCACGCCGACGATCATGGGCTGCGGCGAGTCCGACTGCGCCCGTGAGCAGCGCGGCGCCCGCGCGCTGTTCCGGATGCTGGCCGAGGACGAGGAGCACGGCGAGGCCAACCGCAAGGTCATGCAGGGGTGGCTGGAGGACTGGGTGCCCGTCAGCCTCGCGGCCGGCCGGCAGCTGCAGCCGATCTGGTCGGAGCTGTCGGAGAAGGTCGTGCGCTTCGACGACTCGCTCGCCGCCTCCAAGGCCCGTCTCGCCGAGCTGCTGGAGGACATCCACCTCGAGATCCCGAAGGAGATCAGCTAAATGACCGAGTTCAAGTCTGACCGCTCGTCGTCGAATCAGACGGGCGTCACGCTCATGAACAACCAGGTCGGCTACGTCGTCGCGCAGGTCATGGCCGACAAGAAGGACGTCACGATGCGCGAACTGCCGTCGATGATCCGCGTCGACGGCGATCAACACGATCGACTTCGACTTCGAGGAGATCGCCGACGCGCTCGGCTGGGACGACTTCGGCCCAGACGACTTCGAGGAGATCATGTCGACGCACTACGGCCGCATGGTCGTGCTCGACGACCGCGTCCTGATGTTCGCCAACCCCGAGGACGCGGCCGAGTACCTCGGCTTCGACCTGACGCCGGTCGGGGAGGGCTGAACATGTATGAGAAGAACGGCGAGAAGTACTTCGTCCTCGACAGTCACCTCCACTTCTGGGACGCGAGCCCGGCGAACTGGGCCAAGGGCAACGAGCAGTACGCCAAGGGCTGGATCGAGTGCTTCCACGCGTACCAGGGCCTGGGACCTCCCGACACGCACTGGTCGCTGGAGCACTTCCAGAAGTACTCCGTCGAGGACTTCGAGAAGGACGTCTTCACCGACGGCTACGTCGACAAGGCGATCTTCCAGTCGACCTACCTGCGCGAGTGGTACACCAACGGCTTCAACGACATCAGGCAGAACGCGGCGCTGCTGGACCGCTTTCCGGGCAAGCTCATCGTCAACGGGCGCTGGGATCCCCGCGAGGGCGACGCCGGTCTGGCGCAGCTAGAGGCCGATCACGAGCAGTACGGCCTGCAGGGGGTGAAGCTCTACACGGCCGAGTGGCGTGAGGGCTCACGTGGCTGGACGCTCGCCGATCCCGAGGCGCGGCGCTTTTTCGAGAAGTGCGAGGAGCTCGGCATCAAGAACATCCATGTCCACAAGGGGCCGACGATCTGGCCGCTGGACAAGGACGCCTTCGACGTCAAGGATGTCGACATCGCGGCGACGAGCCACCCCGAGCTCAACTTCATCGTCGAGCACGTCGGGCTGCCGCGGATCGAGGACTTCTGCTTCATGGCGACGCAGGAGCCCAACGTCTACGCCGGCCTGTCGGTCGTTGTCGGCGGGCTCATGCATGCCCGCCCGCGCTTCTTCGCCAAGGTCATGGGCGAGCTGTTGTTCTGGGTCGGCGAGGACAAGATGCTGTTCGGCTCCGACTACGCGATCTGGGAGCCGCGGTGGCAGATCGAGGGGCTCGTCGACTGGGACTATCCGGATGACACGTTCTCCGACTTCCCGCGCTGGACGACGGCGGCCAAGAAGAAGGTGCTCGGCCTGAACGCCGCGCGTCTGTACGGCGTCGAGGTCCCCGAGGAGCTGCGACTGGACGCGGGCGAGGGCACGCCCGCCGCGCCGGACGACGCGCAGCTCGTGGAGGGCGCGGCGTGATCACGCGGGCGCGGGTGCTCGAGGCGCTCGCCACGGTCCACGACCCCGAGCTCGACGAACCCATCACCTCGCTGGGGTTCGTCGGCTCGTGCGTCGTAAGCGACGGCGGCGACGTCGACGTGCACCTGCGCCTGCCGACCCCGCAGTGCGCGCCCAACTTCGCCTTTCTCATGGCCTCCGACGCGCGCGCGGCCGTGGGCAGGATGTCGGGAGTCGGGGAGGTCGGCGTCGTGCTCGACGACCACTACACCGCCGCCGAGATAAACGCCGCGATCGGGCTCGGCGACGGCTTCGCCGCAGCCTTCCCCGGCGAGAGCTCCGGCGATCTCGAGGCGCTGCGCGAGCTGTTTCGGCGCAAGGCGCTCCTGGCGCGCCAGGGCCGCGTCTGCGCGATGCTGCTCGAGGGCGGCCAGAGGGACCACGCGGCGGTCGCCGCGCTGCGCGTCGCCGACCTACCCGATCACCCCGAGGTCGCCCGCTGCCTGGCGCTGCGCCGCGAGCTGGGGCTGCCCTGCCAGCGGGACGCGCCGGCGCTCGTCGCCGGCGACGGCAGCCCGATCCCCGCCGGCGACCTTCCGCTGTGGCTGCGCCGCGCGCGGCTCGTGGGCTTGAGCCTCGAGAGCAACGGCGGCATCTGCCGCTCCCTGCTGCGCGTCCGCCACGGCGTCCCCGACCCGACCGAGGAGGTGGCGACATGATCGCCGCACGCTTGCACCGCTATCACGACCCGCTCGTCGTCGAGCAGATCGCCGAGCCCGAGATCACCGGCCCGCACGACGTGCATCGTGCGTCTCGGCGGGGCCGGGCCTGTGCCGGACCGACCTGCACGTCCAGGAGGGACAGTGGGCCGAGAAGTCCGGCGTCGAGCTGCCCTACGTCCTCGGCCACGAGAACGCCGGCTGGGTGCACGAGGTCGGCTCGGCGGTCAGCAACGTCGTCCCCGGCGACACCGTGATCGTCCATCCGCTCGTCACCTGCGGGCTCTGCCGGGCCTGCCGGGCCGGCGACGACGTCCACTGCGAGAACAACCTGTTCCCCGGCATCTCGGTCGACGGCGGCTTCGCCGAGCTGCTGAAGACCAGCGCGCGCTCGGTGGTCAAGCTCGAGCCGACCCTGCATCCCAAGGACATCGCGGCGCTCGCCGACGCCGGGCTGACCGCCTACCACGCGGTCAAGAAGGCGGCCGCCATCCTTCACCCCGGCTCGCGCGCCGTCGTCATCGGCGCCGGCGGCCTCGGCCACATCGGGATCCAGTGCCTGAAGGCGCTCACGCCGGCGGAGATCATCGTCATCGACCCGTCCGAGCGCGCCCGCGCGCTGGCGGGCGAGATCGGGGCCGACAGACCGTGGCCGCCGACGGCGCCCAGGTCGACACCATCCTCGAGATGACCGACGGCAAGGGCGCCGAGGCGATCATCGACTTCGTCGGCGAGCACGGCGCCATCGAAGACGGCGTGGCCATGCTGCGCCAGGCCGGCTCCTACTACGTGATCGGCTACGGCGAGAACGTCAACGTGCCGACGATCGACATCATCTCGCGGGAGATCAACTTCATCGGCAACCTCGTCGGCTCCTACAACGACCTCGCCGAGCTGATGACGCTGACCGCGCAGGGCAAGGTCACCCTGCACACCAGCGCCTACCCGCTCGAGGCCGTCAACGACGCGATGGCCGACCTTGACCAGGGCCGCCTGCAGGGCCGGGGCATCCTGGTCGCCGACGCCGCCTGACACGAGAGGAACCCACCCACATGGGCAAGATCATCCATTTCAACGACGATGCACGGCGCCGGCTGCAGGTCGGCGTCGACGTGCTCGCCGACACGGTCAAGGTGACGCTCGGCCCGAAGGGCCGCAACGTCGTGCTCGAGCGGCTCAACGGCGCTCCGACGATCACCAACGACGGGGTGTCGATCGCCCGCGAGATCGAGCTCTCCGACCAGTTCGCCAACATGGGCGCCCAGCTCGTACGCGAGGTCGCCGACCGGACCTCCGAGCTGACCGGCGACGGGACGACGACGGCCACGCTGCTGGTCCAGTCGCTCGTCCGCGAAGGGATGCGCGTGCTCGCCGACGGCGTCAACCCGATGCAGCTGCGCCGCGGGATCGAGGAGGCAGTCGAGCTGCGTCGTCGCCGACCTGGTCGCCAGCGCGCGGAAGATCGACGACGTCGCGGCTGCTCGCCCACGTCGCCACGATCGCGGCCAAGGAGGACGAGCGGATCGGTCGCGCCGTCGCCGAGGCGCTCGACCGCGTCGGCGAGGACGGCGTCGTCAGCGTCGAGGAGGACGAGCCAGCCCGGCATCGCGGTCGAGTTCGTCGAGGGCATGCACGTCGACAACGGCCACCTCTCGCCATACCTGATCCGCGATCGGATGCGGATGGAGACGGTGCTCGAACACCCCTACGTGCTGATGACGACCCAGCCGATCTCCTCCGTCCAGGAGCTGATGGGCGCGATCGGCCAGGTCATGCGCCGCCCCGAGCCGCTGATCATCCTCGCCGAGAAGGTCGACGGCGCGGCGCTGGGCATGCTCGTGCAGAACAACCAGCACGGCACGATGGAGGCGACCGCGATCCGCGCCCCCGGCTTCGGCCACCGGCGCGCTCGCCTACCTCGAGGATCTCGCGGCGTTCACCGGCGGGCGGGTGATCACGCCCGAAGCCGGCCTGAGCCTCGAGGACGTGGCGCTCGAGTCCCTCGGCCGCGCCCGCCGGGTCGTCGTCGGCCAGGACTCGACCACCTTCATCGAGGGCGGCGGCACCGAGGAGGCGGTGCGACGCCCGGCTCAACGAGATCAGCGTGGAGCTCGATCGGGCCACGCACGACGCCGACATCGACGCGCTGCGCGAGCGGCGGGCGCGGCTCTCGAGCCGCCTGGCCGTGGTCCGGGTCGGCGGGGCCACCGCCGTCGAGACCAAGGAGCGACTGCGGCGCACCGAGGGATCCCTGTCCGCCGCGCGCGCGGCGATGGCGGAGGGCATCGTCCCCGGTGGCGGAACGGCGCTCCTGCGCGCCGCCCGGGCCCTCGCCGGCCCCGTCCCGGACGGCGACCGGGGAGCCGGGTGGGATGTGGTGCGCGCGGTGCTGGCGGACCCGCTGTTCTGGATCGCCTCGAACGCCGGCTACGACGGCCAGGCCGTCATCGACCAGGTGCGGGCGATGCCGGACGGGCACGGCCTCAACGCGCTTACCGGTGGCTTCGGCGACCTCATCGAGTCGGGGGTGATCGATCCGGTCCGGGTCACCCGCCTGAGCCTCCAGCACGCCGCGTCGGTGGCCGCGCTGATGCTGACCACCGAGGCACTGGTGGCCGAGGAGCTCATCGGGCAGCCCGGGGCTATCCTCGCTCCGGGCTTCGGCGATCTGGCCGAGGGGATGGCGCGACCCTCGTCGCCGGTCTGACCGACCGCGGCTGGGACAGGCCCTCGCGCGTCCCGTGCCTCTGAGACCAGCGGCATCCTCGACGAGGCGCTCGATCAGATCGAAGCGGCAGACATCGACATCGCGGTCGCCGTCAACCCTGGGTGCCGGCGCCGGCTCAGGCCCAGGGTGGGCGCATCGCTCAGGCCCAGGGTAGGCGCATCCCCGTGCTCGGGCTCCACGCCGCCGACTTGCTCACGACCAGACCAGCCAAGCCCGAAGGAGGCTCCCGATGGCCAACCACTACGTCCACACCTGCCTTCGTGTCCGCGACCCGGACGCGTCCCAGAGCTTCTACCAGGCCCTCGGCTTCGAACCGCGCGGCCGGCTGAACTTCAAGACCGCCTACAACCTCTACATGGGCCTACCCGGCGACGGCGATGTCCTCGAGCTGACGGTCAACCGCGGCCATCCCGAGCCGTACGACCTCGGCACCGGCTACAACCACATGGCGCTCACCGTCGAGGACATCAACGACACCCTTCGCAAACTCGAGCCGCTCGGTGTGCGGCCCGAGCAGCCGCCCTACCACCCGGGTAGCCGCGAAGACCTCCCACTCATCGCGTTCGTCGCCGACCCCGACGGCTACCGCATCGAGCTCATCGACGGGGGCACCTTCGCGACCCCGCAAGACCCGCCCGAGTAGGGGCGACGAAAGGGCGCAGATCGCGGCGGATCGCCGGCGCCTGAGGTCAGGCGATGGATTCACCGGTCAGCTCGGGGCTATCACGTAGACCACCCGTACCGTCGCGTCGACCTCGAGACGGCCGGGCGAGACCGGCGTCGGGGGGGTGACCTTCCCGGGCGCGGCCGCCGCCGGCGCCGACTGCGCGCTGAGCGGCTCCGGGGCCCGGTGGTCCGGCCGGCCGGGCCCCCACCATGGTCGCGGCGTTCAGCGGAGGATCGTGAAGGCGATCGTGTGGGCCCGCGGCCGGTCGGTGACCCGGATCCCGAGGGCCGACACGCCGGCCTCGTAGCGCCCGGGCGGGAGCGGCCGGCCGTTCTCGCCGTAGCCGGTGAACCCGATGCTCACCTGGCCGGCGGCGACCCGGCGGGGCTGGATGACGAGCTCGACCGTCGCGACGCACCGCGGGAGGTGGACGAGCGCCGGCCGGGTCGGCCGGCAGTCGCCGGGCCCGCGCAGCCTCCCGGGCTCGTGCCGGAAGATCACGAGCGTCACGGTGGCGGGGGTGGAGAGCTCGAAGCGGATGGTCGTCCGCGTTCGGCGGGGACCGGCCGGGACGCGGAACGAGCGGTGGGTCATCGCGAGGTGGCTGATGACCGGGACGGTGCCCGAGAGGTCCCCGGCGACCCGGGCGACGGTCGGTCCGTCGGCGATCCAGATCGCCCCGTCGGGGCCGGCGGTGATGTCGTTCGGGCTCTCCCCCGTCTCCGGTCGCAGGGGGAACAGGTCGAGCACGCCGCTCGTCGTCAGCCGGCCGATCCCGCCTGGGGCCGACGGCGCCCCGGGGAGGGCCATGCCGGTCTGGGTGAACCAGAGCGCGCCCTCCGGGCCGACCGTGATCCCGAACGGGCCGGGCGCGGCGTTGAACTCGGTGACCGCTCCGGTGGCCGTCATCCGTCCGATCATGTTGCCGGCCCGCTCGGTGAACCACACGGCGCCGTCGGGTCCGGCGGCGATCCCCTCCGGCTCCGAGCCCGGATCGGTGCGGGTCGGCGGATAGGCCGGGAGCTCGGCGAGAGCGTGGGTCGCCGGGTTGATCAGGCCGATCCGCCCGGCGCCGGACTCGGTAAACCAGAGCACGCCGCCCGGGCCGGCGGTGATCGCCACCGGGTGCGCGCCGGGTGTCGGGAGGGCAAACTCCGCGACGGTCCCGTCGACGGCGATGCGCCCGACGCGATCTCCGGCGAACTCGGTGAACCAGAGCGCTCCGTCCGGCCCGGTGGCGATGCCGACCGGCTGGCTGCCGGAGGTGACCGGATACTCGGTGAGCGCCCCGGCCGGGGTGATCCGGCCGATGCGGCTGCTCGCGGCCTCGGTGAACCAGAGGGCCCCGTCGGGCCCGGACGCGATGCCGACCGGATGGCTGCCCGGGGCGAGCGCGTAGTCGCTGAAGCTCCCCCCGGTCGTGACCCTGCCGATCCGATCGGCCGCCGGCTCGGTGAACCAGAGGGCCCCGTCCGCCCCGGAGACGATCGCCGCCGCCGTGGCCGCCCCGGGAATCGCGTACTGCTGGAGACTCGCCCCGGCGGCCCCGCCCGCCCCGACGAGGCTCCCGGCGAGGATGAGCAGCGCAAGGAGGAGCCTGCGACCCGCCAGCCGCCCCGAGCGCCCGACGGAGCGCTTCCGGTCCGCCCCTCCGACGGCACAAGACACGTGCCCATGCTCTTACACCCGAGAAGCGCCTGTCAAGACGCGCTCGCCGGCGGAGCCCTAATCGGAACGAGCCCCCCGGCCGGCGCAGCCGGACGTCAGGGGCGAGCTCCGATTAGGGCGAAGCCCCCCTCAGGGGCGAGGCTCCGATCTGGGCGGAGCCGGTTCCGAGAGCAGCACCCCGAACCACTTCTCCTCGACCCCACCGGTGAGGTCGAGGTGGACGTGCTTGACCTCGGTGTACTCGTTCAGCCCGTAGGTCCCGTGCTCGCGACCGTTGCCGGACTGCTTGTAGCCGCCGAAGGGAGCGACGCAGTTGATCAGGTGGTGGTCGTTGATCCAGATCGTCCCGGCCTTCAACCGCCGGGCGGTGGTCAGGGCGCGGTCGGTGTCCTGGGTCCAGACGGCGGCGGCGAGCCCGTAGATCGTGTCGTTGGCCACGGCGATCGCCTCCTCGTCGTCGGCGACCTTGATCACGCAGAGCACCGGGCCGAAGATCTCCTCCTGGGCGATGGTCATCGAGTTCTCGACGTCGGTGAAGATCGTCGGCTCGAAGAAGTGGCCCTTGCCGCCGGGTCCGTCGACGGGGTGGCCGCCGAGCACGAGCGTGGCGCCCTCCTCGACCCCGATCCGGACGTACTCGGCGACCGACTCGAGCTGGGCGGCCGAGACGAGCGGCCCCATGTCGGTCGCCCAGTCGAGGGTGTCGCCGAGCTTGATCGTGCGGGCGCGCTCGACGAGCCGGGCGACGAACTCGTCGTGGATCGACTCCGGGAGGATCAGCCGGGTCCCGGACTCGCAGGCCTGACCCTGGTGGAAGAAGGTGGCCCAGAGCGCGCCGTCGACGGCGGCGTCGAGGTCGGCGTCCTCGAAGACGATGTTGGGCGACTTGCCGCCGAGCTCGAGCGTGCACTTCTTGATCGTCCGGGCGGCGAGCTCCATGATCCGCCGGCCGACGACGGTCGAGCCGGTGAACGAGACCTTGTCGACGAGCGGGTGGGCGGCGAGCTCCTCGCCGACCGAGCCGCCGGACCCGGTGATCACGCTGACCACGCCGGGCGGGAGCTCGGTCTCGGCGATCAGCTCGGCGAGGCGCAGGGCGGTCAGCGGGGTGTGAGAGGCGGGCTTGAGGACGACGGTGTTGCCCATGGCCAGGGCGGGGGCGAGCTTCCAGACGGCCATCAGGAGGGGGAAGTTCCAGGGGACGATCGCGGCGCAGACGCCGATCGGCTCGCGCAGGACGAAGTTGTAGGAGTGGGTCGGGAAGCTGACCGGCTCGAGTGGCTCCTGGAGCTGGCGGTCGGCCCGGCGGGCGAAGTAGTCCCAGTGGAGGACCGACTGGCCGAGCTGGACGGTCGAGGCGGCGCGGATCGTCATGCCCGATTCCATCGCCTCGAGCTCGGCGAGCTCGTCCTCGTGCTCGGTCAGCTTGTCGGCGACCTGGAGCAGGATCCGCGAGCGCTCGTCGGGCGGGGCGTCAGCCCAGACGCCGGAGTCGTGGACCTCGCGGGCGGCGGCGACCGCGGCGCGGGCCTCCTCGGGGGACATGCTGGGCACCCGGGCGATGAGCTCCTCGGTGCACGGGTTGTAGACGTCGATCGTCGCCCCGTCCGCGGCGTGGACCCACTCCCCGCCGATGTAGTTGCCCCACTCGCGCACGGCCTTCACCGTCTCGGTCGCCATCTCTTCTCCTAAGGTTGACCCACCGACTCTAGCGCCCCGATAATGGCGCGCTCCTACAGCGCCCGGCGGTAGAGCTCGGCGAAGTCGTCCTCGCTCGGCTCGCGCGGATTGACCACGGTGCAGCCGTCGCCCATCGCCCCGTCGACGAGGTCGGGGATGCCGGCCTCGGTGACCCCGACCTGGGACAGCCGCGTCGGCAGGCCCAGGGTCGCCACGAGGCCGGTGATGTGGTCGGCGAGCTCCTGGCCGATCGCCTCGCCGGAGCCGCCGGTCTCGACGCCGAAGACCTCGTTGATGTCGCGGTAGCGGGCGGCGATGTCCTCGCCGCCGGCCGCGTTGTAGACGATCGACCAGGGGAGGGTGATCGCGTTGGCCACGCCGTGGGGGACGTCGAAGTAGGCGCCGCAGGCGTGGGCCATCGAGTGGGCGATCCCGCAGGCGGCCTGGGAGGTGGGGATGATCGCGAGGTTGGCGGCGATCAGCATGTTCCCGCGGGCGTCGTCGTCGTCGGGGTGCTCGACTGCGCGCTGGAGGTTGTCGCGGATCATCCGCAGGGCGGCCATCGCGTAGGCGTCGGTGTGGGGGCTCCAGTCGCTCGAGACGTAGCCCTCGATCGCGTGGGTCATCGCGTCCATCCCGGTGGCGGCGGCGATCCGGGGCGGGAGGGTGCGGGTCGACTCGGGGTCGAGGATGGCCAGGCGCGGATACATCGGGAGATCGGCGATCTGGTACTTGACGTGGTCTTCGCGGTCCTTGATCACGGCGACGAAGCTGGCCTCGGAGCCGGTGCCGGCGGTGGTCGGGATGCAGGCGAGGGGGGCCAGCTCGATGCAGCGGCCGGCGCCGTCGTCGGTCCGCGGCAGGGCGAAGTACCCTTCCCAGTCGCGCGGGGTGCCGCCGTGGACGAAGACGACGTTGGCGAGCTTGGCCGTGTCCATGACCGAGCCGCCGCCGACGGCGAGGATCGAATCGGCGCCGACGGCGCGGGCCGTCTCGGCGACCGCGGCGACGACGGCCGAGTCCGAGTCCTGGGGGACGCCGTCGAAGATGCCGGCGACCTCGAGCTCGCCGTCGACCACGCCGGCCTCGACGCGGTCGACGAGGCCGGTCGCCCGGATCACCTCGTCGGTCACGATCAGGACGCGCTTGGCCCCCTCGCGGCCGAACTCGTAGCCGGCGCTCCCGAGGAGGTCGCGGCCGGCGATCACCCGGGTGGGGGCGACGAACTGGTAGTACGGCTTGTAGCCGGACATCTGCCGGCCGGCGGGGTCGCCCGGCATCAGACCGGCGTCACTCGGCCCGCCCGCCGTCGGCGAGGAGCTTCTTGTAGCGCGGGAAGACCGGCTTGGTCAGGGGCAGGAGCTTCAGGATCTTGGCCACCGGCCCCTTCGCCTTCATCTGGCCGCGGGCGAGGGCGACGGTGACGTTGACCTTGCCGAGCCAGAACTTGTGGGCGATGTCGGCATCCATGGTCATGACGACCTCGGGAACGAGGTCGGTCGGGCCGAGGTCGACCTGCCCGGCCTCGCCCTCCTTGATCTTGAGCGTGATCTGCGACTGGGGGTTCTTGAACGGGAACTGGACGATCGTGTTCGCCTTCTGGAACTGGGGGAAGAGAACCGGGTCGTCGCGGAGATCCTGGAACAGCCTGCCGATGTACTGGTATACCTCTTGCTCGTCTTTGAAGTAGGCCACTGGTCTCCTTGGGCGCTCGCGGTCCCGCCTGCCTGGTCCGCACGGGTACGGGGCGGAGCATATTGACTGACCGATGATCTGGAGCGGGGACGGGTCCGCCGGTGGCCCCGGGCCGAGCCGGCTCCCGGTTCTCGGCCGTGGAAGGAGGGCGCGGTCCCTCGTGTCGGGCGCGCGCGTTAGAGTGGAGTGGGCGAAGCCACATGGAAGCCTCTGCCCTCCCCCGCTCCGCAGCACTGCCGCGCGCGCGGCCGGCGGTTCCCGCGCCTCTGCTGCGCCTGCGCTCCGACGATCAGCTGGTCGCGCTCTTCCGCGCCGGAAGCGACGACGCGTTCCGGGCGATCCACGACCGCTACCGCCTGCGCCTGCTCGCGTATGCCCGGCAGATGCTGGGCGGGTCGACCGCGGATGCGGAGGACGCGCTCCAGGAGGTCTTCGTCCGGGCCCACGCGGCGCTCCTGGCCAGCGCGACGCCGATCTCCCTGCGGGCCTGGCTCTATCGGATCGCCCACAACCGCTGCATCGATCAGCTCCGGCGGCCGGCGCCGATTCCGAGCGAGATCCTGCCGGGCGCCCTGCCGGCGCTCTCCCGGGGGGCGCGCCACGATCCGCCGGCCGAGGCTGAGCGGAGCGAGGATCTGCGCCGCCTGGTCGCCGACGTCGTGAGCCTGCCCGCGCAGCAGCGCTCGGCGCTCCTGATGCGCGAGCTCCAGGGCTTGAGCTACGAGGAGATGGCCGTCGCCCTGGGCATCTCGGTGGCCGCGGTGAAGTCGGTCCTCCTCCGCGCCCGGGGCGGCGTCCTCGGGGCGGCCGAGGCCCGCGACGCGCCGTGCGCGGAGATCCGCCTCGAGCTGGTCGCGGCCCACGACCGGGGCGTGCGGGCGAGCGGCCGGGCCCGCCGGCACATGCGCGACTGCGACCACTGCTGCGCCTACCGGGGCGAGCTGGTGGCGATCCGCCGCCAGGTCGCCGGGCTCGTCCCCCTCGGTCCGCTCGGACACCTGGGGCTGATCTTCGGGGTCGGCGGCGGGGGTGCCGGGGCCGGAGGGGGCCTGGCGGCGGGCGGATCGACGGCGGCGCTGGGGGGAGCGGCGACCGTGACCGCGACCAAGGTCGCGGCGCTCGTCTGCTGTGCGGCCCTCGTCGGGAGCGCGAGCGAGCTGCGCTCGGCCTCGACCCGCCACCCGGCCCGGCCGACGGCCCGGGACGCGCCCGCGCCGCGCCACCCGGCGGTCGCGGTGCCGGCGCCCGACCCGCGGGTCACGGCGCGGGTGGCCGGCGGGACGATCGCCCCGGCGCCGAGCCCGTCGACGCCGAGCTCGCCGGGCGCCCGGACGGCGCCCGGGCCCGGCGGGGGTGGGCCGGCCACGCCGCCGCTGACCGGTCAGGACGGCTACGGGACGGCGTCGAACGCCGCGGGTGGCCCGGGAACCCTCGGCCTCGACGCGGCCACGGCCCCGGCGCCCGCCCCGGTCGGGGGCGGGACGGCGGCGCCGGTCGCGGCCGGGACGGGCGCGACCCCGACCGGGGCCGGCGCGCCGGCGGGGCCGGACGCCACCCCGGCCGACGGGACGGCGGCGGCGGCCCCCGACCCGACCACGGCAGCGGCACCGGCACCGGCCGGGCCGGCGGCCGGGACGACCGGGCCGACGGCGAGCGCGAGCGGCTTCACCGGGGTTGCCCAGCCCGGCTGGCACCATCGCCTCGGGGCGGGCCGGGGCGCCGCGGCCGCGATCGCTCCCCAGACCTCCGTCCAGCCCTAGGGGTAGCTCCGGCGCTCGACGCCGCCCGGGAGGCGACCCTCGCCGGCGAGCTTGTCGAGGTGCGCCTCGAGGGTCACCGCGGCGGCGCCCCGCAGCGACTCGGGTACGCCGGCCCAGACCCGGTCGAGCAGCTCGTCGACCGCGCGGAGCCCGTCGTCGAGCGCGGTGAGCAGCCGCCGCTCGCGGTCCTCCCGGTGGGCGAGGTACTCGTCGAGCTTGGCCGCCGGATCGTCGACCGGCGGCCCGTGACCCGGACAGAGCACGTCGAGGTCGAGGGCCCGCAGGCGGCGCAGGCCGTCGAGGTAGGCGGCCATCGCCCCGGGAAGCGGCGCGACGAACACGCTGCCGGCGCCGAGGACGGCGTCGCCGGTGAAGCAGGCCCGCCCGGCGAGGAACGCGAGGTGGTCGGGGGCGTGTCCGGGCGTGGCGATCGCCCGCAGCGGCCCGATCCGGGCGCCGTCGGCCAGGCGCACGGCGACCGGTCCGCGGGCCGCGGCCACCGGCGCGGGTAGGCGCCCGCGGAGGAGGTCGACCCCGGCGGCGTGGTCGGCGTGGTCGTGGGTCAGGAGGATCGCCCCGAGGCCGCCCCGTTGGCCGAGCGCCGCGACGACCGCGTCGATGTGGGCGGGGAGCGCCGGACCCGGGTCGATCACGTAGGCCGGCCGCTCCCCGACGATCCAGGTGTTCGTCCCGTCGAGCGTGTACGGCCCGGGGTTGTCGGCCCGGATCCGGACCGGCCGGATGCCGGTCAAGCCGGAACGCGTACGAGCCGGGCGGCCCCGAGGGCGCCGCCGAGGTCGCCGAGGGCGTTCAGCTCGATCGCCGGCGGCGCGTCGTCCCGGAACAGGTGCGGGCGCATCGCCTCGGCGATCCGCTCGACGTACGGCTGGCCGAGGCGGTCGCCGAGGCCGCCGCCGATGATGACCGCCTCGACGTCGAGCAGGTTCACGGCCGAGGCGATGCCCGCGCCGAGCGCCGAGACGGCGTCGTCGACGAGCTTCCCGGCGAGGGCGTCCCCGTGCTTGAGCGCCCGCGCCCAGACGCCGCTGGTCAGGCGGGTCTGGCCCCGCTTGGTCATCAGCTCGAAGAGGACCGTCTTGTGGCCGTCGGCCTGCATCTGCCTGGCCCGGGCCTCCATCGCGCTGCGCCCGGCGTAGGCCTCGAGGCAGCCCAACCGCCCGCACGGGCACCGGGCGCCGTCGCGCTCGATCACGATGTGCCCGATCTCCCCGGCCCCGCCGCGGCCGAACCAGGGCCGGCCGTCGAGGATCAGGCCGCCGCCGACCCCGGTGCCCCAGAAGACGCCGAGCAGGGAGAGGAAGGGCCGTCCGGCCCCGAGCGCGAACTCGGCCTCGGTGGCCACGGTCACGTCGTTGCCGAGCGCGACCCGCGTCCCCAGCGATTCGCCGAGCACCCGGGCCAGCGGGTACGGCTCGCGCCAGTCGGGCAGGTTGCCCGCCCGGGCCACGGTTCCCGCCCCGGCGTCGACCTGCCCCGGGCAGCCGACCCCGGCGCCGACGAGGTCGGCCGGCTTGACCTGCGCCTGGCGGGCCGCCTCGCCGACCGCCTCGACGATCGCCGCGGCGACCGCCGGCGGGCCACCGGTCTCGGGCGTGGGGTGACGCGCGGAGGCGAGGACGGTGTCGGTGGCGTCGACGACGACGGCCTGGATCTTGGTGCCGCCGACGTCGACCCCGCCGCGGAGACTCATGGGTCCAGCTTACCCCGCGACGATCGGGACGGGGCGGCCGGCCTCGGTAGGCTGGTCGGGTGCGGGTGGCCGGCTCAGAGACCCTCCTGATCGGGGCGAGTCCCGATGCCTGCCGGGCCGTGCTCCTCGACCTCGCCGCCTATCCCGAGTGGTATCCGGGCGTCCGCGAGGCCGAGGTCCTCGAGGTGGACGGCGGCGCCGCTATGGCCCGATTGCTCTTCGGGACGGGGCTGCCCGTGCTCGCGGAGATCGAGTGCGTCCTGCGCCTCGAGGCGCAGGGGCCCGATCGCCTCCAGCCGAGCGCGGCCGCCGGCCAGCTCGCGATCGACGGGCGCGGCTGGACGCTCGCGGCGGCAGCGCAGGGCGGTACCCGGGCGACCTACGACATCGCGGTCGAGATGAGCGTCCCGGGCGGCTTCGTCACCGAGCGCCTGGTCAAGGCGAAGGCCCGGCACTTCCTGATCGAGGCCCCGCTCGCTGCGCTCAAGCGCCGGGTCGAGGCACCGGACTGAGCGCACACCCGGCGACCGGAGTGTGTTCTACACTCCCGGACGTGTGCTGGTTCGGCGTCCGCCGAGATGTGAGCTTACCCGGGCCCGGTCGAGCCGTCCGTCCCGCTCGGGCGGCCGGGCGATGACCGAGCCGGCCGGTTCGGCGCGGCGCTGGTCGACGATGTCGCCGGCGGATTTCGCCCGCACGTTCGACCCGGGGGCCGGGATCGAGGCGTCGGGACCGCGGCCGCCCGCCGAGGGCGTCCGCCTGCGCCTCGAGGCGCTCTGGGCCGAGCCCGCCCGCCCCCGCCCGACGCCGCGCGCGCCCGACCGCTCCTGACGGCCCTCAGCGGCCGTCGAGCGCGGCCGGCCGGCGCCCGGCGCCCGCGAGCCGGGACACCCGGTCCTCGGCCAGGGCGAGGCCGGCCGCGGCGTGCCCGCAGACGCCGTGGGCGGCCCCCCCGGGGAAGGTCGCCGCGCCGGTCAGGTAGAGGCCGCGGACGGGCGTCCGGTAGGGGGAGAGCGACGGGACGGGACGGAAGATGACCTGGTCGAGGGTGTAGCTCCCGCCGCCGACGTCGCCGCCGATCAGGTTCCGGTTGCGGGCCTCGAGGTCGCCCGGGCCGAGGACGTGGCGGGCGAGGATGAGGTCCCGGAAGCCGGGGGCGAACCGCTCGACCTGCGCCTCCATGCGCTCGGCGTGGCGGTCGCGCTCGCCCGCCCAGTCGGCGTCGCGCGGCCCGTGGGTGTAGGCCCAGGCGGTGTGCTTGCCGGCCGGGGCGCGGGTCGGGTCGGCGAGCGACTGCTGACCGAGCAGCATGAACGGGCGCTCGGGGAGGCCGGCCGTCCGTCGTCGTCGTCGCGAGGACCTCCTCGGCGCCCCCGCCGACGTGCACGGTCCCCGCCTCGCGGGCGATCGGCGACGTCCACGGGATCGGGCCGTCGAGGGCCCAGTCGAGCTTCAACGTCGACGGGCCGTAGCGGAAGCGCCCGAGCGCCGCCGCGTAGCGCCCGCCGAGGGCCTCGCCGGCGAGCCCGAGCAGGGCGTGGGGCGTCACGTTGGCGATCACCCGGCGCGCGCCGATCCGCTCGCCCCCGGCCAGCTCGACGCCGACCACCCGGCGGCCCTCGCAGGCGATCCGGGTCACCGCCGCCCCGGTGCGCACGCGGCCGCCGAGCGACTCGAGGTAGCCGACCAGCGCCCCGCTCAGCCCGTCCGCCCCGCCCTCCGGGCTCGGCCAGCCCGCCCCGTGGCCGAGGAGGTTCAGGTAGGCGGCCGCGATCGCGCTGCCACTCCCCGGGGGCGGGACGTCACCGTGCATCGCCGAGCCGTAGAGCCAGGCCCGAGCGCCCGAGCCCCGGAAGAGCTCGGTGCCGAGCGCCTCGGCCGGCATCAGCAGCAGCCGCACGAAGTCGACCATCCCGGCCACGCCCAGGCCGGCGAGCAGGCGGACGGGACCGCTGAGGGGCGGGAACCCCGAGAGCATCGTCCGCCGCAGCGCGTCGAAGTTCGCGACGTACGGCTCGGCGAACGACCGCCACCGCCGGCCATCGCCCGGGCACAGCGCATCCATGCTCCCCGCCGTGCGCTCGAGGTCGCGATACAGGCCGACCGCCGTCCCGTCCTCGCCGACCGGGTGGGCGTAGCACGCCCGCGGGTGCACCCAGCGCAACCCGAACCGCGCGAGCGGCATCCCGGCGTACACGGGGGAGGCGGCAGCCGCCGGATACACCGAGGAGAAGGTGTCGTGGCGGAACCCGGGCAAGGTCAGCGCCTCCGTGCGCACCGCCCCCCCGGCCGCGCCGGCCGCCTCGAGCACGAGCACCCGCCGGCCGGCGCGGGCGAGCCGGATCGCCGCGGTGAGGCCGTTCGGACCCGACCCGATCACCACCGCGTCGTGGTCCATCAGGCGGCCCGCAGCGCGAGCTGATGGAGCATGCTCCGCCGCTCGACCGCACCCTCACCCCAGAACGTGTGCTGTGACTCGCGGCCGGCCAGCTCGTAGGCGGTGGCCACGTGCCAGGCCATCGGGTCCCACGTCCCGGCCGCCCGGAGGAAGTCGCGCCCGTCGTGGCGGTAGGCGATCAACCGGTTCTTGCCCCGGCCCATGAAATGCCCGTTGTGGGTGGTCAGGTCCAAGCCGGCGAGCGGCTCCCCACCGTCCGGGACGGCGCGGGGCTCGTCGTGGCCGAACGCGGCCAGCCCGTCCTCGAGCTCCTCGAAGTACCGGTCGAGCGCTGGCTGGTCGGCCCCGGTCACGAGGTCTGTGATCGTCACATAGCCCCGCTGGAACACCGGGCGCCCCGACTCCGTCCCCGCCGCCACCTCGATCTCGAACGTCTGACCGAGCAGCGGCGAGGATCGCAGCGCCGTGAACCGGCCGACCTCGGTCCCGAAGTCCGGCCACGTCTCCGGGGCCAGCAGCGCCGCGATCACCCGCTCGGCCGAAGCCACCTCGACCGGCGCGTAGGTATGCCAGGTCTGCTCCTCGCCCGGCGCGATCGGCGGCGTCAGCTCGGAGACGTCGGCCAGCTCGAGCCGGGTCTCCGGCCGGTAGCGCCCGCGCCCCTCCGGCGTGCGGAAGGCGATCCCCCACCCGCGCCGGGCGTCGTCCTCGTAGGCCTCGGTGAACCAGCCGCCGAGGAGCCTGGCCGCCCCCCGGTGGAGCTGCTCGCGGGTCAGCGTGCCGCGCGGCGAGTCCGCCCGGTCGAAGCGCTCCCGGAAGAAGGCCCGGTGGAAGGGCACGATGTCGGGGAGACGGAGCTTGCGAGCCCGCTTGGCCGCCCAGAAGGTCGTGACGATCGCGAAGGCCAGGCGGAGATCGTCGAGATCGCGCTCCTCCGGCGCCCGGCGGTAGTAGGCGGCGTTCAGGAAGTCGGTCACCCACCCGGCGGCGTCCGGCCCGGCGATCGACCAGCCGGCCAGCCGGGCGAACGCCGTCTGCTCGGTCCCGATCGCCCGCCCGAGCGCGATCCCGGCGCCCAGCGCTACGGCGAGCCCAGCCCTGCTTTGCGCCACGACGCCCGTCTCCTCGATCGCAGTCCTCCTACATGGTGACCGATCCGGGCCGCGGTCCGTCGTCGGGTCCGGCGAGCCAGATTGACGTTACCCGTGGGCCGGGATGTGACGGGCGGCATAAGTCGCTTGGTGGTGGCGCACACCTGCGCTAACGTGGATCGGCAACCGGCTTGAGGGAGCTGTCGAGATGAACGACGTTGAAGCAGTCGTGGTCGTGCGGATCAACGTGGACCCCCGCGGGGGCTGGCAGGTGCGGCTGCCGGGCCAGAGGCCGATCCGCTGCGCCACCCGCGAGGAGGCCGAGAGCGCCGCCCGCCGGGCGACCTCCGACCAGCGGCGCGATTCCCAGCTGCTCGTCCAGGACGCCTACGGACGGGTCGTGGACGTCCGCACCCTCGTCGGGGCCGGCGACAGCTAGCCGGTCGGCTCGGTCAGCGCGCCGTAGGCGTCGGGCCGCCGGGTCGCGAGCAGCGGGAAGAGCTCGAGCCAGTCACCCCGCTGGTCGAGGTCGAGTTCGGCCACGAGCACGGCCGGGGCGGCGCGCGGCGCCCGGGCGAGGATGCGCCCGTAGGGGTCGGAGATGAACGACGAGCCGTAGAAGCACACCGGGCCCTCCCGGCCGAACCGGTTCACCGCGACGACGAAGAGGCCGTTGGTGATCCCGTGGGCGATGCACACGTGCCGCCAGAGGGGCTCGGTGTCGAAGTCGGGATGGCCGGGCTCGGAGCCGATCGCCGTCGGGTAGACGAGGAGGTCGGCGCCGCCGAGGGCATAGGCCCGGGCGAGCTCGGGAAACCACTGGTCCCAGCAGGTCGGGAAGCCGACCCCGGCCCCGGCGAGCCTCGCCACCGGGGCGCCGCCGTCGCCCGGGCGGAAGTAGCGGTCCTCGTGGTAGCCGGCCGTCCGCGGGATGTGGAGCTTGCGCGTCCGGGCGGCGAGCGTCCCGTCGGGGCGCAGGCAGACCGCGGTGTTGTAGCCGAGGCCGCCGTCGGGGGCCCGCTCGTAGAGCGACGCCTGGACGTGGGCGCCCGTCCGCGCGGCCATCCGCGCGGCGAACGCGCAGGTCGGACCGTCGGGGATCGACTCGACGAGCGCCGCCCCGGCCGCGGCCCCGTCGGGGTTGACCGCGAAGTAGGCGTGGAGGGTGAGCTCGGGCAGGCAGATCAGCTGGGCCCCGGCCCCGGCGGCGAGCTCCACTCCGGCCGCGAGCGACGCCTCGTGCTCGGCCGGATCGGGGTGCCAGCGGTCCTGGACGAGGCCGACCCGGAGCGTCCCCCGCCGCCCGGGCAGGACCCGGGCCGGGGACGGCGGGACCTCGAGCGCCGTGATCAGCTCGTGGGCCGTCACCGGGGCTGCTGCTGGGTGATGCAGTGGACCCCGCCCCCACCCCGGGCGAGCGTCGCCCCGGGGACGGCGACCACCTCCCGGTCGGCGTAGGCGTCCCGCAGGAGGTCGAGGGCCGCGGCGTCGGTCGGCGCCCCGGTGACCGGGACGATGACGGCGTCGCCGGCGAGGTAGAGGTTCAGGTAGGGGGCGACGACCGGGGGCTCGCACCCGGGCACGTAGGGCAGGTGCGGCATCTCGACCACCTCGAGCCGCCGGCCCCGGGCGTCGCGGGCGGCGCGCAGGCGGCGGACGTTCTCGGCGCAGGTCGCGTGGTTGCGGTCGGCCGGGTCGGCCACGGTCTGGACGATCACCCGGCCCGGCCCGATGAACTGGCAGACGTTGTCGACGTGGCCGTCGGTGTCCCGGTCCTCGACGAGCCCCCCGGCCAGCCAGATCTGGTGGGTGACACCGAGGCAGCGGGCCAGGCGGCGCTCGAGCTCGTCGCGCGAGAGGGCCGGGTTGCGGCTCGGATGCAGGAGAACCGACTCGGTCGTCATCAGCGTCCCCTCGCCGTCGACGCCGATCGCGCCGCCCTCGAGCACGAACCCGGCCTCGACGCGGGGGACGCCGACCAGCTCGAGCACCCGCCGGGCGAGCTCGGCGTCGGCCGCGTAGGGGACGTACTTCTCCCCCCAGCCGTTGAAGGCGAAGTCGACGCCGCGCAGCGTCCCGTCGCCCGCGCGGACGAAGATCGGCCCGGTGTCGCGGATCCACGAGTCGTCGAGGGCGACCGCGAGGACCTCGACGCCGTCGCCGCACAGCGTCCGGGCCTCGGCGACCGCCTCGGGCCGGGCGAGCATCAGCACCGGCTCGCGGCCGGCGATGGCCCGGGCGACGGCCGCGTAGTCGCTCCTCGCCTCGGGCAGCCGCTCGCCCCAGAGCTCCGCCCGGGCCGGCCAGGCCATCAGGCAGCGCTCGTGCGGCTCCCACTCGGCCGGCATCAGCCCGACCGTCTCAGCCAAGGCTCACCATCACGTGCTTGACCACCGTGTAGTCCTCGAGCGAGTAGCTCGAGAGGTCCTTGCCGTAGCCCGACTGCCTGAAGCCGCCGTGGGGCATCTCCGAGGCGAGCGGGATGTGGTCGTTGATCCAGACGGTCCCGAAGCGCAGGCTCCGGGCGGCGTTCATCGCCCGGCCGACATCCCGGGTCCAGACGCTCGCGGCGAGGCCGTAGTCGACGCCGTTGGCCCAGGCGATCGCCTCCTCGTCGCCGGCGAACCGCTGGACGGTGACCACCGGGCCGAAGACCTCGCGCTGGACGAGCTCGTCGGACTGGGCCAGGCCGGCGACGACCGTGGGCTCGTAGAAGAACCCCGCGCCCGCGCGGGGGCGCCCGCCGCTGACCGCATCGGCCCCGGCCGGCGCTCGTTCGAGGAAGCCGGCCACCCGGTCGCGCTGGGCGGCCGAGATCAGCGGCCCCATCTCGGTCTCCTCGGCCCGGGGATCGCCGACGGCGAGCCCGTCGGCGGCGGCGCCGAGGCGGGCGACGAGGTCGTCGTGGATCCGCGGGCCGGCGAGGACGCGGCTCGCCGCGGTGCAGTCCTGGCCGGCGTTCCAGAACCCGGCGATCTTGATCCCCTCGACGGCGGCGTCGAGGTCGGCGTCATCGAAGACGAGCACCGGGGCCTTCCCGCCGAGCTCGAGGTGGACGCGCTTGAGCGAGGCCGACGCCTCCCGGGCGACCTCCCGGCCGGTGGCGACGTCCCCGGTGAGCGAGACCATGGCCACCCGGGGATGGCGGACCAGCGGCGCGCCGGCCGCCTCCCCGTGCCCGCAGATGACGTTCAGGACACCGGACGGCAGGTGCTCGGCGGCGATCTCGGCGAGCAGCGCCGTGGTCATCGGCGTCTGCTCGGACGGCTTGAGGACCACCGTGTTCCCGGCCGCCAGGGCCGGACCGACCTTCCAGATCGCCATCATCAGCGGGTAGTTCCACGGGGCGATCTGGCCGACGACGCCGACCGGCTCGCGGCGGATCATCGACGTGTAGCCGCTGAGGTACTCGCCGGCCGCCTTGCCCTCGAGGCAGCGGGCGGCGCCGGCGAAGAAGCGGAGGTTGTCGGCGAGCACGGGGATCTCCTCGCGGGCGGCCACGATCGGCTTGCCGACGTTGCGCGACTCGACCTGGCTGAGCTCCTCGCCGCGCCGCTCGAGCGCGTCGGCGATCCGCAGGAGGGCGAGCGCCCGCTCGCCGGGCGTCGTCTGCGACCACCTCGCGAACGCCCGGTCGGCCGCCGCGACCGCGGCGTCGACGTCGCGCTCGTCCGAGAGCGGGGCCCGGGCGATCGCCTCGCCGGTCGCCGGGTCGATGATCTCCTCGTCGGCGCCGCCCGCGGCCGGGCGCCGCTCGCCGTCGATGAAGTTGAGGATCTCGGCGGTCATGACGGCCCCTGCTCGACTTCGCCGTCCTCGGCCAGCGCCTCGGCCACCGCCGGGTGGACCACCCGTCCGTCGGCGACGTTGACCCCGAGGCGGAGCTCCCGGCTCGCGGCGAGCGCGGCGACCACCCCGTCGTCGGCGAGACGCAGGACGTAGGGGAGCGTCGCGTTGGTGAGGGCGTAGGTCGCCGTCACCGGGACGGCGCCCGGCATGTTGGTGACGCAGTAGTGGGTGATCCCGTCGACCTCGTAGGTCGGCGCCGAGTGGGTCGTCGGCCGCGAGGTCTCGAAGCACCCGCCCTGGTCGATCGAGACGTCGACGAGGACGGCCCGGTGCTTCATCAACGCGAGCTGCTCGCGGCGGATCACCCACGGTGCGCGGGCGCCGTGGATGAGGACGGCCCCGATCACCAGGTCGGCGGCCGGGAGCATCTCCTCGATCGCGAGCGTCGACGAGTAGACGGTCGAGGCCCGGCCGCCGAAGACGAGGTCGAGCTCGCGCAGGCGGTCGATCGAGCGGTCGTAGACGAAGACGTCGGCCTGCATGCCGATCGCGATCAGGGCGGCGTTCAGCCCGACCACGCCGCCGCCGATCACGAGCACCGTGGCCGCCGCCACCCCGGGCACCCCGCCGAGGAGGACGCCGCGCCCGCCGAGTGGCTTCTCGAGCATGAACGCCCCGGCCTGGGTGGCGATCTTTCCGGCCACCTCGCTCATCGGCGCGAGCAGCGGCAGGCTCCCGCTGGCCGCCTCGACCGTCTCGTAGGCGATGCACGTCGCCCCGCTCGCCGCCAGCCGGCGGGTCAGCGCCGGGGCGGCGGCCAGGTGGAGGTAGGTGAAGAGGGTCTGCCCCGGGCGGAGCAGGTCGACCTCGGCCGGCTGGGGCTCCTTGACCTTGAGCAGGAGCTCGGCGGCGCCGAACACGGCGGGGGCGTCGGGCGCGATCCGCGCGCCCTGCGCCGTGTAGGCGGCGTCGGCGATCGCGCTCCCCTCGCCGGCCCCGGCCTGGACGATCACCTCGTGGCCGCGGCTGGTCAGCTCGCGGGCCCCGGCCGGCGTCAGCGCCACCCGGTACTCGTCCACCTTGATCTCGGTGGGGACCCCGATCCTCATCGCTCGCGGACCTCGACGGCGAAGGCGCAGTCGCGCGCCTCGAGCTCGGGGAGGAGGTCGTCGGGATCGACGGCGTTCTCCGCCGGCACGACGCCGACCGGCTCGATCCGACCTTGGGCGAGCAGGCGCACGAGCGCGCCCACGGGCGCCGCCGTGGCGACGACCTCGCCGCCGATCCCCCAGCCGAGGTGCGGCCCGCGCACCGCCGTGACCCGGGCCACGTGCCGATCCGAGCGGGCCTCGACGACGTGGGCGGAGAGCGTCTCGACCGCCGGCGGCCCGGGGAGGAGGTCCTCTTCGCTCGCGTCGAGCAGCGCCTCCAGGCGCCTGCGAAGCGACGGGACGAGCGAGAGGCGGAAGCTGATGGAGCCGACGCCGAGGCTCCGGGCGAGGATCTCGAGCTCGGCGTGGCCGACGTGGATCGTCTCGGCCGGGCCGATCGGCGGCGGAAAGTCGACCGACCCGCCGGGGGAGCGCGGCTCGAGCTCGCGGGCCACGCCATTCTCGAGGACGAACGCGCCCGTCCGCAGCTGGCCGAGGAGCCGGCCCGCTCCGGCCGGGAGGCCGGTCCCGTCGCCGAGGTCGCGCAGGGCCGCGCTGACGTCGATCCCGAGCACCGGCTCGCCGGCCAGACGGCGGACGGCGCGCTCGGCCATCACGTTGGTCATTCCCGGGCTCGCGCCCATGCCGAGCACGGCGATGAGGTCGGCGGCGATGAAGCGCTCGTCGAGCTCGACCTGGCGGGCCGCCGCCCAGTCGAGGTCGACGTAGTGGCAGCCGGCGGCGAGCGCCGCCTCCATCGCCTCGAGGTCGCCGGCCCGTCCGGCGGCGTTGACCAGCACCTGGCAGCCGGCGATCGCCTCGGCCAGCCCGGCGGGGAAGACGAGCTCGACCGCGGCGGCCCGCCCGCCGATCTGCTCCTCCGCCTCGGCGAGGGGCATCGTCTCGTCGCGGTCGAGCAGGAGGAGCTCATCGACCTCGGCCGACTCGGCCAGGTCGCGCACGATCGCCCGGGCGATCGTCCCGGCGGCGCCGAGCACGGCGACCTTCATCGGGAGAGCTCCCGCCCGCGCAGGGCAAGCCAGAACTCGATCCGGTCGCGGGTGCTCGTCAGGTCGCGCCCGGTGAGCCGCTCGACCCGGCGCAGGCGGTAGCGGAGGGTGTGGCGGTGGCAGTAGAGCTCGGCCGCCGCGCGCTCCCAGTGGCCGTTCTGCTCGAGGAAGACGTCGAGCGAACGCAGCAGCTCCTCCCCGTAGCCGGGCTGACCGCCGGCGAGCGGTCCGAGCACGCTCTCGCTGTAGGAGCGGAGCGCGTCGTCGTCCTGGAGCGAGAGCAGGAGGTGGAAGGCGCCGAGGTCGCGGTGGGAGGCGACCTCGGGTCCGGCGCCGTTGGCGTGGCGCACGGCCTCCAGGGCGCACCGGGCCTCGTGGAAGCTCCGCCGCAGCGACTGCGCCGGGCCGACGCGGCTGGCCGCGGCGCGGACGTCGCCGAACTCGGCGGCCAGCTCGCTCCGCAGCCGGGCGGCGAGGTCGATCGGTCCGCGGGCGTCGCCGGGGGTGACCGCGCAGAGGAGGGCGCCGCGGGTGGCCACGAGGGCGGGGACGTCGATCCGCTCGAGCGCCCGGTCGAGCACCGGGGCCGCGGCGGCCGGGTCGCCCAGGGCGAAGGCGAGCACCGCGAGCTCGCCGCCCAGGCCGAACGGCCGCAGCCGGGCCTCGAGCTCCTCGGGATGCAGGCGCCCGGTCAGGGCCTCGGCGAAGACGTCGCCGGCGAGGCGGCGCTCGGTGTCGCGGACCACGCGCAGCCGCATCAGCTCGAGCGCGACGACGGTCACCGTCTGGCGCAGGACCAGCCGTTCGAACTCGCCGAGCGCGCCGACGCCGACCAGCCAGGCCGCCGGCCGCCCGCCTCCCCGGGCGACCACCGGCAGCCCGAGGGCGCGCCCGTCGCCGGCCGGGTCCAGGAGCTCGGGCGGCGGGCCGGCGGAGGCGGCGACGGCCCGGCGCAGGGCGTCGAGCTCGGCGTGGGCCGGCTCGCCCGGGCCGGCCTCGTGCCAGGCGAGGACCTCGCCGCGCGCGCTGAGGACGCCGACCGCGCCGGCGACGGCGACCGCCACCACGCGGACGACCTCGTCGAGGCCGCGCTCGTCGAGCACGAGGCGCTCGATCCGGCCCTGGATCGCCATGCTCCGGCTGAGCGCGTCGAGCTTCTCGTCGGCCAGGTGACTGAACGCCCGCTCGGTGATCGCGATGAACGGCAGCGCGTAGGGAACCTCGAACACGGGGAGGGCCGCCGCCCGGGCGGCGTCGAGCAGGGCCGGCGGCAGCCGCGGGTGGGTGAAGCCGGTGCCGAGGCCGACGCCGGCGATCCCGTGCTCGACCAGGCGCCGGATGTAATCGCGCTGGGTCTCCGCCCGGTCGAGGCGGTCGCCGGTGGTCAGCAGGAGCTCGCCGCCCGAGAGCCAGGGCGTCGGGTCGGGGAGCTCGGTGCAGTGGACCGAGCGCACCTCGGTCGCGCCCGACTCGGCCCCGCAGGCCAGCGCGAGCCCGACCTCGGCGACCAGGCCCTCGACGGTGAGCATCAGTCCCGGCGGATCCGGGTCCACGCCTCGGCGAGCACCTCGCGGAGGACGCCCTCGATCTCGGCGAACTGCTCGGGCCCGGCGATCAGGGGCGGGGCGAGCTGGATCACCGGGTCGCCGCGGTCGTCGGTGCGGCAGATCAGCCCCCGGGCGAAGAGCTCGCCGGAGAGGAACCCGCGCAGGAGGTGCTCGGACTCCTCGGCACCGAAGGTCTCCTTCGTCGCCTTGTCCTTGACCAGCTCGATCGCGTGGAAGTACCCGGCCCCGCGGACGTCGCCGACGATCTCGAGATCCCGCAGCCCTTCGAGCATCGCCCGGAAGGCCGGCTCGTGCTCGCGCACCCGGCCGCACAGATCCTCCCGCCGCATGATCTCGAGGTTCGCGAGGGCGACGGCCGCCGACACGGGGTGGCCGCCGAAGGTGAAGCCGTGGGCGAACATCGCCGTCCCGCTCGTGAACGGCTCGGCCACCCGGTCGGAGACGATCAGCGCCCCCATCGGCGCGTAGGCCGAGGTCAGGCCCTTGGCCGTGGTGATCATGTCCGGGACGTAGCCATAGCGGTCGCACCCGAAATAGTGGCCGAGCCGCCCCCAGGAGCAGATCACCTCGTCGGAGATGAGGAGTACCCCGTGGCGGTCGCAGATCTCCCGGACGCGCTGGAAGTAGCCGTCCTGCGGGGTGAAGCAGCCGCCGGCGTTCTGGACGGGCTCGAGGATCACCGCGGCCACCGTCTGCGCGCCCTCGAAGACGATTCGCTCCTCGATCGCGTCGGCCGCCCAGAGCGGGTCGCGGTCCTCGTCCCAGCGGTAGGAGTTCGTGTTGACCACGTGGCAGCCACCGGGCGTCAGCGGCTCGAACGGCTGGCGCAGCGCGGTCAGCCCGGTCGCGGAGAGGGCGCCCATCGACGTCCCGTGGTAGGCGAGCTCGCGGGCGATCAGCTTGTGGCGGGTCCCCTCGCCGCGGAGGCGGTGGTAGGCGCGGGCGAGCTTCAGCGCCGACTCGACCGCCTCGGAGCCGCCGGAGGTGAAGAAGAGTCGGTCGAGGCCGGGCGGCGCGAGGTCGGCGACCCGGGCGGCAAGCTCGATCGACGCCGGATGGGCGTAGCTCCAGTTGGTGTAGAAGGCGAGCTCCCGGGCCTGGGCGGCGCCGGCCTGGGCGAGCTCCTCGCGGCCGTGGCCGACGTTGACGCAGTAGAGAGCCGAGAGGCCGTCGAGGTAGCGGCGGCCGTGGTCGTCGTAGACGTA